>DASSXG010000028.1:0-25978 GCA_035704085.1 Candidatus Acidiferrum sp. | reverse complement strand
TCCTGGCTGGAGGAGGTGGTTACGCCGTCGTCACCGCCAGAAACCAGGGGGTTCCCGTTGGGCAGGAGAACGTCTCGTGCAAATTCGCGCTGAGCGCTCATGGGCCCGGTGGCCGCAAATGTCCCGTTTGCTGGGTTGAAGATGTCCGCAGAAGTGGTGGAAGGCGTAGTCGCCCCGGTGTCAGGGACACCGCCTGCGACCACCACGGTTCCATCCGGCAAGAGAGTCGCCGTTGGGTGCGCGCGCGCGACGCTCATGTTGTTGGCGGACAACGTGAACGTATTCGTCGCGGGATTGAAAATATCCGCGCTGGAACTGGAGAGGGCCGTCTGATAACTCGCAAAGCCTCCAACCACGAGGACCGTGCCATTGGAGAGTAGGACAGCCCTTGCTTCGTCACGCGGGCTGTTCATATTGCCGATAGCGGTGAAGGCTCCGACGGCACCGTTCGCAGTAGGATCAAAAATTTCCGCGCTTGCGAGAGCAGTGTTCGTCCCACTACTTGTGTTACGGCCTCCAGCGATCAAAACTGTCCCATTGGGAAGTAGCGTCATCGTTTGGCGTTCGCGCGCCACATTAAGGCTTCCCGTCGGTGTGAACATCCCCGTCGCTGGATTGTATATTTCGGCGGTGGAAAGGACCCCAGTGCTGCTGAAGCCGCCTGCGACAAGAACTCTGCCATCAGCCAGGACGACCGCTGGAATTCTGGCCCGCGCTTGCGCAATGCTGCCCGTGGTCGTGAACGTTCCTGAGACTGGATTGTATAGCTCCGCCGAAGCCAGGGGGTTGCCGGCAGTATCGACGCCACCGATCAAGAGCACTTGCCCACCAGGCAACAAGACGCTTGCGTGGTATGCGCGCCCAGTGCCAACCAAGTTTCCGGTTGGGGAGACGGTGCCAGTTGCCGGGTCATATAGTTCGGCTGTATTCACCACTGCGCCGGTTGTATCAAAGCCGCCCGCAATTAGAACCTTGCCATTAGGCAGCAAAACTTCAGTGTGAATTTCGCGAGGAGTCGAGAGATTGCCAGTCGGGCAGAAGCCGCTGACGGTGAACGGATTTGAAACGGCGGAGAGGTTTGCGGCGGTTGCGGCAAGCGTGTAGCCGAGTTGGCCACGGTCGATGCTGAGATTGGAGAAGCTCGCGACGCCGTTTGCACTCGTCGTCGCGATCAGCGTTCCGAAAAGATGAGCCGACGCGCACGCCTGGTTCGCGACGGCAAGAGAGAGCGGCACATTGGGGATCGCGGCTCCTGTCGCGTCAAGCAGTTGCACTTGGACGGGCGGTGCGATGACCTGCGAGCCCTGTGCATTGCTCGGCTGCACGAGGAAGGTCAGCGTCGCGCCTTGCGGGAGGCCGTTGGTCACCACAATGGTGTACTGCGCCGATGCGACCAGACCGATCGAATCCGTCGCGGTGATAGTAAAGGGGAAGCTTCCCGGAGTGGTCGGAATTCCGCTCAACGTTCCGCCGCTTGAGAGCGTCAGGCCAGGCGGCAGCGTGCCTGTGCTGGCCCACGTATATGACGGTACGCCGCCGATGGCCAAAAAACTCTGTGTGTAAGAGACACCGGTGAATCCGTTCGGCAATGTAGGCGAAGGCGTGGTGATCGAGACCGGCGCCACGACAATGATAGAAAGATTGCGGGTAGAGATATGTTGCGGTGTGCCCGTATCGGTGACCTGGGCGGTGAAGGGGAACGTTCCCGTCGTTGTTGGAGTGCCTGTGATGGCGCCAGTCGACGAATTCAACTGGAGGCCCTGAGGCAAAGAGCCAGAAATAATGGACCAGGTAAGCGGACCCGAATTGCCGCCAATGGCCGTGAGAGTGGCGTTGTAAGGCTGGGTGGTTACTCCGGTAGGAAGCGAAACGGTCGTAAGGACCAAATTGATTGGCGGCGTGAGTATACCTTGCTGCACACTTACAGTATTCACAGCTTGCGAAACCACGACGGGACTCAGGTTCGGCAGGACGAGATTCGTGACCTGGGTGGGCGTCAGATTGGAACGGATGGTGACCTGGCCGGACTCCCCGGGCGCCAGGTTAAGGGTCGGTGTTTGGATTCCGAGGCTTGCCACACCGGGGTTCCCAAGTTGGCTGGGATTCGTGACGAAAGCGGGGTTGGTAACGTTCGCGATGATGGCGTTGTTTGCGACCTGTTGCAGCTGGCAGCCCGTGGCCTGGGTCGTAAAGTAGAGCTTGCTCAAAATGATTTGAAACTTGGCCCCTGCGGGGAACGGAGCCGACTGGAAAAGCTGCACAGTATAGGCCGCGCTGGTATTTCCCTCGTTAGTGATCGAATAACTCGCGTCCGTGACGGCCTGGTTTGCAAGTCCGGGACTAGCTACGCCGGGACTGGCTACTCCTGGGCTTGCAACGCCAGGACTGGCTACGCCCGGATTGAGCGCCGTCACCACCGCAGGACTCGCGACACCAGGACTGGCCACGCCGGGGTTAGCGACCCCCGGGCTTGCGACTCCAGGACTTGCCACGCCAGGACTCGCGACTCCAGGACTTGCAACTCCGGGATTATAAAACTCGTTTACGGCGACTTGATTCCCACCGACGAGAGCGTTGTCAGGACTGGTAAGCGCGGGATTGGTCGGATCCGGATTCAGCAACAGTGAGCCTGTTAGAGGCGGAGTACCGCCATCGTTTTCTGTTGCGGTAACCAGGACGCTCGGAAACGCAATCGTGCTTCCTGGGTTTGCCACGACAAAAACGGCCACCGATTGGGAAGAAAAGGCATTGATCTTTACGGACTGCGATGTCTGAAGCGAGAATTGCAGAAACGAGGCGGTGGCGGTTGCGGGTTGGCTGGGGATGGTCAGCAGGAAGCTACGCGCGGCATTGGTAGCGTTACGCACTTCTACGACGAATTCGCGCTGGATAGGTTGTCCCGCAGGTGTGAGGACCGGTTTGGAAGTCTGAGGCGACGTTAAAATAACGCCCTGGCTGATTTCGGCCGTGTAAATGTTCTGGTTGCGCATGCCCGTCTGCCCAACAACACAGGCCGGAGGGGTGGTGGAGGGGTTGAACTTACTCGGTTGGCTGCCTGGATTGGAGGCGGAGATGGGCGGTGTGTAATTCTGCCAATTGCCATCTGCGGGAGGAACGATGTCGCGGTTGTCCGTCCAGGCAGCGTGAAAGATAGGATTTGACGTGGGACTGGTGTTGAAGGTCCACCCACCTTCACCGTTGGGAGCGATTTGTGGGGTGCCCGCAAGGTCGATGTAGTCGCCCATGAACGGAGCTGTGCCGTCAACGAACAACGGCAGGTTGGGCGCGTTGAACTGGATCTGCTCCACATCCGTGAACAACTGCGGGATGGAGCCGAATTCGTAATGTGAAACTCGAAAGGTCTTGAATGGGGGGACCGCCGTCGTCGCTCCAGGCAAAGGGATGGCTTCCGCGCCCATGAGATCAATGGTGTGCCGGCGGACGGCAAGTGGCGGCGCCGAATCGGTAACGTAAGGACTAAAAACTGCAGGGTTGTTGTTGGAATTTGGCGAAGCCAGTTCGCCTTCGAGCGTGCGCGCCTCGAAATACTGCGCTCCCAAACCACAAGGGAGGATGATCAGCGGATCACAGCTTGGGTCCGGCGCCTGCAGGAACGTTCCGGTCGTATGATCCTGGCGCAGATCGTAGTAAGCAAGCGTCAGTTTGCCAGCAGCAAAATTCAGACTCGGCATCAGCTGACTGCCGCGGCCGGAAAGGTTAGAGAAGGGCTGACCGTTATCATCGGTCACTGGGCCTAGATCCACCGGGGAAATACTACCCGCAGGGAAGGACTTGCCGTCGGCCGAAACTCCGACCATGATCTTGCCATCACCCTTGGAGTCGCGTTGCGACCACGCCACATAAACGCGCCCGCTAGCGTCCACCGTTAACGCCGGGTAACCGTTGCTGCGAAAGGAGGCAGTGGTGAAGGGCTGGTCAAATGGGCAACCTATGCCGTTGGGAATCGTGACGCAGGATGTGGGGAAGACTACGACCGGGAACGGCCCCGACCACGTATTTCCCCCGTCCACGGATTTGGCAATAAAAATGGTAGGCGCGTCATCGGGGTCCTGCAGGGTCGCAAAGCGCCTCCAGGCGACATAAATCCTTGCGGGCTGGCTGGCCGGAACGCTGGGGTCAATGGCGATGACGGTGCCTTGATGTTCCGCGTCTACAAGAGTCTCGTTATTATTGCTGAGAGTGCGAACAGAACTCCAGGTTGCGCCGCAGTCGGTCGACTTCCTGAAAAGAATAGCCGAACGCTGGATCGTAGGGCTGGAGACGAATACCGTATAAGTTGCGTAAACCGCTCCGGCCGGGATGGATTGGGTCACGGTCTGTCCATCTTGGTTGACGGATATTTTGCACGTGGCGCCACCGCGCGGAATATCCACCGCCAGCCACGGTTTGTCCAGGAACTCCGTTGCATTTCCGGTGTCAATCACCATTGTATTGATGTACTTGATCGTGTCCCGCGGCGCGAGATTGGTCATGGAGCCGTTCTCGAAGCCGGCGTCACCGTTTTCCTTGTTGTTCAAGTCGATGAATCGCGAGACAAAGATGGCGCTCGCCGGATTTGTGCCGCGGTTGTAAGCCAGCCCCGCGTAGTAAAAGAGGCCATTCGTGCCCGCGCGAACCACCGGATCCGATGCCGCCTGAAACCCATGAATTGGCGAAGCTAGTCCCTGAGGAGAGCCATCGAGGGGGAAGCCGGGGAGAAGTGTGCTCTGCCAGGTCCGGCCGGCGTCAAACGATTTGAACAGGCCCAGCCAGGCATCGCCGCGTTCATCAATGCCCAGGAGCCCCGGAAGATCCACGGTGCGATAATCATTTGAACCCGCGAGGAGATGTGAAGTGTTGCGCGAAGAGACGGCGATGGAAGGCTCGTTCTGTCTCTGCAGAAATGGGTCGCCATTGGTCCAGTTCGTGCCGGAGACCATGTTGACATTCTGGCCCGTCACCTGCGCGCGTACCGGCGAACACATCATCACTGCCAAGGCCGCGGCCGCCAGCAGTTCGCCCCCGAGCCGTCTGGTCATCCACGGCTTTTTTGAATGTTTGCTTAATAAGGGCAACGCATGTAACTGGGCTGGGGCCATGGCTACCTCTGGTCCGTTGATCAGTCTTATTGAGGGGACCCTTGCGATCAGGGGACAGTGGATCGCGCACTGTTCTTTCAAGTCATCGACGTCTAACGCTGAATGTCTACGGCAACAAACTTCGCACCCCATGGTGATATGAGGTCGATAGAGTTTCCTCTTGAACGAGAGATACGTCAAGTAAATTGCAATGACCGAAGGCCCGGGAGGCCTACGATGTGCTGACAGAATGCCGGGTTAATACTGGACATTGGTATAGATGACTAAGGGGTGGCGCGCCCGGGGGGACTCGAACTCCCGACCTTCTGGTTCGTGGGTGGAAAATGCGCTACACGCCAGTACACGCGGTACAACAGGAACCAATGAAATCAACGCGCCAAGCGAAAAGTTTTAGGCTGGCTTTGGCTGGCTTTGTACACAGTTCACGGACAATTACACGGACAATTTCGGGCCGAACACGCTGTCGAAAAATTCGGCCAACTCAGTATCCTCGGGCAGGTTCTTTTGGTTAGGTTCAGAAATATGCGCATGAGCGCGGCAAATGAAAACTTCTACATTGAAATGCTTATGTCCGCATGGGTAGGACGTATCCGCGAAGGGTCCGAGAGTCAAATGCAGAGTGAACAGCAAACGGAGCAGGCCGTCACAGCGCCAGAAGTGGCCCCTCAGCCCGACTCAACCGATTCAAAGCCAATCAAAAAGCAGCACGGCGGGAAACGCGCTGGCGCTGGCCGGAAGCCCGATCTGGTGAAGCGGATGGTCTCGCGCCTCACGCCCGCTACGGCTCAGGAAGTCTTGACGACCGTGGACGTGGAGAAGGTTATCAAGGACATTTCTCGAAGGGCAGTTTGACGCTAAAACAGCGTACTCTTGCGGATTTGTGGGATCGCGCTTGGAGGCGTCCCGCGCAGGCTCTCAGCGTCTCTGGCAGCGTTCTACACGCGCATTGGACGCCAGGTAAGTATTCACACCTGACGGATGAGGAGTTTGCGAAGCTCGCTGAGTTAAGCGCCAAGGCCCTCAGTCCGCCAGTCTCAAACGTTTTGCCAGATGCCCCGCAAAATCAAATAGAATCAAAGCCAGCCCATCGAAGTGGAAGTAGTGGAGTCTGAGGCTCTCAAAGCGTAAAATCGTCAGGAAATGCTGCTAGCGGCAATCTCACTGATTCTCTCTATAGCCGCCATTCTCATCAGCATTTTGTCCTTCCGCTACACGAAGCGCCAAACCGAAATTATGGAGCAGCAGGAGTCCAGACGGACGCGCGAAGCGGAAAGCCTCAAACTACTATGGGAGCAGCAGAAGTTTAACCAGGTGGTGAGCGGCTCGCTGAAGATCGGGCCTCCCTTAAATTCGTCGGGCCCTTCAAAACTGCCGACCCCAACAACGCAGCTAAACTTGGCTTCTAGCCCTATGGACGCGGAGCGCAAAAAACGAGAGTTGGATGTCAGGGCCGCAGTTAGAGATGGCAGCGCAGACGACTTATTGGTCCGCATCTGGAACGAGATCAAGGCTCAAGCAAAGCGTGAAAAGAGCATTTCCGCTTTTTTCCCAGATGAACAATCCTCCTTCTCAGGTGACCAATACAAACTACGTGTTCAGCAAGCACACGGGCCAAAGAGAGTCGCAAAAGAGATTCAACTCCATAAGTCTGTCATGGGCATAGATGTCACGGGCAGCATTAAGGAGAGTTTTGAGCTTAACCGCGGCGACGACGAACACCCCCTAAGCCATAACGAAAAGCCAGTCACTATTCCCGAGGTCGCAGAGGCAGTCCTTGAGCGGCTAAAATCGCTTTTGTAAGAGAAGCGGGATCACGTTCACCCGCTCGCCAACCTTGCAGGCGTGAAAATGGCCTCTCTCGCTTCCGCCGCCAATACGCTATCTGGTGCGCATCGCGGAAGTGGAGTTCGGGCAAGCCAATGAATTGAATCTTGTGTATCCGGGTCCGAAGAGTACTATTGCGGCAGGGCGACCCGATCCGGGAAGCCCCTTTCCAAAGAGGAGGTCACAATGACGCGCCGAAATATGCTGATCTCGTGGATGATTGCCATGTGTTCTCTGGCTGGCACGGCCTTCGCGCAGAAGGCATCCGTTCCAAAGGTACGGCCCGCTAAAGCTACGCTCGAAAACGAGAACGTCAGAGAGTTGCTGCTTCAGATGGACACGGACAAGGACGGCAAAATTTCTAAGCAGGAATGGATGAAGTTCATGGAAGCGGAGTTCGATAGACTCGACCGGGATAAATCAGGAACGCTCAACCGACAAGAGCTACTGCAATCGAAGCTGTTGGTTCGGAATTTTCATTTTTCAGACGTTGGCAAGTGAAGACGCTTTCAAACCCATTCATCCTTTTCCTTTCTATTTTGGAGTGGGAAGCGCCATCGGTTCCCCGCTCCGACAACGCTTCCCCTCGCGCCATCTTTGAGCCTCGAACGCTTTGCCAGATGCCCCGCATAATCAAACAGAATCAAAGCCAGCCATGGAAGCGGAGGTCTTCGCGGTAGTAAACGGCTTTTGTTCTGCACTTCGGACACTCTAACTCTATGCCTTCGCGGGGAACCACGGGCTCCTTAGGGTTGGGACAGTCTTCAGGACTGTACTCGCGGCCTATGTAGGACTGAACGATGGATTTGGAGCAAACGCGACAACTCACAACCCAACGTGGAGGAGGTAGGGGCGTCGGTGTTAGCCCGTGGCGCATAACTCCGCAAAAGTAAACCCCTAAAATTGCGTCGGTCAATAGTACTTGGCGAGATGACCACCTCTAAGGCCCCGAGATGCAACGGGCTTGCAGGCGTAAGAATGGCCTCTCTCGTGGCACCCCCCTAGCTACGGCTTCCTAAAATCCAGATACGGCAGGAATACCTTCCTTGCCTCGCCCATCTGGCCCTCGAACCACGTCATGAGCTCGGTCCGCTGCAAGGCAGTTTCGGGGTTGTTCTCCGCTTGGTGCGCGTGCAGCTTCACGGCCTTGCTGTAAATGTCGTTTAGGAATTTAGTGACCTCCGGCCCGAACAGGAACTCGTGGTCGCGTGTGTCCCTCATGAACTGAAAGCCTTCCTCGTGTGTGGGGTCGGCCGACCTCATGGCCGTTGCGAGCATTTTCATCGTGAAGTTGTAGATCGCGAGGCGCTTCTCAAAGAGCGCAAGCCGATGCTGCCGACGATTGACCGTGAACTGCTGCCACGCGATATAGGCAACAATTCCTCCGATGAGTGGAGTTAAAATAGCGGACAAAAAGTGTCCGACCCCCACCCAAGTTACATTAGCAAAAATATGTGTCAGCGTGCGCGAAGTGTATCACCTGCCGCATCGGTGTAGAATCAGGCTCCCTTCCTCTACCGCATTTCAATCCTAACCTGCGGGGACTCCATGACCGAAGAGTGAAAGCACGCCATCGATTTCCCCTGGCCGCAGTGATGCTTCCCTTAGCCTAGCGGTGAGTAGAATCTCTAAAGGGGATGAGTTTGTGGAGCTGTGCCTGCGGTTGGAAGCTGGCAAGCGCTTGGGTCTCGTCCTCAAAGCTAGGGATTAATTTGAGCAGGTGCAACGTACTGAACATTTCCAGTACATGGCCGCCCGGATGTAGCAGTTTCAGCTCGCCACCCTGAGCGCGGAGGGAAAGGTACGTCCTGACGATAAAGGTGATGCTTGAACTGTCTAGCTGGGTCACGTCTGTTACGTTCAACAACACCTTGCGCACACCGCTCGCACCCAATCCTTCAAGAAGGCTTCCCAACAACTCGCCCTCGCCTCGATCTAGGACCGCTCGTCCCCGAAGATCCAGAATGGTGACATCGCTTGATTGCCGGGTTGAAATTTGAAGGCCCACAGCGCACCCGCGCCAATTTTCGGTGACTCGGTGGCTGGGATTTCGTACACGGGATTATACCCCCGTTTTGTGCCTGGTGCGGCGATTCCGGATATAGAGTAACCTCAGCACTGTTTGTGGATGCGGCAACCATTCCTCATGAAAAACTGGCGTGAGTGCGCATGTGCCTGTCACTCTTTGAGCGTAATAGAGCGAGTGCATCGTGGAAAAGCAGGTTCTTCATTCATGTAGGCATCACCGCCGAGTTAAGACGCCTCAAGGTGTGTTGGTCTTCTGGCGGTGCGACCAAACTGAAGATACGTCGCGAGTCAAAGATCTGAGTGTGGGTGGTCTTTTTATCAAAACAAACAAGGTCTGCCCTGTCGACGCCAGGGTAAAACTTAATTTTCTTGTGGAGGATGGAGAGATCGCCGCCGATGCCACTGTGCGCTACGTTAAGGCCGGGAGTGGACTAGGTCTGCAATTCAAGACTGTTCGCAACGGAGATCATGTGCGTTTCGCGAGAATGATTAGAAGGCTTATCCAGGCAGTTAACAAGGGGTAGCCCATATCCTCGACCTGATTGACGCGAAGTGGCCAACGGAATCAGGTTCACTCTCACCCGCACGCCAAGAAGCTCCCGATAAGAAACGCCCCGCCTAGAACGCGCGTCTAGCTGGGCCCTCAACGATTGAAGAGAAGTGATAGTCGGGAATTTTCTCGACTGCACCAGCTTGCGCGAGAGGGTAGTGTTTAAACCACTCTACGATTTTCTGTTCGGGCGAAGGAATCGCTTGCGCCTTTGCTGTCAACGAAATCCGGACATCAAAAACACGCGCTTCCTTCCCGAATGCCTCAACCCGATACCGCGCCACGTCGTGCGCCGAGTCATCGCGTATCCACATAACCCGAAGACTCGGCCTCTGCGAAGTGAAAGCCGTTGCCAATCCAACGTTCATGGGGTCCCTCAGTCTTCTGAATGTGAGCGGGTTTCGCTAGCCTAGACAAATCGTTAGCACGAGGTCTACTGGCCGTCAGACCAGAATTGGTACCGCCGCCCATCCCACCTCAGGGAACCAGCCTCGCGGGTCACTTACACGGGCCGCTGTTTGTCCCCTTCAACGAAGGCTAACGGAATCAGATTCACCTGGCACTTGATGCCAAAAATTTCCTTGAAGAAACGCTCGCCTAGGCCGGAACAGAGCGCGGCGGCGCGAGTCTGCGCCTTTGTAGCCCGGATAACGTTCGTTCCACAAGCGAAGATACGCGCGGCGCGAATGCCCGATTTGTAAAGGGCGCATGGCTAGAGCACCTGAATATGGCGAGCAAACATACTCCGGGCAAGCATTTTGGCCGGTGTCGCCTGACGTTGAATGGATGGCGTGAAAGTGAGAACACGGACAAAACACGGGCAATCTGCTGCAAAATGCAGCAAGGGCCTGCGGAGCGAATCACGCAAGCCCTTTGCTTCCAATCAAGAAAGTGGCGCGCCCGGGGGGACTCGAACTCCCGACCTTCTGGTTCGTAGCCAGACGCTCTATCCAACTGAGCTACGGGCGCGCAGTGAATAAATCTTAGCACAAGGCATCGAGCTGCTGCCATGCCACTTCGCGCGAAGTTAATGCAGCGTCGCTGGCCCGCTTCTACCAAATTCCACGCGGTGTTCTTCCGGGCCGAACGCGATCACCAGCGCGCCCACCAGGAGAACGACCAGAGCAAACAGGGCCATGGCCTGACCGTAGCTCATGAAATGAGCCATTCGGGCTTCGAAATACGGGCTGCCGGAGGCAATCAACACTCCGAACTGGTAAGCAAGCCCTGGGAAAAATCCCCGCAACTGGTCGGGCGATAACTCGTTGATGTGCGCTGGAATTACGCCCCACGCGCCTTGCACCATGAATTGCATCAGAAAGCCGCCGGCCAGAATCAGCGGAAGGTTTGGGGCAAAAATCCAAATGGGGATGAGCAACGCACCGAGAAGGACTGCCGTCACCATCGCGTGGCGCCGCCCGCGACGGTCGGAAAAATATCCGAACGCCAACCCGCCCGAAATTGCTCCCAGCATCGCGACTGCCGTGAAGTCCGAAGTCCGATGAGGGCTAAAACCTCGCTGCTGCTGTAAATACGTTGGATACATGTCCTGGGTGCCGTGCGAGATGAAATTCACCATCGCCATTAACACAACAAGATACGCAAAGCGCTTCCAATTCCCAAAGATCGCGCGCCGGTAGGTCGGCCAATCCGTGCGCGATCGGCGCCAGGCTTTGGGCTCTCTCACTTTTGCACGGACGAACAAGGTGAGCAGAGCGGGCAATCCGCCGATGAAAAACAGCGGCCGCCAGCCCCAATGCGGATAGACGAAGCGATAGACTCCGGCGGCGAGCAGGAATCCGAGTGCGTACCCTTCCTGCAGAAATCCCGAAACGAATCCCCGCCATTTTGCCGGGACCGATTCCATGGTCAACGAGGCTCCCACGCCCCACTCGCCCCCCATTCCGATGCCGTAGAGCAGGCGCAGGAATAAGAAGACTCTATAGCTCGGAGCAAGCCCGGACAAAACTTCAATCAAAGAGTAGTACAGGATGTTGACGATGAGGGGAATTCGGCGGCCATAACGGTCGGCAATCAGGCCGAATAAAATCGCGCCGATCCATCGAGTAGCGAGGCTAGCGGTAATCGTCAGCGCAACCGCGGGAATCGTTTTTCCGAATTCGGCGGCGATGGGAGCCAAGACGAACGTCAGAACAAAAAAATCAAAGGCGTCAAATGTCCATCCCAGCAATCCAGCGAGAACAGCGTAGTGACTACCCGCGGGAGCCGATCGCGTTCCACCAGCCATGTCAGTTCGATTGCCACTCCGCAGGCTTGGGCATCAACCGTGAGACGATCACGCCGCAGACAATCGTGACCATCCCGAGGACCAAGCTCATCTGATATCGGCCAAAGCAGATCTCGCCGATGCAGAAGAGCGCGGAGTAAATGAGGATACAGCCAAGCAGCCAGCTCAAGAGGTTCCTACCCAAATCGCGGGTAACGGGCTCGTCGCATGCCAGTTTTGCTACGGGCTTCCACCCGGTGATCTGTGGCCGCACTTTGCGGTAGAACGCCACCAGCGTTTCTTCCGATTCGGCAGGGGTCAGCAATGTGACGGCGAGCCACACCAAAGTCGTGACGCCAGTCGTGCAGAGTGTTGTCTTGGCGAAAATGACGGGGTCTGACCCACTGAACGGCCTCGGTCTGCCTGCGATCGCGGTCCACAGCGCATTTGAATGCAACACAAGTGTGGTCACCAGCGCCGCAAGCATTGCGGAAATCTCGCTCCAGGCATTGACTCGCCACCAATACCAACGGAGCAGATAAACGCCTCCGGTGCCCGCTCCCAGCTCGAGCACAATTTTCCATCCTTCGGATACCGACGTCAGTTGCGCGGAAACCCACGCGGCCGCCACAACTAAGAAGAGTGTCGCGAGCCGCGAGATATTCACATAGTGGGATTCGCTTCCGTTTTTCTTCAAAAAGCGACGGTAGAAATCTTCCACCAGGTAAGAACTGCCCCAATTCAATTGCGTTGCGACCGTGGACATGAAAGCGGCCATGAATCCAGCGAGCAGGATTCCCAGCAGCGCGTGCGGCGTTTGCCGCGTGGCCACCAGCATGAACCCACGTTCGGGCTGCGGCAAGTTGGGATAAAGGACGACCGCCGCAAGCGCAGTCAAAATCCAAGGCCAGGGCCGCAGCGCATAGTGTGCCAGGTTGAACCAGAGCACCGACAACAATCCGTTTCTCTCGTCCTTGGCACTGAAAATCCGTTGCGCGATATAACCACCGCCGCCGGGCTCCGCTCCGGGGTACCAGAAGGCCCACCACTGCACCGCCAAATGCACGACGAAGGTAATCACCGGCAGCGTCCACAGGGCCTCGCTGGTGAAACCACGCGAAAAATCAGGCAGCAGCCTCGTGATGTCGCTGGCTCCCGGCCCGGCTGCCGCACGTTTCGCCGCGAGCGTCGCCAGAAGCTGCGGCATTCCGCCGACGGCATGCACTCCGTACCAGGCCACGGAAATCACGATCGCCATTTTCAGGACGAACTGGAACAGATCCGTCCAAAGCACGCCCCACAATCCGCCTAGCGAAACGTAGATGCCCGTGAAGGGCATCAGAAAAAAAACGCAGATCGCAAGAGCTTTCGTGTCGCTCATGCCCATCGAGGTGCTGATGATGTTCACCATGGCCTTAGTCACCCAGCCTAGGATCAGGCAATTCATCAGTAATCCGAGGTATACGGCGCGAAATCCGCGGAGGAACGCGGCAGGCTTTCCGTGGTAGCGAAACTCCGCGAACTGTACGTCGGTAATCAATCCGGAGCGGCGCCACAATCGCGCGAACAAAAACACCGTCATCATCCCTGACGGCAGGAAACTCCACCATAGCCAGTTCCCTGCTACTCCGTTCGCGTAGACGAGTCCGGTTACGGCGAGCGGCGTATCGGCGGCAAACGTCGTCGCAACCATGGAAGTTCCGGCGAGCCACCACGAAACGTTCCTTCCGGAGACGAAATAATCCTCGGTGCTCTTCCCGGAGCGGCCCCGGAAGTACAGGCCGAGAAACAGAGTGATGAGCAAATAGCCGGCGATCGCGGCCCAATCTACAAGTGTTAAATGCAATGTGACCTTTCCCCTGTGATGGAATGCTTTACTGTTTCAATGTTCTTGCTCATTGCGAGACAGGTGCGCGCGCAGCCCGCCCCGGAAACACACCGTCAACGAGCCGTCCATCTTTGACGACCGGCACGCCGTTGACAAGCACAAACTGAATCCCTTCCGAATATTGCAGCGGCTTCTCATACGTCGCTTTGTCAATGACCCGCGCCGGATCGAATACCGTGATGTCTGCATCAGCGCCCGCACGGATGCGTCCTTTGTCCTTGAACATCGGCGCACGCTTTTCGAGTCGCTGCGCTGGCATCAGCGTCATCTTTCTCAACGCCGTCATTAAGTCCAATGCTTTTTCCTCACGCACGTAATGCCCGAGCATGCGTGAAAATGTCCCTTGTCCCCGGGGATGCACCCTCGCTCCCGTGATCGGCATGCCGTCGCTGGCAATCATGACCATGGGATTTGCCACTGCGGTCCGCGCCGCTTCCTCAGGAATGGCGTAAATCACCACGATACCTCCCTGCTTACGGTATCTCTCGAATGTTTCCGCAGTCAGCCTTTCTCCTGTTTCCGCCCATTGCACGTCTTTGTAGTCGATCCCCATTCGCTGCTGCCATCCCGGGTCGAAGATGGCGGTGTGCAAGCCGGTGCTCGCCGCTGTGTACGGATAGCACTCCATCGTCACATCCAATCCGCGCTTTTGCGCTCCGTCCACCATCGCGATCAGCTCTGGCGTGTTTTTCAATCCCATACTGGTAATGTGCACGACGTGAAGCGGCGCGCCCGTCGCCGCCGCTGCCGCGATGACCTCCTCGATCGCGTTGAGGCCTGTCTCAGGCTCAATCAGCCCTGAGTACCTTAGATGGACGTGTACTGCGGAGTTATACTTCGCCGCCATCCGGAACATTTCAACGATCTCCCAGCGGCTCGCTCCCGGCGTGTAGTTGATGCCCATCCCTTCGGCCAACGCTCCCTGCTTCATCCCAGTCTCAATCAAATCTTTCATCTGATCGATCTCAGAGGGTGTGGCCGCTCGATGCAGGGCTGACTCAATCTCAGGCGAGCGCGTAAAGCTGCTGCCCATATCGCCTTTCGCATGCCCCACAACCTGTGCCCGAACGGGGATGTGCCCGATGCTCACTCCATAGTTGATGACCGATTTCCCGTCTCGCTGCGCATACCACTTCGCGACATCATTGGTTCCCGCCTCCAGCTCCAGCGAAGTTGTCACGCCATCGTGCGCCTGAAACTGGTAGTTTTTTGATTCCTGTCCGTGTTCATGCAAATCAATAAAGCCGGGCGAGACAACGAGCCCCTTGGCGTCAAACGTCTCTTTTCCCTTCAATTCGTCCGCACTGATCACCTGCATTTTTCCACCAGTGATCCCGACGTTGCGCAGCTCATCGAGACCGGACTCCGGGTCCATCACTCTTCCGTGGGCGATCACGACGTCGTACGTTTCATTCTTGGAAAGATCGGACTTCTTCGCCCCTATATCGACACCGAGCAGCAATAGCGCGGCAATCCCGAACGCCAGCGTCCCCGTCATTCGAGCTCTTGAACTCGACATGGTTATTCCGTCACCCTTTCTGGGCGCTAAGTTTCTTCGTCTCCATCCTGTCTGTCAAAGGAATTCTAAACCGATTCAAAAGCCGCGAATTATGCGCACGTCAATTTCCACAGAAAGAAAATCCCCGGATCGCTGGGGGGAGCGACCCGGGGTGGGGGTACTGCTGAGGGGGGCCGGAGGAAACTCTTTTTGTTTAGTGCACCTGCTGCACGGCGAGCACGCAAATCTGCCGCAACTCTTCGTAAGTAAAATATGTTTCTTCTTGTCCGCCCGCGACTTCTCTGTGTCCGTATCCCGATTCGCTGGAGATGCGGTTCAATTCCTCTTCGGAAAGGCCCAGGATCACGGCGGCGCGACGACGGGTTACATATTTGAGTTCTTGTGTTTTCATGGCGATGTTCCTCACGCGGGAAGCATGAACATGGCGTCTTGCTCAACCGCCAGGATCATGGCCTTGTAGATGTCTACGTCCCAACCTTCGCCGATTCGCATTCTTACCGTTTCGCCACTATCTTTGAGCAGCTTCCCTCGCAGCGGCACCTTGATATCGCCAAGAGCCACTTGCAGGACCACCGGCTGCCCAATCCAACCTTTGAACGCGTTGTCCACTCGTAGCCCCCTCAATGCTTCAGCGTGACGAATGAGAGAATCGCGCAGCGCACCACGGGCGGCAATGGTACAGCGAGGGCACCGGACTAGTAAGAAGGTACTGTTAAGTCTGTGCGTTCAAGTTTTGATGCGATTTTCTGTGCAAGTACATCGGTACTGTCTCTTAAGGACGCCCGTCCCATGTGATGAAACACTCTTAGCTGTCATCCTTCGTTCATGCGGGGAAATCATCACACGCCATCCAGGGCCCTGAACGAGCGTGCAGCAGCGCCGTCCGTCCGAACAGGCGTTGGACTGGCCTTTGGCGGAGGTTTTGCGCGAGGATTCGCGCACCTGGGCGTCCTGAAAGTCCTCGAGCAGAATCAAATCCCCATTTCTCACATTGCGGGAACGAGCGTCGGCAGCATTCTCGGCGCAGCCTATGCGAGCGGCGCGCCACTGGAGCGCATCATTGAAACGTGCCGCACTCTTCGCTTTCGCGACATCGCGCGCTGGCGCGTCTCGCGGCTTGGACTGGCGAGCAATCAGCGCCTCGGCCAATTGATTGAGCGCGTTTTCGAATCACGCCAATTTGAAGACTTGCGCATTCCCCTCGCCGTCGTGGCTACGGATCTGAGTTCCGGTGAACCGGTGATCTTCACGCAAGGTAATCTCGTGGATCCCATCCGTGCGAGCTGCGCTTTCCCGGGACTGTTCGAACCGGTCGAGATCGGCACGCGCTGCCTTGCCGATGGCGGCCTCGTGGCTCCCGTCCCTACGCGCGCTGCGCGCGAACTTGGCGCCACTTCGGTAATCGGCATCTCCGTGGGAATCCAGGACGGCCATCGTGGGGCGCCGACAAATATTTTCCAAGTTGCCAGCCGCGCCGTGAGCGCTGCGCAAAAGCATCAACTGGAAGCTTGGGAGCGCCACGCCGACATCGTCTTGCGCCCCGACGTGCAATCCCTCGCCTGGGACGACTTTCACCGCGCGGATGAAGCTATCGAGGCCGGGGCCGCTGCGGCACGGCGCGCGCTCCCGCGCATCCAAAAGTTTCTGGGACAACAACAAACTCTTGCGCACGAATTGGAAGCTCGGCTGGAAGCCGAAGACAAAGGTTATCTATGGCTGGCGGAGGCGCTCCGATGATCCGGCTTGGCGTATGGCTCGTGGCGCTTGGCGTTCCCATCATTCTTTGGCACGAATGTGGGGAGGATATTGGCGTTTTCTGCTACCGTATAGGTCTGGGCGCTTTCACGGCGGTGCGTTCGCGAGCTCTCGTTCCAGTGCCCGTCAGAAATTCAATCCAACGATTCAGGACGAGGAATAACTCAGAGTGCTCGACGCCATCCTTCACTTTCTCCGCTCGCTCTACAATCCCGAAGGACTCAAGGAGCTGATTCGTTCCGGCGGCGCTCCCCTCATTTGCGCCATCGTTTTCGTCGAAACCGGCTTTTTCGTGGGGTTCTTTCTTCCCGGAGATTCCCTGCTGGTGACGGCCGGCATCTTCTCCGCTGCCGGCGTCATCCCTCTCCCGTGGCTCTTACTACCGGTCATGCTCTGCGCCATTGTGGGCGATCAGATTGGTTACTGGATTGGCCGCTCCGCGGGTGCGGCTCTGTACCGGCGGGAAGATTCCTTTTTCTTCCGGCGCAGCCATCTTCACCATGCGCACGATTTCTACGAAAAATATGGCGGCCGCGCGGTGATCCTCGCGCGCTTCATTCCTATCGTTCGAACGTTTTGTCCGCCGGTCGCCGGCGCCGCAAAAATGCCTTATTCGAAATACCTGGCTTTCGACATTTTCGGCGGAGTTTTCTGGGTTGGCGCTATGATTCTGGGCGGCTATTCCCTGGGCCGTTCCATCCCGAACATCGGCGCGCGGATTCACTACGTGATTGCGGTTGTTATCGTGGTCTCTGTACTTCCGGCGGTCATCAGCATTCTCCGCGCCAGGCGGAAACTCAACGTCTTAAATGAGCGGCATTCAGCTTCTATTTCACGCGCCGACGGTGAATAGTCCGTGCCGTCACACAAGTTCCGCGCCATCATCTTCGATATCGGCCGAGTCCTGATCCGGGTGGATGTTTCTCGCGCTATGAGCGGCCTGGGTCAGGGAGTCTCTGCTTCCCCCGAAGAAATCTGGTTGTCCTTGCAAAAAGATCCTCTTTGGGCGGACTGGCAGGAAGGTCGCGTGTCTCCCCGAGACTGGCACTTGCATGTTGCCGGACGTCTCGGAGGCTCGCTCACGTTCGAACAATTCGCGGAAATCTGGAATAGGGCCCTCGATCCCCAGCCCATTCTGGACATTGCCTTCCTGGAGAAACTCGGGAGAAGTTACCGGCTCGGTGTTCTTTCGAATACCGATCCAATCCATGTCGTTCACATGGATTCCAACTTCGGGTTTCTCCGGCTGTTTCGCGCGCGTACCTACTCCTGTTTCGTTGGGGCCAGCAAACCCAGCCCGCTGATCTATCGAGAAGCGCTCCGCGTGTGCAAAGTCGACGCCGAGGAAGCCGTGTATATTGACGACGTTGTCGCCTATGCCGGAGCCGCTCATCGCCTGGGGATGACTGGCATCGTATTCCAATCGCCCGAGCAGCTCCAGACCGATCTCCGCAGACTGGGAATCGCCGTGGGTTAGGATTACGGCAAGAAAAAAATCCGCTGTCCGTTCTCTTTTCGCGTAAACTTTGCTAGGACTAGTACCACCCTCAACTTCTCTCCTGCCAACAACCGCCGATCTCTCTATGACTTAGCGATACTTCCGAGTTACTTATTTTGGCTTCGCGCATGCAGCCACCTGATTACAGGCCGATAAAGACGGCATCTACCCTAAAGGGGTGAGGAGAAAGGTTGAATATGTCAGAGGATCACATTTCGGAAACCAGGAACGGCGCATCTTGGCAGCTTCCCGCAATTATCGTACTTGGGTTGGTTGCTCTCGGAGGTCTCGGGTTCGGTTGGAACGCATCGTCGAAGCTCGACAGCACGCAGCAGGCGGTTAGTGCGCAGTTGAAGACCGCGGAGCAGACCATGCAGCAAGATATGTCTTCACTGAAGGATCGCTTGGCGCAGGACGAAAAAACCAATACGGACCTGCAGGGCGATCTGAAGGTCGTCACCGATAAGCTGAAGATTACCCAGGGCCAGCTAAAAAAGACTCGTGTGGAAGCAGCTAAGTTGAACGACGAGACAAATCAAAAGGTAACTGCGCTTGATACGTCGGTGCACTCCGAGCTGGCCACCAAGGCGACCAGCGATGACGTCAAGACGGTGGACACCAAGGTCGTGGGCGTGAAGACGGACCTCGACGCCACCAGGGAAGACCTGAAAATGGCCCGCAGCGAGATGGGCACGCTCATCGCGCGCAACCATGATGAAATCGACCAGCTCCGCCGCCTCGGCGAGCGCGACTACATTGAGTTCACCATCGTCGGCAGAAACAAGCCGGAGAAGGTAGGCAATGTCACCGTCGAACTCAAGGGTGTCAACGAGAAGCACAATCAGTTCAGCGCGGTCGTGGTCATCGAAGACAAGCGATTTGACAAAAAGAATCGCGCCCTGAACGAGCCGATCTTCTTCTATACCTCTGGCACGCACATTCCTGAAGAGATCGTCGTCAACAAAGCAGGCAAGAATACCATCAGCGGCTACCTCAGCATCCCGAAGGCGAATTCGCAGACGGCTGCTAGTGCTGCGGCCAAGTCCGGAAACTAAGCAATAAGAAAAGTGCGCCGGATCAGCTTTCCGGGCCCATCAGGCGGGCAGAATCTTCTGCCCGCCCTTTTTTTTGCCTCCCAGGGCGGGCCCGCCCCTGGAATTCCGATAGAATGACTTGCGCCACTCCGGAGCCATGATTGCGCCAGACTTCCAGCGTCTTGTACATCGCCATAGATTCCCTAATCCCTCCCCGCGGCAAAAGCGTCCCCGGCCTAGACCAGTTCACCGCAACCCTCGATCACGAAGGCATTCCCGCAATCTGGCTCACCAGCCGCTCGCGTCTTCAATTCGACGAGCCGCGCCGCAAGCACGGCCACACTCATCCGTTTATTGCAGAAGACGGGTGCGCCGTCTATCTTCCGGAAGGCTATTTCCACTTGCGCCCGGAATCGGCTGCCGCGAGACCCCAGAAAGCGTCCACGGTGCGGCTAGGCCGCTTTACGTGTATTCCCATAGCAGAAGCTTTGCCCGCCGCCGCGGAAGCCTTGGAAACCCTCTCCGAAGATCTTGCAGTACCGGTGGTGACCTTGCGATCGCTTTCCCACCGTGAACTAGTCCAAAATACTGGCCTATCGCAACGCGAAGCCGTGCTGGCAAGACAGCGGGACTTCGATGAACTCTTCTTTTTTGCCGGTTCTTCCAGCGAGGAGATTGAACGCTTTTTGGCTGAGGGCCGCCAACGCAAACTTCTCTTCCGGCAGCAGGGCGTTCTTTGGTCCATCGCCATCCATGCCAGCGTTCAGCGCTGCATACGTTCTCTTTCAAAGCTGTACGACCGGGCCTTGCGCTACCATGCCCATGTCGTGGGCGTGGCTAGCCATGATCTGGCCCCTGGACTCTTTCCCTTTTGCGAGCGGACGCTCCTCCTCTCCGATCGCGAGGCCGAAGAGGACGTTGATTTTGTAAACAATGCTCCTCGCTTGCAACGCGTTCCCCTTCATTCGGAGGATACCTGGGAGCGTGTATTGGACGCCCTCGCCTTGAAGACATAGGTTCGATTCGGAAAGAAAGTGGTGCAATTGCGCCGAGATTTACACACTCTGCGGCCGGCAAGGAAGTCCGGCAATTCATCTCGCCCACAAACCTTCTATTTTCCGCGTGATAGAATCTTCCAAGAGGCCCAAGATTTCTGGCCCGTGGATTGCCTCAATTTCTCCGGGATTGGACTGCATCCCCCGGTTCTGCCCACTCAGATTCGAACGGATCGCAATGGAGTCTATTGAACTGAGTACTAGGAGATTCCTTACCATGGCGTGGCTTCGCCGTATACTTCGGGTTCCAGCTACAGAGTCCAGCATCGGCATTGTGCTAGCGTTTTGTATCGTCGCCATGAGCCTCATGTCCGTGGCGTTGGTCTGGCAGGCGGAAATCATCGCCAATCAACGCGAAGCCATTCGGTGGCTCGAACAACTTAAGTTCGGCGGTTAACTAGCTTTTTTCTGCTGGCCCTCTTTAGCCGAATCCTTCTGCCCATTCTTAGGGAGAAATCCGTTGACTCGGCTCAAATCCACCCGCACTTCCTACTTGTCACAGGCGCGAACTTCCGCGACTTTGCTCCGAGTTTGTGGTTCAATGGGCTACAGAACAATTCCTTTTGAGGAGATTTACCGTGAAATGCAACTGGGGATTTCTTTTGCTGGCGTCGATAGTGTTCTTAATCACCGATCAGCAAACGAGTGCAATGCAATCCAGTCAACTTTCCACTGCCGATACGGTCCAACCGCAATCACAAAATCAGGCCTCTTCGCATGACCGGCATCACCATAGGCATAACAACACGAAACGCCACCGCCGTCGTCACTCGTCCGAAACCAAGCATTGAGACTGAGTTTTCCGCTTAAGAGCAGAGGGGGGAGCCTGGAGGCTCCCCCCTCTGCCAATTTGCTGTGTCGCTTCGGAAGCGCGCTAGAAGCACGTATGTTTCGCGAGCGACGCGCACCGCAAGAGCGGTGTGATCAGCTTTGGTGCAGCTCTAAGCCCGGTGGAGTCATAGTCCCTCCGGAGCTCCTTGAGCTCACGCCCCGCTTGTACACCTCGAATCTGCGGATTGCAAGCGAACAGGCGGTGAACGTGGGATTTCCACAGCTTACGTGCGCGGAATAAATGGAAGTTCGCTTACTTAACGAACAGGGTTTCGCGGAGCTGGTCGCGGCCCACGAAAGATTTCACGGTCCGGTAGCCCCCGAAGAGATCTTGGATTTCACGATTTTGATAGACCCGCTGGGCGGCACATATCGCCGGCGTTGCCACCACTTGGAGCGTATTGGAATCCAAAACGCGATAGCGCTGGAAGCCCTCCGGCTTCTTGCTGTGGAACAAGGCAAAGACCACGCCGCCCGGCCGAAGCAATTCCGTCAAACTCGCGACAATTTGTTTCACCAGCGCCGGCTCGAGATAGTCCAACAAATCCCACAGCAGGACCGCGTCGAACGAAATACGCGCATACTGAAGGTTCTCTTTAAGGAAGCGCGTGGCGCGGCCGCTTGGCGTCATATCGAGAGTTGCGCATGCTTCTGCATGATCTCGTAGCCGCGCCTCTTCTTCGGCGAGAAAACTTTTCCAGCCGCGAAGAATGTCTTCCGAGGAAACGCGGAAACCTCTCTCGATGAAAAAGCTCAGCGTAGTCTGCCAGGCTGGGCCCAGGTCGAGAAGCGTGCCGCGGCCGAGGCCATCCAGGTTCCACAAAAATTCTTTCAGCCCGTTTGAAACTCGAGTCGTTTCACGCGCTTCCGGCGGGCGCGTCGCTCCAACGGCAGGCGCTGGGGTTCCCGGGATTCGCGAGCGCAAATTGGAAGGAGTGGTGCGTGAGACATCGCGCGTCGGACCGCTTCCCGTCCCGATGCTGAGTCCGAGTTTGTGCAGGAAACTCATTTTCTTAATTCGCCGCCGTCCCGGTACTCAACGAATGCGATTCGCCTGCTTTGCTCGAGGTTGACGCCACCGCAGCCTTCGTCTCGGCGGCCTTACCTGGCAGCTTGCCCGCTTCGATCTTGCCGCGCAGCATTGCGCCCTCTTCGATCGCGAGCCTTTCCGTTTGCACTTCGCCGATAACTTGGCCGGTGCTCCAAAGCTGGACCTTGTCCCGCCCCGTGACTTTTCCTTCGATCTTACCGCGGACGATCACTTCGCGCGCGTTGACGTCCGCCTTGACGCTGCCGTTCGGCCCGATCGTCAGGCTGCCATTCGTCAAATTCAGTTTTCCGTCCACCAGGCCGTCAACGAAAAGATCCTCGCTGCCCGTCACTTCGCCCTTGATCTTAATTCCCTGGCTTATGCACGCCGCGGCGCGTGCCGATACGGGGAGTGGAGCGAACGAAGCGGGAGGGTTTGGAGGTGTCGACGTAGGTGCGACATTCGTCGTATTCACTGCGCCGGAAGAAATTCCTTGAGGCTTCGCATCCTCTTTTTTCCACATGGGACACCTCGACATCGAAAACTGGATTTTCGAAGCCGCTCATCGCAGGGCTGGTTGGGAGCCGCGACTCGGAAGAGCCAACATAGTACAGCACTTAGCCGCTGTAAACAAGAATGGGCGGTAGCAAATCTGGGGTGTTTCGTGAAAGGCTATACCACTAATTGAGGATTTAGTGCTCCCAAACCCACCAGGCGTTGGGTTTTCTCACTCCTCTCACTCTGTCGTCGCAGTTCCCATATCGCTACCCCCATTCCCGCGAATTCCCCCATTAACCTCTTTGTGGACTTACGCTTCTCCCACCATGCGGCGGGGTCGAAGTCGCCATCTCGCGCGCTGGCCACGCGTATTTCCGTCCCCTGTGGAAAAACTCGCCGGAAAATATACCGTGCGCGCCTCGTATGATAATTCGACGTGACCACAATCACGCTGTGCCACTTTTTTTCTTTGGCCACACGCGCAAGCGTTTCGGCTTCCTCTAGAGTGTTATCGGCGTCGTGATTCACGCGCAGAATTTTATCTCGTGGCACTCCCCTCTCCACCAGATCGTGTTCCATCAACTCTGCGATTCCGGCGTTCGGCCGCAGGCGCCTTCCACTCGCCACGATCACCGGCGCTTTCCCTTCCCGGAACAATCCCGCCGCGCGCGTGCCCCGGTCGGCGTAAAAATTGTCGTCGCTGAGCACGAGGAGCGCGTCAGCGCGGTCCAGAGTGTCTTCGACAATCCATGTTTCCGCCACGAATCGAAAAATAGGGTGCCGGATGAGGTACAAAACTACGAAGAACAACCCGAAGAACAGCAAAAAGACTAGCTTGACGAAGATGCTGCCCCGCTCCGCGTCTTTCCAACCGCCACGCTTCATGAATTCGGATCCAGCGCCCGCAATTGCGCCGCTGCCTGTTCCGGCAGCTCCGCATTGAAGTACACCTCTTTGATGCTGTAGGACTTGCTGCGCCTTTCCACGATGGGCAAGATCTCAATGTGCCAGTGATAGTCCTCTGCCAGCGTCTTCCAGTACCCTGCCAGTTCGCCCTTTTTGCTTTTCGTGCTAGGGGCCGTGTGCACCACCAGGTGAAACGCTGGCGCCACTTTTTCCAAACGCCGCAAGACCCTGCCAAGCAATGCCGCCAGTTGCCTGCGATTCGATCCAGGCTTGGGCTGTTCGAACGAATGATTGTGACGCCGGTGCAACAGCCAGATTTCAAACGGCACGCGTGAAGCATACGGACAAAGCGCGTAGTAATCTCCTTGCACATCCACGATGCGCTTCCCTTGCTTCTCTTCCTGTCGCACCATATCGCAGAAAATACAGCGCTCTTTGTCTTTAAACCATTCGTGCGCGGAACTCAGCTCATACTTAATGCGGCGCGGAACGAAAATCGTCGCGGTCACCTGCGAGTGAGCATGGATCCACTCCTCCCCTGCCAGCGCGCCTTGATTCTTGAACACGCTGATGTACTTGAACCTCGCGTCCTTCTTCAAATCTGCGATCCGCGACGCCCACGCCCAGAGCACTCTCTCGATCTCTTCGTCGCTGAACTGCGCCATACGTTTGTCGTGCAGGGGCGTTTCCACGACCACTTCGTGAGCGCCCACCGCGCCCATTTTGTCGTAAATCCCTTCGGCCAGCCGCCCAGCATCGCCCTCGATGTGATAGAGCGGTTCTGGATGCGAAAGGACGCGCACTTGCCACTGCCCTTCCGCCGGCCAGGTGAAGATAGCAGGTAGCTTTTCGATCTTTGCGGGTTCTAACGGGCAGTCCTGCGGCAATTCGCTTAGAATTTCTCTTTGGCCCAATATGACCCAGCTTTGTGTGATGGGATCTTTGCGAAGTTCCATGCTCTGTCTTCAGCGGGTATAACGCGCAGGTGTCGGTCCTTGCTCCAGGCGGTGACGATCCCAGATGGCGCCTTCGCGGGTGTAGTAGGCCATCTCGAAATCCTGCGTCAATTCCAGCGCGTCCGTCGGGCAGGCATCTTCGCAGAGCCCGCAAAACATGCACCGGGAAGTGTCATACGTAAAAGTAGTGAGTACCTTGCGCCGTGTAGCGTCATCGCGCTCCCACCCGACCACAATCAGATTTTCCGGGCACGCCAACGCGCACAAATTGCAACCGATGCAAAGGGTCTCTCCGGTCTCCGGATTGTTGTTCAGCCGCGGCGCACCGCGGTAGCGTTCCGCAACCATCGGCCGCTCCAGCGGGTACTGCTCGGTCACAATGTTTTTGGGGTTTTGCGCCCGGAATGTGACCGCGAGCCCCTTCAAGAAATCGACTTGAAACAATCGCTCCAGAAGTTCTCTCATGCGTTGTAGTTTGTTTCCCCCCTCCGCAATTGTCAAGCAACCTGAAGTCACTTTTTCTCTCCCACCTCGCACTGCCCGCAACAAAGTCAGTCCAGCCTGAGCTCTCTTGCTATATCTGCTCTTCTCTGTGAACTCTGTGTTCTCCGCTCACTCTGCGTTAATTCTTACTCTTCCCTTCTCGCATGTTATCCTCTCGCCGAAGATGGAAGCCGACATCCAGTACATGCAGGAAGCCCTCGCTGAAGCCCGCGCTGCAGCCGCTGCCAGCGAAGTCCCCATCGGGGCCGTACTCGTCCACGACGGCAGAATCCTTGCGCGTTCCGGCAATCGCACCATCCGCGACAACGATCCCACCGCCCACGCTGAAATCGTCGTTCTTCGCGAAGCCGCCCGTCTCCTCGGCAACTACCGCCTCGCCGATACCACTCTTTACATCAGCATCGAGCCGTGCAGCATGTGCGCTGGGGCCATCATTCAAGCCCGCGTCCCGCGCCTCATTTACGGCGCCGACGACCCCAAAGGCGGAGCCGTTCGTAGCTGCTTCCAAATCCTCTCCGACTCTCGTCTGAACCATCAAGTTGAAGTCACCTCCGGCGTCCTCGCCGCAGACTGTGCGGCCGTCATCCAGGCATTCTTTTCCGAGCGCCGCTGAATGATATAATTCGGCGCATCCCGCCATAGCCCGCACGCACGCGCTCTGCTAAACTAAAGTCTCGAAAGACCGCGGAGAGGTGACTGAGCGGTTGAAAGTACTCGCCTCGAAAGCGAGCGTACGGGAAACCGTACCGTGGGTTCGAATCCCACCCTCTCCGCCA
>DASSXG010000053.1:0-64651 GCA_035704085.1 Candidatus Acidiferrum sp. | reverse complement strand
GATTTCACGGTTCCTTCCGGTACCGACAAGATCTGCTGTATCTCGCTATACTCCAATTGCTGCAAGTCGCGCAAGATCACCGCCTCGCGCAGTTCCGGCGAAAGTCGAGTCAGAGCCGATTGTACTTGCCCGCTCAATTCGCCCAACAGCGCTTGCTCGTCCGGCCGCCGCCCGGCGGATTCCTTGTTTTCCACCACCGGCATCGCGTCGTCCAGAGAATCAGTCACGCGATCCCTCTTGGTTCTACGATAATGGTCAATCAAGAGATTGCGCGTCACGCTGGTCATCCACGTAGCGAAACCGCCATGGGCCGAACGATAACTGCCCAGTGTGCGATAAACGCGGAGAAACACGTCCTGCGACAAGTCCTCGGCTTCCGTGCGATTGCCGGTGAACCGGTAGCAGATGTTAAAGATGCGACGCGTGTGGCGACGCACAAGTTCCTCCCAGGCCGACCCGTCGCCCTGGAGGCATTGCTGGACCAGTTGGGCATCCTGCTCCAACGTATCATCAGCCTCTTAACCCGCTACGGTGCAAGGCGTGTCTGCGAGCCAGCCCCTCTCTCAAAAAGGCCGCTGGCAGTCCATCTTGGCCTGCCAACTATGGAACGTAAAATGCTCCTAAAAAGTTCCCTCGGAGTGTTCTCCCGACAGCCAACCGTCTTGGGGGCATCTTACTCACCGCGCCCCTTAGTTACAAGCCATTCGGCTGCCGGGCCGCCTCCGGCATCCAGGTAAAGGGCTCCGACGCTTCGTCTAACTCGTTGAAATCTTTGAAAATTACGTCAGCCCATAAGCATACTCGGTCGGCCCACAAGCGACCCGCCCCGCGCCGCATCGCTCACGAGCAAATCGCCTGCTCCCGTTCCCGATGCGGAAACTTTACCCCTTCCACCGTTTTCTTTCCTCCTGCTCTTGTGAATTCCTGTCTCACCACCAACCGCCCCCACAGTTCCTTCCCCATCGCTGTCTCTGCGCGATTGGCTCGCTAACGGAGCCGCCGAAAAGCCTTCCGTGCGCGGTTAACGCCGGCTCAGCTTGACGGCGAGTGACTGCTCCCGCTAGGCTGACCAGCGCATGCAAACATCGTCGAGGAAGCTTCTCGTTGTCCTGATCGGTCTCGTTCTGGCTGGCTTTGTTGTTTATCAGTCGAGCGGTTTCATTCATCGCGCCAATTTCAGCGGGATAAAGCTGCTTCACGCCGTCAAGGGAGCAGATCCATCCCTGTTGCTCCTTCCCGTCATTTTGATCTATGCCTGCTATGCCATCCGGGCGCTCCGATGGCAATTGTTTCAAGGCAACCTCGGGGTTTCGCGATTTTGGGTCATTTACAAAATGACGCTGGCGGGATTCGCGGCGATTTTTATGCTGGGGCGGCCCGGCGAGCCGGTGCGGCCTCTTCTGCTCGCGCGAACAGAAAATCTGCCCGTGGCGGACATGTTTGGGATATACACGCTCGAGCGGTTATTTGATATGGCCAGCACCGCGGTGATTGCCGGCCTCGGATTATTCTTCTTTCAGTCGCGCGCGGATACGGGTGAGACCACCAGGGCCCTGGAGACGGCCGCAAGGACAGCGGGCAGCATGCTCTTCGCAGGAGTGGCCGCCGCCATTGTGTTTCTGGTGTACTTGCGGTTGCACGGCACGGCCTTGCTTGAGCGGCAATTGCAGGGCTGGGTGAAAGCGCACGGGTGGCGCTCCAATGTGGCACGGATTCTTCTGGGATTTGCGCGCGGCGTGCAAGCGATTCGAACGTGGAGCGAACTGGCGCTGGCCATCATTTATTCAGCAGTGCATTGGTTTCTGGTCCTCCTCGTTTATTACTGGGGGTCGCGCAGTTTTGGCGGGCGGCTAGGGACGCTCAGTTTGGGAGACGTGATGCTGGTGATGGCATTTTCTTTGGTGGGCTCGGTCGTGCAACTGCCGGCGGTCGGCGGCGGAGCGCAGTTAGCATCCATCCTTGTCTACACCAAGATATTTGGGGTAGAAACAGAGCCGGCGACCGCGGCGGCTATAGTCCTCTGGCTGATTGGTTTCGCGGCGGTTTGTTTGGCGGGCGTGCCACTCTTGATTCAAGAAGGCTTTTCGCTTGGGAAATTGCGCGAGCTGGCGGAACACGAGAAGGAAGTTGCGAGCGAAAGCGTGGCCCGGCAAGGAGACTCAGCCCAGTGAAGTGTCCTTTTTGCGCGCACGTGGATGACAAGGTGATCGATTCGCGGGAGGGCCGCGGCGGCGACACCATTCGCCGGCGGCGTGAGTGCCTGAAGTGCGGGCGGCGGTTTACGACGTACGAACGGATCGACGAAATCCCGTACATGGTGATCAAGAAGGATGGGCGGCGCGAACGCTTCGAGCGGCAGAAAATTTTGCAGGGACTGCTGAAGGCTTGCGAAAAGCGGCCCGTGCCGACGCCCAAGCTGGAAGGCATCGTGGATGAAATCGAAGGTGTGGTGCACGAAGCGACGGAACGCGAGCTGACCACGACGGAGATCGGAGAGATGATCATGCGCGGGCTGAAAAAGCTGGACAAAGTGGCGTACGTGCGGTTCGCGTCCGTGTACATGGACTTCAAGGACGTGCAGGAGTTCATGAGCGAGCTGAAAAATTTGCTGAAAGATCGTGTAAAGAAATAAACATTCGTAAATAAAAAGTCACAGGAAAAACTTCATGAACAAAACGAGACTGGCGGGTCATGTGTT
Organism: Candidatus Acidiferrum sp.; assembly: GCA_035704085.1. Taxonomy (GTDB): domain Bacteria; phylum Acidobacteriota; class Terriglobia; order Acidiferrales; family UBA7541; genus Acidiferrum. The sequence continues at coordinate 61,953 of DASSXG010000053.1, read as the reverse complement.
CGTAACTCTTGCGGCGGTATTTCTGGGCATCGTGCCGGTGCTTACCGCGCAGAAGAACAAATCCGAAGCTCGATTGGAAGGCCGAACAGTCGCCATCGATCCGGAAAAGATTCGGGCGCAGGTGAAATTCCTCGGGAGTGATTTTCTGGAAGGGCGGGGAATGGGCCAGCGGGGCGGCGACCTGGCGGCCGAATACATTGCCACGCAGTTTGCCCTGGAAGGGCTGAAGCCGGCGGGCGAGAACGGGACGTATTTTCAAACCGTACCCATGGTGGGAGTAAAGACGCTGCCCGAGACGACGTTTTCGGTGGCGCCGAACAACGGTGCAACGCTCCCGCTGAAAAACCTCGACGACTTTGTCACCAGCAACGAAACGCAGACGGAGACGGCAGACATCGATGCGCCGATCGTGTTTGTGGGCTATGGAATCAAGGCGCCGGAGTACAACTGGGACGATTACAAGGGCTACGACCTGCATGGCAAAGTGGCGCTGCTGTTTGTGAACGAGCCGGTCTCCGACGATCTGAAATTTTTCAAAGGCAAGGCGCTGACGTACTACGGGCGCTGGACGTACAAATTCGAGGAGACCGCGCGCCGGGGCACGGCGGCCACACTGATCATTCACCGCACAGAGCTGGCGAGCTACGGCTGGCAGGTGGTGCGAAATTCGTGGGGCAGCGAGAAGTCCTATCTGAAACTGGATGGAACGCCAAAACTGAAAGCGGCGTCGTGGATTCACCTGGATGTGGCGAAGAAACTAGCGGCGATGGCGGGTACGGACATCGACAAGATGTTTGCGCAGGCGCAATCGCGGGACTTCAAGCCGGTGGAGCTGCCCGTGCGATTGAAGGCTCATGTGGCGAGCCAGTTGCGGCCGTTTGATTCGAGAAACGTGCTGGCGATGAAACCTGGCGGCGATCCGCAGTTGAGGGATCAGGCTGTGATGTACACCGCGCACTACGATCATTTCGGGATCGATCCGAACTTGAAGGCCGACGACAAGATTTACAACGGTGCCGTGGACAACGCGACGGGATGCGGCATCCTGCTGGAAGTGGCGCGGGCGTGGGCCGAAATGCCGGGCGCGGCGCGAAGAGCCATCCTGTTCGCGGCGGTCACCGCCGAAGAGCAGGGCTTGCTGGGTTCGGAGTATCTCGGAAAACATTCGCCGGTGGCGCCCGGAAAAGTGGCGTTGGATTTGAATTACGATGCGCTGGCTCCGATCGGAGACCCGGAAGAAGTGGAAGTGAGCGGAGCGGAGCGCACGACTTTTTATCCGACAGTGGAATCGCTGGCGAAGACATTTGGTTTGCAGATCCGGCCGGACTCGCGGCCGGAAGCGGGGCACTACTACCGCTCTGACCATTTCAGTCTGGCGCGGGTGGGGATTCCGTCGTTTTCGATCAGCGAAGGACTGAAATTCAGAGGCCACGACGCGGCTTGGGGCGACGAGCAAGCGAAGGATTACGTCGATCACCACTACCACCAGACGAGCGACGAATATCAGGAAACCTGGGACTTCACCGGGCTGGCCAAGATGGGCATGTTCGGCTACCAGTTGGGCTTGCAGGCGGCGTCGCAGGCGGAATTGGTGGGTTGGGTGCCAGGGGACGAATTCGAGGAGGCGCGGAAGAAGAGCCAGCGGTGAAGGTGTGCTGCCGCAGTGTCGAGAAAGGAAATGGAAGGAGGGCTGACCGCGGCCAAAGGTGCACCACGGCAAAGAGAACCGGCATCGAAATTGGAGGTTAGGAAGAAGATGCATGAATTCTTACGACAGGGAGGGGGCTATGGAAGAGCGGATTCATTACTCGAAAGTGGCGCCGGGGGCGTACCACGCGATGCTGGGGCTTGAGCACTATTTGCAGGAATGCGGGTTGGAAGAGCCGCTGCTTCATTTGATCAAGCTGCGGGCGTCGCAGATCAACGGATGCGCTTACTGCCTGGATATGCACTGGAAGGATTTACGGGCGATTGGGGAAAGCGAGCAGCGGATGTATTCGCTGGACGCGTGGCGAGAATGCCCGTATTACAGCGAACGCGAGCGGGCGGCGCTGGCTTGGACGGAGGCCGTCACGCGGGTTGCCGACGGCCATGTGCCAGATGCCGTCTATGAGGAAGTGCGGGCGCACTTCAATGAGAAGGAATTGGCTGACCTGACGCTGGCGGTGGCCGCGATTAATGCGTGGAATCGGCTGTCCATTGCGGGCCGGACTGCGCCGGGCACGTACCAGCCGGCGAAGGCGCGGGAGCTGAAGAAAGGCGCGTAAGGGAGTTGGAAGTAGGTCCATCCGTGCGCAGGCCGACCTTTTCGCAGGGGCGAAAAAGGAAGAAAAAGTCAGCCTGCTCCGTTCGAAACGACAGGTGGCTGGCACGAGGCGCCAGGCTCTCACTCGAAATGGAACAACACGATCTCCGGAGTGGATCCCAGGCGCAGCGGCGGTCCCCACGTTCCCGCTCCACTGCTGGTATACACGAGCATCTTTCCGATGCGGCTTAGCCCGTAAGCGAACTGCCGGTAAATCCTGCGCGCCATCCAGGTCCACGGAAAAAACTGGCCCACATGCGTGTGTCCGGAAACCTGGAGTGAAATTCCCTCGGCCTCCGCTACATGGGGCCGGTCGGGCGCATGCGTCAACAGGATGCTGGCGCGGTTCCGGTCCACACCGATATGCCGAAGCACCGTGCGGAAGTGCTCGTCCTGCGTTGCGTGGTTGTAAGGCACGCCCACGATTTGCAAGTCTTCCGCCTCGATTTTCTCGTTGTGCAGTACGCGAACTCCGGCGTTCCTGACGGCGTGCATGTATTTGGAATCATCGCCGAACTGCTCGTGATTTCCGGCCACGAAATAGGCGCCCTGCGGGGCGCGCAGCCCGCGCAGGGGCTCCGCAGCCTGCGCCGCATCGATGGCCGTGCCATCGTACAAATCGCCGGCAAGGAATACCGCGTCGGGCTTCTCTCTCATTACCCTGGCGACGATCCGCCGCAGAAAGCTGCCGTTGCGCACGTGGCCGAGGTGCAAGTCGCTGATCAGAGCAGCCGTCCGTCCGCGCCACACTTCCGGCAGGTTTTCCAGGCGGACCGTAATCCGCCTGACGCGCGTCCAGCTTGCATTCAACAATCCAAACAACCCGCTCAGCACGGCGACTCCAAACAGCGCCTCCACCGTCCCGTGAAAATTCACATTCAGTCCCGCAAGTCGCGCAACGCCAAGCACGATCCACGACGCGCATGCCGCAAGAAACAGGAAGCTGACGAACCCTAGCCACACCGCGGCGACGCGATAAAACGCTCTCACCGCAGGGTTCGTATAGCGAAAAGCGAGCAGCGACGCCGCAAGAAAGCTCACCGACAAAAAGCTCAGAGTCATCTCAAGCCATGGCACTGAAAAGGCAGAGTTCCCCGCCCGCGAAAACGTCCAAGTCTCGTAGAGGAAAAAGTGCGTCAAAAACAAGATGGCCTGAATAACGGTTATAAAACCGATTAACCCAGCACGTATTCGCATGAAATATTAGATTCGCCAGCCGTGTGAATTGGTATTTCGCTCTTCCAGAACGAACGGTCACGCGCGGTTCAGGGGAGGCGGATGGGGCGCGGCGTTTAGGGCGATAGTCTTGACACAAACGAGCAAGGTAGGTCGTTTTGAGGCATGACTGTCCATTCGACCAGTAGACTCTTCGCAAACGGCGGGCCTAAATTAGTTTATCGTCGATGCGTGCCACGTGAGGAGTCTCAATGAACTTCGGATTGCCAAAAGTGAGTGCCGAGAGTATTGCTGAAATCGATCCAACCGCCGAGTTCAAACAAGGTGTCAAACTGCTCAAGAACGGGTACCCCAAAAAAGCGCTCGAACACTTTCGGCACGCGTTCGAGTGCGAGAAGCGAAATCCTTACTACCTTTCATTTCTCGGATTGTCCCTCGGACATGCAGAACGAAAGTGGGATCAGGCGTCGGAGCTATGCGAACTAGCGGTGCAACTCAAACGCAAAGAGTTGCAATTCCACCTCAATTTGGCGGATGTCTACGCGGCTGCGGGGCGACGCGAGAAAGCGCTGGATGCGTTTGATACGGCCCTGGATATTTTTGGGGCCGATGAGCGATTGGTACGGGCTCGTGGTCATGTGGAGAAGCGCCGTTCACCGCTGCTACCCTTCCTTGCGCGCAATCATTTCTTAAATCGCGAACTCGGCAAGGTGCGTCACCTCGCCTTGAAACGCCTGGGCAAAGAAAAGAGTTGAGCGTTTTCGGGGCCCAGAATTCGCCACGGGACATTTTCAGCCTAATTTTTTCCAGACCGAAAACCAAATTCTGATCGTCCGTGCCGAGTTGGGATGACGTAGAGTCAGGAAGTACGGTGGGTGTATCATTTATGTTCCAGAGAATGCAGCACAGCGTTCATCATCTCCTGCGATTCTTGTTCTATGGTTAGCGCCGGCATTACGCGGTGCAGCTTATCGGAGTTCCCCCATGTTGATGGAAGGCGTCTGGGCTGAAGTTAAAGTGGGTGGCGAACACCTGCGGTTGTTCTCGGAGCACAGTCCGCTCGGAGTGCAGGCGTCCGTGTACAATGTCGATGCTAAGTGCTGGATCGCACCCTCGGAGCCGGTGGACGACATCGAACAGGGAAAAGAGCGGGCGGAAGCACATGCCAAGGCGTATCTAAAGCAGGCTGCTAACCTAGAATTGCCCTCCTTGGAGTGGAAGAAGTCACGTTCTGCGTAGGCAACGTTGGGCGGCTGACGCCCCCTCGCTGCTCGATGAACTCGCGAACTGTCCGCTAACCAGACATCCTAGTTTATGTGCCCCACAGCTCCAGTTACTGCGCCTATCAGGCATTGGAAGCTGACGCGACGAAGAGGCCATAGACGAAATTGCCAGAAGCGAAGCCCGCACGGATGGCCTGGAACGCCTTGAGATAGGAGAGAAAGTGGGCGCCGTATTTCGCGGCCAGCGCCCAAAATGCTTTGTCTTTGATGATGTCGAGGCCCAGGTCCCATGTTTTGACGCAATTCTTGTTCAGAACTTCACGGTGTCTTATTTGCAGGCCGTTGGCAGTGAGCCAGTGTTCGTAGTCATCCATGATTTGAAGTTCGACCATCATGCCTTTGTCGATGGGTTCGATAAATTTCCTGGTCTCAGCGCGTGTGAGATTCTCTTTTTTGAACCAGTCGGTGATCGCGAAGCGGCCGCCGGGCTTTAGGAGCTTAGAGGCAGAAGCAAAGAACTCTTCAGGCCGTTGATAATGGGAGATGGATTCCACAGACCAAATAAGGTCGAATTGTTTCTGGAAATCCATCGCTTCCGCGTCCATCAGAAGGAACTTCGTGTCGAGCCGCGCTTGTGCCGCGGCCTTGATCGCCATTTCCAACTGCACCGGGGAAATGGTTATACCGGTAACGTCGGCGTCATAAGTTCTGGCCAGGTAAAGACTAGTGCCGCCGTAGCCGCAGCCAATGTCAAGAATATGTGAGCCGGGCTTCACGCCGGCAAGACCTGCGAGATGCTCAATGAGCTGAAGCTGGGCCTTCTCTTTTGATTCATCTCCGCGAATCCAATAGCCATGATGCAGGTGCTCTCCCCAAAGGGAGCGATAGAAAGGACTGACGACATCGTAGTGTTCGATGATTCGATGCTTTTCGTTTGAACGAGGCATTGTGGCGGGTACACCCATGAGCTTTCCTGTCCTTGGCTACTGGGATGGTTGCCATTGTACCTGCGAAGAAACCGGTGGCAAGCGGAACACAGCGACGTTAGACAGAAAATTAACGAGGCCAGACGCCGGCGGTAAAGGATTTGATGGTGTGGAAGCCGAGGTTTTCATAAAGCTTGACGGCGGTGTGGTTTTCGGCGGTGACGGTCAAGGTGAGCTCGCGGAATTTCATGGAGCAGAGAGCTTCGGCAGAGGTTTGCATGAGCATGCGACCGAGGCCGTGGCCCTGGTAGCCGGGGAGGACGCAGATCTGCGTGGTATGGCCGACCCCGGGAGAGACTTCGCTGGTGAGGACGGCGGCGACGAGTTCATCGCTGCCGGGCTCATGGAGGACGAAGGAGGCGCCGGGAACAAACTGGCCGCAGCCTGGTAGCAGGATGATGTTTTTCAGAAACTTCAGGGCGCCGGCGCGGCTGCGGTATTGGTCGTTGATTTCGCCGTCCACATGATTGGCGTAGGCCAAATAGATTAGCTTGGCACAAGGCTCGAAGTAGCGGTCGTTCCAGCGGGTGAGGCGCATGCCGTTGGAGGCTCCGGGATTCGACTCGGAGATTTTGTGCAAGTCGAGGAGCATGAACTGGCGGGTATAGAGGCGGAAGCCCTGGTCGGACAGAGGCGAGTCCACCGGGCCGCTGAAAGGCATGAGCTGGGCTTCGATGCGGGCGAGATGCGGGATGGCGCGCATGGAATAAAGCATTTCTTCCAGGAGGCGGCGACCGATGGTGGCTTGGGGGAATTTGGCGGAGACGTAGAGGCCGCCGATGAGGCCCTTTTGGTCTTCGAGGACGTAGAAGGAATAGCCCGCGGCGGAGCCGTTCTCGAAAGCGACGGAGCCGGCGAGAGCGTGGGCATCCAGGAAGCGCTTGATGAGTTCAAGGGCGCCGCGATAGTCCCAATGGAGCTCGTCGCGCCAGTGGCGGGCCTCTTCTTCGAGGAGTGGCTCAATCTGGCGGACGGTGGTTTGTCTCAGGTCGATGATATTCATGGGTGGGCGGAAGAAGGGCGCGACCCCTGCCGCGCGAGTTCTATCATAGAGGAAATAAAGGAGGTAGAGGAAGTAGACGAGGTAAAGGAGGTAAAGGAGGTAAAGGAGGAGACACACAGAGCGGCAAGAGGGCGGAGAGAACGATGAGGTATGTTAGGATGCGAGCTATCACGCAGGTATTGTGAGGTAAACAAAAAGCGGCGTCCGCCGCCAGCCCATTAGCGCAGACGACGAATGCAGATCTTCCACGAACTTCGCTATCCAACCCGATGGTACGCCAAGCTGTTGATGGCTTTATTGGCTTTGGCTTTTTTCGCCGTGCTGGCAACGACGGCGATTGCGGGATTTTTGGTGTACCGCATCGTCAAGCCGCAGCGCACCAGCACGGAGATCAACATGGAAAGTTTTCCGGGGCGGCCGGAGGTCACGCAATTTACCGTTCCGGGCCCGAACGGAAGGCGGGAAGGGTGGTTTTTTCCGGGGCTGCGGGGCGCGCCGACAATTATTTTGTGTCATGGATATGAATCGAGCCGGGGGGAGCTGCTGACACTGGAATCGGCGCTGCAGGACCACCAGTACAACGTGTTCGTATTCGATTTCGCGGCGCACGGGGCCAACGGCGGGATTACTACGTTTGGGTACCGCGAGGCGGATGAAGTGCGCGCGGCGATTAATATGCTGGCGGCGCGGGGCGACGTGGACCCGGAGCGGTTTGGACTGTGGGGCTACAACCTGGGGGCTTATGCGGCGCTGCGAGAAGCGGAAAATGATAGACGGGTTCGAGCGTTGGTGCTGGACTCGGTGTACGACCAGCCGAAGCAGATGGTGAAGGTAGGCGTGGAGCGGAACGGGCTGGCTGGTTTTCCGTTGATGGTGTGGTCGGCGCAAACAAGTTTTGGATGGCTCAATCACAATTACCGGGATGACCCGCCACTCTCGGCAAAACTGAAGAATCTGGCGGGCGTGCCGACGCTGTACATTCAAGCAGGGGATGATCCAGAGCTGGCCGCGATTACGCGGCAGATATTTTCGCAGGCGCCCGAGCCGCGAGAGCAGGCGATCATTGGGCATGGGAATTTTGTGAGCTTGAATGATGATGAGAAGCGGACCTATGAGAATCGCGTGGTGTCGTTTTTTTTAGTGAGGCTGTTCCCGACCGGGAGAGCTGTCCGGTAGAGCCATCACCTTGCTCGAATCTACACAAATCTCCACCGCTGGGTGCGGAATGTATTGCAGACAACGGATTCCCGTCTGTTGCAGTTCTTCTGAGCCTTTGTACGCAGTAAAAATAATTGAGCTGTGCCCGGCCGGCGGCGACCATTCCGATAGTTCTCTGCGGAGATAAAAGTTCAGCCCGAGTTTAAGCCCCCGTTGCAATTTGTAGGTTGTAGCGGTGGCGAGTTCTGACTCGGGCAGATGATTTATCGCGCCTTGGGCGGCCGGGCGAGCAGAAACTCCCGCATCGAGTTGCCATAGGTCACCGGTGCCAATGGTCATAAAAAAGGGCACCACGGTCGCGCTGAGCACCAGTGCCGCGGGGACGCGCTGGCGGACGGCCAGGATCCCGATGGCAATTCCAACCAAGACCATGAGAACAGAGAATTGACCCACGGTGGGCGCCTGACGGATATCAGTCACGAACCGAATTCTCTCGCCTAGTTCCCAAGCGACAATGCCTAGAGCAATGAGCGTCAGTCCTACGCTTAAACAGACCCAGCGAATATCAGAAACCCTTCGATGCAGACGTCGGGTGAGATCGTGTGCGATGAGAATTGCGACCATAGGAACAGCAGGCAGGATGTAGCCCGGTAACTTTGATTGTGAAATGGAGAAAAATAGCACACAGAAACCGGCCCAGCTGACGAGGAAGCAAGTGGATTGCTCTGCGCAGCGCAAGCGCCAAAGATGTATGGCGCCCTCGACTGTGGACCAAAGGAGGAGTGCGATCCAGGGGAGGAAGGCAATGAGTAGCACGGGGACGTAAAACCAGAAGGGCTGGATGTGTTGGAATTCGGGGGTGAGGTAACGCTTGAAATTGTGCTCGATGATGAATATGCGGAAGAAATCGGGGTTGCGGCGAGCGCAGAGAATGTACCAGGGGAGGGCGGAAAGGCAGAAAGACGTTAAGGCGGCGGGGTGGAAGAGCCGGAAGGCGTCGCGCCAGCGCTTGGTGAAGAGCGCCCAGAATAAAATGGCGCCGCCGGTGAGGATGATGGCGGCAGGGCCTTTGGCGAGGACGGCAAGGCCGAGGAAAAATCCAAAGGAGATTAGGGCGAGCCAGGCGGTTTGGGGAATGACGGGAGAATTTTCGTTGCGGGCGAAGCCGAGTACCACGGCGGCGCAGACCATAGCGATTGTGAGCATGCCGCTAAAGGGCATGTCCGTGGCGGCGGCGTGAGAGAAGCCAATCATGCCGACGGTGGTTGGCAGGAGAAGCAGGAGCCAGCGAGCGGTTTCCGCGCCGTAGAGGCGCAGAGCAAGCCAGGCTAGGGCGAGTGTGCCAAGAAGAGCGGAGATGGCGCTGGGCAAGCGCGCGGCGGCTTCGCTGGCGCCGAAGAGTTTGAAGCACAAGGCGGCACCCCAATAAAAAAGGGGAGGCTTTTCGAACCAGGGCTTTCCATAGAGCCGGGGAGTGACCCAGTCGCCGGTTTCCATCATGTCGCGGGCGATCCAGGCGTAGCGAGGTTCATCAGGGCCAACGAAGCCGATCGCGCCAAGATGGCTGAAGTAGCAAACATAAAGCGTCGCGAGGATGAGGAGAGCCCAGCCAAGGCGAGCGGCGGTGCTGGTAGGCGAATTTTCGGTGATGACGGAGTTTTGCTCGCTCACGGAAAATTGAGTCTAACATCGAACCACTATCTTCAAACGCGGGACTTCTTGCATACTCTTGCCCGGAGGCTATTTCGAACGGCACTGAATAAACGATGAAGGAATGGTTCGAGTACGCGGCGACGTGGGTAGTCTTGAAGGGGCTGGGTATTCTGCCGAGGCCAGTGGCGAGGAGTTTGGCCACAGGAGTAGCGCGGGTTCTTTACGCGTTGCTACCCAAGTTGCGGCGGACGGCGGAGGTGAATCTGAAAATTGCGTTTCCGGAGTGGGATGACGCGCGACGCGATGCGGTGATTCGCGCGATGGTGCAGAATCTGGGGTGGATGGCGGCCGAATTTGCGAGAATGCCAAAATATTCGAAGGCAAACATCGAAGAGATCGTTGTGCTGGACGGGCACGAGAACTTTCTAGAAGGGCAGCGGCGAGGGAAAGGCGTTCTCTATTTGACGGGACACATCGGCGCGTGGGAGCTGTCCTCCTTTGCGCATGCCGTTTATGGGTTTCCGCTGCACTACATGGCGCGGCGAATCGATAATGGCCGGATCGATGCACTTGTGAACGGCTACCGGTGTTTATCGGGCAACCGGCCGATTTTCAAAAATGAATCGGCGCGAGCGATGCTGAAGATCTTGAGAGAGGCGAGAACGATCGGGATCCTGGCGGACCAGAACACGATGCCGGGAGAGGCGGTGTTCGTGGATTTCTTCGGAAAGACGGCGAGCACCACGACGGGCATTGCGCGGGTGGCGCTGCACACGGATGCGGCGGTGGTGCCGGCGTACGCGGTTTGGGATGAGGGCATCGGGAAATACCGGCTGCGATTCGAACCGCCTGTGGAGTTGATTCGAACCGGAGACCTTGAGCGCGATGTATTGATGAACACACAAAAATTTACGAAGGTGATTGAAGAGATCATCCGGAAGTACCCAGAGCAATGGGTGTGGGTGCATGGCCGATGGAATACCAGGCCGGAAGGTGAACCACCGGTATACGATTTTTCGTGAGGTTGATGATGAGACAGACTGCGAGTGAATTGGCTGGTGCGATTGGGGCCAAGCTGGAAGGCGACGGTGAATTGGAGATTGCGGGAGTGGCCGCACCGGAGAGGGCGGGGGCGCGCGACCTGATTTACGTGGAAGCGGAGAAACATGCCAAGCGCGCGGTTGCTTCGGCGGCCTTGTGCGTGGTGGCGAAAGAGGGAGTCGCGCTGGAGGGGAAGACTGTACTGCGCAGCGCGCAGCCCAAGGTAGCGTTCGCGAAAGCCGCGGTACTTTTGCTCGGCCGGCCACCAATCGCAGCGGGGATTCATACGACGGCCATTGTGGCGCCGCTGGCGCGCGTTGCAGCGGATGCCGGGATCGGGCCCTACGCGGTGATCGGGGAAGATGCGCATATCGGGAATGGGACACAGATTGGGGCGCACTCGGTAATTGGAGCGGGTTGCTGGATTGGGGAAAATTGCAGAATTCATCCGCGGGTGACGCTGTACGGCGGAGTGCGGATTGGACACCGCGTAGAGATTCATTCCGGAGCGGTGATTGGGGCAGACGGATTCGGATACTCGGCAGGCGAAGGGAGGCATTGGAAATTTCCGCAAGCGGGGATCGTGGAGATTGGCGACGACGTGGAGATCGGAGCGAATACGACGATTGACCGCGGGTCGCTGGACGACACGTGCATTGCGGAAGGCGTGAAACTAGATAATCTGGTGCACGTGGGGCACAACGTCCAGATTGGGGCGCACACTTTGATTGCGGCACAGACAGGGATTTCGGGGTCGAGCGTACTGGGGCATCACGTCGTGGTCGGAGGACAAGTGGGGATTGCGGACCATTGCACTCTCGAAGACGGAACAATCGCCGGGGCGCAGGCGGGCATTCCGACAGGGAAGACGATTCACAGAGGGCAGACTGTTTGGGGAACGCCCGCGCGGGAGATTGGGAGATTCAAGGAGACGTATGTTTGGTATGCGCGGCTCCCAGAGCTCGCGGCACGCATCAAACAGCTTGAGGGGAAAATTGACGGTAAGTAATGAGCGCGGATCGGCACTGCGACGCGTGGTCGTGGTCGGCGGACACACGCGCAGCATTGGGAAAACGCAACTGGTGTGCGACGTGATTGCAGCGTTCCCGAACGCAAAGTGGATCGCAGGCAAAATCACACAGTACGGACACGGCGTGTGCGCGCAAAACGGGGAGAATTGCGATTGCGCGCCGGATGAACATATTTGCGCCATCAACTGGGAGACGAAGGCGGATTCAGGCACCGATAGCTCGCGATTTCTGGCGGCTGGCGCACGGCGGTCCTTTTGGCTCCGCACCAAGCAGGGATTTCTGGCGGAAGGATTGCCGATACTGCGGTCGGCATTGCGCGACTTGATCCCGGAGGAAAAAGGCGAGTTGGCGCCGCTCATCGTGGAGAGCAATTCGCTGTTGCAATTCCTGAAACCGACGCTCTATTTCGCCGTCGTTGATCCCGCGAAGGAAGATTTTAAGGAGTCAGCGCGGGCAGCACTTGACCGGGCGGATGTACTGGTGTTCCGCGCTGTTGCGAATGAAATGCAGGCCGCGGAGCCAGCCTGGGTGAAGCTACCTTCGCGTTTACTGCGGGAAAAGCCCTCGGTAACGCAACGGGAGGGCGAGCCGCTGCCCGAACCGCTGCAAGTGCTGGTGCAACGGGCGCTGGAAGGGCCGACGGGTGTTCTGATTTGAAAACGCGGAGTTAATATCGAGACATCTTAGGCGTTGACCGTCGCCGGGAAGGCGGCGATAATTTAGTAGTACTGATGTTGGAAGGCTGACCGTGGATTCCGTTTTTTGCGGGAAGTGATTCGGAACACGGCAGTTAAGTTGCGGGCGCCGACATGTTTGTTAGGCGCGCCACTTTGTGATTCCGCTCTGGGGGAGCGCTGATGGCTTCATACGCCCGAATGGGAGAAGAGGTCCCGGTTGCTACGGCGCCGGGCGTGTTGCAGCGGGAGGACTGGGCCGAGCGTCTGGAGAACTCCATCGAGCGGGGCGCGAATCACCTGATTTCACTCCAAGCTGAGCAGGGTTACTGGCAGGGGGAGCTAGAAGCCGATACAACCCTGGAATCCGATTACATCTATTATCTGCACGTTCTAGGCAAGGCCGATCCCGAGCGCATCGCCAAGCTGGCGAATTATGTCCGCCAGCGGCAACTTCCGGATGGGGGCTGGAGTATTTATCCCGGCGGACCCTCGGAACTGAATGCCACCTGCAAGGCCTATTTCGCATTGAAGTTGGCGGGTGACTCGACAGATGCGCCGAACATGGTGCAGGCGCGAGAAACCGTGAATCGTCTCGGCGGCCTCGAGCATTCGAATTCGTATGTCCGCTTTTACCTGGCGCTGGTGGGCGCGGTGGGCTGGGAGCTTGTTCCCTCCATTCCGCCGGAGCTGATGCTGCTGCCGAATTGGTTCTACATGAACATTTACGAGATGTCTTCGTGGACGCGGGGGATCGTGATTCCGATGGCGATCCTGTCCTCGGCGCGACCGGACTGGCGGTTACCCGAGCGTGCGCGCGTGGATGAATTGTTCAACGACCCGACGCGGAAGAACGCGGCGTTTGATTGGAGCGAGCAGATCCTCTCTTGGAAGAATGTTTTCCTTGCGCTGGACCGGGGCCTGAAATTGTATGAGAAGTTGCCATGGAAGCCCTTGCGGCAGCGAGCGATCCGAGAAGCGAAAGAATGGATGTTGAATCACATCGAGCGGACCGAGGGCCTTGCGGCGATCTATCCGGCGATGATGAATTCGATTTTCGCGCTCATGGCTTTGGGGCATGGGCCTGACGATCCGCTGACTTTGCGAGAGATCCAAGAGTTTTCACGATTCGAAATTGAGGAAGGCGACATGATTCGCCTGCAGCCGTGCGTCTCACCGGTGTGGGATACGTGCATTGCCATGGTCGCGCTGGAAGAAGCGGGGTTGCCTGCGGATCATCCGGCGATGGTGAAGGCAGCGGACTGGATGTTGTCAAAGCAGGTGCTTGGGCCGGGCGACTGGCAAATCAAGAACAAGGATGCGGAACCTGGCGGGTGGGCGTTTGAGTTCCGCAATGATTTTTATCCGGACGTGGATGACACGGCTTTTGTGTTGATGGCGTTGCAGCGCGTGAAGTATCCCGATCCGGGGCGCATGGGGAGCGCGATTCGCCGTGGGATTCAATGGCTGCTCAGCATGCAGAACCGGGATGGTGGGTGGGGCGCGTTTGACCGCGACAACGACAAGGGATTTCTCTGCAACATTCCCTTCGCTGACCATAACGCGATGATCGATCCTTCGACCGCCGACGTGACTGCGCGTGTGGTCGAGTGTCTGGGGCGGTTTGGCTGGCCCGCGGAACATCCGGCGATTCAGCGTGCGGTCAAGTTCCTGGTGAAGGACCAGTGCGAGGATGGTTCTTGGTTCGGGCGCTGGGGCGTGAACTACGTTTATGGGACGAGCGGAGTGTTGCGGGCGCTAGAGACGGTTTCGTTGACAACGAGGGAGTATTGCCAGCGCGCGGTGACGTGGCTTCGTGCCGTGCAGAAAAAGGATGGAAGTTTTGGGGAATCGCTGCTCAGTTACGACGCACCGTCCACGAAGGGGCAGGGGCCAAGTACAGCATCGCAGACGGCTTGGGGATTGATCGGGTTGCTCGCCGGCACAGAAATTGGCGATCCCGCGATCGGCAGCGCCGTGTCATACCTGGTGCACCAGCAGAAGGATGATGGTTCGTGGAGCGAGCCGGATTTCACCGGGACGGGTTTTCCGGGCGTGTTTTATTTGAAATATCATCTCTATCGTAATTCGTTTCCCGTCTATGCGTTGGCGCGCTACGCGAACCAGTGCCGCCAGGCCGATGAATATGTCGCGCTGAAATTTCAGCCCAGCGAGTTCCGGCTGCGCAGCGGATTTTAGGCGCGCGATGCGGTTTCCCGCGCTGCTCACAGCGAAAATAGCCAAAGCCCGAATCGAGCGAATATTGCGGCCTACGCCACATGGCCAGTTGCTGAGGTTTGGCGATCCTGCCGAGGTATTGCATTCGGGTTCCGATCATCCTGTTTCCCATGAAAGAATCCGTGAGGTGATTGCCAGTCCGGCTCCGGTCATTTGGATTGGCGGGAGCGAGCCGCTGGATCATCCGGGGATTGCGCACTTTGTCCGCGCCATCGCGTCGAGCGGCCACTACATTTTTCTCGAAACCAATGGAACTCTTCTGCGACGGCGCATTCATGAGTTTCAACCATCGCCGCGAGTCTTTCTTACGGTTCGGCTAGACGCTTCACGAACGCCGCAGTTTGATCGCGCGGTGGAAGGACTGCGCGCGGCGCGGCTTTCCGGGTTTTTCACGGCGGTGCATTCGCTTGTCGACGAAAACTCGGAGCTTTCCGAAGTCGATCGGCTGCGCGAGTTGTTTCTTGAATTGGACGTGGATGGCTGGATGATTACGACCGGTTCAACAGATGAGGGCGCTGCCAGTAAGACTGGCGAAGCGCGAAAACTCATTCCGAGCACTCTCTGGCGTAAATTTTCCGAGCAGATCGAAAGCGAACTTTTCCTCCATGCGAAGGGCAAGGAGACGCACCCCTTTGCTCCAGCGAGGAAACCAGATGCAGAGAGTTGCGAAGAGGACGTGAAGGTCGCATGACCACTTTGGTTACAGGCGCGGCTGGATTCCTCGGCAGCCACGTGGCGCGGCAACTGGTGGCGCGAGGGGAGGACGTGCGCGTGCTCATGCGCGCGTCAAGCACGAATCGTGCGATTGCGGATTTGTCGCTGGAGTATGTGACGGGAGATTTGCGCGATCCCGCTTCATTGGACCGCGCGATGAAGGACGTGAAACGCGTTTTCCACGTGGCGGCAGATTACCGACTGTGGGCGAAGCGCCCGCGGGAAATTTACGATTCGAACGTGGGCGGGACAAAGAACCTGTTGGATGCCGCGAGGCGTGCGGGCGTTGAACAGTTGATTTACACCAGCACGGTTGCGACGATCGCGGTTGACCGCCCGGAACTGCCGAATGAGTCTGCGAACGCTGGGCTTGAGGAAATGGTGGGACATTACAAGCGTTCGAAGTGGATGGCGGAGAAGGAAGCACTGATCGCGGCGAAGACGGGATTGCCGGTTATTGTAGCCATGCCAACGACGCCCGTTGGTCCGTGGGATTGGAAGCCCACGCCGACGGGAAAAATTATCCTGGATTTCTTGAATGGCAAAATGCCGGGATATGTGGAAACAGGATTGAATTTCGTGGGCGTGGAAGAGTGCGCAGCAGGACACTTGTTAATCTCCGAAAAAGGCAAGGTTGGCGAGCGCTACCTGTTGGGCGGGGAGAATCTGACGTTGAAGGAGATCTTGGATTTGCTGGCCAAGATAACGGGTTTGCCGGCGCCGCGGCTGAGAATTCCCCACGGACTGGCACTCGGTGTAGCCTATGCCAATACGGTGTTTTCGCGGCTGGCGGGGCGGGAGCCGGGCATCCCAATCGAAGGCGTGAAGATTGCACGGCACATGATGTTTGTGGATTGTACGCGCGCGCAACGTGAATTGGGTTTTCAGGCGGGGCCAGTTTCGGCGGCGTTGGAGCGAGCCGTTCGCTGGTACGACGCCAACGGGTACATCATCAAGAGCCGCGCGAAGCGTATCGCCCGCGCCGCTGCCGCGTAGAATATTGGAGCGCAGGCCTTGGAGTTGGCATCTTAGATTGGAAGAAATGCGAATCCTTGTTACATTTGCGGTGGAAGCGGAATTTGCGCCGTGGCGGTCCCGTCAGCCGTTCGTCCCATACGAATTTGACGAATCGGGACGAAGACGAGACTTCGATCTGTTTCGCGCGAATATCGGCGCCAATGAAGTTACGGTCCTTCTCACGGGGATCGGTGGGGAGAACGCCAAGAAGGCCATGGGGACGATTCCTCTTGAGCTGCAGGACATTTGCATCTGCACTGGGCTGGCTGGTGCGCTCGACCGCAATTTGAGCCATGGGGAGATCGTCGTCGGCCGGTGCGCCGAGACTGCCGATCGCACTCAGAAAACGAAAAGCGATCCAGATCTTCTTCGTTTTGCTCTTGCTCTTGGCGCGCTGGCGGTCAATGTTTTTGTCACCTCAGACACGATTGCCGCGACCGGTGACGAAAAGCAGTTGTTAAGCACTTCGGGCGGCGTCGTAGAGATGGAAACCAATTACATTCTGGCTGCTTCACAGCAGTTTCGATTGCCGGCGGTTGCAATTCGGGCCATTAGTGATGTGGCTGACGAGGATTTGCCGGTGGACTTTGGACAAATTGCAGATTCACAGGGCCACTTGAAGGTAGGCGGCTTGCTGAGAGAGTTGGCGCTTCACCCGCATCGACTTCCGTTGCTGGTGCGATTCGGGCGCCAAAGCCGAGCTGCCGCAGGGGCGCTGGCGGATTTCCTTGACCTGTATATCGCAGCAATCGAGAAACAATGGCACGGGGCCGGCAGGGCGAGGATCGAAGAGGCTTCCGCGACATGAGCAGGACGGAAACAATGTTGGAAGCGGCGCGCACGCTTGGGCCGATTCCCAGGACGATGCGGGCCGGAGTTTACCGCGAGAAGGGAATTGTACGAGTTGAAGAAGTGCCGGTGCCAGGCATCGGCGACGGGGAGGTTTTGATCAAGGTTGCGGCTTGCGGGATCTGCGGGACGGACATTAAAAAGATTTTCCACGCCTACGTCGCACCTCCACAAATTCTTGGGCACGAGTTGGCGGGCACGGTCGTCGCCGTGGGGCGGGGCGTGACCAAGTGGAAGCTCGGCGACCGGGTGATGAGCTTCCACCACATCCCGTGCGGGGAATGTTATTACTGCGCCCGGCGGCTCTTTTCGCAATGCCAACAATATAAGACGACAGGGTTGACCGGAGGCTTCACGCCGAATGGCGGCGGGTTCGGAGAGTACGTGAAAGCCATGCCATGGGTGGCAGACCGGGGAATCGTCGCGCTTCCCGACAACGTCACATTCGAAGAGGCTACTTTTATCGAACCTATTAACACCATCGCCAAGGCGGTGCAAAAAGCGCGCGTCACCGCCGGCGAAACTGCGCTGATCATAGGCTGCGGGCCCATCGGCCTGCAACTTCTCATGGTGGCGAACCTCGCGGGTGCGAAGCTCTATACCAGCGATCCCATGGCGGTCCGGAGGGCGAAAAGTATTTCTTTGGGGGCGCTGGAATCGTTTGACCCCAGTGATGGTAAGCTGGTGGAGCAGATCCGAGCGCGCACGGAAGGGCGTGGTGCGGATGCGGTCCTGGTAGCGGTTGCCCATCCTGCAGTTGTGATCGATGCACTGGCAGCAGCAAGGCCAGGGGGGCGGGTGTTACTTTTCGCGGCTAATGATCCCGTGACCAAGATCGAGTTCCCGGCAGCGGCCGTAGGCATTGACGAAAAAGAGATCCTGGGCAGCTATAGTGCCGCGGTAGACATCCAAGAAGTAGCGGCGGGCCTGGTGCTCCAGAAGAAACTTCCTGTCATGGATATTGTGACGCACCGCTTCCTGCTGGATAGAATTCAGGAAGCTCTGGAGCTGGCGGCCAAACCCACGGCAGAATCACTAAAGGTTTTGATCACACACGCATGAGCACGACCACTCCAAAGAAGGCGGAAGCAGGCGAAGAAGTGAAAGTAGCGGCAATGCGAGTGGCGGTGCCGTCCAAGATGACGGCGGCCGTGCTGTATGGCAGCGAAGATCTTCGGATTGAGGAGATCGACGTACCGACGCTGGCTGCGGATGAAGTGCTTTTGCGAGTCCGCCTTGCGCTCACCGACGGAACCGACCTCAAGGTTTGGAAACGCGGGTATCACGCAAAAATGATCCAGCCGCCAGCGGTCTTCGGCCATGAACTGGTCGGGGAAATTGTGGCGGTGGGCAAGCGCGTGGATACGCGTTGGAGGGTGGGAACTCGCGTGGTGGCCGCGAACTCCGCGCCATGCCTGCGCTGCTATCACTGCCGCCGGGGGCAGGAAAACCTCTGCGACGACTTGCTCTTCAACAACGGGGCTTATGCGGAGTACATGCGCATCCCCGGCCGCATCGTTGTGGAAAACATGCTCGAAGTGCCGCATTCCGTGGATGACCAGAGCGCGGCGCTGGCGGAACCGTTGGCCTGTGTTCTGCGCGGGATTCACGAGATGGAAGTGCGGACCGGCGACACAGCCGCCGTGATCGGTTGTGGACCGATCGGATTGAAATTTGTGCGCATGCTGTCACGCCGCGGGGTTCGCGTGATCGCGCTAGCGCGGCGCTCTGCGCCACTGGATGTGGCGAAAAAATTGGGCGCGGTGGCAACGATCAACGTTATTGAGACACCCGACGTTGTTGCTGCCGTGAAGGCCGTCACGGAAGACCAGCGCGGACCGGATTCTGTCGTAGAAGCGGCGGGGAATCCCGCGACCTGGAAGCAGGCACTGGCCATGGTCCGGCGCGGCGGGGTCGTGAATTTCTTCAGCGGCCTGCCCTCGGGGACGCGCGTGGAAATCGAGCCGGCCACGATTCACTATTCGGAGATCAAACTGATTTCTCCATTTCACCACACACCACGGTTTTTCCGCGAGGCGCTCGAAGCCATCCGGCGCGGGGATATATCCGCGCACGACTTCGTTACCGAAGAGATCCGGCTGGCGGACTTGCCCCAAGCTTTCGAACGAATGAAGTCGCGGAGCGGCGAAATCAAGCTGGCCGTCAGGCCATGACCCGTGACTGGTGATTCGTGACTGGTGACTGGTGAAATTCGGACCCTTATTCTTCCAGTCAAATGCGCGAAACGAATTGAGGACATTCCTTCCTGATGTTGCTACCCGGCGAAATTGACATTACGCGGCATGCCCCAAAACCTGGCTGCTCTCCCGAGGAAGCTCAGAAGTACGCGCGCTGGCTGGCGACGCATCACTACGAGAATTTTAAGATCGTGTCGTGGCTGCTGCCGAAAGAACTCCATCAGCATTTTTACAACCTGTACGCCTACTGCCGCTGGGCCGACGATCTTGGCGACGAAGTACCCGAAGCGGCTCGGGCGCTGGAGTTACTGCGTTGGTGGGAGCGGGAGCTGGAAGCGTGTTACGAAGGTAAGCCGTCGCACCCCGTCTTCGTGGCGCTGCGGGAGACGATTGTTGCGAAGGACATCCCGAAGCAACCGTTCGCGGATCTCCTGAAAGCCTTCCGGCAGGACCAGATCGTGAAGCGTTATGCAGACTGGAATGGCGTGCTCGGCTATTGTATCTATTCCGCGAATCCTGTCGGACGGCTGGTGTTGTATCTTTGCGGCTACCGTGATGAGCACCGCCAGCGGCTCTCGGACACCACTTGCACGGCCCTGCAGCTCGCCAATTTCTGGCAGGATGTTGAGCGCGACCTCGAAATCGGACGCATCTACATCCCGCTCGACGCAGCGGCGGCGCACGGGCTCACGGAAAACGACATCGTCGAGCGCCGCTTCGACGACCGTTATGTCAACTTGATGAAAGATCTGATCGCCCGTACGCGGGAACTCTTCGCGGAAGGCATGCCGCTAGCAAAAATGGTGGATGGACGCCTCAGTGTGGACTTGGAAATGTTTAGCCGCGGCGGCCTTGCTGTTCTGGATGCCATCGAAAAGATGGGCTATGACACGCTTCATCAGCGCCCAGCCGTGAGCAAAGTAAAACAAGCTCGTCTTCTCGGCCGCGCGCTGGTCAGGCATCTGGTCGTTCCGAAATCGCGGCCCGCCGAAATTGCAACCATTTCAACGATGGCAGGGACGCAGCGTACTCTGCCTCAGCTTGGCATGAGCGTTGCCGAATCCTACGAGCGGTGTCACAGCATCGCGCGCGCCGCGCACAGCAACTTCTATTACGCGTTTTTCCTCTTGCCCAAGCCCAAGCGAGACGCTCTCGCTGCGCTTTACGCCTTTATGCGTTTGGTCGACGACGTCTCGGATGAGGGCCAGGATCTCACCGCCAAGCAGCGCGAACTGGCCAAATGGCGCGCCGCACTCGATCAAGCCATCACCGGCCAGGAACAGTTGTTCGACGGAAATGCCGCCATGGACTCGCCAGCTGCGGCTTTAGCAGGCGCCGCAAAAGTCTTGCCCGCCCTCATCGACACGATACAGCGCTACAGGATGCCTGCGAGATATTTGCATGATCTGATCAGCGGCGCCGAGATGGATTTGACCGTGCAAGCGTATCCGACATTCGAACGCCTGAAGGAATATTGCTACCGTGTGGCAGGCACCGTAGGCCTTACCTGCACGCACGTGTTCGGTTTCCGTGATGCACGGGCGCTCGACCTCGCGGAAAAACTCGGCCTGGCATTCCAGTTGACGAACATCATTCGAGACGTGCATGAGGATTTCAAGCTCGGGCGCGTGTATCTTCCTGAAGAAGATCTCGCGCGTTACGGAGTTTCAAGCGAAGATTTCGGACGTGGCGAAGCAACGCTGGGCATTCGAGAATTGTTGCGGTTCGAAGCGGAGCGGGCATGGCGATCGTACGAGGAAGGCGCTGCGCTGCTCGGGCTGATCGACGAAGATAGCCGCAGCCCCCTGTGGCTGCTCGTGCACACTTACAGCGCATTGCTCGGCCGGATCGAGTCGCTGGATTTTGCGGTGTTCGGCGAGCGCGTGCGGCTTTCGAAAGCCGAGAAAATGATGTTCATCGCAAAGGCGCGCTTCGGGCGCCATACGGAAGAGAATATCCTTGAAAAGCGTGATCGTGATCGGCGGCGGGCTGGCGGGACTGGCGGCCGGCGTCTCGCTGGCTGAAGCCGGCTGGCGCGTGCGGCTGTTCGAACAGCGTCCCTTCCTTGGCGGCCGGGCAACGTCCTACGTGTTGCCGGGCGGCGAACATGTGGACAATTGCCAGCACGTGACGCTCGGCTGTTGCACCAATCTCGATGATTTTTACCGGCGTGTGGGTTCTGCAAACAAGGTCAAGTATTTTGACCGCCTTTTCTTTGTTGATCCCCAGGGCCGCCGCAGTCAGATAGCCGCTGGAATCCTTCCAGCACCCTTCCACTTGACTGGCTCATTCGCTGCTTTTGCTGCTCTCTCCTCTTGGGACAAGCTTTCCATCGCCCGAGCCATGCTCGATATTCTGCAAAATCGTGGCAGAACTGCTGATCTCGAAGAGAGCGGCGGAATCTCCATGCTCGAATGGCTCCGCCGCCGCGGGCAGACGCCCCGAGCTATCGAGCGCTTCTGGCGTGTGGTGCTGGTGAGCGCCCTGGATGAAGAACTCGATCGCACGGATGCGCGCTTCGGGGTGGACGTCTTTTGGAAGGCCTTTCTTTCAAACAGTACCGGCTACCGCATGGGTGTTCCCGTGGTGGCTCTTGCAAATCTCTACGACGGGTGCAAAGCGGAGATCGAGCGGCGCGGAGGCGAAGTCGCCCTGCGCGCGCCGGTGCGGGGGCTGAAAATCGAAAACGGTGAAATCTCGGGCGTGCGATTCGACGAAGGGGTTGAAGAGCGGGGGGATGCGTATGTTTTTGCCGTGCCACATACGGCGTTAGCGGAGTTGCTGCCGGAAAGCGTTAAGCAAAGCGACTCGTCGCTGGCCAATCTAGACAAAATAAAAGTGTCACCGATCACGGGAGTGCATTTCTGGTTTGACAGGCCAGTGATGACAGAACCGTTCGTCACGCTGCTGGACACGACAACGCAATGGATTTTCAACAAAACCGCGCTCTACGGGGATTCGAACGGAACAGGCAAGAACGAAGGCGACGGTCAATACCTGCAACTCGTGATTAGCGCGTCTTACGATCTGTTACAGAAACCGCGGCAGGAGATCATTGACCTGTGCTTAGGGGAAGTCCGGCAGGCGCTGCCGGGTGCCCGCAAAGCAGAGTTGGTGAAAGCCACAGTGATTAAGGAAGCCGAGGCGACCTTTTCGCCAGAGCCCGGAGTGGATCGCTGGCGGCCCAGACAGGAGACGATCGTTCGCAGATTGTTTCTCGCGGGAGATTGGACGAACACAGGCTGGCCCGCGACGATGGAGGGCGCCGTGCGCAGCGGGTATCTTGCGGCTGAAGCTGTTATGCGAGTGGAGGGAACGCCTAGAAAGTTTCTCCAACCGGATCTTGGTGCCGATGGTTTTGTGGCCATGTGGCTGGGAAACGCGATAGACATCGCCGGCCGATAGATCTGGCCGTCAAGGTGCCGCAAGCTTGTACCAGCCCAATGCGGCGCCGGCGGGCAGTCAATTCTTCTCCGGCGGAGTCGATCTGTTTGTATTCGGCGCCGTGAGCTCCCACGAACTGCTCGTAAGACTTGCGGCTGACCCAGAAATCCAGGGTCAAGTAAGACGCAGAGTGAAACGGATCTCGCAGGAGACGAGTCTGATGATAATGGGGTCTGTTCGAAAGAGCCGGGCCCAGTCACCGTCCGGGCCGTACACTTTCTCGAATTGTTTTTCATATCCCGGCTTGACTTCGAACTCTCATAGGGCTAAAAACATAAAGGACCCATCTCCTGCTCTCGGACGTAGGCAACTCTGCAAGCAAACTCTAGGGAATCAGTGCGCAGTCCGGCCGAGTGTAGCAATCCGATTGGATACAAGCCAAGTTGGCGAGCGCGTCAGCGCAAGAGCATGAGCTGTAGTTGTGGCAGTCCGTCGAGACGGGCGGACGGAGGCGTACGTGGATCGAAAGTACGGTCACCGCGGTTACCGGGACGCAGAAAAGAACGAAAAGAAGGATAAGTCGCACGACCGCAAGCCGCCCTCCGGCGGACCGCGCGGCGCAGATCAATTCGGACCGCGCACGCCGCGGATGGTTGGAACCGTTACACGCGCGCGCTGCGCGAATTGCGGCGCGGTGCTGACGCCGGGTTTCGATCCCAATGGAACTTGCCCGAAGTGCCAGTCCGAATTGCATTGTTGCAAACAGTGCCGGTTCTTCGATTCGGGCGCGCAATTCGAATGCACCAAGCCTGTGCCGGAACGTATCTCGCCGAAAGATGCGAAAAATTCCTGCAGCTTCTACGAATTCCGCACTACGGTTGAGAAGGACACCGCGCCGACGTCCTACTCGCAACCTTCACCAGGAGGCACCGCACCGCCCTCAGCGTCGAGGCCTAACGATGCGCGGCAGGCATTCGAAGATCTCTTCAAGAAGTAACACATGCAGTGATTCCTGATTTTCCTCGTTTGAAAGTCACTCCAGTCCGCGCTGGCGCCCTTCCCTGAAATCGTCCTGGAAGCTATGCTCTCCGGCTAGGAGACGACCGTATGAAGACGTCGCGACGAACTTTTCTTGGAACAGGCCTGGAAGCCGGGCTCGCAATCCCTATCGTTCTTGAGGAGGCTGCGTCAGGCGCGGCGAAACCGAAGACTTTGACGGCAACTGTTTCAAAAGATTCCTCCTTTGATCCCTGGGTGGAGATTCACAAGGAGAATCTTCGTCACAACGTTCAGGAAATCTCTCGGCGCGTCGATGCGCGGCCCATTCTTGCAGTGATTAAGAACAATGGGTACGGAATGGGCGTGACGAATGTTGCTCAGCTTCTTGAGACGCAACCGGAAATTTTTGGTTTTGCGGTAGTAAAGCTCCACGAGGCGATGTCCCTACGTGACGCCGGCATTCGCAAGCCGGTGCTGTTGCTGGGGCCATTCGACGAACACAACCTAGCAGATGCAACAGCTCGCGGAATCATGCCCATGGTCTACACACCACTCGGCCCCGAGATCGACAAAATCGCCGCCAAAATGCAGAAGCCCTTTCCACTGCACATTTGTGTAGATACTGGCATTGGCCGCGTGGGGGTGCCTTACTATGAGGCCGCGCCATTGATTCGCGTTCTGGCCGGCCGCAAGTCGGTCCAAATCCAAGGCACGATGATGACTTTCACTGAAGACCCAGACTTCGACAAAGAGCAGCTCCGACGCTTCTATGAGACATGCGCCTCCCTGGAAAAAGAAGGCATCTCCTTGGGCAGGAAACACGCCGCATCCAGCTTCAGCCTGTTCCAGCATCCGGAGGCGTTTTTAGACATGGTGCGGCCGGGCATGGCGATCTACGGAATCTATTCGGAAAACGAATTTCGCGATACGAAAGTTATGGATTTAGCTCCAGCGATAAGTCTGAAAGCTCGCGTGATTTACGTGAAGAAGCTGCGGAAGGGAGACAGCGCCGGCTACAACCGTGCCTACATGGCAAAGGATGACACGTGGGTCGCCACGCTGCCAGTGGGCCACGCTGATGGTTGGCCACGCAACGCTGCCAAAGGCGCCAAAGTGCGCATCAACGGGGAGCTATATCCCGTCATCGCCTCGGTTTCCGCCAGCCATTGCATTGTGGGGATTGGCGGGGAAGAGCGGGTCAAAATCGGAGACACGGCCACGTTCTTCGATGGACAGGCGGGCTCGCGGCCGGAGGACGTCTCGGAGGCCTGTGGCGTGTCCGTTTACGACCTTACAATGCACCTCAATCCCCTTCTGCCGCGCCGATTGGCCTGACGGACCGCGGCGCGAGCGCATTATTATTCAGTGGTAAAATATAGATATAGTGAATATAATATGCTCACGATCGCACAGAGGGGAGCCACCATGAGGACACGCAAAGGCCGTTGGGTTTCGGCGCAAGTGGCAGCCAGCATCCTGGATACGACCAGCGCTGAAGTATGCCGATTGCTGAGCATCGGACGACTTGCAGGAACGAAGTTCAAGCAGCCCGGACGGGCGGGTAAAGCGCAGTGGCTGGTAAATCCAAAGTCCATTGAGAGAGAGCGGCGCCTGCGTGCCAAGTACAGCGTCATGACTCCCAGGGGCAAGCGCATCGTACTTCCCAGCTGATGTAAGACAACGGGCGTCTTTACGCGAAACGACACGGCAAAGACCAGGAATGCAAATCTCTATTCTCTTTGAACAGAGGAGTTATCAAGAGGGAAGAGAGTCGGTTCAGCGGGAGGTGTGTCGGCGATAGCATCGAGTTGCGGGTAGTGTTGGCGGAGCGGCTCGGGAACCTTCACTTTCGAGTTTTTCAGAATGCTGATGAGCTGTAGAGCGTTGACCACGGCTTTGCCCTGGAAGTGATTGTTGGTGACAATAAAGGTATTTTGCGCATGTTCAGCGACCTTGCGAACGCGAGCAACCCAGGGGGCGAGCTCTTCGGCCGAGTAGAGATAGTTGTAGCGCTCGTGTGCGGGGGCCGCGGGGTCATCCGTAAACCAGGTATCGTAGCGACGGCCATGGAGCCGGACGTAACCGACCGGCGATGTGGCCTGAGCAGAAGGGCCAAGGGAACGGCCAATAATCGGCTGATCAATGTTACAAAATCCGGCGTTGTGTTCGCGGAGAAGGTCGAGGGTTTCGGGAGAATTCCAGGTGGCGTGACGAACCTCAACGATCAGGGGGTAGTCGCCGAATCGTCTGAGTATTGCCGTGAGATAAACGATAGATTCTTTCGTGCGATGAAACGAGAAAGGGAATTGTAACAGAACCGCGCCTAGTTTTTTGGCCGCACGAAGCACATCAAAGCCAGCACGCACGGCGCGTTCGTCTGCTGACGTGGCACTGGGGTCATGCGTGAATTTCTGCCAGAGTTTGGCCGTAAAGACAAACCGGGGATTCACTGCCACGCGGTCAATCCAGGCCGCAGCGTGATTGGCGCGCAGCGGCTGGTAGAATGAAGTGTTGATTTCGATGGTGTCGAAAAATTCCGCGAGATGAGCCGCTTCATGGAACCCTTTCGAGCGACGTGCAGGATAGACGTAGCCGACCCAGTCTGGATAAGACCATCCGGCAGGTCCGATGCGGAGAGTGTGGGTGGATGCCGCGCCGGTGAGAGGCTTCTGAGCATCCAACGCCAAGGGGACCTGTAGTTTACGTTGCCGCATGGGGAAGCGCGCGATCCGCTCGCAGCAGAGTAGAGGGAGGGAACCGGATGTGTCAACGCGAGGAGTTATGTGAATGCGCGACCGTTGCTCCGAGCGATTCGGGCTGCTATGCTTTTTTGGCGATGTGGTGCGAATATCAGTGCCGCTTAACGCCGCCCTTCTTCAGAGTCACCCACAGGTGCACACATGAAACTCTCGATCAGTTACAAGAATGTCGAAACACACGAACCGGTCCAACTCGAGGTCGAGCGGCAGATGGGTAAATTTGGGCGATTGCTCAAGAGCTATTCACCGGATTTGGTGCAATTGCACGCCACATTTTCAAAGACTCCGCGCAAGGAGGAGCGCGCTTGCACCTTGAACTTGTCGCTGCCGGCAGGAACGCTGCACGTCACGGGGACCGGAGCCACTGTACGGACAAGTTGTAAGAAAGCCTTCAGCGAACTTGTAGCTCAGGTGAAAAAACATCAAGCCAGGTTGCGCAAGGATTACGAGTGGAAACGGAAACGCCCCCGCGTGCGTCTCGAAGCGGCATCTTGATTCTGGATGGATCACGTTGCTGATTGCTGGTGAGGGCGAGCTATCAGCGCGGCAAAGAGACTGAGTACCGCGGCGAAGGACAGCCACAAACCTGGGACGGCGCGATTGCCCGTGACATGAATCAGATAGGTGCTGATCGCGGGCGTAAATCCGCCGAAGACCGCTGTGGCCATGCTGTAGGCCAGCGCAAACCCCGAGGTTCTCACATCTACCGGCATGATCTCCGTTAGAAACACAACCATGGCGCCGTTATAGCTTCCATATAGGAAGGAGAGCCAGAGTTCGACAGTCAGTAATCGCGAGAAAGAAGGGTCACGAACAAGCCACAACATCGCCGGATAAGCGGAGGCCAGCATCAGGATCGTACATGCGAACAGCAGGGGGCGGCGCCCGACCCTGTCGGAGAGCGCCCCCATGACCGGAAGCCAGAACAGATTGGATGCTCCCACGCACAGGGTAACGATGAGGCTGTCAAGGCTGGCGAGATGGAGCACGGAGTTGCCAAATGTGGGCGTATAAGCGGTGATCATGTAGAAAGACACGGTGGTCATCGTCACCATCATCATTCCGATGACAACGATTTTCCAATTGGCGATAAGAGAGCGCAGAATCTCCGATGTGTCTGGATGACGCTTGCGGGCGACGAACTCATCAGTCTCCTGGAGCGACCGCCGGAGCCGGAAGAGGAAGGGGATGATGATGCATCCGAGGAGCAGCGGAACGCGCCAACCCCAGAGGGCCATCTTCTCTGGCGGGAGAGCGGAGCTCAGCACGACTCCAACGAATGCGGCAAACATGACAGCGACCTGCTGGCTGCCCGATTGCCAACTCACATAGAACCCTTTGTGGCCTGGCGCGGCGATCTCCGACAGGTAAACGGACACGCCGCCCAATTCCATGCCTGCCGAGAAACCCTGAAGCAATCGGCCGACTAGCACAAGCAAAGGGGCCAACAGGCCTATGGTCGCGTATCCCGGCATACAAGCGATAGAAAAAATGCCGACGGACATCAAGCTTAGTGTCAGAAGGAGTCCCGCACGGCGGCCGTGTTTATCCGTGTAGGCGCCGAGAACGATGGCGCCCAAGGGCCTCATCAGGAAGCCGGCACCAAAAGTCATAAGCGACAGCATCAAGGAGAGGAATAAGCTGCGTCCTGGGAAGAAGGCATTGCCGATCGCAGAGGCGTAATAGCCAAAGACCATGAAGTCGTACATCTCCAGGAAATTTCCGCTGGAGACGCGAATCACAGACCAGATCTTGGCCT
Organism: Candidatus Acidiferrum sp.; assembly: GCA_035704085.1. Classification (GTDB taxonomy): domain Bacteria; phylum Acidobacteriota; class Terriglobia; order Acidiferrales; family UBA7541; genus Acidiferrum. The sequence goes on along the minus strand of DASSXG010000053.1, from coordinate 33,786 downwards.
TCCGATCAGAGAGCGCGGTCATAATAGCTTACAATTCTTTGCCGCCGTTCATTGCCGGATGTCAAAGCCAACTGGAAGAGTCGCACTGGCGAATCTGCGAAAGCCATTTTAGAACGGCAACACGCAGGGAACGGCCTCGTAGGTCCGACCATAACGGTGGCTCCGCAGACCGGAGAGCAAGGTCGAAAATTGTGGTTCGAACTTGCTTCCCGGTTACGAGCTTTTACCAGGAGAGCTTCAAGCCCAACTGGATCTGCCGCGATGAGGTGGATGTGGTGCCTAACACTCCAGCGTTTGCGGAATCGCCACTACCCTGGCTCCCGTCTGCATTGAACACGGTATTGTTCGCACTATTCAAGAAATTCGGGGCGGCAAAGTTGGTGTGGTTCAAGATGTTAAAGAACTCGGCCCGAAATTGCAGTTTAAACTTCTCTGTGAATTTGAAGTTCTTGAAGGCTGAAAAATCGACCGTCGTGAGCCGGGGACCGTAAAAATTGTTTCGTCCGGCGTTGCCAACGAGATTCTGGCAATACACCGTTCCCGCTGGCGCACTCTGCGCCGCACCCGTGAAGTTGTTGCACTGTGCAGCAAAAGAAGTCGGCGCAGTAGGGAGGGTAAAACAGTTTAAGTTGAGGTAGTCAATGCCACCGTGGATCGGGTTACATCCTTTAGTGAGATTTGGGAAATCCTGAGAAAAATCACCGTTATATCCGTTTCCGAGGGGGTCCCCGCCTCCGCCTAGCGTCACCGAAAAGGGCGAGCCGCTCGTGGCCGTAACGATGGCTCCGAGTTCCCAACCACCTGCTATATACGAAGAAATTCCGGACTTTGGTCCCGGAACGTCCCAGATGAAGGTTCCGACCAATGAGTGGCGAATATCAAAGTCACACGCACCGATCCTGTAAGACTTTACCAGCAACAGCGGCACAGCAATCGAATTGACGTACGTGTCTCCTGTGACGGGAGCGGAGCTTGTGTCTCTGCACTTACCGAATGTGTAGGAGAGCTGGCCTTGTACACCATGGCTCATGTTCTTTTTAAGTTGTGCCTGAGCACCCTCATAGGAAGAGGCTCCGTCAAATAAGACCGGGCGAATGCCGGCTCCGCCCGTGCCGCCCGCCCAGTTTGGATCAATCGCCGTTCCACCAATGGGGAAGAGAAGGCCGGCTGATGTCACCGTGGGTTGCACCAGGTTGATATCGTCGGCAGCGACAGAAAGATGCACGGAGCGCGAGCCGACATAGCCCACAAGGGCTGTCCAACTCGGAGCAATCTCACGCTGGATATTCAGGTTCCAGTTCATGACGAGGGCGCGTTTCGGATCTTGCTGAACATATCGATTCCTAACATTGTTTGGGGCAAAACCTACATTGTTGTCTATTCCATTCCCCAGGGTTACGCCGTTACAAGGATCTGCAGCGCATTTTCCGGCCGCAGCCGTTCCGCCGGGTTTGTCCAGCCCGATGATTTGAAATGGAGAAGTCGCAGCGGTGTTCAGTCCAAATTCATAAGGAAGCGGAAGCACGTCGAAGATGCCAAACCCGCCCCGGACGGCCGTCTTGCCATTCTTAAACGGATCGTAGGAAAAACCGATTCGCGGCTCGAAGTTTTTGGTGGTCGGGTTGTTCGCGATAAACGAACTGACATGCACCGGGCCACAAGGACTGTTCGGGCCTGGAGGTACTCCAGGCGTCGCACAATTCGCAAGCGTTGTGATTTCCTGAATTCTATTGTTGGCATCTTTTGGCAAAGTCGTGAGCTCATAGCGCAAGCCCAGGTTGAAGGTGAGATTCGAACGGAACCGCCAGTCGTCTTGGATGTAGCCGGCAAATAGACTCTCCCGTATAGCGACCTCATTACTGTGACCCGGAGCCAGTGCATTGAGCTGAATAGGAGAGTTAGTCAGAAGACGGCATAGCCCGCCATCGCTAAACCCAGAACACGGGCCACTCGATGGGTTGCTGTAATTGGTGAGTCTGCCGTTGGGACTCAACTGTTCCAGTACGTTGTATTGCATGCGCTCGAAGGCAAATCCCAACTTAATCGCGTGTGTTCCACGAGTCCAAAAAGCATCATCGTACGCTTGGGCCGAGTTCCAGCGGTGGAGAAACCGATTCAGACCGCCCAGACCAATCGCAGTTGTAAGCCCTGCACCTCCAATTTGTGGTGGAGCGGCGGCACCAGGTGCAACGGCGAGGGCACTGGACGTCGCAACGGTGTCCCCAGAGACTGGCAAGTTTATGTCTCCCCGAACGCGACTCACACCAACGCGGATGGTGTTCACCAGCGCAGGGCTAAAAATATGGGTCTCTTCGGCACTGGCCATCTGGCGGCGAGAGAAAACGCTGTGTGTCGCGTTTCCGAGAGGGTCGGGCATGGTAAGCGGACCAGAATCCCAGAAATAGCTTCCTGAAAGGGTGTCTTTGTTCGATATTTTCTGGTCAACCCGCCCAGTGGCGTAGTTTTCCGACGAATTTCCTGGGAGGGATACAGGGAGTAACGCGATGTCTGCGTTGGTAAGCGTCTGACATGGTGATGACGGGGGGCAAGGCCAAAGAGCAAGGTATGGCACTACTTTGGAATTTACCGAAACAGATGTCAGCGAGGCGCACGGGTTAGGTGGGGCGGGGGGAACGGAGGGAACGCAGAGCATACCATTCCTAGCCTCTTGCGTGGGAACTTTGATAGTCCTGGAGAGAGGCTGGTTTTGACGGACGCCTTCGTAACTACCGTAAACAAAGGTCTTGTCTTTGACGATCGCCGTTCCTCCAGAGCCTCCAAACTGCACGCGGCGGAAGGACGGAATAGTGGCCGGATCAAAGAAGTTGCGGGCGTCGAAGACCTTATCACGATCAAATACGAAAGCGCCTCCGTGGAACTCGCTGACTCCGGACTTTGTGATCGCGTTGATAACCGCGCCTGAAGTATGCCCGTACTCCGCGGTGTAGTTCGTTGTGAGAACGGAGAATTCCTGAATACCGTCGACGCCTAAATTGAGACCCGTAGCGCCCCCGGGCGCTCCATTCGAATAATCGTTGATGCTTATGCCGTTAATCCGATAGCTGTTTTCGTTGGCGCGGTGACCAGCGTCGCTCAATTGGTTCCCGAATCCTCGATTGCCTTTGTTGGCGCTGAACCCGGTCCCCGCCTGATTGGGGATGCTGGAGACACCCGGTTCGAGAGCTGCTAGGGACGTCCAATCGCGGCCGTTGAGCGGAAGTTCACGTACTGTCGTCGAGTCCACGGTGGCTCCAATGGTTGATGACGTAGTTTGAACGTCGGGGGGGGCAGCGTTCACTTGGACCGTGGTGCTCACCTGCCCGACCTTCAGGCTAAAATTCATATTCTGCTGCGCGCCCACCGTCAGGGTGATGCCTTGTTGGACTACCGTCGAGAAGCCTGCTGCCGTCACCGTCACGCCATAGTCACCTGGCAGGAGGTTTGGAGCGGAATAGAAGCCGTCCGAATTTGTGGGTACTTCCCGAACGACGCCGGTCGCGACATTCTTGATGGAAACCGTAGCATTGGCAACCGCCCCGCCGGAAGTGTCGGAGACTACTCCGGAGAGCGTAGCACCAGATACTTGCGCTTCAGCCGGGCTTGACCAAAGCAGGCCAAGAACAAGAACCGCCCAAACCGCTGCAATTCGAAGAATGCCCCTCTTGGTGTTTCCGAAAAGCATATGTCCCCCCTTCATAGTCCATCGCTTTGGTGGTGCACCTTGGGAGTCTCCCAACCACTCAAGCAATGCGCTGCCAAGGTCGCCGTCTGAGACGGCCTTGTCCTTGACATGTCCACAGAATCAGGCAACAAGCAATCCTCGACGAACCAGGATTCCAAGATTCTGAAGTCCCGGCCGATGCGTCATCGGCCCCAGACAACCCCATGGCCCGCGCACTCTGCATTAAGACTCCAAACCATCGCAATGCTCTATCCGTAACATCGAAAACATTTGTAGATAACAAGCCTACTCACTCACAATGAAAGAGTTAGGCTTGGAGATAACTTCCACCGGCGCTTTGACCGAACCTTTATCCGCGGTATACTTCTCCCTTCTGCCATCCTTGGGATCATGAAGCAACCTGCAATTTCGCCGAGACTTGTTCGCTTTGGCATTTATGAAGTCGATTTGCGGAACAGTGAGCTGAGGAAGCAAGGACGGAAAATCAAACTTCAAGAACAGCCCTGTCGTATCCTGGGAATTCTACTAGAAGTGCGTGGCGAGGTGGTCACAAGGGAAGAACTGCGAAAGCGGCTCTGGTCAGACGACACGTTTGTCGATTTTGACCATAGCTTGAATACCGCCATCATGCGGCTCCGGGAGGCGCTCAGCGATTCGTCTGATAATCCCCGGTTTATCGAAACTCTGCCCAGGCATGGGTATCGGTTTATTGCGCCAATTGAAGAAGTAGGTGTCACGGAACAAGGCAGCCGTCAAGATGCGGTCACGATTGTCGAGCTGGAATCTGCTCCCTCGGAACTCCAACTGCTACCCCCTTCCACAGCAGCACAAGTGAGTTTAGACCAGACAAACAAGCAGATTGCCTGGCGCTGGGGGATTTTTGTTCTCAGTTTTCTCGGCTTGGCTGCTCTGACGGTGTCTGTATGGGTGCTCCGGCATTCAAGAAATGATGCGGATGCCGCCCTTCAAGGAAAGCAAATCAAGTCTCTAGTTGTGCTTCCGTTCGAAAACCTTTCCGGTGATAAGGATCAGCAATATTTTACCGACGGCATGACGGACGAACTGATCGCGCACCTCGCAAAGATTCGCGAGCTGCGTGTGATTTCCCGCACATCTTCCATGGAGTACAAGGGTACCCACAAGACCCTTTCACAGATCGCGCACGATCTGAATGTGGACGCAGTTGTGGAAGGGACCGTGCTGCGCTCGGGAAACCGTGTGAGGATCACCGCGGAATTGGTTCAGGTGGCAATGGATCGCCACCTTTGGGCAGAGACTTATGAAAGTCCCCTGGGAGATATTCTGGCCTTACAAAGTCAAGTAGCGGGTGCGATTGTCAGCGAGATAAGAATCAATTTGACGCCTGAAGAGCAACAACGGCTGGCGACTACTCGCCCAGTCAGCGCCGAGAGCTTCGAGGACTACCTCAAAGGCCGATATTACTGGAACAAGCGATCGGAAGAAGGACTCAACAAAGCCATTGAATATTTTCAATTGGCGACGCAGAAGGACCCTCACTCGGCGCTGGCCTTTGCAGGTTTAGCCGACTGTTACAGCATCATCGGGTCTGCCATCGTCGGAACCGTGCCTTCTCAGGATGTCGCTTCGAAAGCCAAGCTGGCGGCGCTCAAGGCGCTCGAACTGGATGAATCGCTAGCGGAGGCTCAGACCTCCCTGGCTACCGTGAAATTTAATTACGATTGGGATTGGGCGGGCGCTGCTAATGGATTTCAACGCGCCATTGAACTCAATCCCAGCTACGGCACCGCTTATCAGCGCTATTCCCTTTATCTCATGGCTATGGGGCGCACCCGTGAGAGTCTCACGCAAATGAACCGGGCGCGAGAACTCGATCCGCTTTCCATTAGCATGAATTTCAGTCTGGGCTGGCGCCTTTATATGGCGAGGCAGTACGACCAAGCCATCGAGCAGTTGCGCAATACGCTGGAGATGGATCCCAACTTTGCGCTTCCTCGCATGGTTCTGGGCCAGGCCTATGAACAGAGAGGAGCCTATCAACAAGCCATTGTAGAATTGCTGCGGGCGGCCAGCGTTTCGCATGATAGTGCACCCATGTTGGGGGCTCTGGGCCATGCCTATGGAGTTGCAGGCAAGAAGGCGGAAGCAGAGAGAGTTCTCAACCAGCTGATCGAGGAATCCAAGAAGCAGTACGTTTCTCCGTTTTATGTTGCGATCGTCTATGCAGGCCTTCATGAAAATGAGAAAGCATTGGATTGGCTCGAGAAGGCCTGCCAGGATCGCTCCAACGCCATCATCTTCCTCAAGGTCGAACCGCAATTGGACGGCTTGCGATCCACTCCTCGGTTCCAAGCTCTCTTGCACAGGCTAGCCGTACCCGAGTAATTTGGCGTTCCTCCGCTGACGAGTTTACACACTCTTTTATTTGCCTGATTCCAAGCGGCGAAAGCAAGTTTCGAACGCGCCATCGGAAAGAATGCCCCTACGTATCTCGTCAGCGCGGAAAGAATAGCCGGAGGTAAAGGGCCGTGTTACCTTCTAACACTCGCTTTCGAATTGATCCAAATTGATGCGATTGGGCCATGACCCCACAAACTCCACTGCCGTTGAGCTCGCACGCGAAACCCGTTGACTCATTTTCGCATGCGACGGAGGTGGAAAACGAACTCAAGCGTGTGGTGCGGGGCGAGGTGCGTTTCGATCGGGGAAGCCGCGCTCTGTGCGCGACGGACGGATCCAATTACCGTCAGATTCCAATAGGCCTGATCGTGCCGTGCGACGAACAGGATGTTGTTGCCGCGGTGGCCGCCTGCAAGAAATTCGGTGCTCCCGTTTTGGCCCGCGGTGCTGGCACAAGCTTAGCGGGGCAGTGCTGCAATGTTGCGGTGATCCTGGATTTTACGAAATACATGAATCAGATTTTCGAAATCGATCACGAACGGAAATTCGCGCGCGTTCAACCAGGCGTAGTTTTGGACTCCTTGCGCAACAGGACAGAAGCTCATCAATTGACCTTTGCTCCTGACCCCTCGACACATAACCGTTGCAGTATCGGCGGGATGATCGGCAACAACTCTTGCGGCACGCATTCCCTGCTGGGAGGCAAGACAGTAGATAACGTCGAAGAGCTGCGCATTCTGCTGTATGACGGTTCTCAGATGACCGTCGGCGCGACGAGCAGCAGCGAACTCGATCTCATCATCGCTCAAGGCGGCCGCCGCGCTGACATCTACGGCAAGCTGCGGAGCATTCGAGATCAGTACGCCGGCCTGATACGCCAGCGCTTTCCGCAAATCCCGCGTCGCGTCTCCGGTTACAACCTCGATGAACTGCTCCCGGAGCGAGAATTTCACGTGGCTCGCTCACTGGTCGGAACGGAAGGCACGTGCGCCATCGTGCTTGAAGCCAAGCTGAGGCTGATCCACAGCCCGCAGCATCGTGTTTTAGTCGGACTTGGTTATAGAGATGCCTACCTTGCCGCGGACCACGTTCCGGAGATTTTGAGCTTCCATCCCATCGGGCTGGAAGGTTTCGAGGGGAGCATCATCGACGGCCTTAAGCGAAAGGGCTCTCCAAATCTCGATCTTCTCCCTGAGGGGCGCGGTTATTTGCTGGTTGAATTTGGTTCCGATGACCCAGATGAGGCGCAAAAGTCTGCTCAGCAACTCCTCGAACGACTGAAGCATGTGCCGGATCGGCCCAGCGCAAGAATTTACACCGAGAAAGAAGCGCGACTGGTCTGGCAGATTCGCGAGTCTGGGCCGCGCGCGGCGGCTTTTGCTCCTGGTGCTCCGGCCGAATGGGAGGGATGGGATGACGCCGCGGTAGCACCGGAAAAATTAGGAGCGTATCTCCGCGACATTCGCGGGCTGATGAATGAATACAACTATAGAGGGGCGTTTTACGGGCATTTTGGGCACGGCTGCGTCCACATGCGCGTGAGCTTTGATCTCGAAACCGAAAACGGAATCCGAAATTATGCGGAGTTCATTGATCGTGCTGCTGACCTGGTAGTCGGTTATGGCGGATCGCTTTCCGGAGAGCACGGAGACGGACAGTCCCGCGGCGCCCTGCTTCCCAAAATGTTCGGTCCTGAGCTGATGAACGCTTTTCGGGAATTCAAGCGCGCCTGGGATCCTGAGAACAAGCTTAATCCCCATAAAGTTGTAGATGCTTATCTGCCAACGGAGAATTTACGTCTCGGCGCAGACTACAAACCAATTCAGCTAGAAACTCATTTCCAATTCCCGGACGATGACGGGTCATTCGCGAAGGCCACGATGCGATGTATCGGCCTGGGTGCGTGCCGCAAGCAGGACGCGGGTTCGATGTGTCCCAGCTACATGGTGACGCGGGAGGAAGAGCACAGCACTCGCGGCCGCGCCCACATGCTTTTTGAACTTCTTCAGGGCGAGGTGCTGGAGGGCGGTTGGAAAAATCAGCAAGTTAAGAATGCGCTCGACTTATGCCTTTCCTGCAAGGCCTGCAAGGCGGAGTGTCCCGCGAACGTGGATATTGCGACGTATAAGGCGGAGTTTCTCTCGCATTATCACGAGAACAAGGGTTGGCCGTTACGCGCCTACGCTTTCGGCATGATCAACGTGTGGGCGCAGCTCGCTTCGCACGCGCCGCGAATCACGAACTTCTTGTCTGCTGCGCCGGGTTTCGCGCATCTGCTGAGAAAAGTCCTGCATTTGGCCCCGCAGCGGCGGTTACCACAATTTGCTACTTCAAGTTTTCGCAAGTGGGCGCGGAAAAACGGAGTTCCACTCCTTGGCGCGAGGACCAAAAAGGAATCGATACCCGTTGTTGCCGGGGGAGGTGATGTCATCTTATGGGTGGACACCTTCAATAATTACTTTCACCCGGAGATCTGCCGGGCGGCAATGGGTGTGCTCGCAGGGGCGGGCTTCAACGTGAAACTGATCTCCCGTCGATTGTGTTGCGGTCGTCCGCTCTACGACTTCGGCATGCTAAACAAAGCCAAGGAATACTTGCGGCGCATATTGGATGTTTTTCAGGAACAAATCGACGACGCAACCCCAATCATCGTTCTCGAGCCCAGTTGCGCCTCCGTCTTTCGCGATGAACTTCACAATTTGTTCCCGAAAGATCCGCTGGCCAGCCAACTGCGGGGCCAGACTTTTCTTCTCAGCGAATTCCTGGAACATCACGTTCCTGGATATCATGCCCCCAGACTTCCCCGCAAAGTGCTCCTCCACGGTCATTGCCATCACAAAGCACTCATGAAGATGAGCGACGAAGAATCGTTGCTTCAAAAGATGGGCGCCAATTTGCAATTGTTGGACTCTGGTTGCTGTGGAATGGCCGGAGCGTTTGGTTTTGAAGAGAGGAATTATTCTGTTTCGCAAGCCGTCGGAGAGCGCGTGCTCCTGCCAGCCGTGCGTGCTGCCTCAGCCGATACGCTGATTGTGTCAGACGGATTTAGCTGCCGAGAGCAGATACGTCAGGCCACGGGACGAGCGGCCATTCACCTTGCGGAGGCGATTCAATTGGCGCGATGCGACGACTGCGCTAAAGACGCTCCTCGAAAAAACAATTGATCTCCCAGGGCCCTTGTTTAAGCATTGAGCTGTCGCCACACCTTTTCGTTCATATCACCGAGTAGATCATTCGCACCTGTGCTAGCATGCTCGGGCCTTGTCACAGAAATCCAAGCAGCAGAGCCTGTGGTTCTCCGTCGTGGTGCTCTTCGCCATCAATATTCTTAATTTCTATGACCGCCATGTCCCCGGCGCGCTCGTCGAGCCCATGCGCAAGGAGTTCCACCTCAACGACACACAGATTGGCCTCCTCGGCAGCGCCTTTATCTGGATCTATGCCATTGTCGGCGTGCCGCTTGGGCGCATCGCGGATTCTGCCAGCCGCAAGAAGCTTTTGGCCTGGGGAGTCGTCATCTGGACCGCGCTGACGGCTTCGGCAGGCCTCGCCACGACCTACGCGATACTGCTCCTTTCCCGTGTAGGCGTCGGGGTCGGCGAAGCAGCCTGCGCGCCGACCGCGACGAGCTGGCTCGGCGATCTATTTCCTCCGGCCGGACGCTCTCGAGTACTCGCGCTGTTCATGCTCGGCGTACCGATCGGCGGCGCACTCGGTTTTTTCTTCAGCGGCCCGATTGCGCAGGCGTACGGTTGGCGAGCCGCAATGGTATTCGCAGCGATGCCAGCGTTGCTGCTGGTTCCCGCATTGCTGATACTCCACGAACCGGATCGCGGCGCAAGCGAACTGCATCCCGCACCGCTCACGCGCGGTTCGATGTGGAGTGTCCTGCGCGTCCCCACCCTCTGGTGGATCATCGCATCCGGCGCGCTGCTGAATTTCAGCATGTATGCCATCGGGACTTTCTTGCCGGCTTTTCTGAGCCGAGTCCACGGCCTGTCGCTGGCGAAATCAGGAATCGCCACGGGTGTCGTCTATCTCACCGGAGGCGTGAGCGGGGGAACGCTCGCGGGCTATCTGGGCGATTTCATCGTCCATCATCGCAAAGACGGCCGCATGTTTTGCGCCGCCGTTATGGCACTGGTGGCCATTCCGTTCGCATGCGCGGGAATTCTTCAGCCTGCGGGCTCTTTGTTCATGGCGATGGCGTTCCTGGCGCTCACGTACTCTGCTCTGACGACGTACTACGGGCTAGTGTACTCGGCGATACAGGATATCGTGGCTCCGAACCAGCGGGGTACGGCGATGGCGATTTATTTTATGGCCATGTACATGTGCGGCGCGTCTCTTGGACCGCTGCTCACCGGCAAGCTGAGCGATGTGTTGGCGCATCACGCTGCGGCGCTGGCAGGCTCAGCCACGCTCACGGAAACTTTCCGTGCCAGAGGCCTTCAGCAAGCCATGCTGACCATTCCGATTCTCTGTATAGCGCTCTCGTTTGTGCTTTACATGGGTTCGCGCACGATCGTCGCGGACACAGCTCGGCAGCAAGCGATCGCTCCAGGAGAACTGGAAGCACGGCCGTGAGAGGCGGAGTCGCAGGCAAGCTGACCAACTTGACGTGTGTCGCTATCATGTTAGAGTAACTCTTGCATTTTGTTCCACGCGCGCTCTCGGCGCGCTTCCCGGTCTGTCCAGGAGAACGTTCCATCGTGCGCCGCACGAAAGTCGCTCGAAACGAGTCACCTCGGCGGGTGGCCACGGCCACCCGAAGTCGCACTCGCCCAGGAATGCATGGACGGCCATTGCGAACAGATGGGGTCAGCAACAGGGAGACCCTCGGCCTGCGCGAACGCAAGAAAGCAAGGCTACGCCAGCAGATCATTGAGACGTCGATTCGGCTGTTCCGGAAGCGCGGATACGAGAACACCCGCGTGGACGATATCGTGCAGGTTCTGGAAATAAGCCAGCCAACGTTCTTCCGCTATTTTCCCAGCAAGGACGCAGTACTTCGCGAGGTGGGCAGGCGGGGATTCGCCTGTATCAAGGAGCATCTGGAAACCGAGCTCTCGAACGACGCCTCGACCACAGAGCGGTTACGGCGGATGTATGAGGGAATGGCGCGCGAGGTGGAGTCGGACAGGCCGCTGTGGCGGGCCGTCGTGCTCTCAGGTGCGATGGATCCTGTGCGTTCGCCGGAGATTCGGCGGCCGGAGGAAATCGCGGTCAGTTTGTTAAGGGACATCCTTGCGGAAGGGCAGAAGCGCGGCGAAATTACGCGGGCTTTTCCGGTCGCTCATCTTGCCGAATTCATGGAAGGCTTGTACACAACGGTGGTGCGGCGATGGGCCATCGACCTTACCGGACCTCATAGTTTGAACGAACGAGTGCGAAGTGCGGTCCAGTTCTTCCTGCGCGGAGTGCAAGCGTAACCCACTCGGCTGAACACAGGCCGGTGCACCTAGTGAGGTTTGCCGAGGCGACCTGGATGAAAGCCGCCATCCTCCGTGAGTTCAAAACCGCTCTTTCCATAGGGGAAGTGGAGCGGCCCGAGCCGGCGGCAGATGAAGTTCTCATCGAAGTTCAGGCTTGCGGCGTCTGCCATTCGGATTTGCATGTGGCGGACGGCGATTGGCCACAGTTTGCGGAAATCGTAAAGAAGCCGCTGATTCTTGGCCACGAAATCGCAGGGCGGGTCGTCAAGAGGGGCGGGGAAGTCCTCGACCTGCAAGTGGGCGACAGGGTTGGAGTGGCGTGGCTCCATTGGAGCTGTGGGGATTGCGAATTCTGCCGCGAGGGAAACGAAAACCTCTGCACCCGGCAGAAAATCACGGGCGTGACAGTGGATGGCGGTTACGCCGAATATGTGAAGGCTCCTGCGACCCACGCGCTGAAAATTCCAGAAAACATCACGTCGGTTGAAGCCGCACCGCTGTTCTGCGCGGGCGTCACGGTCTATCGCGCGCTGAAGAAGGCCAACATTTCACCCGGGCAGCGCCTGGCAATTTTTGGGATTGGAGGCCTGGGGCACCTGGCCGTCCAGATTGGGCTGGCGCTCGGCGCGGAAATTTTAGCGATTGATGTATCGGCCGAAAAGCTGGCGTTCGCAGAATCGCTTGGAGCAAAGACCACGTTGAATGCTGCTTCGTCTAACGTGGTTAAGACTCTCAGAAGCAGGGGCGGCGCGCATGTTGCACTCGTGACTTCGGCGGCGAAAGCAGCTTACGAAACAGCTTTCTCCTGCGTCCGGCCGACGGGGACACTCCTCGTTGTGGGCTTGCCGGCAGAAGCGATTTACTTTCCGCCCATCTTGATGTCGGCTCGCGAAGTTCGCATTCAAGCAAGCGCAGTGGGCACGCGCCAGGACTTGAAAGACGTTCTCGCGATGGCTGCAGGCGGACAAGTTCGCTGCAGAACGGCAGCTTTTCCGCTCGCGCGAGCCAACGAAGTCCTGGATCAGTTGAGAAAAGGGCAGGTCTCCGGACGGATCGTGCTCACTCCCCGCTAAGGGGTCTCCGCCTAGAGTCTTCCAGCTTGCATATTGACGTTAGTCTCTATTATGTGATATTCGCTATCACAATTATTGATAGTTCCCGGTGGCGCGAGCGGCCGGGAAGGGGTGCAGGAGAGAAGGGTTCCAAAACTCACACGCAATCAAGTCGAGGACGTCGGGGATTACCAGGAGGACCGATGAAGTCTACCTTGCTGACGAGCATCTTCGGAACATTAGTGTGCTTGTTGTTTGCGAATTCCGTGGTCGACGCACAAGGCGTCGGCGCTTCAGGAGAGATCAGAGGCACGGTTACCGATCCGACCGGCGCTGTCATTCCAAAAGCTACCGTTGTTGCCGAAGATACCGAAAAGGGCATTCGGCGTACTTCCGTCACCGATGATGACGGTGTGTATGAGTTTCCGGGTCTCCAACCGGGCACCTATCGCATTACCATTCGTACCTCCGGCTTCCAGACCGAGGTCATCAAAGATGCGTCCGTCAACGTCGGCCAGACCGTTATCCTGGATGTCCGCATGAAAATATCAACGGGCTCCGAGAGCGTGGAAGTGAATACAGAGCCCCCTATCATAGATACACAGAGAGCGAGCCAGGCGGATACGCTCGCTCAGGAATACATCGCTGATCTGCCGATCGACCGCCGCGATTACCTGACCTTCACATTGCTGGCGCCGGGCGTAAGTAATTCGAACACCATCGCGGACAATGCCGACTTTCGCGTGAAGCAGACGCCGCAGAGCGGTCTGTCTTTTTATGGGAGCAATGGGCGGGGAAACAGCGTGACCGTGGACGGCGGAGAGTTTAATGACGACTCCGGCGGCGTTCGATTGAATCTGAGCCAGGACGCGGTGCAGGAGTTCCAGGTGAACCGCAGCAACTACACTGCGGAACTGGGCGGGGCCGGGGGCGCGACGATCAACATCGTGTCCAAGTCCGGCACCAATCAACTGCATGGCAACATGTTCGGGTTTTTCCGCAACGATGCCCTCGATGCTCGCGATCCTTTTGCCTTCACCCAGGCGCTTACACCGGGCCAGACTTTCTCGACGACTGCGCAGGGGACGCCGACGAAGGACTCTCTCAGCCGACAGCAATTCGGGGCCAACGTGGGATTCCCGGTTCAGAAAGACAAGACCTTTTTGTATGTGGCTTACGAGGGGCTGCGTTCGGAAGCACAGAAGTCCGTACCGCTGCTGACCAATAGCAACATCTTCGCGCCCAACCCGGTGCAGCAGTCGATTATCGGCGGTTTGGCCGCGGAGGGGAATGCGATGGTGCCGTGTATTACAACGAACCCGGCAAATCCATTCGCGGCCCCAATGCCGTTGCCCGCGCAAGAGTGCGCGGCTTTTCTCTCTGGACTCTTGTCGATTGCGCCTGGGAGTACGAACCCGTTCGTGCCGCCCGGCAAATCCCAGGGCTTCGATCCTTTCATCGTCAGTCAGTTTGAAACCAACGGGGGATTGTTTCCATTCGCGACGCGTTCGCATCAGGGTTCAGTGCGCTTGGATCACCGCTTCGGCGACAGCGATCAGGCGTTTCTGCGCTATAGCGTCGCGCATCTGACAGAGTCGAACCCCGACCTGCAAGCTCTAACGGCGCAATCCCGCGGCACTTCCGAACTCGCCTGGGACAGCACGGCGCAAATTTCCTATTTCCACCAGTTCAGCTCCACGACGCAGAATGAAGCGCGCGGGCAGTGGAACATCTATAAATTTAACGTGGACACTAACGACCCTGGCGGTCCGGGCCTGGATGTCGAGGGCTTCGGATTTTTCGGCCGTAGCATCTTTCTCCCGAGCCATACGATAGGCCGCCGGTATGATTTTGCCGACAACCTGACAATGGTGCGCGGGCATCACACCTTCAAGTTGGGCTTCGAGGAAGTGGTTCGCGGGAACACCACCACTTCGCAGACATTTTTCCCTGGCCGATTCGAGTTTCTTGAACTCCCGGGATTCTTCATCAGTCCATGTCTGACAGCTCCGGCATTCTGCGGCCTCTCGCCAACGCAACCAGGTGGCACCATCAACACGCTCCAGGCCTGGGGCCTGGGCCTGCCGGCTTTTTACGAACAGGGCTTCGGCAACCCTAAGTATGTTCAGACCCGGCCCTTCACCGCCGTGTACTGGCAGGACTCCTGGAAGGTTCGTCCAAACTTTGCGCTGAACTATGGCCTGCGCTACGAACTGGATTCGCAATACGGCCCTCTGAATACGCCGAAGAAAAATTTCGCCCCACGCATCTCCTTTTCGTGGGATCCGTTCAACGACCATAAGACGGTCATCCGCGGCGGATATGGGATTTTTTATTCGCCCATTTACGCACAAATTCCTGGCGTCGTGTCGGTGCTCGGAAACAACAATAACAAGCGCACGATTGCCAACACTTTGGTGACCATCAATGGGTTCCCCGGAGTTCCCGCGGGTTGCACGCCCGGCGTAAATTGCACGATTAATCCGGTCGCCAGCTCGGCGGCAATTTACCAAGTGTTGTTTGGGACCGGAGTGTTTCCCTGCACGGTTCCCGCGGGACAATTTGCGTGTATTACCGCTGCGGACGTTGCGCCGTTTGGCGTCAGCGTTCCGAATAGCGGGCCTCTTCCTGTGGGCACGGTATTGTTCGCGGGTCAGAAGGATTATCGCAGCCCTCTCGCGCAGCAGGCCTCGCTTGGGATCGAGAGGGATCTGGCAGCTGGATTCTCACTTTCCCTGAGCTACATTTACGTCCACACACAGCATCTCCCCGTAGCTATCGATACGAACCTGTTGCCGGGAGCGCCGATCTGCCCAACCGCGGGAGTCGCGGCTTGTGGCAATGGGCTGGGGGCTAATGCTCTTCCCACGAACGGTCTTCCGTTCCAGGATTGGGGAGCGCCGGCTTGCGTGGCCAATCCCGGTCTCTGTTTTGCGGATCCCACGCATACGATTCTGCAAAACAACGTCTACAGTTCGCTGGCCTCGTCGCTCTATCATGGAGGCATTCTGGAACTGAAGAAGCGCTTCTCGAATCATTTCACAGTGCTGGCAAACTACACGTACAGCAGAGCCACCGATGATTCGACCGACTTCAACAGCGACTACTCACCGTTTAACGCGGTTTGCCTGAAGTGCGACCGTTCGCTTTCGGATTTTGACCAGCGCAACAAGGTGGTGGTCGCCGGAGTGATCGAAAGCCCTTGGGAACATTCTCCTATCTTCGGTGGATTCCAGCTTTCGCCGATCTTCAATTACAATAGCGGGCACCCATTCAATCTGCTGGCCGGTGCGGACGTCAATGGCGACGGCCATTTTACGAACGACCGTCCGGAAGCAGCGGGCCGCAACACCGGAAAGGGTCCCGACTATTACAACTTTGACCTGCGACTGGGCCGTACTTTCAAAATTGGAGAGAAGGCCTCGGTGCAGATTACCGCAGAAGGGTTTAACCTGGCGAACCGCACAAACTACGCCAGCGTTAACAACATCGTTGGTTCAGAGTTCGCGCCACCGTTCAACGTGCACGGCCTCAAGCCGGGAACGCCCGAAATAAACGGGCTCATGGTCCCGGCCGGCACACCACTGAGCAGCTTATCGGGGCCAAGCACGCCACTCGGTTTCACGGCGGCGTTCCCGAAGCGTGAATTCCAGATTGGGGCGCGCTTGACGTTCTAGCCTGGTCGAAGACATTGCCCGCGGTGTGCTTGACGCTTGCCGCGGGCACAAATTTCTCTTCAGTTGGAACTCGCCGGCGCCCCCGCCCCTGGGGATGCAGGCTCCGTTCGCGATTTGATTTGTGAATTCAGGAGGAATTGAGTATGCGGCGAATGACGAGAAGTTTCGTTATGGCAATGCTGTCAGCACTCATATTGCTTGCCGTTTGTGGCGGCGCTGCCGCACAGACCGGAGTGACCGTACATACCGGGAGTCTCGCCGACGGCGCAACTTATTTGATTGAAGTGCCGGCAAACTGGAACGGAACACTGTTCCTTTACAGCCATGGTTACGTCGCGCCGGGCAGCCCGAATCCCGCGCAAGACTTCGCAAACACTAATCCTGCAGCAATACCAACACGGTTATTCATGCTTGCCAACGGGTACGCGCTTGCCGGCTCGTCTTATGCGACGACCGGCTGGGCTCTTGAGCAAGCGCTGCCCGATCAGATTGCGGTGCTGGACATATTTGAGAAGAACGTGGGCACTCCCAAGCGGACGATCGCTTGGGGGCATTCTCTTGGCGGCATGATCACCGCTGGCCTGATTCAGCGGCACCCCGATCGATTTGACGCGGCACTACCGATGTGCGGCGTGCTTTCGGGTGGAGTAGCCACTTGGAATACGGCACTTGACTCTGCCTTCGCGTTCAAGACTCTGTTGGCACCCGGCTCGGGGCTGCAAGTTGTAAATATTGCGAATCCCCCGGCAAACTTGCTGCTCGCTGAAAAAATGCTTGGGATCGCACAGGCGACTCCGCAGGGCAGGGCGCGGCTGGCGCTGGTTTCGGCGCTGGGGGACGGCCCGGGCTGGTTCGATCCGCTTTCGCCCGAACCTGCCGCAACCGATTTCGTTGGGCAAGAAATGAATCAATTCCTCTGGGATCGAGACGTGGACTTTCCATTTGCGTTCGCGCTTCGGGCGGAACTGGAAGCCCGCGCGGGGGGCAATCCCTCTTGGAATACAGAAGTGGATTACCGCAGGCAGCTCGAACACTCCTCGGATGCCGCCGAAGTGCGAGCGTTGTATCAACAGGCGGGGCTCGATCTCGAGGCCGACCTTAAAATGCTGAACGAAGCCCCGAGGATCAGCGCGAATCCCCCGTCCGTGGAATATCTGGAGAGGAATATCATTTACAACGGAGAAATCCACATACCCGTGCTTACGCTTCACACCACGGGCGACGGACTTGTGGTCGTTCAGAATGAGAGCGCCTACAAGCAGGTTGTGAATGAAGAAGGAAATGGAGAATTCCTGCGCCGCACGTTCGTGTCGCGCGCGGGGCATTGCACGTTCACGCCGGCAGAAACGATCGCAGCGGTGCAAACATTGCTCGATCGCCTGGACACGGGAAGATGGCATGATGTGAACTCAAGCGATTTGAACAAGGCTGCGGCTGCACTGGGGCCCAACTTCAATGGGTTCCTCATCGGGCCAGGCATGATCCTCCCCGTTCCACCGGCGTTTGTAGATTTTAGGCCGAGCCGGTATCTTCGCCCGTTTGATGCCGAGACAGAGGAGTGCGAATCCGGAATTCGTTGTGGCGATCGATCCTCGCCGCGCGATGAGCACTAAGACGCAGCCGCTAGCGCGAATGCCGCATCCGGACGCTCGTGGACCTCACAGTGAACGTTAAAAAGCTATTCGATCTGTCCGGACGCGTGGCCCTCGTTACGGGCAGCTCCATCGGCCTCGGGCGTCAGATGGCCGAGGGTTTGGCAGAGATGGGCTCGAACGTTGTGCTCTGCGCGCGCAAAAAGGAGCGCTGCGAGCAAGCGGCGGAAGAATTGCGGCAACTTGGCGTCAAGGCGGTTGCGCTTGGCTGCGACGTCAAGAACCCGGATCAAGTTCACGAGGTCGTGCGGGAAACGATGGCGCAATTTGGGCGCATAGACATCCTCATCAACAACGCTGGCACATCCTGGGGCGCTCCCGTCGAAGAAATGCGGCTGGAACACTGGAACAAAGTGATCGAGACGAATTTGACCGGGACGTTTCTGTTTTCGCAAGCTGCTGGAAAGTTCATGGTTGCGCAGCGCCGCGGAAAAATCATTAACATCGCTTCGGTGGCCGGTTTGCGAGGCGCGCCGCCGGAGTTTCAGGCGATTGGATATCACGCGAGCAAAGGGGGAGTGATTGCCTTTACCAAGGATCTGGCCTGCAAATGGGGCGTGCACAATATCCAGGTGAATGCGATCGCTCCGGGATGGTTTCCCACACATATGTCCCAGGTTGCTATTGAAAAAAACAAGCAGACTTTTCTCAAGAAAGTTCCCTTGGGCCGATTCGGCAGCGATTATGATTTGAAAGGCGCCGCGGTGTTTCTTGCATCCGATGCCTCGGATTTTGTGACCGGACACGTTCTGGTCGTTGATGGAGGGCAGACCGCCTAGCCACGGCGCTACAACAATGAACATTCCCCTGACACCGATTCGATTCTTGCGCTACGCGGAACAGCAATATCCGCAAAGAACTGCGATTGTGTGCGGAGAGGAGCGATTCACGTACACCCAGTTTGCTGAGCGCGTAAGCAGGCTCGCTGGGGCATTACGAAAAATGGGCGTCCAGCCAGGAGATCGAGTTGCATTTCTGAGCACCAACTGCCACCGCCTGCTGGAAGCCTACTACGGTGTCGTCGAAGCGGGAGCGGTTTTGCTTCCACTCAACATTCGCTTGGCCCCTGACGAGTTGGCGTACATTTTGAATGATGCCGGTGTGCACGTGCTGTTTCTGCAGAAGCGCTTTTCCGAATTGGTGGAATCCTTTCGCTCCAAGCTGACTACGGCAAAGGCGTTTTATTCTCTGGACGGCCCGACGTATGAAGACTGGCTGACCAAACAAAATTACGAAGCGCTTCTCTCCGATGCGACGCCGTTTCGCGCAGACATCATGGAGGTCGATGAAAATGCGCTTGCCGAGCTGTTTTACACCAGCGGAACCAGCGCCGAGCCCAAGGGCGTGATGCTGACGCACAGGAATATTTACCTCCACGCCCTCAATGCCAGCCTGGCTCTGCACACCGACAACGACTCGGTTGAGCTTCACACCATACCGCTGTTCCACGCGAACGGCTGGGGCGTGGCGCATTTCCTGACGCTGCTCGGCAGCAAACACGTGATGATTCAGCGTTTCGATCCCCCCGAGGTCTTCCGGCTGATCGAAAAAGAGCGCGTGCACTATTGCAGCGTCGTGCCGGCGATGGCCACAGCGTTGGTGAATTGTCCGGAGCGTCAGAAGTATGACTTGAGCAGCCTGCGGCGAATTAACATTGGAGGCGCCGCGTCCTCGCCCACCTTAGTGCGGGAAGTCGAAGAAAAAATGGGCTGCATTTGTTTTTCGGGTTACGGCCTGACGGAGACTTCGCCGGTGCTCACCATCTCTCCGATGAAGCCGGGAATTTGCTGGGAGGATGAGCAGCGCTTTGCGGGGCACGCGATGACGGGCTACGCCATCCCTGGCGGCGAACTTCGTGTGGTTGATTCGAATGATCAGGATGTCCCGCGCGATGGCAAGTCCATCGGCGAGATCATCGCCCGCAGCGATGGAGTGATGCAGGGTTATTGGCAACAGCCCGAAGCGACAGCCGAGGCGCTACGCGGCGGCTGGTTTCATACCGGGGACATGGCCACCTGGAATGAAGACGGCTACCTACTCATTGTGGATCGCAAGAAGGACATTATCGTCAGCGGCGGGGAAAACATTTCTTCGCTCGAAGTGGAAAAAGCGCTGCTTTCGCATCCCGCCGTGCTGGAGGTCGCAGTGGTCCCGGTGCCCGATGAGAGATGGGGAGAAGTGCCGAAGGCGCTGGTTGTTTTGAAGCCGAATACGCAAGCGAGCGAAATCGAACTCATCGAACACTGCCGTTTGCATCTTGCGCATTACAAGTGTCCACGTTCGATTGAATATCTGGAGAGCTTGCCGAGGACCGGCACTGGTAAAGTCCTGAAACGGGATCTGCGAAAGAAATACTGGCAGGGCAGGGAAACGATTCGTCCGGATTTTGACGCGCCAAAAGCGAAAGACTGTGAAGAAGTGCCACACGAGAGTGCCGGCGCGAGCGCCGCGCGACCCGCAGCACAAAACAAATGACTTGCCGGGCAGCGGGCCGCAGGAGACTGAAAACCAGTGGATCTAAATCTCACCGCTGAAGAATTCGCCTTTCGCGATGAATTTCGCGCCTGGCTGGAGGCGAACGTACCGAAGGACTGGAGCGAATGGCGGGAGAAACCGCTGGAGGAATCCTTCCCGTACCTGAGAGCATGGCAGCGGAAGCTCTACGAAGGAGGCTGGGCAGCCGTTTCGTGGCCAAAGGAATACGGCGGCCGCAACGCGACCTTGATGCAGCAAGCGGTTTTTTGGGAGGAGATGGCGCGTCTCGAAGCGCCGCCCATGGCCAACGCTCTGGGTTTGGGCTTGATCGGGCCGACGATTATCGCTTATGGAACGGATGAGCAGAAAAAGAGATTCATTCCCAAGATTCTCAGCGCGGAAGAAATCTGGTGTCAGGGTTTTTCGGAGCCGAACGCGGGTTCCGACCTCGCCGCTTTACAAACCGAAGCGCGGCTTGATAGCGGACATTACGTCGTCAAAGGTCAGAAAGTGTGGACGAGTTATGGGTGGGTGGGAGACTGGTGCGAGCTCGTTGTGCGCACGGACCCATCGGTTCCCAAGCACAAGGGGCTTACCGTCCTGCTGGTGGATATGAAGTCGCCGGGCGTGGAGGTTCGTCCACTGCGGCAGATGACGGGCGAGAGCGAATTCAACGAAATCTTTTTCCGTGACGTGCATGTGCCAGCGAAAAACGTGCTCGGTAAAGTCAATGATGGCTGGAACGTGGCCGTCAGCACGCTCATGCACGAACGAGGAGCGTATGGCGCGCGCTTGATTCTCACGTTCAAGCGCAACATCAACCGGCTGATCGAACTCTCACGCACTGTTCGCCACAACGGGCGCCCCGCGGCTCAGGATCTGGTTCTTCGCCAAAAATTGGCGCAATGTTATGCCGAAGTGGAGATCATGCGCTTGAACCAGTTGCGCGCGTTCAGCCGCATTACCGCGACAGACGCGCCGGGGCCGGAAGGATCCATTCAAAAACTGTTTTGGAGCGAGCTGAATCAGCGCCTTCAGCAGTTGGCGCAGGAACTGCTGGGCCCGTATGGCCAATTGTTTGCTGGCGACAGCCACGCGATCGACAAAGGCATTTGGGCTTACGGCTATTTGCGCTCCCGCGGAAACACCATCGAAGCCGGGACGTCCGAAGTCCAACGCAACATCATCGGCCACTTCGTTCTGGGGCTGCCCCGGAGCTACTAAGGAAATTCCCATGGAATTTGGACTGAACGAGAGCCAGGAAATTCTCAAGGAAAGCACGCGCCAATTCTTTGCGGGCGAGTGCCCAATCGCCGAAGTCCGGCGGCTCATGGAGACGGACACCGCATTCGATCCAAAACTGTGGGCCAAACTCGCGGAGCAGGGCTATACGGGGATCATCTTTCCAGAAGAATTCGGCGGCGTGGGCCTTGGCATTGTCGAACTGATTTTGTTGATGGAAGAGGCGGGACACGCCCTGCTTCCCGGGCCATTCTTTTCCACCGTGGCGCTGGCGGGCAGCGTCCTCCATGAAGTTGCCAACACAGGGCAAAAAAGGAAGTACCTGTCCCCAATTTGCCGGGGCGAAGCACGCGCGACCGTTGCACTTCTCGAGGCTGCGGCGGGCTGGGATGCGGCGGATGTTCAATTGACTGCCGTCAGCGGAAAGTTGAGAGGCGAAAAGCTGTTTGTAACCGATGCAGCGGTTGCAGATTGGATTATCGTCGTCGCGCGGAACGGCTTTTTTCTGGTAGACGCAAAAGCCAGTGGACTGCGCATTGCGCCGATGCTGGGAATCGATCTTACTCGGAAGATTTACTCCGTGCAGTTCGATGACACTCCCGCCGAAAAACTTGGCGAAACATCCGGAGTGTCAAAAGCGCTTGATATGGCGACCGTGGCGCTAGCTGCCGAGATGGTCGGCGGGATGCAACGCACGCTCGACCTCACCGTGGAATACGCGAAGACACGCAAACAGTTTGGCAAACCCATCGGCATGTTCCAGGCGGTGCAGCATCAGTGCGCCGACATGTATCTCGAAACGGAGAGTTCGCGTTCAGCGGTTTATTATGCGGCTTGGGCGCTGGAAGAGAACGCTCCCGATGTTGCTTCTGCTGTTTCGATCGCCAAAATCTACGCCAGCGACGCAAGCCGAACCGTCGGCAACCGCGGGATTCAAGTGCATGGCGGCATGGGTTTCACCTGGGAAAATGACATTCATCTTTATTACCGACGTGCCAAAGCCTCCGAGACGGCCTTCGGCGACGCGACTTTTCATCGCGAACGGCTCGCCCGACTGGTGATCGATACAGGAGCTGTTTCGGCGCAAAAGGCGTAGCGGAATCCATCCAAGAGGCCACTCTATGACCGATCTGGTTCAATTTACGAAATCGGACAACATCGGCATCATCACCATCAACAACTTGCCGGTCAATGCGCTGAGTCCAGGCGTTCCGGAGGGCATCGCGGAGGCAATCGAGCAACTCGAAAGAGACGCCAGCTTGAAGGCCGCGGTGCTGATCGGGGGAGGGAACACGTTTATTGCCGGCGCGGACATCAAGGAATTCGGCAAAATGACTTCGGGCAAATCGCGCGGGGCAGGACTGCTTCCCTTGCTGCTGAAGATTGAAGATTGCAGCAAACCTGTCGTGATGGCGATTCACGGATCCGCGTTTGGCGGCGGACTAGAGGTGGCCATGGCCGGCCATTACCGGGTGGCAGTCAGAAGCGCCAAGGTCGGTCAGCCGGAGGTGCAGCTCGGAATTATCCCAGGCGCCGGTGGAACGCAGCGGCTGCCGCGGCTTGCAGGAGTCGCGAAGGCCGTTGAGATGTGCTCTGAGGGCAATCCCATAAGCGCGGAACAGGCATTCGAATCCGGCATCCTCGACAAGCTGATTGACAGCGAACTGCTGGCCGGGGCAATTGCGTTTGCGCGCGAGGTCGCGGGAAAACCTGCTCCGAAAACCCGCGAGCGTATGAACAAGCTGGGCACATCGGAGCAGAATGCTCCGATATTCGTCGCCGCGCGAGAAAACGCGCGCAAGAAACAGCGCGGCATGATGGCGCCGCTCGCGGCCATTGATGCCGTGGAAGCCGCGACAAAATCGCCCTTTGATGAGGGCTGCAAGGTAGAGCAGAAACTTTTCACCGAGTGCCTTTTCTCACCGCAATCCAAGACGCTCATTCACATTTTCTTTGGTGAGCGCGAAGTCGCAAAAATCCCGGACATTCCCAAAGACACACCGCTGATTCCCGTCAAAACCGTGGGTGTGGTGGGCGCGGGGACCATGGGCGGAGGAATTGCGATGGTGCTCGCCAACGCAGGGATTCCTGTTTCATTGAAAGAGGTCGATCAGCCCGCGCTCGATCGAGGCATCGCCAATATCGAGAGAAACTATGCGAATTCCGTGAAGCGCGGCCGCTTCACCCAGCAATTTGTCGATGAGCGCCTGAAGCTGATCCAGCCAACCCTGAGCTTTGACAGTTTTGCCGGCGTGGATTTGGTGATTGAAGCGGTGTTCGAGGGCATGGCGTTGAAGAAGGAAGTGTTCGACCAGCTCGACAACATTTGCAAGAGCGGCGCGATTCTTGCCAGCAATACTTCCACGTTGAATATCGACGAGATTGCTTCGGCCACGTCGCGGCCGCAGTTTGTGATCGGCACGCATTTCTTCAGTCCCGCGAACGTGATGCGCCTGCTCGAAATTGTTCGAGGCAAGGCGACAAACAAAGAAGTCATTGCCACGTGCATGCAGCTCTCGAAAAAACTCGGCAAGATCGGCGTGCTGGTGGGGAATTGCCGGGGATTTGTTGGGAACCGCATGTTTCATCCGTACGTGCGCGAGTCGGTGTTCCTGCTTGAAGAAGGGGCGACCGTTGAAGAGGTTGACAGCGCCCTGTACGAATTCGGGATGGCCATGGGTCCGCTGGCAGTAGGGGACCTCGCAGGCCTGGATGTGGGCTGGCGGATTCGCAAGGAATACCGTCATCTTGAAAAACCCGGCGTACGGCAGCCCTTCGCGGGTGATCGCCTCTGCGAGATGGGGCGCTACGGCCAAAAGACCGGGGCAGGCTGGTACAAGTATGACGTGAACCGGCGGGCAATTCCGGATCCGGAAGTGGCTGAATCGGTGAAGAAGTGGGCCGCGGAGGCGGGAATTACACAGCGAAGAATCTCCAACGAGGAAATTGTGGATCGTTGCATCTACGCACTCGTGAACGAAGGAGCGCGCATCCTGGAAGAAGGCTACGCACTGCGAGCTGTAGACATCGACATCATCTATCTGAACGGCTACGGGTTCCCGGCGTATCGTGGCGGGCCCATGTGGTATGCGGATACCATCGGTCTCAAGAACGTCTATGCGCGCATTCTCGAATTTCACCGGCAGCATGGCGAGCTCTGGGAGCCTGCACCTTTGCTGAAACAACTTGCCGAGCAGGGAAAGACATTTGCTGATTACAACAAAGAGCAGCATGCAGCGGCCTAGCTTTCCAGCAGTTCGAATTTCGATCAATTCTTGCCCGCGCAAGATTGGGGTTTGTTTGGATCTCCCGGAATGCGGGTTGTTCTGGTGAAGAATGGGCCACCTATTTCTGGTTCGTCACGCACAGGCTTCCTTTCTTTCGCAAAACTACGACCAACTCTCGGAGCTTGGAGAAACACAGAGCCGCTTGCTGGGTGAGTATTGGTCGCGACGCCGAGTCGTGTTTGACCGTGTTTGCACTGGGACGGCCAAGCGCCACCAGGAAACGGCTCGAATTGTCGGTGACGCGTACCGAAGAGACGGCCTGAAATTTCCCGAGCCAGTCATCCTAGAAGAGTTTGACGAATTCTACGGCGAAGCAGTGCTTTCGCAGAGCCTTCCGCAACTCCTTAAACAGGATGCAAGAATCCGCGAATTACATGATGCCCTGCAGAACTCCAACACCGAAACCGAGAAGCGCGCCAATTTTCAGCGCTTGTTCGAAGCGGTAATCTCGATGTGGGTCCATGAAGAGATTGCCCCGCGGAATGTGGAAACCTGGCAGGAGTTTTGCGCGCGGGTCAATCGCGGCCTAACTACGTTCCAAGGAAATGGCGCAAAAGGCGAAGTTGTTGCGATTTTCACCTCGGGCGGACCACTCAGTGTGGTTGTGCAGCGCTCTTTGCATCTTTCGGCGCAAGACACGCTTCGAATTGCCTGGATGGCGCGCAACTGTTCCTTCAGCAAATTCCTGTTTTCCGGTGATCGGCTTACACTGGGCTCCTTTAATTCTTTTCCCCATTTGGATGACGATTCGTTGCTGACTTATCGGTAGGCAAGGCGTGGCGAGCGAGAATGACCGACCTTCGCGACAAACCGAGTGTGATTCGGGCGGGAGAGGAACTCGACGTCGGAAAACTCGAAACCTTTTTGCGGCCTCATTTTCCGCAGGAGACAGGCACATTTATTGTCCAACAGTTTCCAAGCGGTCATTCGAATCTGACGTATTCCGTTCAGCTCGGCGACCGGCGTTTGGTTTTGCGCCGTCCCCCGTTTGGCAGCAAGGTCAAGTCCGCGCATGATATGGGCCGCGAGTGTCGCGTGCTTTCAAAGCTTCATGCTGTCTACCCGCCGGCCCCCGAAGTCCGCCTGTACTGCGAAGACACTTCCGTTCTCGGCGTTCCCTTCTACCTGATGGAACCTATCAGCGGAATCATTCTTCGAAGAGACCCGCCACCGGGGCTCGCGTTCACGCCGGACACGGCGCGCAGAGTTTGCGAATCGTTTGTCGATAACCTTGCCCGGCTGCACAGCGTCGATTACGCCACGATCGGCCTCGCGGATCTTGGCAAACCTGTGGGCTACCTGGAACGCCAGGTGGGGGGCTGGGTCGAGCGCTACCATGGCTCCAAGACGTACGAGATTCCCGAAATCGAAAAAATTTCAGAGTGGATGCGGAAGAACTTGCCCGCTTCAGGCGCCGCAACGCTCATCCACAACGACTACAAATTTGACAACGTGGTTCTCGATTCGGACAATCTCAGCAAAATCATTGGCGTTCTCGACTGGGAAATGTGCACCATCGGTGACCCGCTCAGTGACGTCGGAACCGCGCTGGCGTATTGGGTGGATGCGGGCGACCCGGATGAGCTGCAAAAACTTCGTTGGGGGCCGACCAGCTATCCGGGAAGTATGACGCGCAATGAACTAGTGCAGCGCTACGCTCAAAATACAGGCCGCGATGTATCAAATATGGTTTTTTATTTGGTGTTTGCCCGGTTCAAGGTCGCCGTCGTCGTGCAACAGATTTATTACCGCTATCATCTTGGATTGACGAAGGACCCGCGGTTCGCTGCCATGTCAGAAGTGGTTCAGATTCTTCTGCAAGCCTCGTGGCATGGTGCACAATCGGGGTCGATATAGACGCATGGTCAGATGCTTCGCTGTTCGAAACAAGTCTCGAACCGTCTCCCAGGCCCGGCTCATTTGTAATAGCGCACGATCCATTCCGCGACGCAGCAGGGTTTTTCGCTCCCCTCGCACTCCACCGAGCAAGCGAAGACAGCTTCGTGAGCATCAGCAAATTCCTTGAAGCTCAGCAAACGGATGTGCGCTCGAATTCTTGAGTCCTCGCGTACCGGGGAAGGGAAGCGCACGCGGTTTAAGCCATAGTTGACCACCAACCTGACGCCACGAACTTGAATCACTTGTTTCGTGAAGAAACTGATTAAGGAAAGTGTCAAAAACCCATGCGCGATGGTTGAGCCATAAGGCGATTCTCTCTTTGTACGCTCGCGGTCCGCATGAATCCATTGCTGGTCCTCAGTGGCTTCAGCAAACCGGTCGATTCGTTCCTGCGTTACAACAAGCCATTCGCTCGTACCAATTTCTTTTCCGACAAATTCTTTCAAGGCCTCCGGTGATTCGACCGTCAGCGACGCCATCCGCGCCTCCATTTGGAGAAGATGAATTGCACGCAAAAGTGGTCGGAGATCAATGCGAACTGGATTGGGACTTGGACTTGCTCCACTTGGCAAGCTCCCATTTGGCGATCGATTCGGTGTGTACTTCATCCGGCCCGTCAGCTAGTCGCAAAGTGCGCACATTGGCCCAGGTGCTGGCGAGAAAAGTATCCTGCGAAACGCCCGCGCCACCGTGCGCCTGGATGGCACGGTCAAGCACCCCCAACGTGACGTTCGGTGCGACAACTTTGATCATCGCAATTTCCGTTCGCGCCGCTTTGTTTCCGACGGTGTCCATCATGTACGCGGCTTTCAACGTGAGCAACCGGGCTTGATCGATTTCCATCCGCGACTTCGCAATGTCCGCGCGAATCGTGCCTTGTTCCGCCAGCGTCTTGCCGAACGCAAAGCGAGACTGCACGCGTTTGCACATCGTCTCCAGGGCTCGCTCTGCCACACCGATGCATCGCATGCAGTGATGAATCCGCCCTGGCCCCAATCGTCCCTGGGCAATTTCAAAACCGCGTCCTTCGCCGAGCAACAGATTCGAAGCGGGCACGCGAACGTTCTCAAAGGCGATCTCGGTGTGACCGTGTGGTGCGTGGTCGTAACCAAATACCGTTAGCAAGCGAATGATTTTCACGCCAGGAGAGTCCATGGGAACCAGGATCATGGATTGCTGTTTGTGCGGCGGAGCGGCAGGATCCGTCTTACCCATGAAAATAGCGATCTTGCAGCGCGGGTCCCCTGCCCCGGAGGACCACCATTTTCGCCCATTGATGATATAGTCGCTCCCGTCGCGAACGATGCTGGCGCTAATGTTGGTCGCATCGGACGAAGCAACGTTTGGCTCCGTCATCGCAAAGCAAGAACGAATTTCGCCCGCCAACAGGAGCTTTAGCCAGCGAGCTTTCTGTTCCAGCGTGCCATAACGCGCCAGCACTTCCATGTTGCCGGTATCGGGCGCGGAACAATTAAAAACTTCAGGCGCCATCGGGCTGCGGCCCATAATTTCGCAGAGCGGCGCGTACTCGAGGTTGGTCAGCCCAGCGCCATTTTCGTGATCCGGCAAAAATAGATTCCACAATCCGGCCGTGTGGGCCTTTGGCTTCAGTTCTTCAATGGTTCGCGTGGGCTGCCAACGGCTGCGCTCGATTTCGTCATAGTAATTTTGCTCGTTGGGATAAATATGCTCATCCATGAACGCCAAGAGCCGGCGCTGCAACTCTTTCGTCTTTTCGTTGAACTCAAAGTTCATGCCATCCACCTCGCCGCAGCAAGGCTTCTAGACTAGTCTAACTTAGACTAGTGCTTAAGGCTGCTCTTCTCTGACACGTGGCTACTCCTTGGAGCAGTGCCAACTTGGCTTTTCATCTCGCGCGCGATTATATACAATGCCCTGCCCGTTAGGCACTCTCATGTGTAAGCGACTATCAAAAACCGTCCACTTGCCCGTGCTTCAGCTGGTCCTTTGAGGAAGCGATATGCCCTTCGCGGAAAGTCAGGGAACAAAAATTTATTGGGATGAACAAGGATTGGGCGAAGCGGTTTTGTTGATTATGGGCCTCGGTTGGGCCTCTAACATGTGGCATCGCACCCGTCCGGTTCTGGCAGCCCGCTATCGCACCATCGCCTTCGATAACCGCGGAGCAGGCCGAAGTGACGTACCTTCTGGTCCTTACACGATTGGGACGATGGCTACGGATGCCGCCGCCGCTCTAGACGCCGCGGGTATACAGAGTACTCATGTCATTGGCGCCTCGATGGGCGGGATGATCGCTCAAGAGTTTGCTCTTCAGTATCCCAAACGCGTGCGCTCTCTAATTCTTGCTTGCACGGCCCCCGGCGGGCCTCACGCAGTTCAGGCGGAACCGGACGCGATCCAATTATTGTTTCGCCGGGAAGGGAACGCCAAGGAAAGGGCCGAGGCAGCGGTGCCGTTCATTTACGATGTCTCGACGCCGCGAGAGCGGATTGACCAAGACCTGGCGAGACTCAGCGAGTGGTATCCGAATCCCGAAGGGTACACGGCTCAGTTGCAGGGCATTCTGGCATGGGAAGCTTATAGCCGCCTGTCGCAGATCAATGCTCCTACTCTCGTTATTCATGGCGTGAATGATCGCCTGATACCCATCGCCAACGCCGATCTAATCGCCAGCCGAATTCCGGAAGCGCAGTTTATCAAACTCGCGCACGCGAGCCATATCTTTATGACTGACCAGCCGGCGGCGGCTCATCAATCTTTCTTGGATTTTCTTTCTGCCCGGGGAAACAATCAAAAATAAAAACCGCTATCCATTCCCTCAGCCTTTTTTCCCCATGAATGTGTTAGGCGAAGCTAGCGCGCGACGGCCGGTGCCTGAGCAAACAAAGTTCGTTTGCTTGACGCGCTTTTGCCGGCGGCCTAACATGCGCCTCGCATGACTCTTTTCGATACTATCCGTTCTCCCCTGAGTTTTCTTCAAAGCAGACTTCCCGCTGTTCAGCACCTGGACGTACTCAAAGCAGAGGAACAGTGGTGGAAGGCCGAGGGCATTGCCATATCGGGCGCGATCGATCGTGCCGGAACCCCGTGGTTGCGGATGTTCGATCGAACTGGAAGGCGCGTCGACGAGATTCTCTACCCTCCCGAATATCAGACGATTCTGAGGAGGGGCTACAGATCCGGCGTCGTTTGGCGCGCACTCGAAGAACAATCGTTGCTCCCGACGTATCTATTGATTCACACGATTTCATTCTTCGATCCCGGAGTTTGCTGTCCCTATACGGTCTCGCTCGGGACTGCTGTTCCGCTCGCGAAATATGGGAGCACGGAATTGCAGGCGCGGTACTTGCCGCAACTCTTGCGGAAAGATGATTCCGTGTGGCAGGGGGCGACATGGATGACGGAGATCGAAGGCGGGTCCGATTTGGGCACCGGCGTAAAGACGGTCGCCAAGCCTGCCGTTGATGGCTGGCTGCTGACTGGCGAAAAGTATTTTACGAGCAACGTGGGAGCGGAATTGGCGGTTATCGCTGCACGGCCGGAAGGAGCTGCGGCTGGCGTGCGCGGGCTGGCATTGTTCCTGGTGCCGCGCTACCGAAATGACGGCAGGCTCAACTATTTCATCCGCCGGCTGAAAGACAAGATTGCAACCCGGTCGGTGCCTACCGGGGAAATAGAATTGAGAGACAGCGAAGGCTACCCGCTGGATTCGAAGGACGCGGGAATTTATCTGATTCTGGAAGTCTTGAACCTCTCGCGCGTAGCAAACAGCGTTGTGAGCGTAGCGTTGGCGCAGCGGGCTATAGCGGATGCGCTCGCGTATGCGGAGTGCCGCACAGCCTTCGGCAAGAAGA
Organism: Candidatus Acidiferrum sp.; assembly: GCA_035704085.1. Taxonomy (GTDB): domain Bacteria; phylum Acidobacteriota; class Terriglobia; order Acidiferrales; family UBA7541; genus Acidiferrum. The sequence goes on along the minus strand of DASSXG010000053.1, from coordinate 3,170 downwards.
TCGTCGATCATCCGCTGCTCCGTTCTCAGTTTGAAGCCCGTCTGAATGCGCTTCGATCCGCGTTCGCGCTCGCTTGGGAATCCGTCCAGCTCTTAAACGAGGTGTGGATCGAGCGGCCGCCTTACTCTGAACGCTATCATCTATTCCGGCTGGTGGCACATCTGGCGAAATATTGGACGGCCGAGATCGCGGTGGACACAGCGAAATGGGCGATGGAGGTTCACGGCGGGCTCGGTGTGCTGGCAGAGTATGGAGTAGAACGCTGGCTTCGGGAAGCAATGATTCTTGCGATCTGGGAGGGAACTTCTCACCGCCAGATCCTGGATGGACTGGAAGTGATGGAACGAAAGCAGGCGCACAAGATGCTCTTCGCGCACATGTCGGGAATTGCGCCGGCGAAAGAATTCCAGGAGATGGAATCAGAAGTCCAGCGGCACTTGAAGCTGTCAGCCGACGAAAAGGAAGCTCAGGCGGAAGCGCTCTTCAGACGGCTTGCGATTTTTACCTCAGATAAACTGTCACAAAAGTATTCACGATAATGCAGGCACAAGAGAGATCAATCGGTCGCCGGTAATAGGCACGAGAACCCCACGCGTCTTAGACCGGGGGAAAGCACGCCGTCGCTGCGCGGTCGGTCACGCATCGTCGCGAGGACAATAGCCGTTTCCGGTTTCTTACGGAGGTACAGGAAATGAGGCTCCGAAGGTCATCCAGGCCAAGCGGTCGTCACACCTTCCCGAGTTGGGCCTTGCGATCAGCAGTGGTCTTGCGGAAGGGCAGTCAACACAGCTCATTTCTCCCTGAGTGCCGAGTTTGACTGGAGTTTGGCATGAGAGCAGGGAAGTGACTCGCGTGATACAATTGAAAACCTTGACGTTAGGGGCGTAGCTCAGTGGTAGAGCAGCGGCCTTTTAAGCCGAAGGTCGTGGGTTCGATCCCCACCGCCCCTACCAACCTAACAGACTGAAAAAGCATGAGCTTGCTCAGGTCCACTTTCCCGTGTACCTCTGGTGTACCCTTCCTATGAGCCGACACACGATGCAATCGCCTCAAGGGGCGTCGGCCAAACCTGGATATGTCTGGGTTCGCTGACTTCCCACATCGGGACTTCTGCACAGCGAGGAGAGACTGCACTTGTCTGAATAGGCCGTAATACTACCTTGGATAGCTCTACACTACGCGACTTCTCATTCCCAATTTCCCCGCGGTGATTGTCCGCCGACGGGCGTGAGGGCTGATCCAGAAAGATAAGAACTTCGCGGCGGCGCACAGCTGTCACGTAACACCGACTCCGGTTCTAAAGCTTCAGTTGGCCACAGTCCTAACAGGCCGGCCGCGCCAAGTGGTGAACCCCTTCCTGACTAAGCTGGAAATTGTACGGCGATTTTGATAAATCAATTTCAGCCACGCCAAAGGACCCATTTGAGACGAAAAAAATTCCTCGTGGTCCTGGACGTCGATAAATTCCCTTCCGACCAACAACCCGCTATATGCAGTGGTAAGCCCTCTTGCCAACAGTGATTTGGAAGTATGCGCTTTCCGATAAAGCGCGACAGTTGGTGCTTAATCGTGCAGGACAACACTTAGGAGGGAATTGTGGATCTGAAGTCCGCCATTGTAATGAATGAAGCCCAGTTTCCTGAATTTGTTCATGAAAAAATTCACCCGCGACCGTGTTGTGCCAATCATTTCCGCCAGCATCTCCTGCGATACTTTGGGAAGCATCTTTTGCGGTGGGGGTTCCTTGCCGTAGCGAGCGAGCAGCAAAAGAGTCCGCGCCAGCCGCTTCTCGCTGGAGTTAAAAAGCTGATCGATCAAATCCTCCTCGATTCGGATATTCCGTGACAGCATATAAGACATAAAACGGTCGGAGAGCGCATGTTCAGCGTGGAGCACGCGCATCATCTCGTTTTTTTCGATGACCAATAAGGCCGTGGGTGTAATTGCCGCGGCCGTCCCCATGCGAATATCCTGACCTGCCAGGCACCCCTCACCAAAGAAATCGCCGGGGCCCAGTATTCCCACGACTGCTTCTTTGCCGACCTCATTGACCACGGAAAGCTTCACACCGCCATTTTGAACGTACATCACACTCGTAGCGGGATCACCTTGAGCAAAGATCTTCTGTGATCTTCGATATTCCACAATTTTTCTCGCCACCCCGGCCGAATCGAGAAAAGCTTGGGCATCGAAAGCGCGTTTCTGCGTGGATTTTCTTTTGGGTCTAAAGTTGCTTGGAATCGCGATTGCTTGCATAACGTCACCGCTTGATAACAACCTTATTATAATCATGGGTTTGGAACCAAGATTATCAGGGAGCTCTGGTTTTCATCGGAGGGCAAATTCGCCGTATAGGGTGTTGATAAATCCGCTGACAATAATCGGCCCTGGCAACGGCGGGCTAACTCCCGATAAGCCTTAACCGCGTCTTTGACGCGTCACTGGTGCCAGAAACTTGTCTAGAGTTCCCGGTTTTGCAAGGCTGCTCCTGGAGAGTCGCATAACCGGACATTTGCCCATCCTGATTTCGGGGTCGATTCCACCTCTCCGATAAGCACGCATGACGTCCAAGTGGCCGCGACACTGCTCAAGGGGGCCAGTCCAAAACAGTAAGAATGACCAACCGGTGGCAGACTGCGCGAATGGCTACCAAAATGAAAACCAAGAAGAAGCAGATGAAGTCGAAGAGAACTGCAGGCAAGAAGGTGGCGCCCATGAAGAAGGCGGCTAAGAAGAAGCTAGCTAAGCAGAGGTTAACTCCCAAGAAGAAGTTGGCGAAGAAGGAGGCAGCTCCGAAAAAGGCGGACGTGAAAACGAAGGTCGGCGGAAAGAAGACAACCAGCGGGAAAACGGTGGGCGCACTTAAGAAACAGTTTCGTGGGAAAAGCCAAAGCGTGGATACGGTGGTATTCGCACTGGAGGGACTGGGAACTCGGGCGGGCGAGCAATCGGGAGATTTGCAGGGATTGTCCAACGTCCAAGGTGCGGATTCGGAGAGGGTGGACGAGTTGCTTGAGGAAGGAAACGCGTTCGAGGCCGATGTTGTGAAGGGCGTGGAAGACGCCCGGGACGCTGATGAGAGGGAAGTTCACACGCATGAGGTGCCGCAAGATGATGTTCCCGGTGAGTATCTGGATAAAAAGTAGTGAGGGAGCGGATCATGCCGGTGC
>DASSXG010000016.1:0-172498 GCA_035704085.1 Candidatus Acidiferrum sp. | reverse complement strand
TTTGTTTCGCTAACCGGGCCGGGACAAATGGCATTCACGCGTACGCCCTTGCGGGCTGCTTCCGCCGCGGTGACTCGGGTCAGGCCAAGCACTCCGGCCTTTGCGGCCGCGTAGGCGGAGCCCCAGGAGTAAGCAGCCTTCGCAGAGAGGCTAGAAATATTCAGGATCGCTCCAGACTGCCGCGCATACATTTCCGGCAGCGCCAGTTTGGACAGAAGAAACGCCGCGCGCAGGTGGACGGCGATCACCTTGTCGAATTCCGCGAGTGGATAGTCCTCCACCGGAACCACCGGGCCGTAATGCCCGGCGTTGTTGACGAGGATGTCGAGCCTGCCGAACTTCTTACGAGCCGAGGCGACAACTCGGGAACAGTCTGCTTCCGATGACAAATCCGCCGCGGTATATGCGGCCTGCCCGCCGGACTTGGCAATCTCAGAGGCGGTGGAGGCGAGCTCGGTCTCCGTGCGCGCCGTTAGAAAGACGGAGGCGCCTTCTTGCCCGAAGAGTCGCGCGATGGCCCGGCCAATCCCTCTTCCCGAACCAGTGACCAGCGCGACTTGATCTTTGAGGAGCACGGCGACATTGAGAATAGAAGGAAGCAGACACGGAGGCAAGACGACGCAGTACTACCCTTGAAGAAATGCTCCGTAACCTGCTGGCCAACTACTGTACGCACGTTCAGGTGCTATTTCTGTTCGACGAGGCTAATCTGTGTTCACGGGCCTAGCGGGATGACCTTACCTAGCTGAGGTAAAATGGCGTTGCCGTTCCCGAAGTTTCGGTTCATTCCCAGCTAGCCGCTCAATTTGACCCGGAGGTGCTGCTCGTGCGTCGAGATTTCCTCCTGTCCTTCATTGCCGCTAGTCTTGCGGCGCTCTTGCTTGTCGGTTGTACCGGCACATCGTATAGCGTCCAGAACAAGGCCATGGCTCCCGCGATCACGACGCAGCCTGCCAATCAGTCCGTGAGCGCCGGACAAACGGCCTCGTTCAGCGTCACCGCAACGGGAACCACTCCGTTGTATTATCAGTGGCAGAAGAACTCCGCCAGTATCAGCGGCGCCACGAGCTCGAGCTACACGACGCCTGCGACGACGGCCACGGACAATGGCGCTAAATTTGACGTGGTCGTCACCAACAGCGCCGGCAACGTGACCAGCAACGCGGCCAACCTGTCCATCAATGCGGCCACTAGCGGTTCCACAGACGTAGTCACACATCACTACGATATTTCTCGAAGCGGGGTGAACTCCACGGAGACGGCGCTGACCACGAGCAGCGTGAATTCGGCAACATTCGGCAAAGTGGGCGAGTTCACCGTCGATGGCCAGATCGACGGCCAGGCGCTCTTCCTCAGCCAGCTTGCGATCCCCGGACAGGGGAACAAAAACGTTTTGTATGTGGCGACGGAAAACGACAGCGTGTACGCGGTTGATGCGCAAAGCATCAGCGGTAGTTCTGCCACAATCCTTTGGAAAACAACGGTTCACCTGGCAGGAGAATTACCGGCAGATTCCGCGAGCTTGCCCTGCGGTAATATCAGCCCAAATGGGGTCACGGCCACGCCGGTTATCGACCGGGCGCGAAACGCTATCTACGTAGAGGCCATGTCCAAGGATTCCGCGGGAAACGTCTTTCACCGGCTGCACGCACTGGACCTGACAAACGGAACCGAACTTTTTGGCGGTCCCAAGACAATCACCGCAACATACCCCGGTACAGGCGGCAACAGCAGCGGCGGTGTGGTCACGTTTGATCCGCCGTATCACCATGATCGAGCCGCGCTGTTGGAGAGCGGAAACAAGATTTACACGGCGTGGTCGGGGCTGTGGGGCGATTGCGGCCCTTATTCCGCATGGGTGATTGCCTATGACGCCGGTACGCTTGCACAAACCGGCGCTATCGACCTGGTACCCAACAATCATGGGGGTGGCATGTGGATGGGTGGAGGGGGGCCGGCGGCAGACACGTCCGGGAGCGTGTACGTGATCAGCGGCAACGGCTTTGGCGATACACCTGGGGCGAACAACAGCTATGGAAATTCGTTTGTTCGGCTTTCTACGTCAGGCGGTCTCAACGTTGGGGATTACTTCACCCCGTATAACACGCTCAGCGAAGACGGCGGAGACGTGGATTTCGGTTCGGCAGGGCCTTTGCTGCTGCCTGATCTCGTCGACGCGAACAACGTAACCAGGCACCTCGCCGTGGGTGCCGGCAAGGACGGTGAGCTCTACGTCCTGGACAGGGATAACCTGGGGAAGTTCAATTCCACTAGCAACAATATTTACCAGCAAATCCAATTGAGCTCGGCCGAAAATCATTCGTCGCCGATCTTCTTTAACAATACCGTTTACGTTTGTCCGGAAAACAACATGTTGAAGGCTTTCCCGGTTTCCATGGCGCGCCTGGCAACTTCGCCGTCCTCCCAGACTGCCCATGTATTCGGGGGCAATGGAGCAGTTGCCAGCATTTCCGCGAATGGCAGCGCCGAAGGAATCGTTTGGGCGCTGGATTGGGGCGCTGGGACTCTGTTCGCCTTCCGTGCCAGTGACCTTACCGAGCTTTACGATACGAATCAAGCTGCCTCCAACCGCGACCACTTCTCCGCCGTGGGAGGACATTTCATCACGCCGATGGTTGCGAACGGGAGAGTTTACATCGGCACCAAGACGAGTGTCGCCGTCTTCGGCTTGTTGCACTAGTCTTTCTTGATTTCTATTTGCGGCGCCGGATGTCGATGAAATTTTCTATTCCGCGCGGCCCGACGGCACTTTCAACTTTGTCAGCGCTGCTATTCCGAAGGCTTCCAGCATTTGAGCCTGGATTTCATCGGTCACGGTGTTGATGCGCTCGACGCCCGGGCTGCCCGGCCCCACGCGATACCGCATTTGCCGCTGGCCCGCAGGCGTGTCAATGATTTGCAACACCTTGTCTGCAATTTCCTGTGGATTGGCGCGCGAAGCTCCAATTTTGGCTTTGAGTTTTTCGGGAACTTCCGTCATTTCTCCGTAACCGGATTTGCGCGCCGGGTCTTCTCCTATTTCCAGTTTTCCCATGATGGGCGTGGCGTACGCCCCGGGTTCGATGACCACGGATTCGATGCCTAACGAAGCCAATTCATAGCGATAGACTTCCGCGAGCGCTTCCATCGCAAACTTGCTCGCACAATAGATTGCCATCCCGGGAATGGCCAGGCGACCCGCCCCACTGCTCACGTGAAGGAGCAATCCGCTGCCCTGACGCTTCATGCCGGGGAGCACTGCCCGGTTCATCCGCATGATGCCGAAAAAATTCGTATCGAACTGACGCTGTGCCTGTGCCAGGGACACCGTTTCTGCCAGATCCATGACCCCGTAACCCGCATTGTTCACCAGCACGTCAATGCGGCCGTACTTCGCGAGCACCTCACTCACCGCCCGCACCACCGAAGTGTCATCAGTTACATCGAGTTCCAAAACGTGTAAACGGAGAGACTCGCGTTTTCCAAGATCCTGTAGTTCGCGCGAAGCGGCCGCGTTGCGCCCCTTCACGTCCCGCATGGTTGCAAAGACTGCGAATCCCCTGCGCGCCAACGTTTCTGAGATCAGCCGCCCGAAGCCGCTGCTTGCGCCGGTGACCAGAACGACCTCAGTTGTGCTTGACATGGCGTAAGAGGATAGAAAGGAACGCAGCGAACGTAAAGAAGACTATTTCCTTGCTCCGACAGAAAATGGTGAGGCAGAATGATATTGCGTCGCGGAACAAAAATCGGTCCCGTGGCTATCCGCTGATTTTCAACTTTCCAAGCATGTGATGGACGAACTCGGTAATCTCGTCCTGATCGAACGTATCGCGGTGCACCGGCTTCTGCCCGATTGCGCGGTACGCCAGTTTTCTAGAGGACTGCTTCACGAAATCAAACACCACCGTGCCTTCCCGGAAGCGGATATTTTCGAAGCCAACTTCCGGCGGTCCCCAGCCCCAGGATTCCCAGCATCCGTAAGGGCCGCAAACGACGCCCGGGTATGCGCCAGGAAATACACGCTCGACGGTGACGTCGTGACGCCGCACAGCAACGTGATAAGACACCAGAAAATCCGCGGCTTGGGTGTCACTCACCTGCCTCAAACCCTTGGAGGACAGCGTCTGCTCGATGGCCGTGCGAAGCCGTTGGCGGACGATTTCCTTGTTGGCGTCGGATTCGCGAACGACGGTTTCGCCACGCGAGATTACGTCGCGCGATACGGCCGGGCGCCTTTCCGCGTCCTTGCGCGGCGCCATCGGCCGCCAGGCCCAGGTACTTCCTTTTGGCACAGGAATGTCCGAATCACGAATTACGGTGATGTGTTCGTCGCAACCCGCGAGCAGCAGGCCGCAAAACAGAGCCGAAACCGCCAGGAGCGTCGATTTTCCCATGCCGTTCATTCGATACTTCATGAACGCGTCCTCCAAGACAGACACCTTGCTCTGCCGATAAAACCCCGAATCGAGTGAAGAGTTGCGCGGTGAAAAGTGCTGCTTGTGCGGCGGATTAACAAGAGGTATCAAATACTTGGCTTGGCGGAATTGCGGGTCACGTCCTCAAGTGCGCGGGGCGTCCCAATCAGAAGGCGGAAAAACGACCGGCCAGAACTTGGGATTCGGCTTGTCAAACTCAAAGGCCACTGAAAAATGTTCCTCGGCCGTGTCGTCCACGCGTACAACCCGGCAGCTTTGCTCGAGCTTATTCTGTGGGTTCACGAGGAGCATGGGCTGGCCGACCTTCACGTCCATTTTCAATTTCAACAGCCCGCCATGAGCGTTGACGATCTGTGTCAGCGCTTCTTCCTGCCTTGAATTTCGGTGGGTGTCATCGGCAATCACCGTGATCCTCATTTGGAGCATCACGCGCTCGCTGCGCCTGCGGTTCACCGGATTGGAGGAACTTGCCAAAATGTTCACCCGAACTGGAGCCAGCATTCCGAGCAGAAACGCGCTCCGCACATTTTTCACCGGCAGCGAGGATTCTTGTAAACCCCAGAACAATATCCAGGCCGATAGGATTCCGTCAGACCAGCAAGTGAATCAACTGGTACCTAACCGAATCTTACCCTAATTAGCGGCGATGCCAAGCCAGGCAAAAGGCCGGTCGTTGCGCAAAAGGTAGAGTCCCGCATCTAGCCGTGCGGCTTCTAGCGCGCGTGTGAATTCAGAATGGATTCGAGCCGCGCCTTCACCTTGGGCCATTCGGAATCGATGATGCTGAAATAAATGGTATGGCGGATGCGCCCACTCGCGGTGATCATGTGGTTTCGAAAAATGCCTTCCTCACGCGCCCCGATGCGCAGGATCGCCGCGCGGGACCGCTCGTTCAACGAATCCGTCTTGAGCTCGACGCGCATGCAGCCCAGCGTTTCGAAAGCGTGCCTCAACAGAAGATACTTTGCCTCGGTGTTAATGGCGGTGCGTTGCCAATCGCGCGCAACCCATGTCCAGCCGATCTCCACGCGATGATGGGTGCGCTCGATATTCCCGTATCTCGTACTTCCGATCGCTCGCCCGGTAGCCTTTTCAACGAGCGCAAATGGCAGCGAAACCCGGCGGTCTTGTTCGTTCAGGGCGGTCTCGATGTAGTCCGCCATCTCCTCGGCCGTTCGAACCTGCGTAGGAATCCATCTCCACAGTTCCTCGTCCAGTCCGACCTCCGCAAGCCCTGTGAGATGCGCCATCGCCAGCGGCTCCAAGCGCACATGTTGGCTTTCCAACGTCACTGGCACCACGATCATTTCCTTGAGCACAATGGCCGTATCTTACGGCCGGTAGTATTGGCTCATCGACCGCCAATTTGTCCGGCAAGCTGTCGTACAAGAGCACTAGATCGGGTTGAAGTTGCAGACATTGCTGAAGTGCAGATTCGCCGTCCTCCGTGGTATAGACCCCGTATTTATGATTTTGGAAGAAGGCTTTTTAGTCGTTGCGCGCCGATGAAGCAACATCTACGAGCAGAACGGTCGGGCTCATGGATCCCTCGTCACTACTCCGTTCGCATAAGAGGCTGAGCTACAGCTCTCATGCGAACTATGGTGTGAGCTTAGTCAGGGTTTGGGCTCCCTCGCGATCTCCAAACCCTGTCATCGGAGGCCCCTTCCACTTCACGGGAACCGGAAGGTGTGAAATGACTGGGCTGCGTAAAGTGGTGCTCATCAGATGCCAAACGGCGTCACACGGAACTGATTGAGAACTCGGGCCTTGCGTGAGACTGCAGCCGGGGGCTGGTCGTAGGGGCGGATGGAATTTTACGAGAACGGTAAAGTTTACCCGAGACCAGGATGCCTGCACTTTCTTTCGATCCTCCTTCGCCGATTTGCTCTAAAACCGCGGCGATTTCACGAATCCTTGAGGAAATGACGCCACTGCGTTCCCCAGATCCGTCCTGTATGCCTTATTGAGAAGCGAAGGGGGAATCCTAAGGAAACGGCGTGCGAGCCGGGCGGGGCGTGAGGTATGATAGAGTCTTGGGAAATTACCCCACCAGGATGACAATGCTGACTGCAACGAACGGAAAGGTATTGCTTAGGGTGCGACCCCGCGGCTTCTGCGCCGGGGTTGTGCGCGCCGTGGACATCGTGGAATTGGCCCTGGAAGCCTATGGCGCGCCCGTTTATGTGCACCACGAGATCGTGCATAACACTTACGTGGTGGAGCAACTCCGCCGGCGGGGCGCAATTTTTGTCGAGACGATCGAAGAGGTGCCGCATGGCGCCGTGCTGGTGTTTAGCGCGCACGGCGTTCCGCCGACGGTGCGCGATGAAGCTAAGTCCCGCGCACTCAAAGTCATTGATGCCACTTGCCCGCTGGTAACCAAAGTTCACCTGGAGGCGCTCAAGTTCGCCCGGGAGAAGCGCACCATTATTCTCATCGGCCACAAGGATCACCAGGAGATAGTCGGCACTTCGGGCGAAGCGCCGGATCGCACCATCGTGGTGGATTCCGTCGCCGCAGTAGATGCCCTCGAAGTGGACGATCCGGGGAAGCTGTCCTTCCTCACGCAGACGACGCTGAGCCTCTACGACACGCAGGAAATCGTGGCGCGGCTCCGGCAAAAATTCCCGGCCATTCAGGGTCCCGCGAGCGACGACATCTGTTACGCAACGCAGAACCGCCAGGAAGCCGCCGAGCAAGTGGCCAAGGATGTGGACTTGATACTCGTCGTGGGTTCACCGAACAGCTCGAATTCCAACCGCTTGGTGGAAGTGGCGCAACGCAGCGGCGTCAAGGCCCAACTGATCGACTCCGCGCAGGATATTGACGTGAAATGGCTCGAGGGTGTTTCGCGAGTAGGTTTGACAGCGGGCGCGTCCGCTCCAGAAGTTCTCGTCGAGCAAGTGAGCGAGCGCCTTGCGGAATTCGGATTCACGGATCAACGCGATCTGGATTTGATCCGCGAAGACGTGCGCTTTACGCTGCCGCCGGAATTGGCGACGATTGCGCCGGCGCCACGCCGCTAGTGAATTTGTAGTTTGCAGGAGCCGGCAGGGGATTGCAGTGTCTGTCCGGAGTCGTGAGTGGGGCCGACCGGCAGATCATGCGGCCGACAGTAACCTAGCGCGCTGGCCGGGAAACACAACATAAGGAGCCGAATCTTGGCGGTCAAAATCGCCCGTCAACCGAAGAAGATTGCCTTGATTGGCGCGCCATCGAGTGCGGCGGGATTCGCGCCAGGGACCGAGAAAGCCCCGGCAGCGATGCGCGCGGCCGGGCTGGTTGAAAAGCTGCAGGCAGCCGGGTATGAGGTCATCGATCATGGTGACGGCGCGCCGAGGCTCTTTGCGGACGACGAGGAACACCGGCGCGCGCGAAATCTCACCGAAATTGTTGCGGGCCTCAACGATCTGAAGACGCGCGCGGAACTCGCCGTGAAGAGCGGCGCGCTGGTGCTGGTGCTCGGCGGTGACTGCGCACAAGTCATTGGCTTGCTCACAGGAGCGCGGCGTTACTACAAACACATTAATCTTCTTTGGCTCGACCGCCATGCGGACCTGAATACTCCTGCAACGACGCCCTCGGGCCGTATTGATGGAATGGTTGTGGCCCACATCATCGGCCGGGGCGCGCCCGAATTGGTGCGCTTCTGGGGCGAATCGCCGCTGGTGCGCGAGCCTGACGTGACGCTGTTCGGCCTCGAGAGGCTCGACCCGCCAGAGCAGGAATTTCTCGGCAGATCCCCGATGCGGCATATTTATGCTGCGGATATCCAATTTAAGGGCGCCAACAAAGCGGCGCACGAGGCGTTGGTGCAAGTCCACGCCGACGCGCGCGAGTTTGTTCTTCACCTTGATTTAGACGTGATCTCCGAAGAGGATTTTCCCGCCGTGACATTGCCAGGCAGCGGCGGATTGCGTTTTGATGATGTTCGCGCGGCTTTGGTGGAATTCGCCAAGCACAAGAATCTGCTGGGCCTGGACGTGGCGCAGTACAACCCCGATAAAGATCCCGATGGCAGCGGCGCGAAGAAACTTGTGGATTTGCTGGTGGAGGCGCTCTCCACGCGCTTTGAATCCTTGACCGCGCAAGCCGAATCTCCCGCGGCCGGATCAACCGAAGCTTCTTCCACGGAAACAACCGCGTAAACTGCCTCATCCCTTGATACAGAGAATTGTTTCAAGAAATTCGCCACGAGTGTGGCTGTTTTCGCCGCGGGCGAACTACACCCTTCCTGGAATCAACAAAGCGCGGACCAAAGGTCAGGACGCAGCCTTGGCGCGTTTGCGAAGATAGCGCGCGAGGCCGAGGAAAGAGAGATTGAGTCCGGCGCTGAAAACGTAATGGTCGACTTCGTCCGCGGGCAGATGCTCGGCAATCTCCTTGTACGTGGCTGACATGAAGGAATCCATCGCAGCCGCATCGCTTGGTGCCGTGCGAATGGCTTGCTCGGCCAACGCGGCCCAGCCGTACAGCCGTTCTCGGAAGAGCAAAATATGTTCGGATGGATTTTCCGAAAATCCAAAGTGTGTAAGGAAAAGCCGGGAGGGTTTGTGCTTGAGGATCGCGGCAAACGAATTCTCCCAGATGTCGAGGTCGATGTCCGGCGGAGGCGTGGCCGGCATCACGAAGGGATGGCCTTCGATGCGCACGCCAGTCGTGTCTCCCACGAAGGCGACACCCTCGCCGTGGTCAAAATAACTGACGTGATGTGAGGCATGGCCCGGAGTGTATACGACTTCAAGCTTGCGAGTTCCGAGAGTAAGTGTTTCCCCGCCCTCAAGGATGCGAAGATTCGTTTCGGGAACCGGCAAATCTTCTCCGAAGAGGCGCTGCAAATCGCTGGGCCAGAGCCGCGCAGCGCTGGCCAGCAGTTTCGAAGGATCCACCATGTGCGGCGCGCCCAGTTTGTGGACGTAAACGGCCAGGCGCGGGTTTTCGCGGACCAGAGCGCCGGTGGCGCCGGCGTGGTCGAGGTGGATGTGCGTGAGCAGGAGTGCGTCGAGGTCGCGCACCGAAAGGCCGTGAACCTTGAGCTGCTGGCGAAACGTTTCCAGCGTGGAGCCTGGCCCGGGATCAATGACCGCGCTGTGGCCGTCTGATTCAAGGAGGGCCGCCCCGATGGTGCGCGGACGTCCCGTCCAGAGATTGTCGAGAATCGTCGTGGAAAACATGAGAAGAGAAGTGTACCGCAGCAAGTGAAACTCGGGAGTACTCCTGTCAGAAAGAGCGCACTAAACTTTGCCGGAAAATGAGGAGAAGGAAGACCTTATGGTTTTGTTGAAGCTAAGGAAATAGTTGCGAAGAGAGAGAACTCTAGAATAACCTTGCTGCGCCGCTTCTGGTTGCTTTTTGAGATTTTCGTCCCGCTTGCGTTGTTGGTGTGGGTGAAGGCCTGCTAAACGAAAAGCCCACCGATCGGAAGGGTACGGAGCATCCAAGGAAGCCTGCGAAAAATGGCCAGCGGAGCGCAGGCCGGCGCGAGAATACACGAAATTGAGAGAGCAGAATTGCCAGGAGGAACGTGATGCGCAATTGGTGTCGGTTGATGGCAGGAGCAGCATTGGGCCTGATTTTTGCTTCCCCCTTGTGGCCGCAGCAGAAGGAAGGCGCGGCCGCCGAAGGGAACAACACCGCGGACACCGCCGCGGAGAAAAACGCCGCGCCTGCTAGTGATTTGCATTCGCTCAAGGGAGTTTTTGCCCTGCCTGCAACCCCTCGGCCAGCGCCTTTACCGGGACCTGCCGCAGAGACGAAGGACACGCGCCCTCCGGGCAGGGTGGTCCCGCGCTATGAAGCGGCGGGAATGTACGACTACGTTAATTTCGCTCCGGGCGACCCCTTCGCAAACGTCAACAGTCATGGCGGTTCTGGCTCATTCACTTACAACGCGTCGAAGTGGGTCGGTCTGACTGGCGAGATAGGGACTTATAGGTTCGCGAGGAACGTGTTTCCGCTGACAGGCAGCAATGCCTCCGCCAAAGGTGGGCTGGTCAGCTTTCTTTTCGGCCCGCGGTTGAACCTGCGTAGGTTTGATCATTTTGTTCCCTTCGCTGAATTCTTGCTCGGCGGCACACAGGGAGACAGTCAAGTCACTGGGACCGGCCATCAGAATGCTTTTGCAGTTGCCACCGGCGGTGGCGTTGACGTGGTGCTGACTAAGAACCTGGCTTGGCGTTTCGCTCAATTAGACTACTTCCTGACAAATTTCACCGGTCCGGCCCTTGGCCCGTCAGGCCGGCAAAACAGTTTCCGTGCCGCGACAGGCGTGGTGGTGCGCTGGGGGATCCCAAATCCACCGGCACCTCCGAATCATCCGCCTGTCGCCGCATGCTCGGTGAACCCCGCCTCGATCTACGCGGGTTCGGGCGACAGCGTGGCGGTGCATGTAAATGCCAGCGACCCGGACAACGATCCGCTCACTTACAGCTACTCCGCGACAGGCGGCACGGTTGAGGGCACCGGACCAGATGCGCGCTGGAATTCTGCCGGTGTGGCTGCCGGAACCTACACCGTGAACGTGAAGGTGGACGACAGGAGGGGCGGCACGGCCGCGTGCGCAGCGGATATTAAGGTGGAGGAGAAGCCCAACCGTCCGCCGACCGCGACACTCTCGGTCGACCGCAGCCCGATCCTTGTGGGCGAACGCACCGGTATCAGCTGTATCGGAAGCGACCCGGACAATGATCCGCTGACGTACAGCTACACAAGCACCGGGGGGCAGATCGTTGGCAGCGGTTCGAATGTGCAATTCGATTCGACAGGCCTGCAACCGGGAACCTACACCGTGAAGTGCATGGTGAACGATGGGCGCGGCGGAACTGCCGAAGCCTCGGGCACTGTGGAGGTGAAGGAGCCACTGCAGATCAAGCAACTAGAAGCTAAGCTCGCTCTGCACAGCATATACTTCCCGACGGCGCTGCCCACTGCCGCGAAGCCCAATGGCGGATTGACGCCCAGTCAAGCAGCGACGCTCGATACCTTGGCGAGCGACTACCTCCAGTATCTGAAGTATAGGCCGGACGCTCATCTGATCCTTGAGGGCCACGCCGATATTCGCGGGGCCAAGGACTACAACGTGAAGCTGTCGGAGCGCCGCGTGGAGCGCGCCAAGAGCTACCTCGTTAAAAAAGGCGTTCCCGCGGACCACCTTGAGACTAAAGCTTTTGGCTTCGAGAAAAACATGACTGACGAAGAGGTAAAGAAGCTGCTAGAAGAAGATCCGGACCTCAGCCCAGCGGAAAAACAGAAGCTCGTTAGAAACCTGCTGACCGTGCGCCTAGCCAACAACCGACGCGTGGACATTACCCTTAGCACTACCGGTGAACAGTCTGTTCGCCGCTTCCCCTTCAATGCCAAAGACGCCTTGACGCTGCTCAGCAGGACTGGTGGGCAGGAGAAAGCAAAAACGTCGCCTTCTAAGAAACCGGCTAAACCAGGTGCCAACCCCTGACATCGCGCCAATGCCGGCGAAACCGTTTGTCGCAACCGACTTCGCGCAAGCTCCAAAAGCGAAAACGGATCGTAGCAAGCGGGCTCTTTGAGAAAATCTCAAAGAGCCCATTCTGTTTCTAGTCGATGGCGAAAGGAACGCCCAGCGGGACTCCTTCCTGCCCCGCATCCGTTCCAAATCTACCTACCTCTATTATCTGGCGGAACGCGAGAGCCGCCTCTCCCTCCACCTATCCCAAATTGGAACAACACCTGTCCTTTTTTGCAACCCATTCGAAACAATCAGCCTGCGGGCTGACTGAAAGAACAAAAGTGCGGGAATCGCCGGGTCGCGTTCCCAAAATGGAACTTGCCAAACCGCTTCTCAAGTAGCTAATGTATTGATTTATGAACATGTAGGGAAGAAATTCCGAAATGGAACCCCAGATGCGGATGGAATTGCACGCGAGGTACCTAAATGGAATCTCACCATGACTGAAGAAGCGGCAGCGGGCCAAGAAGTCGTTCCCATGAACGTCCTCATTGTGGATGACGAGCAGACCGTCCGCGAAACCTGCGCGACGGTTGCGGAGCAATGCGGGATGAAGGCCATCTCTGTGGCTACGGCGGAAGAGGCGCTCGAAGTGCTTGAGCATTCGGCCGTGGACATTCTGCTCACCGATCTAAAGCTACAACAAACGAACGGAGTGGAGTTGCTAAAACGAGTTCACGGCCTTCATCCGGAAGTAGCCACCGTGGTCTTGACGCAATATGGAACGATCGAATCGGCGGTCGAAGTCACCCGCATGGGCGCGATGGACTACGTCACCAAGCCCTTCCTCATCGAAGAGTTGCGCACCAGGCTGGAGCGCGTGGCTCGCGCAGTGGAACTCCAGCAGGAAAACCGGCTCCTGCGCGAACAGCTGCGCACACGCCCGGGGTTTGGCGGACTGATCGGGGTAACCATGAAGATGCAGCGCGTTTATAAGATGGTTGAAAAAGTCAGCCAGCACGAGTATCCCGTTCTTGTCCTCGGGGAAAGTGGCACGGGCAAGGAACTGGTGGCGCGGAGCGTTCATTTTTCCGGGCCGCGCAAAGACCGGCCTTTCGCTCCAGTGGACTGCTCTTCGCTGGTTCCCACGCTGATCGAATCCGAGCTCTTCGGTTACGTGAAAGGCGCCTTCACCGGCGCCATGCAGGCAAAACAAGGGCTGCTGGAGGCCGCGCAGGGCGGCACTCTTTTCCTCGACGAAATCGGCGACATGCCCGTGGACCTGCAGTCCAAGCTGCTTCGCGCGCTTCAGGAGCGTGAGGTCAAGCCGGTGGGCTCGACGGAACGCCGGCCGATTAACGTCCGTGTCATTGCCGCCACCAACCGTGACCTGGAACAGGCCATCCGCGCGGGAACTTTCCGTCAGGACCTGTATTTCCGGCTCAACGTGGTGCAGATCAAGCTCCCGCCTCTCCGCGACCGTAAGAGCGACATCCCTATTCTGGTGACTTCCTTTCTTGAAAAGTTCTCCGATCCGCGCGGACCGGTGCGCACCATTTCCGATGACGCCATGCGCCGGCTGATCGCCTACGACTGGCCGGGAAACGTTCGCGAGCTGGAAAATGCCATCGAACGGGCGGTGGCGCTAGGTTCTGGTCCCATCCTGCATGTTGGCGATCTCCCGTCCAACCTGCAATATCCCACCGGTGAGCGTGCTCCGGAAAAAGACGAAATCCTGCCTCTCCAGGAACTCGAGCGCCGCGCCATCCTGCGAACGCTGCGGGAAACGGGCGGCGATAAGCTCTCTACGGCGCGCATGCTGGGAATCGGGAAGACCACCCTTTACCGGAAACTGAAGCAATATCACATGGAGCAAGCGGAACAGTAGAGGGAGAGAAGCGGAAGAGTCCAACAATCGAAGAGTTAAGGGATATGGAAGTCGGGTAATGAGCCAGTCTCCGAGTTGCCGGACCATTCGCCTGAATGCCCCGCGCATGAGCGAATGGGGGGCGATGCAAGGGACCGCGCAATCACCAGCGTGATGTCGTCCTGCTGTTCCCCGGCGGTAAATTGCCGGACTGCCCCAACAACCGTTTCGAGAAGGGCTCCGACGGGAAAATGACGATAGTGCCGAAGAATGTCGAGTAAACGCGACTCGCCAAACTCTTCCCCATCGGCGTTCCTCGCTTCCGTGATTCCATCCGTATACAGTACCAGCGTGTCCCCTGGGGCCAGCCTCACTTCCGCAATCTCGCATTCCCACTCTTCAAACAACCCTACCACCATGCAGTTGGCATCCAATCGTCCTACCGTGCATTCCCCGGCGGGCCGATTCTCCGAGCTTGCGCCAGCCCCCAGCAACAGCGGAGGAAGATGTCCACAATTCGCGTAGCGGAGCCTGCGGCTTGCGTCGTCGTAGTCCGCAAAGAACAGCGTGGCGTAACTCGCCTCACCAGTGTTCTCGCAGAACGAGTGGTTCACGGAAACAAGCACACGCTGCAGATCGTCGACGGCCATCGCGCACTGACTCCGCAAGCTGGCCTGCAGATTGGCCATCAGCAGCGCGCCGGAAACTCCTTTGCCCGCAATGTCAGCTAGCACCAGCGCCAGGCGGCCTTCTCGAAGCTCAAGAAAGTCGTAGTAATCCCCGCCCACAGCCCGTGCGGGAATGCAGCCGCCGATATATTCCAGGGTCTTCATGGCGGGCAATTTTTGCGGAAAGAGGCGCGCTTGCACCTCCCGCGCAATCTCCATTTCGCGGGCAACGCGCCGATCGGCCTCCACACGCTCAGCCATCGTTTCTACGAGACGTATATTCTCAAGCGCGATGCCGGCCTGGCTCGCTACTGAATCCAGCAGATGCTTGTCTTCGCCGGAGTAAGGTTCTTCCGAAAGCCGCGGGCCAAGCACCAGCAAGCCAATCAATCCGCTATTGCGCCCCAGGATAGGCACCAGGCATTCCGGCGCAAGCGGCCCCCAATCGCCGGTCACCGTGGGACTCTGAGGAACGTCCCAGGTTTTTCCGCGCTGCGAGATCTCCTTGAGCAACGGCATGTCGGCTGGGATGTTATCCAACTCTCGAGGAACGAAAACTGCGCCAAAGCGGATCGGGAACTTCGGCCGGGGCAGTGCCGCGGGAATGGTTTCGAACTCCCGGGGCATGGCTCCGCGTTCCGCGACGAGGTTTCCATCTCCGGCTTCCAAGTAGCATGCCAGCGATTTCGGATGCAGTGCTCCCTGGATGTGTTTTTCCAGCAGCGCCGCGAGTTCGTGGCGGTCGGTAACGGCCCGCGTTTTTTCCGCCAGCTCTTCCAGGAGCACGCGCGCATCATACGCGCTGCGGAAGAACGCGCGGTCGATGCGGTCCGTGCCGCGCTTGACCCACGGCGCAGAAACCCACACCAGTGCAATCCCGAACCCCGCGCTCAGCATCATTCCCACGTTCGAACCTGATTCAAAAAATCGGGAAAATACGCGCGTGAACAGAGCAATCATGAAGGCCGCTGTCACGAACAACAGGACGAAAAAGCCGCGCTGCACGAGCACGTATCGCGCGCTTCGCCGCAGCAGCACCGGAATGTCCATGACGCGGTGTTTCACCACGGCATAAGCAAAAGACAACGGATACAGGGACAACACAAGCACCAACGCCGTATCGAACCAAAACGAAGGATGATATCCCGTAAACTCTTTAGCCAGACGTTCGACCGCGATCGGTAAGACGCCGACACCCGTTCCCCAAAGAATCACGCGCGATTTGCGGCGCGCCTCCGCTGGGACGGCCGCCACGAAGGAATTCTGCACCAGAGAGATCGTGCCCAGGACCAGCAAGGAATACATCACGAAAAGAAGTATCATATCGGCGCCACGGGTCCCCGTGAATTGCACCACGGCTCGCGGAATGCTTGGATGTCCGGCACGCAGCCCGGGAATGAAAATACATACTCCTAATGCCAGACCTGCCCACTTCAACCAGGGAAAACGCCGGTCCAGCGGGGACCGCGTTGGAAACACTGCGAAAAAGAAATTGAAGAGCGGAAATAGCATTCCCAAAAACACCGCGCGGAATGCAAACGCAAATGCACGGACGGCAGGAGAGAATTCCCCGGGAACAACGATATCGGGAGCGGCGGCGAACGCACAGAACAGCAGTGCCAGGAGCCATGCCGTTGGCTCCTCCAATTTCAGAAACAGGACGGCAAATCCGACGAGAAGAAAGGGAATGGGAAAAAATCCAATGACTTCCAATGCGGACGACCTGGCAAGGCTTTCGCCCGCTCTACCTGGTGTTCTCTTTGCGCGAAAGAGTCCATGCAGAACCAGTGGCTTGGGTTCACCGGGCCGCTCTATGGTCAACGCCACTGGGTCGCCAGAATGCCCGCGGACGTACGATTCGTCGGAACCAATCTCGCTGCCCAGCTCTCGCCCATTGACAGCAATAATGCGGTCGCCGGCGCGCAGCCCGGCTCGCGCCGCGGGGCTTCCTTCCACCACGTCTTCCACCGAGAGTGAGCGTGTTTTCGCGTCGTAGTAAGGGTTGTGGGCTTGATTGAAGCCGAGCTCTACCATGGGGCCGGGATAACGCACAGCGTACATCCAGAGGCATCCGTAAAAGATCGCGACAACAGCGAACGCCGCCGCAAGCGTGGCAAGGAAGGGTCGGGGCAGCTCTGACCAGCGACGCATAAGACCAGCGAGTTCTCCGGAGAAGATCCTGCAGTTGCAGGCTACGACGGCGACTTGCGCGAGTCAAATGGTTGAACCCCTGGACTCTGGAACCTCCGCGCTTCCGGCCCACTCTGGGAAGAACCCCTGTGGAAGTCTCGACATGGGATTTGGGGCCGTACCCAATGGCACAAGACTCCTCGTAAGTGGTTGAGTTTAAACGACAATTTGTAAGTCCTGGATGGGCCTGGCGGTGCAACGTGTCCACAGAGGATCTGCCGATACTGCTTCCGCGCGTAGCTGGCAGCTCGTGGGGCCTGCCGGAAAAGAGCCCTGCACTCTGGGAGAAGGATGAGGGTCTGGGCAAGAAGGGCGGAAAAGGAATCGAGCGCGCGCGGTGTGGCTCGTGCGGCTGTGGAGGGCGCCTCCCGAGAGGAGCTACTGCGCGAAGCCGTCAAAGATCTCGCCCGAGCAAGATTTGCGGATCGCATCGGCGTGTGGCTTCAGATGGAATCCAGTCCTAGTGCGCGAAGCGACAGCCGGGGAATGCTCCAAGGGATCGTCTGGGATGCAGAGAACTCGGAGACCCCCAAGGAGTGGGCGCACCTCTCCGTCGAGGCGCCTCTTCCGCAGGATTTGCTGCTCGGTGGAAAAAGTGTCGAGCAGGATTTGGGGGGCGCTCCCGATCAGCCCGTGATCGGGCCACTCGTCGGCCTTCGACGAGTCTTGTGGACTCCCGTCCAACGAGCCGGTCAGTTGGCTGGCGTCATTCTCGCCGGCATCC
This sequence comes from Candidatus Acidiferrum sp., assembly GCA_035704085.1. GTDB lineage: Bacteria > Acidobacteriota > Terriglobia > Acidiferrales > UBA7541 > Acidiferrum. The sequence goes on along the minus strand of DASSXG010000016.1, from coordinate 155,187 downwards.
GGGGACGGCAGGCGCTAATTCCGCGCGAACGGGCCGAATCCGTGGCCGCCCAACTCGCACTGGCTCTTCGTCTTCAGGAGGAAGAGAGCGACGCTCGAGGCAAGAAGTCTGACATCGTCCTTGCCCGGCGGATCCTGAGCGGGCTTGCAGGTGACCATCGAGTAGACGCAAGTCTCCAAGTCTTGGCTGATAGTTGCACCCATTCGGGAAGAGAAAAGTCAGGCCCGGGCGCGACGTTTGCTGTCATTGGCGTCTTGCTTGAGCAGTCAGAGAAATCCATGAGCGAGATGTTTGCCGAATTTCGTTGGCAGAGCGGTGGCGCAGAGTGGACGCGAGCCATTGAAGGCCGGCCTCTAGTGAGCTTGTGGCGGAAGGCACTGACGGAACGGCGTGTGATAGGCGGCGAACCGCCGGGGGCTTGGAGCCAGGAAGCGGTGGCAAGAATCGTGGCCTTTCCGCTGGAGTCGGAAGGAGAACTGCTCGGCACGCTGGTGGCTGGGCTCTCCCACCATGCCGCATCCCTTGCAAATCTGGAGCGCCTCGAATGGCGCGCGGCGCTGGCCGCGGCCGCGCTTAAGGAAAGACGCCGGAAGAAAAAGGAACTGCATCATGCGGAATGGCAGCAGACCTTCTTGGACACCAGCAGAGAACCGCTGGTGATTGTGGATCAAAGCGGTGGAGTCATTTCCGTGAGCCGTGGCGCGAGGGACCTGGTGGGCAAAGACTTGCCGTCCGGCGAATCAAGCCAGACCGCCCTGGCCGCTGGCCAACACTTTCAAGAACTTTTCCGTGCGCCGCACCGGGAGCGCATAGAGAAGTGGCTCCGTATGGCCCTTGGACGGGAACCGCTGTCGAGCGAGCCGGCCGGGGAATTTCGGGAGGCGGAGCTACAGAACGGGTTGAACGTGCACCTGCACGCCACGGCTTCCCTGCCGGGCGGGAACCTTAAGATCAGTCTGGAGCCTGTCGCACGCGTCGAAAGTCTTTCGCTCGGGGATCGCGCCGAAACCGAGCTCCAGAGCGTTCTTGATTGGCTGGAAGAAGGCGTGGTGTTGTTCGACGCTGACGAAAATGTTCGCGTGATGAATACCAGGTTCCAACAAATCGCGGGACTCGATCCCCAGGAGTCCGCCACCATCAAGACACTCGAGGATTTAATCGCGCTGCTCCAGGGACAATCCGCAGAACCCTGGCAATTTGCGGAGAGCTGGCGGCAGCTTGCACGAGGAATCGAGGGCGGCGTGCGGCAGGAGTTGCGAATGGTGCGCCCCGCTTCGCATACCCTGGAAAGGGCGGCGCGGCCCGTGCTGGACTCCGCCGGCAGGCAACTGGGGCGCGTGGAGATTTACCGCGATTTGACGGCGCATCGGATCTTTCAATCAAAGCTTCTGCAGACCGAAAAACTCGTGGCCCTAGGGCAGATGGTCAGCGGGGTCGCGCACGAACTGAGCAATCCGCTCACCAGCATTCTCGGCAACGCGCAGCGAATGCTTTTGCGGCGGGACGCTTCTAGAAATACCGAAGACGCGCGCCGCATTGTCCAGGAAGCCGAGCGTGCCAGCGACATTCTTCGCCAATTGCTTCTCAACGCCAGGGAAACTTCGCCGGAACGGCGCCTGTTCTCCCTGAATCAAGTCATCCTGCGTGCTACCGACCTTCAGCGCCTCACGCTCGAAGCCGAAAAAATTCATCTGGAGATCGACCTGGACCCGGCCCTTCCCTTCGTCCAGGGCGACCCGGGCCAGTTGCAGCAAGTGCTGATCAACCTTGTGAGGAACGCGCAGCAGGCCATCGAACAGCAGGGCGGCGGCGGAGTCATCCGGCTCCGCACCCGAACAATCGGCGAGCAGCGTTTGCTTCTGGAGGTCGAAGATACCGGGCCGGGAATCCCGCAGGCGATCCTGGCACGGATATTCGATCCCTTTTTCACCACCAAAGCCGCAGGGGTCGGGACCGGCCTGGGTCTGGCGATTGTTCTTAGCGTTGTGCGCGAACACGGCGGGCAGGTGCGCGTCAAGAATTCCGCCCACGGCGGCGCCATTTTCCAAATTGAACTGCATGCTGCCGAAGAAACTCCGCAGGAAAAAGAGGGTGTGCCGTTCGAACCGGAGAGGGTGGCGCTAGGGAGTGTCGCTATCGGGCAGCCCGAAGAAATCAGGATTCGAACCGCGCCTCAGCCAGGAAACGCCAGAGGCGCCCGCGTGCTCGTCGTGGAAGACGAGCCGACCGTCGCACGGCTGATCGGCGACGTACTCGAAGACGAAGGAATGAATGTAGATGTATTGCTGGACGGCCGGGAAGCGCTCGAACGCGCCGGCCACCAGCCCTACGACCTGGTGATTTGCGACATGAGAATGCCCGGGCTCGATGGCCAGTATTTCTATAACTCGCTCGTGCGAACCGGGAGTCCCCTTCGGGAGCGATTTCTTTTCGTGACCGGCGACGTCGTTGGGGCTCAAACACGCCAGTTTTTGGAGAAGAACCGTTTGCCGCACGTTGCCAAGCCGTTTCGCGTCGAGGAATTGACGGAGAAAGTTCATCTCGCGCTGAAAAGCCCGCCCCCTCGGGAGCCAGCCAGCGTGGGAGCATCAAGAAAACGCGCAGCGAGAAATGGATGACGCCATGGACCACCGGGAACAAACAATACTATTCGTGAGCGATGACGTGGCGCTGTGCGCCGCGGCACGCAGGGAATTCGAATTGAAAATCACGGGCCTGCGCTTGGCGGAGGTGAGCACCGTGGAGGGCGCGCGCCGGATTCTCGAAGAAGAGGCGCCGGCGGTGATTCTGCTCGAGGAAGCTTCCATCGCTTTGCATGGACAAGGCCGAAGCGAGATGGTGCCGCGGCTCGACGCGGTCGTAACCTCGCTGGCGGTTTATGCGCCCGTGGTGGTGATCGGGACGGCGGAGCACCGGCCGGAACTGGCGGCGCTTATCGCCGCGGGCGCCGCGGATTACGTGGCGCGAGACGGAGGTTGCCTGCTAGTGGCCCTTGGCCTGGTGCAGCGCCGCTTGCGGCACCTTCAACACCTGACGAACAGCGCGACCGATCGTTTCGAAGGGGAGCCGGAAGATTTTGGAGAAATCCTGCGGCACGAACTGAATAATCCGCTCACGGGAATCCTTGGAAACGCGGAACTGCTGCTCGCCGATATTCACCGCAGGAAGGATGACAAGCTTCCCTACGGAGGGCAGCAACGCGTGGAAACCATCGCGGCGCTGGCGGTGCGTTTGCGCGAGACGGTGCGCAGGCTGAGCCAGGAGTGGGAAGCGCGGCATCATCACGCGATGCATGGCTCCTGAGCCGCGGCGCTGACAAAAGGTGCGGAAACCTGGGCGCTTGCCGAAGGAGTGGAGGCCGTAGCGGGGGCGTTAGCATAGGCACCGAAGAAGGCGAGAACGCGGCGTCGGAACTCCTCCGGTGCAAAGCCGTAAGCTGCGGTGTGATAGGCGCCGGGGACAATCCATAGCTGCTTGGGGCCAAGGGCGGCAGCGTAAATCATCCTCGTGTGACGGGAAGCGCCTGGTCCTTTTCATCGCAAATTAAAAGGACCGGGAAAGCGCGCGAAGAAACTGCTTTCACCGCGGAGACTTCCGCGACGGGAAGGCCGGCGATTCTTTCGCCGCGATACAGCAGCGTCCAACTGAACGGTGCGAGAAGCGTTTTGCCGAGCCAGGGATACTGGCGAAGGCCGGCGTAATCGTAAGAGGCTTCGCGGAGAGTGGCAAAGGAAGCTTCGGCGACGACGGCCTCGATGCGCGGATCGGCGGCGGCGGATTGCAGGGCGATGCCTGCGCCCATGGATTCGCCAAGGGCAAAAATATGACTCGGCCCTGGACAAGGTGAGCCACCGAAGCCCGACCATTGCACTGAAACACAAGGTTCCAAAAGGGAAGAAACGAGCGCGTCGATGATGGCGCGGGTGTCTTGGCGTTCGAGCCAGCCGTAAGTAGCGATGGGGCCGCCGCTCGAGCCGTGAGCGCGAGCGTCCATCATGACGACGCTGTAGCCTGCTCGGAGAAGGAATTCGGACTGCCCGATGACGCCAACGCGATTGTCGGCGACGCCGTGAAAGAGAAGCACCCAGGAGCCGTTGGGATTCGGCGGCGTGACTTTCCAACCGCGGAGCAGGACGCCGTCGGGCGCGCGAACGTCGAAATCCTGGCGGAAGGAATGAGTGACGGCGAACGAAGCGTCAGCTTCGCGGATGAGATCGGACGTGAGTTTGCGGCGGATGGGGTGGAGATACCAAGGGCCGGTGATCCATCCGGCGACGGCGGCGAGGAGCGGCGGAAAGAGGAGCAAGATCAGAGCGATACGAATGAGCCGTCGCCGCATCAGTGGCCTCCACTAAGAGATACGAGGTAGAACGGCGCCGGAGTTCTGGCTTGCGTGTGACCGAATCGGAGAGATACCCGCCGCCACTCCCCGGTAGCTTCGGTCTTACACCGTTCTCAGAACCAGTCACTGCGATAGGCGACCCACCAGCTCAAGATGCCGATGGGAATGGTGGCGAGAAGGGACCACAAAATGGGCAAAGAAAAATCTGCGATCAGGCCCAGTGCGATGAAGGTGGTCCAGAAGACCTTGCGTTGCATTTCCCTATTCTATCGCCCGCCAACGTTTCTCAACACCAGCCAGATTTAGATCGTGAAGAGTACCGTCACGAATCGCTGCACTTTCGATCGCGGGTGGGTTGTGTGTAGAGTAGCAACATCCGCGAGCGGCGAAGCGCAAAACAGAAACGATGTGCGAGCCTATGGGAGAGCAGGGAAAAGATGGCGACGCAGAGCACAGTTCTGGAGAAAGAAAAGAGTTTTATGCAGCGGCACGGGGTGTCGAGCTATTTCGGACTGACGTTCACGATTTCCTGGCTCGGGGCTCTGGCTTTGGTTGCCCCAAGACTGCTGCGTGGCGAGGCAGTGCCCAAGTTCACGGGAATCCTGATGTTTCCGTTGATGCTGGTGGGGCCGACTCTAAGCGGGATTGTATTGACGCGGGTAGTGGACGGAAGAAGCGGATTGCGGGATCTTTTTTCGAGAATGCGGCGCGTTCGCGTGGGGCCGCAGTGGTATGCGGCGCTGCTGATTCCGCCGGCGGTGATGCTAAGCGTGCTTCTTTTCTTGAAAACATTTGTTTCCCCGGTGTTTGCGCCCAACCGGTTCCTCGTAGGAATTTCGTTCGGAATCGTGGCGGGATTTTTCGAAGAGATTGGCTGGATGGGATACGCGTTTCCGAGAATGGCGCGGAAGAGAAATGCCCTGGGGGCGAGTATCGTGCTTGGAGTGATTTGGGGAATCTGGCACATGCCGGTGATTGACTACCTGGGAACGGCAACACCGCATGGTGAGTATTGGCTGCCATATTTTCTGGCGTTTACAGCGGCGATGACGGGGGTGAGGGTGCTGATTGGGTGGATCTATACGAACACAAAAAGCGTGGCGCTGGCGCAGTTGATGCATGCGAGCTCGACGGGTTCGCTGGTCATTTTCAGCCCGGGTGGCGTGACGGCGCGGCAAGAGGCGATGTGGTATTCGGTTTACGCTGCGGCATTATGGGTGATTGTGGGAGTTGTGGCAATAAAGTTTGGGCAGCAGCTAACGCGACAGCGTGAGTAGACAAAGAGCCGCAACAGAAAGCACAAATTCAAAGCCCAGAGTAGGCGGGCTCAGAAAAGGGCCATGTAGGAATGGGTGTGCCACTGACGGCAAAGTTCGAGTTACTGTCTGGCCATAAATAGCTAAAAATACCAGCGGCAAGGGGCGCAAGGGGTGATGATTAGAATACAGCCCGGAAAGTGAGGTACGCATGAACGACACCAAACAAAAGGCATCCGTGTATTCGAGCGAGCGCGCCAAAACAGCGGCATTGGATACGGAGCCGGAGGCCGCGATTGCTGAGAGGCGGGCCGAGGCCAAAGAGATTGCCGAGTCTCTGGCAGGTAGAAGGGCCGCGGGATCGCCGGAGCCAACGCATCCCGCGCAGATGTCGAAGGCGCCGGAATTCGCCAAGACCGGCGCATCCTCTCCAATTGCCGAATTTGTGGAATTCCTGAAGCGCACGAGGCGCGTATGGATGCTCGTTGCGGGAGCCATCTTCGGATTGATGGCCGTGGTCACTGCGGTGGAGCGCGTGACGGAGTGGGCCAGATTCTCAAGGGAGAGGCGGCACGAGCAGGCGGTTGCGAGCGTAACGCCGGAGAGCTTGATCGCGCGGTGCGGGCAACCGGCGGAAGATTTGACGAAGGATATGTATCCGATTCTGATGCGGACAATGCGCTATCCATCCGGAAGGAACCAAGCGTTCGTGTTCGCGTTCAGCAGAACGGCAGAGGAAAAGAGCGATTGGGTGTTTCTATCCATGAAGGACGAGAGTGGAGTTGGGAGCTACGATACGCCCGACGCCAAAATTGCAGCGATGTCCTGCCTGGGTTCGAAGAAGTAAGCGCTCTCACGTCCGGAATAAGCCGTGCCTAGGAAACGGTAGCTCACGCGATCCGGGACGGGGTCTTGAAGTAGGAGACGACGAATAGAACGCCGAGGAGCAGGTCGGTGGCCGCAAAGACGAGGTCCGAAGGACGCGCGCGGTTTTGCAGGACAAGCATGATGATCGCAGCGCTGTAAGTGATCTTTTCCAGGACCGAGGGAATCATCAGGGGCCGATAGCGCACGGGATCGGTGGAGATGAAAAGGAAGCCAACCTGCCAGGAGAGCGCGAGTCCCACGAATCCGTAGAAGAATCCTGGATGGGTGATCGGCGGGGGATCGAAGCGGCTAATCCGATCGAACATGAAGTACAGAGGCAGAATGACCAGCAGGCCCCAAATGCCTGCGATGCGAAATACGAGCTTCGCGAATTTCATAGAGGACTCCGATTGCCCCCGAATGCAAGAAATTCTATAGCAAGGAAAACGATTGAGGAAGGCGTGGGTAAGGCCGATTTGGACGGAGCTGTTCCTAAACTATTGTCGGGCAAACGCCAATTGCTAAAGATTCGGATTTACAAGAGAAACGCGCGGGTCTAAAGACCCGCCACTGCAAGAGTGATGAACTAGGAGCGGAAGAGGACGGATTCGCGCTGGAACATTTTGATGGCGAGGAAGAGGGCCATGGCGGCGTAGACGCAGGTGGAGAGAAAAATAAGCGCGATGAGATTCCAGTGATAGGTGCCGGCGACGAGTTCTTTGCAGAGGAGACTCGTGCTGAGAATGGGGATGAGGGCGAGCTTCGAAGTGAGCTCGACGCCAGGGAGCATTGCAGCGATGGAGGGAAAAATTACCACAAAGGTCATAGGAGTGAGATAGCTCTGCGCCTCTTTGTAGGTTTTGGCGAAGAGGGCAATGGTCATTAACACGGCGGAGAAAAGAACAGCGATGGGAAGAGCCATGATGAAGACAGAGATGACCGTTTTGGGACCGAGGTGCAGAAGAAAAGCCGCAGCCTCGGCGCGTCCACTTGCGGTTTTTCCGGTGTAGTAACTCAAGACCGAGAAAGAAACGCCCATAGATAAGACAGAAAGAGCGGCGGTGCCAAGAGCTGCTGTAAGGACCAGGAAAAATTTGCCTAGAACTAGGTGGGTACGGGAGATGGGACTCGAAAGAATGGTTTCCATAGTGCCGCGTTCTTTTTCGCCGGCGGTAAGGTCCATGGCAGGATACATAGCGCCGGTCATGCAAAGAAGGATGACCATATAGCCGATGAAGCCGCCGAAGGCTGCGCCGCTGACTTTTTCCGGGGGTGCCACGTTTTGCTGCTTAATTTCAAAAGGCTTGAGCACGGAGTCGGAGAGATTCCTGGCGGCGAGACGCTCTTTGACAACACTCTGGCTGTAGGAGTTCATGTACTTGTCGATCTTTTCGGCCGCAAATTCAGACTTCAATTCTCCTTCGTATTTGTAGATGCTAACGGTGTCCTGCTTTTGCTGAGCAATATCTGCCTCAAAACGGCGCGGGATTTCCACCGTTGCGCGAATTTCCTTGTTGACGATTTGTTCTTTCCAATTGTCCGCAAGAGGAACGATCTCGATTTTTTCGAGTTTTTTCAGGCCGTCGACGATCGCGGGAGAATCTTCGCCGCCGCGAAGCATGACCTTGGGAGTTTCTTCCTTGGCCTTGCCGACGAGAACGACAGCGAGCGAGCCAAAGCCAACGCTAAGAACTGGGAAAAGCAAGAGCGGCACGAGGACGGTCGAAATGACGGTGCGGCGGTCGCGGAGAGCTTCGGTCAGTTCCTTGCGATAGACGATGCCTACGCTGCGCGTGGGCATGTCAGTTGGACTCCTCGGCGACGAAGTGGGGCGTGACGACCTTGACGAAGATTTCCTCGAGGTCCTGCTCACCGTACTTTTCGCGAAGCTGTGCGAGGGAGCCTTCGACGAGGAGTTTGCCGGACTCGATGATGCCGATGGTGTCGCAGAGCTTTTCGACTTCGCTCATGATGTGGGTGGAGAAGATGACGGTTTTGCCGAGGTCGCGGCATTCGCGGATGAAGCCGATGATGGTGCGGGCGGTCATGATGTCGAGGCCGTTCGTGGGTTCGTCGAAGATCATCACAAGGGGATCGTGGACGAGGGTACGGGCGATGGAGGTTTTCTGCTTCATGCCGGTGGAGAGTTTGTCGCAGCGCCGGTCGCGGAAGCCGTTCATGTCCAGGCGATTAAAGATGTCGTCAACGCGCTTTTTCAGAGTGGGTTCGTCTAAACCATTGAGGCGGCCGAAATACTCGACTAGCTCCTGCGCGGTAAGGCGGGGATAGAGAGCGGTGGCAGTGGACAGGAAGCCGACATTGGCGCGGACTTTTTCGGGCTGCTCGATGACATCGTGGCCACAGATGAGGGCCGTACCGTCGGTGGGTTCGAGAATGGTGGCGAGCATGCGGAGCGTAGTGGTTTTGCCGGCGCCGTTGGCGCCGAGGAGGCCGTAGATCTTGCCAGGCTGGCAGTCAAAGCTGACGTTGTCCACGGCGCGGATTTCGCCGCGCTTTTTGTCCTGGAAACGTTTGGACAAGCCACGAGCTTCGATCATATAAGACCCGTCGATGGGGATTCGTAAGACAGGGCACACCGCGACCAGAGTCTACTACGCACGAAGCCCAGGAAATGTAACCGGAAAAGGAATGCCGGCGTGACCGCGTGAGAACACAGGGATTTCAACCTTTGTGACAGTTGGGGCACTGCTTGACATCAAACTTATCCGGTGTAACGCGGAACATGTTGTTGCACTGGATGCACACGCGATGGAGGAAAGGGCCGCCGCCATCACTTGCCTGGCCTATGGGCTTCATGCCGGCCTGATGCTGGTTAATGGTTCGATTGGTGGGCGGCGCGGATGACATGGGTAGATTCTAGCACGCGGAAGATTTTTGCCAAAACGCCCGAGACGGCATCCTGGGTGGTTCAAGGCGCATCCCTTAATAGTGTGGATCCGCGAGTTTAGCAAACTGGGCACACGTGACACACTGGGGGATGGAACGTAGAGAAAGCCGCGCGGCTCTTGCTAGAATGAAGTATCTTGGCGCCAACCCGACGGAGGCCAAGTAAGCCACGGACAAGTGAACGGAGCGTCGCGCCGGATTGACGCGCCCGTGCGTCTGGCGGAAAGCGAAACGCGAGAGCGAGCGAAATAGGAAATATGGATCGAAGGCTACGAAACCGGATCTTCCTCTTCCTGGCGATAGCGGGAGTGCTTGCATACGTGCTGATTGCCCTGAGCGGGCGGAAGCCAGTGCCGAAGATTTCGGCGGTATCGCCGGTGCGGGAAAACCTGGTGGCCTCCATCAGCAGCAACGGAAAAGTTGAGCCGATTGCGCCATACGTGACGCGGGCGAAATTGGATACGTTCGTGGAGAAGGTGAACGTAAGAGAAGGGCAGGCGGTCAAGAGGGGACAACTGCTGCTGGAACTGGATGTGAAAGATGCGGCAGCGCAACTCTCTGAGGCGAAGTCGAAACTCTTGCGCGCGCAGGACGATCTGCGGGCGGCAAAGTCCGGCGGGCGGGCGGACAGGGCGGCGCAAGTAGGGGGCGATTTGGCAAAGGCACAAGCGGAGCGCGATCGTCTGCAGAAAAATCACGACGCACTAGCGCGATTGATCGCGGAACAGGCCGCGACCCGGGAGGACGTGGCGTCGAATGACCTGGCGCTCACTAAGGCGCAGGCGGAAGTGGCGAGGCTGGCGGCGGCGAAACAGGAATTTGACCGGAGCGTGAGGCTGGAGGTGGAGAACGCCACGCTTCAAGTGCAGCAACTCCAGAGCCAGGTGGCGGCGCTTGAAGAAAAGGTACAGCAAGGGCGAATCAGCGCGCCGGCAGACGGGGTGCTGTATTCCTTGCCGGCCAAGGCGGGGGATTACGTGAAGGTCGGCGACCTGGTTGCGGAGATGGCGGATCTGCACAAGGTACGCGTGAGGGCGTTTATTGACGAGCCGGAACTTGGCGCGCTCGAGCAGAATCAGCCCGTGAAGATCACCTGGGATGCGCTGCCGAACAAGAGCTGGGTGGGAAGAACGGAAATCATTCCAAAGCAAGTGGTACCGCGCGGATCGCGGAGTGTGGGTGAATTGCTGTGCGCGGTGAACAACGACAATCTGGAATTATTGCCGAACATCAACGTAAACGTGCGCATCAATTCGCGCGAGCGCTTGAACGTGTTGTCGGTGCCGCGCGGTGCGGTGGAAGCGCAAGGCGGGCGGCGCTACGTGTTCGTGGTAAGGATGAACCAGCTAGGCGTAGGGCAATCAACGCTGGAGAAGCGGGAAATTTCCGTGGGGATCGCCGATGCGACGAACTACGAAGTCGTCAGCGGATTGCAAGAGGGGGAGTTGGTCGCGCTGCCCGGAGATGTGGACCTGCGCGATGGAATGAAGGTGATCGTGGTGAACACGCAATCAGCGGATTCGCGAGGAGTAGGCCATGATCCGCTGGCGTAAATGGGTTTTCGTATTTTCTATCGCGATGAGCACGGCGGCCGCCGCAGCCAACAGAGTCAGGCAGGATGAGAGCCTGGAGGCGGCGCGGCAGGCTTACGAAATGAGCGACTATGCGAAAGCCATTCAGATATTGCAGGGGGCCGCGGCAAGAGAGCCCCAAAATGGCGACGTGCTTCTGTTGCTGACGAAGAGCTATCTGGAATTGCAAGAGCGCGACGCCGCCGTGAAGAGCGCTGAAAAAGCGGTGGCGGCCGATCCGAAGAATTCGACTTATCATGAGTGGCTGGGAAGAGCGTACGGAGAGAAGGCCGACCACGCGGGATGGCTTTCAGCGATATCACTGGCAAAGAAGACCGGCAAGGAATTCGAAACCGCGGTGGAACTGGACGGGAAGAATTTTTCGGCGCGGCAGGCGCTGATCGAATTCGATTGCAGCGCTCCGGGCATGGTGGGGGGCGGAGAAGAAAAGGCACAACCGCATATCAAGCAATTGGCGGAGTTGGATGCCGCGGAGTGGCACTATGCAGTAGGAAATTGCCGGCGGCAGAAAAAGGATTTTGCGGCGGCGGACGAGGAATTCGCTAAGGCGTTGGAAAGTAATCCGAAGTCCGTGGAGCTGATCTACGACATCGGCGACCATGCGATGAAGCGCAGCGAGCCGGAGCTGTTGCTGACTGTGGTGGATGCGGGAGAACGGGTGGCGCCAGACGATGCGAGGGGAAAGTTTTACCGGGGAGTGGCGCTCGTCCTGAAAAATGAGAATCTGGAGAAAGCGGAGCGGCTGCTGCGCGAATACCTAGCAAGGGCGCCGCTGAGGAGCGGATTTCCCCGACCTGCGACGACGCATTACTGGATGGGACGGCTTTTTGAAAACGAGAATAATAGAGAAGAAGCGGCGAAGGAGTTCGAAGCCGCGCTCAAGCTAGATCCAAAAAACAAAATGGCCCAGGAAGCTTTGAAGCGGCTGAAGAAGAGCTGAGCATTGGGAGATGCCTGCCACACCGGGATCTTTTCAGAATAGCTGCTGCGAAAAGCAATGATGGATTTGCGAGAAACGTTTTCTGTGGCGATCGACGCGTTGAGAGCCAACAAGGTCCGCGCGATGCTGACATCGCTCGGCGTGATCATCGGGAGCGCTTCAATCGTGCTGGTGGTCACGGTGGCGCTAACTAGCCAGAAATATGTCATTTCGCAAATCGAAGCTGTGGGATCGAACTTGCTCTGGGCAGAGCTGGTCAGAAGTTCGGATAAGCCTGCGCCCCTGAGCTACGAAATGACCCTTACGGACATGAATGCGGTGAAATCCGACATTCCTGGCGTGGTGGAAGCGGCGGGCTTCCGGGAGTTGCCGATGGAGGTAGTCGTAGGGGGAACTTCGGTGCCAGTAAATCTCATCGGCGTGACAGAAGGTTACCAAAATATTCGCCGGCTTGTGATTTTTCGCGGAAGGTACTTCGATTCTGTGGACATGGAGATGCGCAGCAAATTCTGTGTTATCTCTGAACATCTTGCCCAACGCGTATTCGGAGTGGAGAATCCGGTTGGAAGGGACCTCCGGATGGGGGAACTAACGTTCACGGTAATCGGTGTTTTCCGAGAGCGCGCATCGACGTTCGGACAATCGGAAATTCACGACGATTCCGTAATCATTCCATTCACTCTTATGAAGTACTACACGGGTGCCGACTTGTTGCGGACGCTGTATATTCAAGCGGCCAAACACGAAGATGTGGATAGCGTGCAGCGGCAACTAGGACAATTGCTCCGTAGCCGCCACCCTGCTGAAGCTGGGTACGAAGTCCACACCCTGACGGCAATCTTGAGTGTCGCGAGAAAAATCTCGCTGGGCTTGACGATTGTGCTGGTCGTTATTGCGGCGATCGCGCTGGTAGTGAGTGGAATCGGAATCATGAATATCATGCTGGTGACAGTGACGGAACGTACTAGGGAGATCGGCATCCGCAAAGCGATTGGAGCCGCGCGCAAAGAGATCATGTATCAGTTTCTGATCGAATCGTTCTTAATCAGCGGAGGCGGCGCGGTTTTGGGGATTCTGATCGGAATCGCCGTGCCGGTGGCAGTGCAATATTTTTTCTTGCCGGCAAACTTGAGGGTGCCAGTGTCCCCCTTGAGCGTGGTGATTGCTTTTGTGGTGTCCTGCTCGACGGGCTTGTTCTTCGGATATTTGCCGGCAAACGAGGCAGCGAGCCTCGAGCCTGTAGAGTCTTTGCGGTATGAGTAGGGAATGAGGAGAAGAACAGAAATCGGGAACGCGAAAAAAAGATGATTTCAAAGTGGCCGGTGGGGGCTTCTTTTTTTCTGGATGGAATGCTTTTCGCGCCAAACCGACGAAGACTGGAATGAGCCCCGCAATGGATTCATGAAATGAGTTCGCGGGATGCATAAGTAGGGGGAAATGAAAATGCAAATACTTCGATGGGTTGCGGGAATTGCGGCGCTGTTGGCGCTGAACGGCACGAATGTATGCGCCCAGGAAGCGCCCGCGCCGAAACCGAGCGAGCCCCCGCTGCAAATGCAAGCGAGCACGGGGCCAGTGGCGCTGACGCTGAAGCGCGCGATCGAACTGGCGCTACAGAACAGCAAAGACATTCAAGTGGCGAAGATTCAGGCGAGCATCGCGGATCACGCCGCGCAGATAACCAAATCGCAGTTTATGCCAAATCTGTACGCGGGTTCCGGCGCGGGCTATACGGACGGTATTCCGGAGACTCCAGGCGGACGCGCGCCCTCGATCTTCAATGTGACGTACACCGAGCAAGTGATCAATGAGCCGCTGCGGGGCCAGTCGAAAGAAATGCAGGAGCAAGCCAAAGCGCAAAAAATCCTGCTGGAAGATGCCAGGAGCAGCGTGATCACGCGGACCGCGATGGCCTACCTCGAACTGGGCAAGGTGCGTCATTCACTGGAATTGTTGCGCAAGGGGCAGGAAAGCGCCGACAAAATTCTGCAAGTCACGCAGGAAAGGCAGGGTGAAGGGTACGAACTCCCCGTGGAAGTGACGAAGGCGCAACTGACGAAAGCCCAGATGGTGCAACGGACGCTACAACTCGAAGGGCGCGAGGATGAACTGGAAGTTTTCTTGAGATACCAACTTGGATTTGCGGAAGGGCAGACAATGGAAGTCACACCGGAAGAATTGCCGGGAGAAGCGGAACTGGCGGGCGACAACCTTGTGGCGCTGGCGATAACGAACAATCTCGGATTGCAACTGGCGGAGTCCGACGTCCGGGGAAAAGAGTTCCGATTCAAGGGAGAGAAACGGGGCTACTGGCCGACGCTGGAGCTGGTCAGCGTGTACAGCATGCTGGCGAGGTTCAACAACTACGCTCAGTTTTTCAGAACGTTTCAGCGGAACAATATCAATGCAGGGATTAACATGCAAATTCCGATTTTCAGCGCGCGGACCGCGGCAGCCGTCGGGCTGGCACGCGTGAATCTGGAGGCCGCCAGAGCAGGCCTGGAGAACAAGAAAACAGAGTTGAGTTCTGACGTCCGACAGAAAACGCGGCGAGTGCGTGAAAGAGATGCTGCGAAAGAAGTGGCGCGGCTGGAACTGCAGCTTTCACAGCAGAATCTGGCTGTCCTGCAGGCACAGTTCTCTGAAGGGAAGTTGAACCTGCGAGAAGTCGAGAGGGCCAGGCTGGATGAGAATGAGAAATGGATGGCCTATCTGGATGCCAACTTCCAGAGACAGCAGGCACAACTGGAGCTACTGAAGACGGCGGGGCAGTTGGATAAGGTGTGGCAATAAAGATGTGACTGGTGATTCGTGATTGGTGACTGGTGATGCTCGACCAAGCAAGCCTGACCGAGCTAAAGAAGGCATTGCAGAGGCTTGACGACGGATTTGGGAACTTGCCGGCCTTCAAGGAGAGGGCGGCGGGAAACCAGCGACTGGGGGAGGTGCTCCAGGAAACTGCAGAGCGCTTGCAAGATAATTATCCCTACTTTCATCCGCTGTACGCCGGGCAAATGCTGAAGCCGCCGCATCTGGTGGCTAGACTTGCTTATGCGCTGGCGCTCTGGATCAATCCCAACAATCACGCACTGGATGGCGGGCGGGCGACATCGGCAATGGAAAAGGAAGCCGTCGCCGAAATCGCGGCGATGTTCGGCTGGAAGAATTTTCTCGGGCACCTCTGTGGCGGCGGCACGATGGCCAATCTGGAGGCTTTGTGGGTGGCGGGGCAAAAGCATCCCGGCAAAAAGATTCTGGCCAGCGAGCAAGCGCATTACACACATAAACGAATCAGCAGAGTCCTGCAACTGGAGTTCGAAATTGTGCCCTGCGACGCACGCGGCCGGATGGATGCTGGCGCGCTTGCAAAGCGGATGGCGCGCGATGATGTGGGGACAGTGGTAGCGACGATGGGGACTACGGCTACCGGCTCGGTAGATCCACTTCCGGAAATTCTTGCCTTGCGTGAAAAACATGGACTTCGAGTGCATGTGGACGCGGCTTACGGCGGCTATTTCACACTGGCCGAAAATCTTGGAGAGGAAGCCACGCGGGCTTTCGCCAGGATTGGGGAAGCAGATTCGATCGTAATTGATCCGCACAAGCACGGATTGCAACCGTATGGCTGCGGCTGCGTGTTGTTTCGTGATACGGCGGTCGGCCAATTGTACAAGCATGATTCGCCCTATACGTATTTCAGTTCGGCTGAGCTGCATTTGGGAGAGATCAGCATAGAGTGTTCGCGGCCGGGTGCTGCTGCTGCGGCGCTTTGGGCGACGCAGAGATTGTCACCGCTTGCAAAGGGCGGGGAATTCGCGCGGAATCTGGAACGTGGCCGAACCGCAGCGGTGGCGCTTTTTGAGAAGCTGCGTGCCGACTCGCGATTTGTCATCGCGTTTCCTCCGGAACTGGACATCGTAGTGTTCGTGCCCAAGGCTGCGAGAGTCAGCGAGGCCTCCGCGTTGAGCCGCGGGATCTTTCAAGCAGCGGCGAAGCGAGACCTGCACCTGGCGCTTGCTGAACTGCCGGTGCATTTCTGGGAAGAAAATCTGGGAGCGATGCAGCGCGATCGAGAAACGATAACGTGCCTGCGCTCAGTGCTCATGAAGCCGGAGCATCTCGATTGGGTGGAGCGAATCTGGGAATTGCTGACGGCTTCGGCGGCCGAAATCCTCGGACGCGGCGCTAGTTCGTGAGCAACTCAGAAATGAGGACCAATCCAGAAGATCATTCAACTCGATGGGCCCCGAATCCACGATGGTAAATCCCTTTTAATGAGGTATTTGGCTGTTCGCTGCAAGATAACACCTTTCAATAGAAAGGTTTGAGGAGGGCGACGAACTCAGGTAAACTATCATTTGAAGTATATAGGTCAGGTTAGCGCCATCCAATTTGTACATCGAATGCTGAGGGTGAAGAATGCCGGATGTAATGAAGACTCTGCTGTTGAATCCGCCGAGTTTTGAGAACTTCGACGGAGGCGCAAGCTCGCGGTGGCCCGCGACCCGCGAAATCGAGTCCTACTGGTATCCAGTTTGGCTGACATACCCTGCCGGTATGATACCCGGAAGCCGGCTCCTTGACGCATCTCCTCACAAAGTGAATTGGCAGCAAACGGTTCAAATCTGCAAAGGCTACGAATTTCTGGTGCTCTTCACGTCTACGGTGGGGCTCGAAAGCGACGTCAAGCTCATCCGCAAGATTAAAGAAGCGAACCCGAGCATGAAGATTGCGTTCGTCGGGCCGACGGGACACATCAAGCCGAATGAAACGCTGATGTCCAGCGAGGACATCGATTTCGTGACGCGAGGTGAGTTTGACCACTCCGTGGCGGAATACGCGCACGGGAAGCCTCTGAGCGAAATTCAAGGCGTCAGCTTCCGCAAGGACGGCAAAATCGTTCATAACCCGGAGCGGCCACAGCTTCACACGGAAGAGCTAGATGCGCTGCCGTTTGCGACGGATATTTATAAGCGCGACCTGGAGATTGAGCGCTACAACGTGCCTTTCCTTCTGCATCCCTACGTGTCGTTTTATACGACGCGAGGATGCCCGGCGCTCTGCACGTTCTGCATGTGGCCGCAAACGATTTCCGGGCATGCCTGGCGGACGCGTTCGACGGAAAACGTGGCGCGGGAAGTGAAGCAAGCCCTCGAATACTTTCCGCAGATGAAAGAGATTTTCTTCGACGACGATACGTTTAACATCCGCAAGGACCGCGTGTTGGATCTTTGCGCCAAGTTCAAGCCCCTGAAATTCCAATGGTCCTCGACGGCGCGCGTGCACAGCGATTACGAGACCGTGAAGGCCATGGCTGACGGGGGCGCGCGGCTCTTTATCGTGGGCTTCGAATCCGGCGAACCGCAAATCCTGAAAAACATCAAGAAGGGCGCGACCGTTGAAATGGGGCGCGCTTTCATGAAGAACTGTCGCAAGGCGGGAGTCAAGGTGCACGGCGACTTCATCATCGGACTGCCGGGCGAGACAAAAGAATCCATCCAGAAGACGATTGACTACGCCAAGGAACTGGATTGCGAAACGATCCAGGTTTCCTTGGCTCACGCGATGCCCGGCACGGAACTGCATGACACCATGGCCGCGCAGGGCTTTCTGAAAGTCGAGGCGTTGGCGGATTCCACCGGCCACCAGTTGCCGCACATCGAGTACCCGCACCTTTCGAAGGCGGATATGATGGCGGGCGTGAACCGCTTCTACGACGAATATTACTTCCGGCCGAAGGTCGTGTGGCGCATCGTGAAGGAAGCGTTGTGGGACAGCAATGAGCGGAAGCGGCTGTACCACGAAGCCACGGAGTTCCTGGCGTTGCGCGCCGAGCGTTTGAAATGGGCCCGCAAGGGCGGCGAGGATTACAAGAAGCCCATGATTTCCGTACCGCAGTCACCGTCGGCTTCCGGAAACGACTAACCCTCAAAAAATGACAAGCGAGAGAAGGCTGCGAATCAAGACGCTGTTCATGGTCTTGGCGATGGTCGTGTGCGCCAACGCCGGAGACTTGCTGCTGAAGCGCGGGATGTCGCAGATCGGGGCGGTGCAGTTCACCGGTTCGGGGATTGCGCATGCGTTCGAGCTTACGGTGACGAACGGGACGATCTGGACGGGGATTTTTTTTCTGACGGGATTCATGCTGAGTTACATGACGGTACTCAGCTGGGCGGATTATAGTTATGTGATGCCCGCAGGCGCTTTCGGATATGCCTTGCTCACTTTGCTGGCGGTGCTTTTTCTTCATGAAACTGTTTCGGCGCGCCGCTGGGTGGGTGTGGTGCTGATCTGCGTCGGGGTTTTATTGGTTGGGCAAACCAAGCCACGAACGACGCCTGCGCCAAGCGAGGGAATCGCATGACGCGGGTCATTCTTGCGCTGGCGGTGCTTATTCTAGGAAGCACGGGCGGTGAAATTGCCATAACCCGTGGGATGAAATCGATCGGTGAACCGGCACGATTGCGGCCGCGAGCCTTGCTGCAATTCCTGGGGCGGGCAGTTCGCAATGGCTGGCTTTGGGCAGGCGTACCGCTCATGGCGCTATCGTTTTATTCGCTGCTGGTTTTGCTTTCCTGGGAACCCATCAGCTTTGTGATACCGGCGTCCGCGCTCAGCTACGTTGTCGGGACGCTCGGCGCGAAGTACTTGCTTGGCGAGCAAGTGAGTCCAGCGCGCTGGGCGGGAGTTATCCTGGTTTGCGCGGGCGTCGCGCTCGTTGCGGTGGGCTAACCTCGAAGTGGAGTAATCTTCCGCCGGTGGCAGACAAACTCGCATGAGCTTGCACCTCACGTTGTGGCGCGATGCAGTCTTGTCGCTAGCCGTGGGACCACTGATTTATTACATACTGGCCTCGCTGGCCGCGATTCGCTTCTTCCAGAGGGAACGTGAGCGAAAGCCTTTGAATTACACTCCTTCTGTCAGCGTGCTCAAGCCGGTGCGCGGTGTGGACTTCGGTTCCTACGAAAACTTTGCGAGCTTCTGCAGGCAAGACTATCCGGACTTCGAAATTTTATTCGCGGTTAGCGACGACTGCGACCCTGCCGTTCCACTGATTCAACGAATCATCTCTGAATTTCCCAATCAACGGATTCGCTTGCTGGTCGGAGCCGAGCACCTTGGCGCGAACCGAAAAGTGAACAAGCTGGCGCGCCTCGCGCGGGAAGCGCAGCACGATGTGCTTGCGTTAACCGACGGCGACGTGCGCGTGGGGCCGAATTACTTGCGCAAGGTTGTTGCGCCGCTCGCGGATCGCAACACCGGCGCAGTAACGTCCTTTTATCGCGCCATCGCGGAGAAAAATCTGTGCGCGGAATTGGAGGCCATCGGGGCCTCCAGCGATTTCTTCGCCGGAGTGCTGATGGCTGGATGGACGGAAGGCATCCGGTTTGCGCTGGGAGCCTCCATTGTCACGAGCAGGGAATGGCTGCAGAAGATTGGCAGCTTCGAGGCCTTGGCCGATACACTTGCGGATGACTATGAGGTGGGTCATCGAATTTCTGAGGCGGGCGGGCAGGTCTTGCTTTCAAGCGAGACCGTTTGGACGATGTATCCGGCGCAAACAGTTCGAGGCTTTTGGAACCATCAATTGCGATGGGCGCGCACGGTGCGTCTATGCAGGCCACTCTCTTACGTGGGGCTGCTCTTCACACAAGGACTCCCGTGGGTTTTGCTTGCCTGCATCATTGCACCCTCAAAATGGATTGCGAGTGCCTACCTGATCGCCTATTTGATCCTGCGTTTTACGATGGCATGGGTGGTGGGCGTCTGGGGCGTTGTTGATGAAGTTTTGCGCAAGAGGATTTGGCTGGTGCCGCTGCGCGACGGCATTCACTTCGCCGTCTGGCTAGCCAGCTTCGGTTCAAATCGCGTCAAATGGGGCAGTGAGGAGTACGTGATTCGTCGCGGGCAAATGGTCCAGTGACGGGGGCAGAATGAAAGGCTGTAGTTGGACGGGCATTCGCGCCGCGCAGGAAGATTAAGCAGACGCCTGCAGGCGGTGCGGTTGACGGTTTCGGGAATCCCCATTAAATTAGATAGGTGGGATCTTGGCAGTCCTGATCCTCGGGAACGTGCTGCGATTCATTTTTCCCTCGCAACGGGTGGGAGATCGTCCAACGGTAGGACTCCAGATTCTGGATCTGGCTATCTAGGTTCGAATCCTAGTCTCCCAGCCAAAAACACCGACAAGTGATACGTGATACGCGCAACTAAATGCCGGGATGCCGCGTCAGAGACTCGCGCTCGGCCCGCACGTCATCCCCGCGCAGTTCCCGCAGCGCATACGTTACGAATTCCGCGGCAACTCTCTTGCGCCAAGTCATGTCGAAGTCCGTATTGTCGAGTGGCTTGGCGATTTTAGCTGCGAGCGATGCGGCCTCGACGATCGTCTCCTGGTTCAATAAACGCCCGACGAGAGACTTGGCCGCCTCATCCGCAAGAAGAGGACGACAGGCCGCGGAACCGATGACGATGCGAGCATCCTCGACCATACCGGCGGACGATAGGCGCGCGGCTGCGGCCACTGACAACACCGGGAAATCGAACGAGCCGCGCCGCCGCAGCTTCCAGTAGGTGCTCTTCCACCCGTGAAGAGAATCAAGCAGGACCTCCACCAGAATTTCTTCCGGCCTCCGCTTGATGTAATGGATGCCGTCATTGTTGTAGAGATCGGTGAGCAAGACTTCGCGTTCTCCGGAGCGCGATACGAGTCGAACGCGAGCGCCGAGAGAGATCAATGCCGGCGCCGTGTCTGTGGAGGAAACCGCCACACACTTGCGGCTGCCCGGCGCAACCCAGCACGTCACGCCATCTTTCTTCAGGCAAAAACCGATGGCCCTTCTCCACTCATAGTTCTGGTCGTAATAATTGCAGCGCGTATCCAGGCAGAGGTTTCCGCCAAGCGTGGCCATGTTCCGGATTTGCGGAGTTGCCACCAGGGAAGCTGCCTGCGCCAGTCCTGTCAGTCCGTTTCGAAAACGGGAATCTTCCGCAATATCCGTAAGCGTGAGGCATGCGCCGAGTTGGCTCCCCGAATGGTCCAACCGGGCACGATGTAATTCTTCAATGTGGCGAAGGCTCATCAAGGTCCGCGGGACCTGCTGCCGCCGTTTCATATTTGGAAGCAGGTCCGTGCCACCCGCGAGCGGCATGGCATTCGCTCTTTCGCCATCCAGAATGCGCGCGGCTTCCTCCAGCGTGCGCGGGGCGCGGAATTCAAAGAGTGGCAGACGCATCATGGTGTCAGCACCTTTTCTTTCTCTGTTCTTGGCCTTGCCCGCCGCGGCGCTTCGTTCACGGCGTTGCCGTCGCCGCCTTCCCACGGCGGCTGGACGCGGAGAGCTTCCGGCCAATTTACATGCGGGAAATGGCTTGGACCGTAGCGCGGCTCGCGGCCGGCCTTCTTTTCGGCAAGCGCCTTCATAATTTTTTCGGGCGTGATGGGGACTTCATCAATTCGCACTCCTACAGCATCGTAGACGGCGTTGGCCACGGCGGGCATGATGGGCAAAAGCGGGCCCTGGCCGACTTCTTTTGCGCCGAAGGGGCCGCGGGGATCGGGTTCTTCGACCAGTTCGGTGAACACCTCGGGCATGTCGAGTGACGTGGGGCTTTTGTATTCCAGCATGGAAGGGAATTTGTGCACCAGCGCGTGAGAAAGTTTTTTCGGCAGGCGGCGGAACTCCTGCTCCTCCATCAGCGCTTCGCCAAGTCCCATGTACACGCTGCCTTCGACTTGGCCGCGCACGAGCGGCGGGTTGAGCGCGCGTCCGATGTCGTGTGCGATCCAGATTTTGGGGACAGTGATCCAACCGGTCACGGAATTTACAATGACTTCCACCACTGCCGCCGTATACGAGTAGGTAGGCGACGGACCCACGCCGCCGCCTTTGTATAGCGCTGGCGATTTCGGCGGAGTGTAGGAACCGACTGTGCCGATGGTGCCGAAGCGGGCTTCCGCCAGGCAAACAGCTTCCTGAAACGCGACGCCTTTTTCTGGAGCCATCGAATCGAACACGCGCTTTTCCGCGAAGTGTAATCGTTCTTTAGGCACTTCAAGCTTTTCTGCGACTGCTTCGGCAATCATTACCTTTCCGCGCTCGGCGGCTTGCAAGGCCGCGTTGCCAGCCATCAGCGTGACACGGCTCGAATACGACCCCAGGTCTACCGGACCGAGATCGGTGTCGCCAGTGAACAACCTGATGTCGAACGGATCGATGCCCAAAGCTTCGGCGACGATTCCCGCGAGAACATCATCCGATCCCTGGCCGATTTCCGTTGCGCCACAAAAAATCGAAACGCCGCCGCTACGATCGAACTTGAGCTGGACGCCGGAGTGGGGCATTTTGTTCCAATATATGGGCAGCCCGGCTCCTGTCAGATACGCGGAGCACGCCAGACCTACGCCGCGGCCCTTGGGGAGCTTGCGGAACTTCTCTTTCCAGCCGGAGGACTTGACCACGCGGCGAATGCATTCGTTGAGGTTGACGGTGCCCAGTCTGAAAAAATTTGCGGTGATGGAGTTCGAAGATTCAGAGATACGCAGGCGGAGATCGGCCGGATCCAAGTTTAGTTTTTCCGCGATCTTATCGAGCTGAACTTCCTGTCCGAAGCGCGGCTGCACGGTGCCATGGCCGCGCTTGGGTCCGCACGGCGGCTTGTTGGTGAACGTCCGGCAACCTTCGTATCTATATCGTGGAACGTGGTACGTGGTCGTCTGTAATGCGCCGGCGTAGAAAGTGCTGGCGACTCCGTACGAGCCGTACGCGCCACCGTCTATCAGTGTCTGAAGATGCATGCCGGTGATCGTCCCGTCTTTCTTCACGCCAGTTTTGAATTTCATCAGGATCGGATGACGGCCGCGGTGACAATAAAAAACTTCTTCACGCGTCAGGCAAATCTTGACGGGCCGATCTAGCAGAAGAGCCGCTCTGGCCACTACGATCTCGTGATTGAAAGGATCGCTTTTCCCGCCAAAGCCCCCGCCATTTGGCGTTGCTATCACGCGGATGTGCGCTGCGGGCATTTCCAGCACTTTGGCGAGTGCGCGGTGCAGATAATGAGGCGTCTGCGTGCTGGACCAGATGGTCAGCTTTCCTTCGGGATCCTTGATGGCGACCGATGCGTGTTGTTCGATGGGAAGATGTGTACTTCCCTGGTAGAAAAAAGTGTCTTCGAAAATTTCGTCAGCTTCAGCGAAACTCTGCTTTACATCGCCGAATTCCAGTGCCACCCGTTTATGGATGTTTCCCTCTTCGCCGTAGTCGTGAATTCGCGGTTCGGGAGTTGTCAGCGCCTCTTCGGGATCGGAAATTGTCGTCAGAATCTCGTAGTCGACGTTAATCAAGTCGAGCGCTTCAAATGCTGTCAGTTCCTCTCGAGCGATGACCGCCGCGACCGGGTCTCCCACGTGCCGCACGTGATCCAGGCAAAGGGCTTGCTCGTCCTGGCTGACGGGAAGAATCCCGTATTGAATGGGCAGGTCTTTGCCCGTCAGCACCAGATACACTCCGGGATGGGCGAGGGCGCGCGTCACATCGATCTTTCGAATGCGCGCGTGTGGATGCGGTGACCGCAGGAGTTTGCAGTGGGCCATGCGCGGAAGGAAAATGTCGTCGGCAAAGCGTGTTTGGCCGGTTACTTTCGCCCGGGCGTCTACTCTGCGGCGGGCAATGCCGATGACGCGCAGGTCTTGCGAGTTCACTTGGGAATCCCTATCTGGCAGTGCCAGCAAATCTTTGTGTTTTGGCATTTACGCTCCTAGTTGCCTGCCAATATGAGGTCGCGCCGCTGGGTCTACGTTGCAGTCTGTTTTTGTTCCGCGATCTTGAGCGTCGCAGCTTCTACTGCCTCGAAAATCTGAAGATATCCCGTGCACCGGCACAGATTGCCGGATATTGCTTCGCGAATCTGATCGCGATTCGGGTGCGGATTCTGATCCAGCAAGGCTTTCGCCGTTACCAGGATAGCGGGCGTGCAGTACCCACACTGCGCAGCACCGAGATCGGCAAAGGCATCTTGCAATGGATGAAGGCTTCCGTCGGAGCGGAGCCCTTCCACGGTCAGGATTTGACGGCCATCACATTCCAGGGCCAGCACCAGGCAAGAAAGAACAGGCTTACCATCTAGCAGGACAGCGCAAGCCCCACATTCTCCCAATTCGCATCCGTGCTTCGTGCCGGTGTGGCCCAAGTCTTCGCGAAGGATCTCGAGCAAAGTCTTGTACGGCGCGAAGGAAACATCCACTTCTTCGCCGTTTAGCGTCATGCGAATCTGAGAGGTTCTCTGCGATTCGATCGGCAGTGTGGCCATGTCAAACCGTCCTTCGAAAAACTCTTGCCGCCGCTCGCTGGCGTTTCATACTTTGGAATGCGGATTCACGCGTTGAACGCTCTGGGCTTCTCGCAGAGACAGGCCGCTGGAGGGCATCCGGCTTCGCCAGCAAGCCGCGGATCAGATAGTCTCCAAATCGTTCGGCGATTTCGGCGGCGGTTAGCGGCCCCTCGGGGCTGAACCATTGCACGCTCCAATTGAGCGATCCGAGCAGGGCGCGAGCGGTGAGCGCGGGATCACTCGCAACAAATTCGCCAGATCGCACCCCCGCCGCAATCAAATTGCGCACGCCCGCTTCATAGCGATCTCGTTTCGCCACAAGATGCTTATGCAAACGTGACGGCAGGGCACTGGTCAAGAAATGCGCGGCGGACCCTTCCACTTCGTCGAGCAGGCATCGCAAATGCGACACGATCACCATGCGAAGTCTTGCCGCTGTGCTGGTTCTCAAGCGGCGAGCCTTTTCGAGGGCTGCAATCATGCGATCCAGGGAATTGTCCTGGCAGAAGAAGAGGATTTCGTGCTTTCCCTTGAAGTAGTTATAGAGGTTGGCGGGAGACAGGGAAGCAGCGGCCGCAATGTCGCGCATGCCCGTTTCTGCAAAACCACGCATGCGAAATTCCCTCCCGGCCGCGCGCAGGATTTCCAGACGGCGGGCCAAGTAACGCCGTCGGAGACGAATGCCTCCTGAATTCCTCAATGGTCTTTGGCGCAAGGCTATTTCTCCCATGCTCGATGCCCCTATTACAGGTAGCATGTTTGTCACGGCAGTGTCAATATGTGCTGAACAGATGTTCAGTAAGTGAACAACGGTTCAGATTAGCGAAGGATTATGACCCTCAGCGCGGAAAGAGCCGCGCCGCATTCTCATATAAAATTTTGCGCTTGGCTTCTTTCTGGATCGGCAGGGCGTTGAACTTTTCGATGTTACCCCTAATTTCCGGCACGCCCGGCCCGGGCCAATCGGTTCCCCAAAGCACCTTGTCTGCGATGTCTTCGATCCGCGGAAAATATTCCATGAGTTTCTGGGGCGGGATGCCGGAGATATCCATATACATATTCTTGTGCCTTCGGACGAGGAAAAATGCCTCGTTCATCCACAGCGGCCGTCCGCCGTGGGCGAGAATGACAACAAGATCGGGGTAGTCGATGCTCACATCGTCGCAAAGCATCGGTTGTGCGTGGAGATTCCTCGCGCCGGGGAAAATCGAAGTCCCTGTATGGATCATCACCGGCAAGCCATTTGCTTGAGCGCGTTCGTACACCGCGGCAAGACCATGATTGCCGTTCCTATAGCTGTTCGGAGAGAGCACCTGATGGGAAGGATGCAATTTGATGGCGCGAATCCCCAGCTTTGCCAGACGGTCCACTTCGGCGCCCGCGTCAGGAACGGTTCCTGGCAATACGCCGCCGAATGCGATCAAACGGCCTGGCGCCGTTTTGCAATAATTAGCGCTCCAATCGTTCACCTCGGGCGTGAAACCGATGATTTGCGGAGCCACATAATTGATCAGCCCCGCGCGCTCCACTCCGAGGTGATCGAGTAACGCAAGAAACGCTTTGGGGTCGGCGCAGTAGCGTTCCACGTCCGCATAATCCTTGCGCCCACGTTTCATCAATTCGAAAGCCGCCGGCCTCATCATGTGATAAGGCATGATATGAATATGAATATCGATAATTGGCGCCAAGAGTTTTGTCCCTGACCGGAATCTACACTGTCCTGCTCGCGCCCGTCAGTTGAAGCGGACGTATTCAAAGTTCAACGGTTGATTGTTGATTCCACGAAGCGGCGGAGCAATCCAATTCGCGAACTTGCCCGGCTCTACGACCCGCCCGCTCATGAGAGATTGTACATGGGCATAATCCTTTGGATTCGGCAGCCATTCGAATTCGCGCTTCTTCCAGGCCTCTTCGGTCTTCACTTCTCCCGTGGGACTGATGAAATGTCCCGCGAAATTCCCAATGGCCCGGTGAAAGCCTTTGTGTGGCAGCGTCAAGTTGAATGCCACGCCCGCCTGGTCGATGACCCTTTGCCAGCGGCCAACGCCGTCCTCAATCTCGCCGATGTAGTCGTCGCGCAACCGCTCGTTCAGCGCCGTCAAAGCCGCCGCGTTTTTGGTGACAATTTTGTCCCCTACGACTTCGGACACCGGATATTGCGCCTCATGGAGCAGGTGATCGTCTTCGAGCTTGGTTTCACGGAAGCGTCCCTTGAGCCCGCTGGTGAAGTAATTCGCGGCGTTGGATGAAATATCGGAGCCGTAAAGGTCAAGCGTCACGCTGTAATGAAAGTTCAAATACCTTTGAATCGTCTGCAGGTCGATCACTCCCAGCGCGCGCACATCCGCTGGATCCTCAACTTTGTGTTCTTTCATCACTTCGCAGGTCCGCTGAATGATGCGGCTCACGCCTGTTTCGCCAACGAACATGTGATGAGCCTCTTCTGTCAGCATAAACCGGCAGGTCCTGGCCAGAGGGTCGAATCCGGATTCTGCCAGCGCGCAAAGCTGAAATTTTCCGTCCCGGTCGGTAAAAAACGTGAACATGTAAAACGCCAGCCAGTCTGGAGTCGGCTCGTTGAACGCGCCGAGGATGCGTGGATTGTCCGTGTCGCCGGATCGCCGCGCCAGGAGAGACTCCGCCTCCTCGCGGCCATCGCGCCCAAAGTAGCGGTGCAGCAGGTACACCATGGCCCACAAGTGGCGGCCCTCTTCGACGTTCACCTGGAAAATATTTCGCAGGTCGTACAGCGACGGACAAGACGCCCCCAGCATGCGTTGCTGTTCTACCGAAGCCGGTTCCGTATCTCCCTGCGTAACGATCACGCGGCGCAGGGTCGAGCGATATTCGCCGGGCACTTCCTGCCAGGCTGGCTGCCCTTTGTGAATTCCAAAATTCACTTCGCGCTTCTCGTCGCGCGGCTGCAGGAAAATTCCCCAGCGGTATTCCGGCATTTTCACGTATCCGAATTGCGCCCAGCCGTCCGGCTCCACGCTGGTGGCGGTTCGCAAGTACACGTCATAGTTGTGGCTCTCGCTCGGTCCCATGTCATACCACCAGCCCATGTAAGCGGGCTGCCAGTGTTCCAAGGCGCGCTGCAAAACGCGGTCTCTGCCCAAATCGATGTTGTTCGGAATTTTCTCCGTGTAATTAATCATGGCGATCTCCTCAGAACCCCAGGCCGAAAACCGTCTCTCAAACTCTTTCCCAGTTGAATTTCACGGGCGCGCCCGTGCCGTATACTTTGAGGGCGCCGTTTGCTCCGACAGCGTTCGGACGGACGAAAATCCAGTTTTGCCACGCTGATAGCCGGCCGAAGATACGCGTTTCAACAGTCTCATTCGGCCCAAAGCGCAAATTCGCCTCGAGTCCGGAAAGCGCATCGGGAGATTGGGCGGCTCGTGACTCGATGGCTTGGCGAATTTCATCTTCCCAGTCGAGATCGTCTGGCGCGGCAGTAACAAGTCCTGCATCGAGCGCCTCGCGAGCAGAGACTTTTTTTCCGATCAGCCCGCGCAACTCTTTGGTATGCGTCTCATCCTGGTAGAATCTTGCCGCAATCCGGGAAAGATGATTCACCATTGGCAGCGGGTCGAAGTTCATTCTGGACAGCGCCAGCGAAGCTGGGCTTTCTGCTTCTTGAGAATCCAGCATGTAGACGCGGTCCGCCGCCAATGCCAGCTCCAGCAACGTACCTGCGAAACAGGAGCCCGGCTCGACAATGGCATAGATCGAGCGGGAGGTGACGTCGATCCGCGCAAACGTTCGCCGCATCATCCCCAATACTTCGCGAACGAACCAGTTGCCCTGGTTTTCGAGAATGAGATGATCGATCGCCCGGACCGCGTCCGGGTTTCCCACTGTTTTGATAATCCACAGTCCCAAGTCCAGTTCGCTGGTGCGAAGCGTCAGGATGGCATCGTCCAACTCTCGCGCCATTTGCAGCGGCCACCAGTCAGCCCCTGCGGCCAACGCTTTTTCCAAACTGTTTTCGCCTACGTTCTCCGGCCCGCGAACCGTGATCGTTGCAGTGCGTGCTTCGCGATTCACTTGCACGTCCACGAATCCGTAGTGCAATCCCGCTTCATCGGCCGATCGCTTCAGGGGCGTCAGCGCCACTCCTTTTGCGCCAAGCGGACGGTCGCTTTGCTCAGCGAGATTCAGGGCGCGCTGTTTCACTTGCTCGGCAAACTGCTGGGGTTTGACAATTTCATCGACGAGCCTCCAATCCTTGGCCCTTTGTCCACGGACTCCGTCCGGATTCGTGCAAAAGATGTCGGCGTGATCTCTGCGGACTTTGCGCTTATCGGTGACGCGCGTGAGGCCGCCGGTGCCGGGCAGCACGCCTAACAAGGGGAGTTCCGGCAAACTTACCGCCGAGGAACGGTCGTCAATCAAAATAATTTCATCGCAAGCCAGCGCAAGCTCGTAACCTCCTCCAGCCGTCGTTCCATTCAGCGCGGCCAGAAACTTAAGGCCGGAATGGACGCTCGAATCCTCGATCCCATTCCGCGTTTCATTGGTGAATTTGCAGAAATTTACTTTCCACGCGTGCGACGAAAGACCAAGCATGTAGATGTTGGCCCCGGAGCAAAAAATGCGGTTCTTGGCGCTGGCGATGACAACGGAGCGAATTTCCGGATGTTCGAATCGAATGCGCTGCAGCGCGTCGTGCAGCTCGATATCCACTCCAAGATCGTACGAATTCAGTTTCAGTTTGTAGCCCGGGCGAATTCCGCCGTCCTCGGCCACGTCCATCGTCAGCGTGGTCACCGGGCCGTCAAAAGTGAGCCGCCAATGTTTGTAGCGCGTGGGGTCGGTCTGAAAATCTACAGAATCGATTTTGGCCATTGGTTCGGCCGATGCGGTAACGTCCACGACGTCCTCCTACTTCAAATTCATCTGCAATGCTGAGCGCAATTTTGTAAAACTCTCGTCCACGGAAATACCCGAAGTATCGAGGCAGAAGTCTGCTTTGCGATATAGAGGTTCGCGCCCCTCAAGAATCCTGCGAAGGTCTTCCATCGCTTGATCGTTGCCTTTTATAGCGCGGAAATCGCCTTGCGCAATCACGCGAGACATGTGCTCCTCCGGTTGCGCCTTGATCCAGACCGTGTAGCAATTCGAAAGGAGGTAGTCAAAGGTCTCTTTCTCGGAAACCACGCCACCGCCCACCGAAAGCACGGCCCGCTTTCTTTCCCGAAGCACTCTCTCCAACGTGCGCCGCTCGATCGCCCGGTAGCCTGACTGCCCATAGAGCGAGAAAATCTCAGCCAGCGGCATGCCCGCATCTTTCTCAATCTCGTAGTCCAGTTCTATGAATGGGAGATTGAGTTCAGCAGCCAGCTTGGCACCCAGAGTAGACTTGCCAGCTCCGCGCAATCCGATCAGCGCTGTGCGCATCCTTCGTGTTTTTTCTTCAGGTGCGAAGTCGCGCATCAGGCGGAACACCACATCTTCGACGCGATGATTCGGGAGCCGCGCGAGGAATCGCTGGATCACCTGTTTTTCATCGGGCGCTTCGACTTCGGGGGCGAATAACTCGACAAGCGAAACGTGGAGCGCTGCGGCAATCCTCCGCAGTAGCACGATCGAGACGTTTCCTTCTCCAGCCTCGAGATGCGCCAGGTGGCGTTCAGATACATCGGCCTCGCGCGCCGCAAACTTGCGCGTCATACCGCAGCGATTGCGTAACTCGCGGACCCGCTTGCCCAGGAAGAGCAGGAAATCCCCGTCAGGAATTTGAGTTACCCGAGCCAGTGAAACGACTTTGGAATTGGTGGTTATTGGTGCACTCATGCCTCCACCGAGCGGACATGCATTATAATACATGAGATGCTGCCACGGTCAAGACCTAAGTGAGCTCGCATTGCGGCTCTTGCTCACGTTAACCGCTGTTCTAAGAGATGTTCGAGATAAAGAATTTAGTTTGTGCTTGTTAGAGAGGAAGAATGGTTCTTCACTCGGCTCAAACGTCCGATAGTAAGCGACTCTGGCATGCAGTATAATGCCGACCTGGCCATTTGCATACGAACCCAAGTCAATTAGTCTGATTCTCGATTGAATGTTAGGATGTCGCGATCAAGGGAGGTTTGCCAATGAAGTTGCCTAGTTACGTGAGTGGCCAGTGGAAAGAGGGTGCCGGGGAGGGCGAACCACTCTTCGATCCGGTGACGGGGGACGAATTGGCGCGCATCAGTTCGCAGGGCGTTGACGTCGGCGCAGCCCTGGATTTCGCTCGACGCGAGGGCGGGCCCGCACTTCGTGAACTCAGCTACGTGCAGCGTGCGGAACTGTTATCGAAAATGGCGGACGTGTTGTCGGCCAACCGCGACGAATACTTTCGGCTTTCGCTCTTGAATTTGGGAGCAAACCAGGCCGATGCCTCGTTCGACGTTGACGGCGCCATCTACACCGTGAAGTATTATGCAAAAATCGGCCGCGCTCTTGCCGAAGGCAAAATTCTGAAAGACGGAGCCCAGATTCCGCTGTCGAAGACTGCCGCGTTCGTGGGTCAGCATTTTCTGATTCCGACAAAGGGCGCCGCGGTTTTCATCAATGCGTTCAACTTTCCTGCCTGGGGATTCTGCGAGAAGGGCGCGCCCGCGCTGCTCTCCGGCGTTCCCATCGTGATCAAGCCCGCATCGCCAACAACTTGGGTAACGCACCGAATGGTCGAAGACATCGTAAAAGCGGGGATTTTGCCATCGGGAGCAATTTCTATCATCTGCGGATCTGCTCGCGATTTGCTGGATCACATTCGAGAAAGCGATGTCGTTTCATTTACGGGATCCGCCGACACCGCCATGCGTGTCCGTTCCCATTCGAATATCTTGCGGCGATCGGTCCGCGTCAACATTGAAGCGGACAGCATCAACACTGCCATCCTTGGACCAGATGTCGCCGCGGGAACCGATCTCTTCGACCTCCTCGTGAAAGAAGTTGTTAAGGAAATAACGCTAAAAGCTGGCCAAAAATGCACAACGATCCGGCGCATCCTGGTTCCGAGCCAGCAACTCAAAACACTTGGCGATGCCGTTTCCACGCGCTTGAGTTCCGCGAAAGTCGGCAATCCGCGAAACGCTGAAGTGAAAGTGGGACCGGTCGTGAACAAAGCACAGCAAGCCGCCTGCTTTACTGGCTTGCGGAAACTGAAGCAGGAATGCGACGTACTGTTCGGCGGCGATGAGAATTTCCAACCGATTGATGCCGATCCGCTAAAGTCCTCGTTCGTACAGCCAGCTCTTCTGTCCTGCAAAAATGGACTTGAAGCAAAATACGTTCACGATGTCGAAGTATTCGGTCCAGCGGCGACGTTGATTCCTTATGAGACATCGGGAAACGCGGTTGCGCTGGCGCGGCGGGGTCTGGGTTCGCTAGTGGCATCCGTATTTTCGAATGATTCGCCCTTCACTCAAAATTTCGTTCTTGGCACGGGAGATCTGCACGGCCGCGTTCTTGTGGTTGATTCCGCGGTGGGAAGCCAGCACACCGGCCACGGCAACGTAGTCCCCAGTTGTTTGCACGGCGGTCCGGGAAGGGCCGGGGGCGGCGAAGAGCTTGCCGGCCTACGCGCTCTGCTGCTCTATCACCGGCGCTTTGTAGTGCAAGGTCCTGCCACTCACATCTCGGATTTAGTCGGCTCCTCTGCCGATGCCAGTCTCTTGTACTCCTAGTTCTTTGCAGCACGCTAAGACCTTGGTTTAATTTCAGCGATAGTTCGGCGGATTCACGGACCGACCAAGATCACCCTGCTCAGGTCCTCAACCAAAGCACCCACTGCGCCGCCTGCCTAGTAAAAACCTAAAACATAAAATACGCTCTCGCATCTCATCTCATGGGATGCTAAGTTTTTGACACGCCGTGCTGGAAGGAGCACGCCTGCGGTATGTGTCACCGCTGCTATCGCGGAAAAGTGCGACCATACCCAGACCTTTCCGATAGAGGACCATCCGACCATGCCACGAATCCAGACTATAGAAGACCGCCGGCTTGAGGAAGCACGTACCCGAAAAAGGCACTGGAAGCGCTGGGGGCCTTATCTTTCCGAGCGTCAGTGGGGCACGGTCCGTGAAGAC
This sequence comes from Candidatus Acidiferrum sp., assembly GCA_035704085.1. GTDB lineage: Bacteria > Acidobacteriota > Terriglobia > Acidiferrales > UBA7541 > Acidiferrum. Next base: position 122,872 of record DASSXG010000016.1, on the reverse strand, counting down.
TACAGCCCGGGCGGCACGGCCTGGGAATATCTTCCCCACGATTACGCGCGTTCGCGCGCGTATCGCTGGGGCGAAGACGGGATCGCGGGTATTTGCGATCGTCACCAGATGATGTGCTTCGCGCTTGCCCTGTGGAACGGTCGCGATCCCATCTTGAAAGAGCGTCTATTCGGATTAACCGGCAACCAAGGCAATCACGGCGAGGATGTGAAGGAATATTATTTCTACCTCGATTCCACGCCAACGCATAGCTACATGCGCATGCTGTACAAGTACCCGCAAGCCGAGTTTCCCTATGAGTGGCTTGTGGAAGAAAATGGCCGCCGTGGGCGCGCCGCGCCAGAATTCGAATTGCTCGACACGGGAGTCTTCGCCGCGAACCGGTATTTTGACGTTTTCGTCGAGTATGCGAAGGCCGATGTTGAAGACATTCTCATTAAGATCACCGCCGTCAATCGCGGTCCGGAGACGGCCCTGTTGCATCTCTTGCCGCAATTCTGGTTTCGCAACACCTGGTCCTGGGGCAGGGATCTTCGCCGTCCCGTCGCACGCGTTGGCGCAGGCGCTCCCGGCAGCACGTGCGTCGAGCTGCAGCACTGGCAGTATGGCAAGCGCTGGCTGCTCGCCGCGGGTCAACCTCAACTACTCTTCACCGAGAACGAAACCAATAACGCGCGTCTGTTCAACGGAAGGAATCGTTCCCCTTATGCGAAGGACGCTTTTCACGAATACCTGCTCGGTGGCAACAAGGCCGCCGTTAACCCTGACCAAATGGGGACAAAGGTAGGCACGTACTATCCCGCGGAACTCAATCCCGGTCAGTCCACAACTCTGAAATTGCGCATCACGGATATGGAGCCGCTCAGTGGAATGGACGCGGATTCAGGCAAGGTTGGCACAATTACCTCCCCCGGACACGCCGATCGTCCCGAAGGTGTTCCCGGCACCAACGACTTTGGCGCCGGATTTGACGGCCTGTTCACAACACGCCAAAAAGAAGCCGAGGAATTCTATGCCTCGCGTGTTTCCAAGGAATTATCCGACGACGCCAAAGCCGTCATGCGCCAGTCCTTTGCTGGGATGCTTTGGTCCAAGCAGTTTTATCACTACGACGTGCGCACCTGGCTGGAGGGCGACCCTGCCGGTCCGCCTCCGCCCCAGGAGCGCTGGAACGGCCGCAACAAAGAGTGGACTCACCTGTATAACGAAGACATCATTTCCATGCCGGACAAGTGGGAATATCCATGGTACGCCGCCTGGGACCTGGCGTTTCACTGCATCACGCTGGCGCTGGTTGATCCGGACTTTGCCAAAGACCAGCTCGTTCTTCTCCCACGCGAATGGTACATGCACCCGAACGGACAACTGCCGGCCTATGAATGGGCCTTCGGCGATGTGAATCCGCCGGTGCACGCCTGGGCCGCGTGGCGTGTCTACAAGATCGAACGGCGAGTGCGCGGCGTCGCCGATCGCGCCTTTCTCGAAAAAGTTTTTCATAAGTTGCTTCTGAATTTCACTTGGTGGGTCAACCGCAAGGACCCTGATGGTGCCAACATCTTTCAAGGCGGATTCCTCGGCCTCGACAACATCGGGGTCTTCGACCGCTCCGCTCCGCTCCCCACAGGCGGCCATCTCGAGCAATCCGACGGCACCAGTTGGATGGGCATGTATTGTTTGAACATGCTGGCTATCGCCCTCGAGCTCGCCAAGGAAGATCCGGCTTACGAGGACGTTGCAAGCAAGTTCTTTGAGCACTTCGTGTACATTGCGCGCGCCATGAACGATTTCGGCGCCGGCGGCATGTCTCTGTGGGACGACGTCGACGGTTTCTACTACGACGTATTGAAATTACCGAACGGCGAGGAACATTTCCTGAAAATCCGTTCCATGGTCGGTTTGATTCCGCTCTTCGCCATCGAAACACTCGAACCAGAAATCGTGGATCGCCTTCCGGGCTTCAAGCGGCGCATGCAATGGTTTATTGACAATCATCCGGATGTGCCAGACCACATTGAAATGACGCAGCGCTCAGCGCGCGGAGTGCGGCGGCTGCTTTCGCTCGTGAATCGCAAGCAGCTCAAGCGCGTGCTCAACCGCATGCTGGATGAGACCGAGTTCTTCTCTCCCTACGGCATTCGCGCTCTGTCACGTTATCACAAGGACCACCCCTATGAAGTGCAGGTAAACGGAAACGTGAACCGCGTGGCCTATGAGCCTGCCGAATCCACCACGAGTGTTTTTGGTGGAAATTCGAATTGGCGCGGCCCGATTTGGTTTCCCGTCAACTATCTCCTCGTTGAATCTCTCCAGAAGTTTCATCACTATTATGGAGAGGACTTCAGAGTGGAGTGTCCGGCGCATTCAAACCACGAAGCGGACCTTTGGCAGGTTGCGGCGGAAATCTCTCGTCGGTTGATCCACATTTTCTTGCGGGGGAAGGACGGCCGTCGGCCCGTGGCGGGCGGACTTGAACTCTTCCAAAGAGATCCACACTGGAAAGACCTGGTTCTCTTTCACGAATACTTTGATGGCGACAACGGCGCCGGAATCGGTGCCAGCCACCAAACTGGCTGGACCGGCCTGGTCGCCAAGCTCATCGAACAAAGCGGCGAGTGACATGCCTAAGCTTATGATTCGGGAGGCGGCGCTCGAGGACGAGCAGGAACTCCTTCCGATGATGCGCAAACTGGCCGAACAGGATCCGGAAATAATCAAATTTGACGAAGCCGCGGCGCGCGCCGCGTTTCGCAAATTCTTATCGTTGCCCGCCTTTGGCCGGGTGTGGCTTCTCTGCGAAGATCAACAAACCGTCGGATACATCATCCTGACGGTGGGATTCAGTTTTGAGTTTCGTGGCCACGATGCGTTCGTTGACGAATTGTATATCGGGGCCGATTACCGCCGGCGTGGATATGGCTTGCTGGCGATGGCGTTTCTGGAGAAAAAGGCACTGGAAATGGGAGTGAATGCTGTCCATCTGGAAGTGGACCACGGAAACGCTCCAGCTCTTGAACTCTACCGGCGCGCAGGGTACGTGGACCACGACCGATTCCTGATGACAAAATGGCTCAACCGGGGGAAATCATGAGCAAAGAGAAGATGCAATGATGGGAAGATTTGAACGGAGTGTCGTCTTGGTGGCCGGTGGCACCGGTGGATTGGGACGTGCGGTGAACTTGGCATTTCTGAAAGAAGGCGCCCAGGTCACCATCACTTTCAGAAAACAGGAAGAATTCGATGCTTTGAAAAGCGCAGCTGGCGCTAATGGTATCCGGCTGGAGGGGCACAACGTGGATGTTACCGATGAGGCGGCGGTGCGCCAGTTCCTCGAGAAAATTCTAGTCAAATATACCCGGCTGGATGCCTTGGTGAATACCGTGGGTGGTTACGCTGGCGGCGTGAAGTTCTGGGAAATGGAAACGATAGTCTTCGACCAAATGCTCACATTGAATTTGCGTTCCGGATACGCACTGGCGCGTGCCGCGGTCCGAGCGATGTTGAAGCAAGGACGCGGTGCCATCGTGAACGTCGCAGCAAAGGCCGCGGTGGATCACGGCGCCGGTGCGGCTGCCTACGCTGCTTCCAAAGCGGCAGCGGTGGCGATGATGGATTCTCTGGCCGCGGATTTGAGTGGCAGCGGCGTGCGCGTGAACACCGTTCTTCCCAGCATTATTGACACCGAAGTGAATCGTAAGGCCATGCCCAAGGCCGATTTTTCGAAATGGCCTAAGCCAGAAGACATTGCTCGCGTCATTCTTTTCTTATGCAGCGATGAGGCCCGCGTTATCCACGGTGCGTCCATTCCCGTTTACGGGCATAGTTGAACTGTTGCATCGGTGGCGGAAGCCCAACATTGACCGACTCGCATTGCGATTCGAACGAAAAAGAAGAGCGAGAGGGAGCGATTGGTGCCGGAGCGAGCAGAAATTCAATTTGGCCGGGAGATTTGTGGCGATCTGGCCGCTGCTGAATCCCGCGAGTGGCTGGTGACCAATGGAATCGGCGGCTACGCTTCGGGAACAGTAGCCGGCAGCCTCACTCGGCGCTATCACGGCCTCCTCATTGCCGCGTTGCAGCCACCAGTGGGTCGCACGCAGCTCGTCGCAACCATAGACGAAATCGTCCACTATGCCGGAACAGATTTCTCCCTTGCCATTCATCGTTGGGCTGGCGGCGCCGTCGACCCTAAAGGTTATCTAAGCCTCGAAGATTTTCACCTCCAAGGCACCAAGCCCGTCTGGACCTACGCTCTCGCTGACGCGTTGCTCGAAAAGCGAGTGTGGATGCGTCACGGCGAGAATACTACATTCATTCAATACACGCTTTTGCGGGCCAGCAGCGCCATCGAAATGGAGCTGAAAGCACTCGTGAATTACCGCGACTTCCATTCTTCGACCCATGCCGCCGATTGGCGCATGAAAATTCAAGTGGTCGAGCACGGTGTGATGATCCTGGCCTTCGACGCCGCCGCTCCGTTTTTTCTCAAGAGCACCGGTGCGTCCTGTGAGCCGCGCCACGATTGGTACCGTGGCTGCTACTTTGCCGAAGAGACCGCACGAGGCCTTGACGATCGCGAAGACCACCTATTCGCCGCTTTGTTCCGGGCAAAACTGGAAGCAGGTTCGAGCGTCACATTTGTTGCTACCACGGAGCCGAACACCGTTCTCGACGGCGAAACCGCGCGCGCGGAATCTGCCGATCATGAAGTGAAATTGTTTCAGGCGTGGCAGGAAAAAAATCAAGCTACCTCCGCCAAGGCGCCCTCCTGGCTCCGGCAGCTTGTCCTCGCAGCAGACCAATTCATCGTTAAGCGCAGCCTTCCCGAGGAGCCTGACGGCCGCAGCATCATCGCCGGTTATCACTGGTTCGGCGACTGGGGCCGCGACACGATGATTGCTTTGCCAGGATTGACGCTCGCGACGGGCCGGACCGATGTGGCGAAGAAAATCCTTCTCGCTTTTTCACGCTACATAGACGCAGGCATGCTCCCCAACAATTTTCCTGACGCCGGCGGCAAGCCGGAATACAACACTGTGGATGCCGCGTTGTGGTATTTCGAAGCCATCCGGCAGTATTTCGCTGCAACGGGAGATGCAGATACCCTGCAAAAACTGTTCCCTGTTCTCGCCGGAATGATTGACGCTCATCTGAAAGGCACGCGCTACAACATTCATGCGGATCCTGCCGATGGACTCATTCACGCCGGCGCACCTGGCGTCCAGCTCACCTGGATGGACGCAAAGATAGGCGAATGGGTTGTCACTCCTCGCATCGGAAAGCCCATCGAGATTAACGCGTTGTGGATCAATGCGCTCGAAACCGTGGCGGGTTTTGCCCGCTTGCTCGGAAAATCGAGCGACGCCTGCGAGAAATTGGCGTCAAGGGCGAAAAACAGCTTTCAGAAATTCTGGAACGCCGAACGGAATTGCTGCTACGACGTAATCGATTCGCCAGGAATCGGGAATGACGCTTCTCTCCGGCCCAATCAGATTTTCGGTGTCTCCCTGCCGGTGAGCCCGCTTTCAGCAGAACAGCAAAGAGCTGTTGTGGACGTTTGCGCCCGGCACCTCTTGACTTCGCTCGGTTTGCGCAGTCTTGCTCCGCTCGAATCCGGCTACATCGGCCACTACGGCGGCAGTCCTCGCGACCGTGATGCTGCTTATCACCAAGGCACGGTTTGGGGCTGGCTGCTCGGCCCCTTTGCTCTCGCTCACCACCGCGTGTACCGCAACCGCGCAGCCGCGTTGCGTTTCCTTGAGCCGCTTGGACGGCAAGTCCACGCGAGCGGTCTCGGCACTCTCAGCGAAATCTTCGACGGCGACGCTCCCTTTGCTCCCGGCGGCTGCATCGCGCAAGCCTGGACCGTCGGCGAAGTGCTCCGGACTTGGAAAGAAATAACGCACGATGCGTGATCACGAGTCCGCTGGCAGCTATTCAAAACGCCGATCTCGGGCATCTATCCGCGGGACTTCAATTCGTAAAGTTCGATGAGCACCTTGCCTCCATCGGGTGAAGGGACGAGGAAAAAGTTGACTCGCGTGCCGTCCGCACCAGGCCGTGTCGCAGGATAGATTGCCGCAATGCCGAACTTATCCTTCAGGATTTCCGTCGCGCGATCGACCTTCTCGCAGCGGAATTCCACCTGCTGCACTCCTTCTCCAAACTTAGCCAGGTATCGCGCAATCGGCCCCGAGCCGCCCGGCTCCCGCGTGGTGAGAATGTCCAGGAGAATTTCCGGAGGAAATTGAAGCTCGAATTCCTCGGCGTCCTGGTCCGCGGGCACGTCGGAGAGATTGGGCGTACCATTGGCAATTCGAATTCGCCCAAATGTGTCGCGTTGCACGGCCAGCCCAACCGTGATAGAGGGCCTGCGGTCAAGTAGCAGGGCGGAGAGTTCGTTATCGGTCCACCAATCGGAAATCGCGCATCCGGCGGCGGCGCGGCCCAAGCGGTGGATTTCCTCCGCTGAGGTCTCCCTTACGGATTGCTCAGCGGATGAAAGACCCGCGATCGCAGCATCAAGAGGACTGGACATGGAAGCGCCAAGAATTGTAGCGTGAGAACGCGGCCAAAGGAAACTTTGCCGCCTCGGCAAGCGCCAGTGCGCAACCGAATCTACTTTCACGTCATCTGAGGGGTATGCCCAAACCAGTTCTATTGACCGTGGATGACGACCCCGAAGTTCTCCGGGCCATTGAGCGCGATTTGCGCAGCCGCTATTCGGACCGCTACCGCGTTATGCGCGCGAATTCCGGGAGCGCCGCCCTGACGACGCTACGCGAATTGAAAGCACGCAACAATCCCGTGGCCTTGCTCCTCGCCGACCAGCGCATGCCTCAGATGGATGGCGTCGGGTTCCTTTCCGAAGCCATGGAAATGCACCCTCTCGCCAAGCGCGCATTGCTCACCGCGTATGCAGACACGAATGCCGCCATTGATGCCATAAACGAAGCGCGCGTCCACTACTACCTGATGAAGCCGTGGGATCCGCCCGAGGAAAAACTGTTTCCCGCTCTCGATGATCTGCTTCACGATTGGACCGCCACGTTTCGTCCGCCGTACGAAGGCATACGCGTGCTCGGCACTCGCTGGTCGACCCGCTCCTACGAGCTGCGCGATTTTCTCGCACGCAACCAGGTGCCGTACCAATGGATCGATGTCGAATTGGCTCAAACTGATCCTGAAGTCCGCGGGCTGATCGATTCACTTGGCCCTGAAGCGGAAACGCTGCCCCTGATTTTATTTCCCGATGGCGCGCGCCTCGCGGAGCCGCCTTTGCCGGCGGTGGCAAACAAACTCGGTCTGCGCACGCACGCGCAAACAAATTTCTATGATCTTGCCATTGTTGGCGGTGGGCCCGCCGGACTTGCTGCCGCAGTTTATGGCGCGAGCGAAGGCCTGCACACCGTAATCATCGAGCGCGAGGCACCGGGCGGTCAGGCTGGTCTCAGCTCACGCATTGAAAACTATCTTGGGTTTCCTTCGGGTCTCAGCGGCAATGATCTGGCCCGCCGCGCTGTCGCTCAGGCCCGGCGGTTTGGCGTGGAAATCCTTGCGCCGCAGGAAGTGGTCAGCGTCCGAGTGGAGGGCCCATACCGTTTCCTCAAGCTTGCGGATGGATCCGAGATTTCTTGTCATGCGCTCTTGCTTGCCATGGGCGTTCAATGGCGCACCCTCGACGTGCCCGGCATCGACAAGTTGCAGGGTGCGGGCGTCTATTACGGCGGCGGCACTTCCGAAGCTATTGCCTGCAAAGGCGAAACCGTCTACATCATCGGCGGCGCCAACTCCGCCGGCCAGGCCGCCATGCATTTTTCCAAGTTCGCGGAAAAAGTAGTCATGCTCATCCGCGGTCCATCTCTCGCCAGCACCATGTCGCACTACTTGATCGAACAAATTGAAAAAACTCCGAGCATCGAAGTTTGGACGCACACCAGCGTCGTGGCCGTTCACGGCGAATCGCGTCTTAGCGGCATTACCATCCAGTGCTCCCCTTCCGGCGAAACGAAAGAGCTGCCCGCTAGCAGTCTCTTTATTTTCATAGGCGCGCAACCCCGCACCGAATGGCTCGGCACTCTTGTCGAGCGCGACGAGCGCGGCTTCATCCTCTCCGGCCCGGATTTGATCCGTAATGGCAAGAGGCCGGCGTCTTGGACCCTCGACCGCGATCCCGGTTTGCTCGAAACCAACGTCCCGGGTATTTTTGTTGTCGGCGATGTCCGCCATGGCTCCGTGAAGCGCGTCGCTTCCGGCGTGGGTGAAGGCGCCGTCGTCGTACAGTTCATGCACCAGTATCTGGCGAAGGTCCAATGACGCACCGCACGAAGAGAGCCCGACGCGCATGAGCGAAAACCTCGTCCGATCCGCCCCGGAGGAGCTCCTGGCGAAGCTCCTTAAAGTCGGTGTCTTCGAAGATCAGCCGCGCGAAGATCTCCTTTGGTTTATTTCCGTCTGTGAGGAACACCGCGCTACTGTCGGTGACGTCATCATGCGTGAAGGGGATTCGCCACAATTCATGATGATCATGCTGGAAGGCGAAATGCGCGCGCGCGCGGAACACGGCAGTCCTGACGGCCCGGTTTTTACGATTGTTGGCGGGGACGTCACGGGTATGCTTCCTTTTTCTCGTTTAAAGGTCATCACCGTCACGGGACGAGCGACCCTTCCCTCGCACTACCTCAACTTTCCCGTGACCCAGTTTACGCAGCTTTTTCAGCGGCTGCCGGAGCTGGTACGGCGGCTGGTCGGATTGCTGGCGGACCGCGTACGCAACGTCACTCGTGCCGAGCAGCAGCACGAGAAGCTGGCGGCGCTGGGCAAACTTTCCGCTGGCCTGGCGCACGAGCTGAACAATCCGTCGGCCGCCGCTCGCCGTTCCGCGGCGGCATTGCGCGACTGTTTGGCCCGCCTTCGCGAATCGGCCCGCACGACGGAGATCGGCCCGGAAGATTGCGGCCTGCTGGCGCAGCGCGAAGAAGAAATCCGCACCAGCCTCAAGCCTGCGCAGTTCAAAGACGAATTTGCGCGCGTCGAGCGCGAAGAAGCCATTCAAGCTTGGCTCGAATCCCACCAAGTTGCCGACGCCTGGAAGATCTCTCCGGCGCTTGCTGAGGCCAACCTCACTGACAAGCATCTGGAAAGCTTCGCCTCTGCCGCGGGGGCTTCTCTTGGCTCGGAACTCACGCGCTTTGCCACACTTCTGGAAATGGAGCGTATCGCCGACGAACTCGAGAATAGCTCTGCGCGGATCTCCGATCTCATCAAAGCGATCAAAGAGTATTCCTATATGGATCAAGGGTCCATACAGGAAGTCGATATCGAGCGCGGACTGGAAACCACGCTTACCATCATGCATCACAAGCTGAAGCGTGGTATCACCGTCACACGCGACTACGCTGCGAATCTCCCCAAGGTCATGGCCAGCGGCAGCGAACTCAATCAGCTATGGACCAACTTGATTGACAACGCCGCCGACGCCATGAACGGCAACGGCAACCTGTCCATCCGCACCGCCCGCGAGAACGACTTCGTCCTTGTTGAGATTGCCGACAACGGCTCCGGGATTCCTCCGGAAGTGCAATCGCGCATCTTCGATCCCTTTTTCACGACCAAAGGTGTGGGCCAGGGCACTGGCCTGGGACTCGATGTCGTCAACCGTATCATCAAGAATGTGGGCGGTCACATCAGCGTTAAATCCGTTCCGGGCGACACGCGCTTTCAGGTACGCATTCCTATTAAGCCGTGATGTTAACTCTTAGGAGGTCTGCATGGCTGATACCTGCACCCATCTCGATCAGATTCGCAAGGTGAAGCCCAAGACCAAAGGCTGCGAAGAGTGCCTCAAGATGGGCGATGATTGGGTGCACCTGCGTCTTTGCCTGAGCTGCGGGCACGTCGGCTGCTGCGACTCCTCGAAAAACAAGCACGCCACCAAGCATTTTCACGCCACCAAGCATCCAATCGTTCGCTCGCAGGAGCTGGGCGAAAACTGGATGTGGTGCTACGTCGACGAACTGATGTTCGAAGAGGACTGAGCCTTAGTCCGTATTTCTCTAAATTCGCACGCTACGCATGCTTATTCTTTTGTAAGGGTGCAGCAAGTTGCGCCCTGTTCACTCAGACGCCCGCACAGCGCCGCACCGGGAGCATGTCAGATTTTCTTCTTCCCCGGAATCACGACCGACGCCACCAGCGCGATCAGCAGCACGCCTCCAACCACCCCGAGCGACAAGCTGACGGAAATGGGAATCCACCGTTCTCCGATCATCTTCCCGCCGATAAACACCAAAACGATCGCTAGTCCTTCATCCAGAAAACGCAGCCTGTCAATCACTCCCGCCAGCAGAAAATACAGCGCGCGCAATCCGAGTATCGCCAGCACGTTCGACGAATACACGATAAATGGATCCCGCGTGATTCCAAAAACCGCGGGAATCGAGTCGACCGCTAGTGTCACGTCCGTGATTTCCACCACCAGCAGCACAAGAAACAGCGGTGTCGCGAACAACTTTCCAGCGTTGCGAACGAAGAAATGTTCGCCATCGTACTCGCGGGTCACGCGCAAATGCTGGCTGGCCATCCGAACGATCCTGCTTTGTTCCGGGTGCACGTCCACTCTCTTGAAAAGCATTCGAATCCCGGCGTATACGAGAAATCCGCCCAGCACGTATAGAACCCACGAAAAATGTTCGATCAATTCCGCGCCCAGCCCGATCATCGCCCCGCGCATCACCAGCGCGCCCACCACTCCCCACTCTAGCAAGCGGTGCTGCATGCGATCTTCCACCGCGAACGCCCGGAAAATCACCAGGAACAGAAATAAGTTGTCCACGCTGAGCGCTTTTTCGATCAGGTAAGCGGTGAAGAATTCCAGCGCAGGTTGAGGGCCACGGAAATAGAACACACCTAATCCAAACAGTACGGAAATGCCGATCCAGCAGAAGCTGGCTATAGCTGCCTCGCGTATCTTGATTTTGTGTGGCTCGCGATGAAAAACGCGCAGGTCTAGCGCGATAGAAATCACCACAAAGAGATTGAACAGGAACCAGTTGAGAGGCGTGCCCATAGCAGCCGCGCAGGAGGCGCTAAGGGTTGGAATCTTTCACGTCGCTGGAGTTCAAGTTCGTTAGCTCGATGCGATCGGTCTTGCCCGGTTGGATGGTTACAGGAACATCCCAGCGCAGGCGCATATCGCCGGCGTTAGCGTCGAGATTTAGAGAGCTAATCCAATAATTGCCGGCAGGCAGACCGGATACCGAAGCCCGCCCGTCAAGATCGGTGTCCGCCTTGGCTGCGAGGTATTTGGATTGCGCCACGTCCGGCGCGATACGCAGCAGGCGCCTGCGATGATTGCTTTGGAGCGCAAGCCACTGCCGCTGGGGATTGACGCCATCCAATTCCAGTTCAACACCCGCGACCGTCTCCGGCTCAGCCTGGATGAATTTCTTGAGAGCGGTTAAATACTCCTGCATTTGTTTTTCGTATCTCTCCGGATTCGCAGTCTTGTCGCTATCGGAATACTTCGGTTTGGGAATGCCCCTGGTCACACCGCCGCTGTTAGAACGCTGGTAGGCAAGCAGGAACTCCGGAACATGGAGGATGTCCTCGGGGGTGAGTATCTTGTCCATCTCAGGCGTCGTCAGGTCCATGATGTCATGATCCTTCAGCCACGCGCGCAGCTCCGGCGAAACCTTTAAGCCGTCAATAAATTCGTTGCGCGGAGGCAGGGCGTCCTGGGCTTCCAATTCCGTTACGATGTCCGTGTAGCTCTTCGTGAGGATATAAAACGTGAATTGACGCACGGGCTCCGGGCGCGCCGCCGTCGGTGTGATTCGCGCGGTAAATTCGAGCGTCCCGGCATCGGACTGCCCGCGCGCAGTGCTCGAAAGACAGAAGGCTGCCAGCAGGAAGCCCATCGTGAAGAAGGCAGTTTTTCTCATGCAGGAATCGTAGCAGATTGCGGCCCGGGTTGGCCGGTGCAGCGGCAGTGAGTTTCGCGAACGGAAAAGGGCAGTCTAGAATAAGCGGAACACGGCTTCAACGGTGACCCAGGCGGGAACGGCGCGGTGTGTGGCGTCGCGCGCAGGGATAAATTTCCAGCCGCGAATGGCTTGCACGGCGCGTTCATCGAGACCCAAGCCGATTCCCTGGACAACGCGGATTTGGGAGGCGCGGCCGTCGGCCCCAACCAACACCTGCAGCGTGACTTTTCCTTGTAGCTTGGCCTCCCGCGCCTCGTCGCTGTATTGCGGGTCCGGACAGTACGCGCACTTGGGCAGAGTGACGCCCGGCTGGTGGGCCCCCGGTTCTCTGCCGATGCCTGCCTCATCGCCCGGTGAACTACCGATGGAATCGTTAGGACCCTCGCCAATGGTGTTGCCCTTTCCTCGGCCGGACGAATTATTTCGATCCGACATCCAGGGCAAGCCGATGTCGTCCACAGGCGTAAGAACTCGCGGCGCGGACGGATCCAGAATTGTTGGAGGAACGGGAAACTCGGGATGCTGATTGTGGGGGAGCGTCCGTTTCAAAAGTTGAATCGAGGACTTGGGTGGAAGATTTCCTTGTGTGGGTGGGAGAGAATCGTGACCCGTGCCGCTACCATTTCCGCCGTTCGGATTGTGCCCGCGAAGAATATCGAGGAGAGCCCCAGAAACGGAGATGGACGGTGAAGTCTTATCTCCCGGCAGCAGCGGACTGTGTTTCGAGCCGGGTGGGTGCAAAGCGATAAGCGCGAGCGCGCTGATGATTGCGACGTGCGCTAAGACTGAATAACTTTGTGCACGCCCCGTTGGTCCCGGCTTTCCCCAACGCAACAAATGAATTGGCGCGCCATTTGCGGAAGAGGGGAAAGTCCGCGCCGGTGCAAGCAGTTGCTGAAAATTTTCCCGCACACGATGAAGCCAGGAATCTCGGGATGATTGCTGGGAAGAAAACAAACGCGAGAGCGGATCGCGCATGGGCAAGCCTCCGCGCGCGCCTCCGGATTTGGCCGCACACCGGGTGGAGGCGATCGGCGAATGCGTGTTGAGAAGCTGGAAGAATTCTATTGGTTGCCCGCGAATCACGCGGTTCTGAATCCCCGAACAAGAAAGCTTCAACTGAGAGCGTGCCGAGAACACAAAGGCGTCAGGGCACATCACGCCTGCCTGAAATATTTGTGAGCCGTTTTTTAGTAGAGGTGGAACGTGACTTCGATTTGCACGCGACAGTTGACCGGTTTGCCGCTCGGCCCAATGGCCGGCCGCATCTTCCAATTCCTCACTTGCACCAGGGCTTTTTCTTCCAGACCGAGTCCTGGGCCTTTGATGACTATAGGGTTTATAACGCGCCCGTCGGCTGTGACGGTAACATCGAGCAGCACGGTTCCTTGATATTTCGCTTTGCGAGCCTCGTCTGAATATTCCGGTTGCGGGCAGTAGATACAAGCGGGCGAGCCTACACCGTTCACGCCCGCGCGGAACACGCCGCCACCCGTGCCGCCGCCTTCGCCAGGGCCCAGGCCTCCCCCGGAACCGCTGCCAATGCCGCCGGATTCACCTGTGCCGATACCGCCGCCACCGCCGGGACCACCGGAATAATTCACAGCTGCCGCCAACGGATCGCCCATGTTGGTCAGAGGGGGATTCGCCACTTTCAAGTCCGGCGGCCCGAGCAGCGACGGATCCATCGCCAGTTTCGGATTCGGATTCTTGATGGTCGCCTCGGGCGGAGTAAACTGAGTCCATTTGAACTTCGGCGCGCGGCCCTTCGTTGCAGGCAATTGCGAGCGGTCACCGCCGCCGCCGCCGCCGCCGGCTTTATTGGCGCCCGCAGGCAGCTTGGACATATAAGGCGATATATCCAAGGGCATCACATCAATCTCTTTGTTTTTGGCCTGCGTCGGGACCTGCAGCACATTCCAGAAAATCGGAACGAACATCAGCAGGATCAGCCCGCAATGCAAGCCGAACGCGATTCCTTGGCTCCAGCCGAAGTTCTCGTCCTTCGACCAGATGTCTTTCACCTTGATTGGCTTTACAGCGAAGGGAAGCGGCGCCTGTCTGGGCGGCGAGAAGAATTCCTTGATCCGTGTACCGAAGCCGCCAAAATTCGAGCCCCAAGCCACAGCGAGCCTGCTGTTGACAGGGCGTTTTGCTGCCGGGCTGGAACGGAAGAACTCTGAAAGGTTTTCGCCGAGCCCTGCGCCGAAGGAAGTCTTTGTGAAGGGCGCATCACTGCGCTCGCGCACCTTGATGGGGCGCTCAAGAAAAAACTGCTTGAAGTTGGACCAGAAATCATCCGGCATGAGAATATTCGGCCTGCCAAACTTGGGCACGGCGCTCGCCGGCACCGGAATCGCCGGCTGAGAGCCGGCTGCAGACACCCTCGGTTTTCTGGTATCTGAAGGGAAAAGATCGATGAACTTACCCGGCACCATTTACCTCTTCAATTTAGACGCAGATAACCTGCGTTCGGTATCCCCTGACCGATAGGATTCACGCAGGCCGGGAAAGGTTGCGCGCCCCGACGGCTGACACCGACTGTCATTCATTGTAACATACGTCCTTACGCTGCTCTCCGATGTTTCTCGCCGTGCACCTGAACTAAAGGACGGCATGCAGGCTAACAAAGGGATATCCGAACGCGCATAAATATGGCCGAACCACTCGAATTGAAGAAAACGCTGAACTTGCCGAAAACGGAATTTCCGATGAAGGCCAGCCTGCCGCAGAATGAGCCCAAACAGCTGGAAGCGTGGCATGCCGGGAATATCTACGAGCGCATCCTGGAGACTCGCAAAGGCAAGCCGCTCTTCGTGCTGCATGATGGGCCGCCGTACCCGACGGGCGAAATTCACCTGGGTACCGGATTGAACAAAATCCTGAAAGATTTAGTGGTCAAGACCAAGAGCATGGCCGGTCATTACGCACCGTACGTACCAGGATGGGATTGCCACGGCCTGCCGATCGAAACGCAGGTGGAAAAAGAGCTGGGCGGGAAAGGGAAAGTGCCGCCGGCGGAGTTTCGAAAGCTGTGCCGGGAATTCGCGACGCGCTATGTCGAGCAGCACAAGCGCGATTTCAAGCGCCTGGGAATTTTTGGGCAATGGAATGATCCCTACTTGACGATGAGTTTTGGATACGAGGCAACCATCGCGGGCTCATTTCTCGATTTCATGGAGAAGGGTTACGTCTACCGCGGGCGCAAGCCGGTCTACTGGTGCATTTACGACAGCACGGCGCTAGCGGAAGCGGAAGTCGAATATGAAGATCACTCCAGCCCTTCGATTTGGGTGAAATTTGGAGTGGTGGGAGGCGGAAAAGGGGAAGCGGCGAAAATTGGAAGTGATGTTAGCGCGGTGATCTGGACGACCACGCCCTGGACGATTCCTCACAATCGGGCGCTGGCGTTTCATCCGGATTTTGATTATGTGGTGGTGGAAACGGAGAAAGGCGCGCTGCTGCTGGCGGCGGATCGCGTTGTCGCATTGCAAGCGGAGGCCGGCCTCAGCGAAACGAAAGTTCGCGCGAAGTTCAAGGGCCGCGATTTCGACGGCATGAAATTTCAGCACCCGTTCGTGGCGATTCAGGTGCCGGGAATTCTTGCGGATTACGTGACGCTGGATCAGGGCAGCGGCATCGTGCACACGGCACCAGGGCACGGCGCTGACGACTTTGTTTCCGGGCAGAAATATGGACTGGAGATTTACGCGCCCATTGACGACAAGGGCGTCTATCTCGAAGGCTTGCTGGAATACAAGGGCAAGGATGTATTCACAGCGAATCCCATTGTCGTGAAATTGCTCGCGGATCGCGGCGCGCTGCTCGCCAATCACCCTTACAAGCACAGTTATCCGCATTGCTGGAGATGCCACAATCCGGTGATTTTCCGCGCGACCGAGCAGTGGTTCATCAAGATGGACCAGGCCGCGCACGGCAAGCAGAAAACGCTGCGCCAGGAAGCGCTGGAGGAGATTCACGGAGTGAAGTGGATTCCCGCGTGGGGCGAAGAGCGGATGTACGAAATGATCGAGAAGCGGCCGGACTGGACGGTCTCGCGCCAGCGTTTCTGGGGCGTGCCGATCATCGTTTTCTATTGCGAAGGTTGCGGGAAACGACTCGAAGACTTTCAGGCGTTGCGAAACGTGGTGAAGTGGTTCGAAAAGGAAGGCGCGGACGCGTGGTATCAGCACACGCCGGAAGAATTGCTGCCCGCTGGAACGAAATGTTCGTGCGGCGGTTCGAAATGGCGTAAGGAAAACGACATTCTGGACGTGTGGTTCGATTCGGGCTCTTCGAATCTTGCAGTGCTGAAGGGCGCGGAGTGGCCCGCGGACGTTTATCTGGAGGGGCTGGACCAGTATCGCGGATGGTTTCAGAGTTCTCTCCTGGTGGCGACGGGAGTGCGCGACGCCGCGTCGTACCGCCAAGTGGTGACGCACGGGTGGACACTGGACGAACAAGGACGCCCGATGTCCAAGTCGCTGGGGAACGCGCTGTCCCCGAATGAGATTTGCGACCGGTGGGGCGCGGATTTGCTGCGGCTGTGGGTGGCGTCGGTGGAATACCAGGCCGACATGAAAATGAGCGAGCGGGTAATGACGCAGCTCAGCGAGGCATATCGCAAGATTCGAAACACATTTCGATTCGCGCTCGGAAACTTGAGCGATTTCGATCCTTCACGTGACGTGCTTTCGAGTGAGCAACTCGAAGAGATCGATCGGTGGATGCTGGACCGCACGGCGGAGCTGGTGAAAAAGTGCCGCGAATGGTATGCGAACTACGAATTTCACCGCGTGTATCACGCGATTCACGACTATTGCGTCGTAGACCTCAGCTCCTTTTATTTCGACGTATTGAAGGATCGTTTGTACACCAAAGCGGCGAAGAGCAAGTCGCGCCGCTCGGCGCAAACCGCCATGTGGGAGATTTCCAGCGCGCTGGTGCGGCTCGCCGCGCCGATCCTTGTTTTTACGGCGGAGGAAATCTGCAAGTATTTGCCGAAGGCGAAGGGCGATCCTGAAAGCGTGCACATGTCTCTGTTTCCCCAGGCGGATGCCCTTGCTTGCGGCGTGGATAAGGATGCCGCGGAAAAATGGGCGCGGCTGGCGCAGGTTCGTTCCGCGGTGCTTGTGGCGCTGGAGCAGGCGCGTGCCGCGAAAGCCATCGGCGGCGGCCTGGAAGCAAAGGTTCGGCTGCACGCCGGTGCGGAGGCGCCGGGCTTACAGAAGCTGCTCGAAGAGAAACAGTCCGGCCTGCCCGCGCTCTTTATTGTTTCGCAGGTCGTTGTTGATCCAAACGCCAGCAACGGAGAGATGCCTAGCGAGACCCTGCCCGGGCTCTCGATCAAGATCGAGCGCGCCGACGGAAAGAAGTGCGAGCGTTGCTGGAACTACTCGACCCACGTCGGAGAGAACGCGCGCTACCCGACCGTCTGCGAGCGTTGCGGCGAATCCCTAGCCGAAATCGAAGCCGATACCTCCGCAAACGTGGCGGTGACGTGACATGCCCTCCGTTGCTTCCTTTACCTCCTCTATCTCATGACTCTTCCCTCGCGACTTCGATGGCTCTGGCTCACGCTGATCGTGGTGCTTCTGGACCGCGCGACGAAAGCCTGGTTCGAAACGCAGACGGCGGAAGGCTGGCGGCACGAAGTGGTTCATAATTTCATTTATCTGGTGCACAGCCGCAATCCTGGGATTGCCTTTGGCGTGCTGGCGGATTCCGCCTCCACCGGCACGCGCATCGTTCTAATTGTGGGATCCGCCGGCGTAATCGCGCTGCTGGCGTGGCTGCTCGTCGCAAGCCGAGGCGGCAGGGCAAGGACAGCCGCCGGGCTCGCGCTGCTCCTTGGCGGCGCCACCGGCAATGTCACAGATCGAATCCTTCACGGTGCAGTAACCGACTTTTTAGAAGTTTGGCTCGGCACCTACCGCTACCCTGCGTTTAACGTGGCCGATTCCGCCATCGCGATTGGCGCCGCGCTCATCATTCTCGATGTCCTATTCGGCGCAAGAGATGGGTCGCAGGAAGCTGCAAAACCGCGAACGGACTGACCTGGCCTCACGGGATTCGCAGACAAAGATGAAGCACGCATTCGAAGTCGAACCGGAAGAGGCCGGAGCGAGGCTAGACCGCGTTGTCGCAGCGCGCTGCCCGGACCTGAGCCGCACACGGGTACAGGAATTAATCGATTCCGGCCTCGTCCTGATCGATGGCAAAGCGGCGAAGAAGGGATCCCTGCACCTTCGCGGTACTGAGAAGATTTTGGTCGAGGCTCCGGGACGCCCATCTATTGTTGCGAAAGCGGAAGCCATACCACTCGATGTGCTCTACGAGGACGACGATGTCATCGCCATCAACAAGCCTGCCGGCATGACTGTGCACGCGGGGGCGGGGAATGTGTCCGGCACGCTCGTTAATGCTCTTCTCGGTCGCGGCCAATCACTTTCGCAAGCCGGTGACCCTTTGAGGCCAGGTATCGTGCATCGCCTGGATAAGGAAACTTCCGGTGTCATCCTGGTCGCCAAGAATGACGCTGCACACGCGAAGCTCGGAGAAGCTTTTCGGCGGCGCGAAGTCAAGAAAACCTACATTGCGCTAGTGCAAGGCAACCTGAAAGAGAAAAGCGGCCGCATCGAGCTGGCCATTGGGCGTGATCCCATCCGTCGCACGCGCATGACCACAGAGCGTAAGGCGTGGCACGGCGCGGCCATCGCCAATCCGCGCGCCGCCCGCACAGACTGGCGCGTGCTCGCGCATGTCGGCAAGGCAACCCTGGTTGAAGTCCAACTCCACACGGGCCGCACCCATCAGATTCGCGTGCACTTCTCCGCGCTGAAACATCCCGTCGTGGGCGATACGCTTTATCGGGCGGCCGCGCAGTTGCGCACCGGCAAGGTTACGCTGCCGCCGCTGGAGCGAAATTTCTTGCATGCTGCGAAGCTTGGATTTGCGCAGCCCCGGACCGAAGCGTGGATCGAGGTTCGCGCCGCCTTGCCAAGCGAACTGCGTGCGTTCCTGCAAGAGCTTGCGGCGGCTTCTGGCGAGCCCCAGAGCAGAATTGACGCTGCGCTCGCAGGATACCTATAATCGATGCACATGCGAAGGACATTCACATCCATCTTTTTGGCGTTCTTGCTCCTGTTTCTTCCGCTAGCAGATCGGGCGCAACAATCTTCGCCGGACACCAAACCGCAGTCCAGCACGCCTGCAACGCCACCGGTGTCGACGCAGGAGCCTCCGCAGCAGGGCAAGCAAACCATCATTTCTATCGTCAACCTCGTTGACGTGCTCTTCACCGTGCTGGATCGCCGAAACAAACTGGTTCCCGAGTTGGACAAGGGCGACTTCAAAGTCTACGATGAAAAATCTCTCCAGGAAATTCGCTACTTCAGCAAGCAAACCGATCTGCCGCTGCGCATCGGCATGCTGCTCGACACGTCCAACAGCATTCGCGACCGCATCAAGTTCGAGCAGGACGCTTCCGTTAATTTTCTCTTCAGCGTGCTGCGCCACAACAAGGACGAGGCTTTCGTCATGACGTTCGACGACGAACCGCAGATTGTTCAGGCCTTCACCGGCGACGCCGGGGAGCTTCGCGACCAGATCGTCAAAACACGCGCCGGAGGCGGCACCGCGATTTATGATGCGATTTACGAAGCTTGCGTGAAGGAATTGAGCCACCCGCCCCGCCCGCCGGGCGACCAACCGGATGTCGTGCGCCGGGTAATGATCCTGATCAGCGACGGCGACGACAATTTATCCACGCGCACGCGCTCGGAGGCCATCGAGATGGCGCAGCGCACCAGCGTGGTGATTTACACTATCAGCACCAGCACGCAGTGGGTTTCCTTGTCGCAGACCGATCCGAACAAGATTGGCGACCGCAAGTTTCACTTGACCGACGGTGACAAGATCCTTCAGGACCTCGCGGAGGAAACCGGCGGCCGCGCGTTCTTTCCGTATCACGTGGACGACCTCGACCAGTCCTTTCAGGACATCGGCGATGAGCTGCGCAATCAGTATTCGATTGCCTATCTGCCGACGAACTACGTCCTTGATGGCCGCTACCACAAGATTCGCATTGAGGTCCCGGAGCACAAGGGCTACCAGGTCCGCGCGCGGCGCGGCTACTTCGCGCGCGCCAACGCCAACTTACCTCCAGCACCCAATCCGGCGGGCGGAAGCGGCACCACCCAGTAACCCATTTTCCTTTTGGAGGGCTTGCGCTGGGTTTTTACCCCTTCGGGGCGTAGTAGCCTTTGCGAGCAA
Source organism: Candidatus Acidiferrum sp. (assembly GCA_035704085.1). Classification (GTDB taxonomy): domain Bacteria; phylum Acidobacteriota; class Terriglobia; order Acidiferrales; family UBA7541; genus Acidiferrum. Next base: position 102,617 of record DASSXG010000016.1, on the reverse strand, counting down.
GCACCTTCAGGTCGTGATTGGTGGCTTCGACTTTGATCTTGCGGAACTTCCCATCGCGCTGGCTGTTTGTGGGATAGTAGCCCAACGTGTACTGGCTCCGCAGCTCCTCGGAGATCTCATCGAACGCCTGCATGAGCTTTTTCTCCGAATTCGCATTCAGCACTCGGCCGCCCGTTTCATCCGCCAGCTTCTTTGCCGCCCCCGTGTTGCCTCCATAGCGTGGATCAATCACGAGAATGATGTGAATTACGGTATTGGTGCGTTGCGCCGCCTCGATGGCTTCCTCGATGCGCACTTTGCTGCCTTCGTCTTGCGCGTCGGTGACGATGACAATGGCCTTGCGCCCTGCTTCGGTGTCCAGTTTCTCCGAGCACGCCAGATAGATCGCATCATACAAAGCCGTGCCGGTGATCTGCCGGGACCCGATTGGGCCGGGATTATTGCCGATCGAGCCGCCGCTCGGGATATTGATGCGCGCCTTGTGCACCGCCCGATCGAGCTGTGCGCGATCGTCCGTGAAATCCGACAACAGATCCACGTCCGAATCAAACGACAGAACCATGGCCTCATCGCCCTTGCGCAACACACGGTGCAGGAATGTGCCTCCTGCCTCCTGAATGGCTCCAAGCATGTCCTGCTCGCTGCCCGATGTGTCCAGGAGCAAGCCCAGCGTGATCGGGAGCGCTACTTCCTTGGAGAAAAAAGCGATCTTCTGATCCTGATTATCTTCGGTGATTTTGAAGTCTTCCTGTTTGAGGTCGGCGATGATGCGCTTGTTCTTGTCGCGCACGGTGGCAAAGATATTGACGAGTCCCACTTCCGTTTTGATCACCGGCACCTGAGCGCTGGGCTCTTGTGGCGCCGCTGGCGCAGCCAGCGTCAATGCAACCAATGCCGCTGTGCACTGCGTCACACGGTTGTTCATAAAAGGCATGTATACTTTCCTTGACAAGAGTTTCCCGGCCTGAGAGATCCGCGGGGTTACTGCCGCTCTCTAGGATGCCGCGAAGCGGCGCGAGGGATGCGTGGCGGAAGCTGCCCAAGCGGATAAGTTCAATACGAAGTTTCGCCCGAGGACCATGAAAAGTCTACGAAAAACAGCGTCTATGGCCGTCGCCGTGATACTAACCGCGCTATCTACTGGTGTGAGGGCGCAGCAGCCGCGGCAGGACCCCGGCAGCGCTCCCCCTGCGCAAGATTCCGCGCCCGCTGCGCAGCAGAACAATCGCCAGGTGACCATCCCGATCGTCGTGAATCAGGTCATCGTGCCAGTAACCGTGAAAGATGGCGCCGGCAAGATCGTCCCGGACCTTCACGTAGACGAGTTTCGGATCTTCGAGGATAACGTCGAGCAAAGAATTGTCTCTTTCCGCGCGGAGCCCATTCCTATTTCAGTTGTGCTGCTGATTGACAATGACTTGAAAGCGAAGGATTCGAAGCAAGTTGGTGAGAGCCTACGCGCCATTGTCGCTGGCCTGAGCGTGAAGGACGAGGCTTTCGTCTGCCGTTTTGACCAGTTTTTTCACCCCGGCAAAGGCTTTACCTCCGACCAGGACAAGCTGCTGACTGAGTTAAGGCGTACCGCCCTCAATGAAGAGCCTTCCGTCTCGTCACCCGGCGCGGCCATTAACAACGGCCCTTCCATCAACGGCCACTCCGCCACCAGCGACGCCCCAAACATGGCCACCGCCAACATCAACATTAAGGGCCAGCCCACCAAGGCGCTCGACGATGCGGTATACGCTGCGGCCCAGTTGTTGAAGGAGCGCGATCCCCGGCGCGAGCGTCGTAAGATCATTTTCCTGATTTCCGATGGCATCAACGCGCCCAAATTCAATACCAATAATTACGATACGGTGATGAAAGATCTCTTGCGCTACGATATCGCCGTTTATGGTGTCGGCGTAGGCAGCGCCTTCTTCGAGCGCCGGTTCGAACGCCTCTCCAAATACGCCCACGATACCGGCGGTGACGTCTACTATGCCCTGAAGACGCGCGCCATGGAGGAACTATACGCCAGGGTGACCGAAGAGGCGCGCAACCAGTACCTGCTTGCTTATTCCCCCAGCGGTACGGATCGCGGCGCTGAATACCATTCCATAGAAGTTCGCGTGAAGCGCGAAGGCCTCACCATTCTCGCCCGCGAAGGTTATTACACCGGAACTACCCCGCGGTGACCGGATCTTTTCGTGCCCGAGGACCGGTTAGTTAGCTAGTTTCTGAGCTAGGGGTCAGATGAGTCATAGGCAACTGCCGGATGCTGAGCCACGATCCAAGGTTCTTTCGATCCTATGGTTTCTAGCGTCGGTGCTCATGCTTTTCGCTCTCGAAAACATCTGGATAGATCCTTGGTTAAGGAGCAAGTCTCGCCACATCCCCACCTTGGTGCCTGAGCCTCAAAGCGGCCTATGGTTTCTGGCCTTGCTTGTGGTGGCGATATCTTGTGTCCTTCTGGTCGTCGCCCAAATCCTTGTCACTTTGGATCGAGGTATTTCGATTCCAAGGCGAATGAGGACGGGATTTGCCACCTTTTTTGCTCTCCTGTCGTGCGTGCTGTGGTTTCGGGCAACGAGTGGAATGTCATCCACGGCGTGGCTGCAAAAAGAAGGCAAAGGCCATTTCGTGACACTCACCTGGGTGGCAAGCAATTCGCCAGTCGTTGGATACAACGTTTATCGGAGCACAAAACCAGGAGGATCGTTTAAGAGAATCAATTCCGATTTGATCCGAGGTCTCACCTACATGGACCAGGATGTCGAGAGCGGCATGACCTACTATTACGGAATCAGGGCCGTTGACGCCAAGGGTCAAGAAAGCAACAACTCTAACGAAACTGTTGCAAGGATTCCCTAGCGGGAGATCAAGGACGAGAGAACAGGAAATCGATGCTCTCCTTGGGAGAAGTGAAGAGCTTGGAGGCGCGAGGCGGAATCGAACCGCCGATAATGGTTTTGCAGACCATTGCCTTGCCACTTGGCGACCGCGCCACCGAACTAAGAACTCTGGGAGGTGAAGACCGGAGAGAGAAGTCTTCTCCTCCCAGCTTGCTGCTCTGCGTTGCACCTGAAGAGTCTACTGCTTGGACTTCTTGACAGGTCCAAAGACCCGCCACTACAAAACTGCCACGCGGGCGGGGCAAGCCCCGCCCCTTCAGAGTCAGCGGGCGGCGGCGGCCAACTCGGATTGGTCTAAGCGCGTTTCGTTTACGATGGGAGCGCCGATCAGGTTGCCCCATTCGGTCCACGAGCCGTCGTAATTGCGCACCTTTTCGTAGCCGAGCAAATACTTCAGGACGAACCAAGTGTGCGAACTACGCTCGCCGATGCGGCAGTAGGCAATGACTTCGTCCTTGCCGTTGATGCCCTTGGCCTCGTACAACTTTTTCAGGTCGTCGAAGGACTTGAACGTGCCGTCTTCGTTGGAGGCCTGCGCCCAGGGGATATTCGCAGCCTGAGGGATGTGGCCCGCGCGTTGAGCCGTTTCCGTCATTCCTGGTGGCGCGATGATCTTTCCCGTGAACTCATCCACCGATCGCACATCTACGAGCTGCCCCGGTGTGCGGCCCTCCAGGATGGCGAGGACTTCCTCCTTGTGAGCTCGAATGGTGGGGTCGGTAGCCGTCACGCGGTACGTGGTGGGCGCAACGTTGGCCGGATCTTTGGTAAGCGCGCGCTTCTCTTCGAGCCATTTCTTGCGGCCGCCGTCGATCAAGCGCACGTCCTTGTGACCGTAAAGCTTCAATTGCCAGAAGGCATAAGCGGCAAACCAATTGTTGTTGTCGCCGTAGAGAAGAATGGCCGTGTCATTGGAAATGCCGGATGCGCCGAGAAGCTTTTCGAGCGTGGCGCGGTCGATCAGGTCGCGGCGGATATTGTCCTGGAGTTGGGTTTGCCAGTTCCAGCCGACCGCACCAGGGATGTGGCCCTGATCAAAGGCGGTGGTATCTACATCCACTTCAACGAAGCGCAGATTGAGTGAGTTCAGATTGTGGGCAGCCCACTCTGTTGATACGAGAACTTCTGGGTGTTTGTACTCGGACATTTTCTTCATTTCTCCTTGTCGATGGCTTGGGAACTCGGTTGAACGGAAAACAAAAAACCCACCTACCAGTTCATTCTGGCGGTGGGCTGAAAACTGCTGAGGCTCGATAAATTGGCTAGATGCTCAGCCTCCCTCCGCCAGAAAACACACACATACAGCACAGACAACAGATGCACTTAGAGGCGTTTTTCTGGCAGAGTGCTGACATTTGCTCATCATACATAGCAAAGGCCGCTTTGGCAATAGTACTAGAATCGCAAGGCAGGCAGGGACACCTTGCCGTCGAAGTCAGTTGAGACGCTAACCTCTCGCCAGCGTTCGGCTTCTGCGGCCCGCGTCGCCTCGGATTGGGCGACGAACCGAACCGCGTCGCTCCCGATCAAGAGATGCGCCGGAAGCTGATCGCTGGCAGCGAGACGAAGAACGACCTCGGCCATTTTGACGGGATCACTATTCTCCTGCCCCCAGTAAGACTGGAGCGCCTTGGCTACCGCGCCCACGGATGGTTCATAGTCCGGGAGTAAGTCAGGCATGTTTTTATTCGCGCGCGTGCCCCAGTTCGTCCGGATTCCGCCGGGTTCGAGCGCGCAGACCTTAACGCCAAAGGGCGCCACTTCCTGGGCGAGGGATTCGGTGAATCCACCCACAGCCCACTTAGCGGCATGATACCCAGCGTTGCCAGCCCGCGTCAGGCGGCCGCCAGCGGACGATATCTGAAGGACGCAACCGCTCTTTTGCTTGCGCATGATGGGCAGCGCGGCACGGGTCATGTAGACGACGCCATAGAAATTGGTGTCAATCAGCGCCTTGAATCTCTCCGAACTTAACTGCTCGAACGGTGCAAAATCGCCGTAGCCGGCGTTATTGACGACTACGTCGAGACGGCCGAACGCATCCACTGCCACCTGCACTGCTTTATAGGCGGCTGCCTCATCTGCAACATCGAGCGTAGCGGCGCGAATTTGATCGCCGTACTTCTCTACCAAATCTTCCAAGCGCTGAGGATCGCGGGCTGTTGCGACGAGGCGATCGCCCGCTGCGAGCACAGCTTCAGCAATGTGACGGCCTAAACCGCTTGCGCTGCCGGTTACCAACCAGACCTTCGACATAAAGTCCTCCAATCACCTTTGTAGATCGAATACGAGCATGTAGATCCGGCCGGCCTGTGTTCGGTCGTCGCGCGTCAGCGGAGTCGCCATAATACCCGCGTTGTTAATCAGAAGATCGAGCGCGCGATTTGTGCTTAGAAATTCGTTAGCGAAACGGTCGATGGAATTTGGACTAGCGAGGTCCAACTGGCCCACTTCCACGTTCTTCATTCTTGCAACGGCCATTTGAGCTTTCTTCGGATCGCGAGCGCCGATAACAATGGTGGCTCCGGCCTTGGAGAGAACTAGCGTGGTCTCAAGCCCGATACCTACATGCCCACCGGTCACGATGGCGACCTTACCTCGAAGGTCACGTCCGGCTAGTACTTCGTCGGCAGTGGTCTCTGGCCCAAACCACGATGGCAAAGGCTTTTGGTCGCTCAGCATATGCAATCCTTCCCCTTTCCTCCTGTTTTGACTACTCACTCATTTATAAGATGATTGCTACTCGCATCTTTCCCTTACTCAGGCCTTTCCATTTCGATGCATTCTCATCAGTTCGTCGCATCGCTGGTAATGATTGCGCAGGATTCGACCCAAACGCGCACATTCCGGCACAACCCAGTCTCTCGAACATGGTCTTCTAGGCGGCGTGTTGTTAGCAAACCTTTAGTTCATTAAGGAGACTTTCCATGAGTACTACGGCTCAAAAGAAGGAACCATTTATCGCTAAGGCTCCAGTAATTCGCAGAGCCTCGTCAGTCAAACATCAGCCGAGATTTAAACGTCATTACTTTGATGTGGGCCTTGGTTCTGTATGTTTGACGGGCGCTGATACCGGAGGAGCATACTGCCTCCTGGAGGTGAGTCTCGCGCCTGGGATCGGAGTGCCCCGCCATACGCACACGCGCGAGGATGAAACGTACTACGTCACCTCCGGAGAGCTCGAGGTTATCGTCGGAGAAGAAGTTTTTGTTCTCAAGGCGGGCGATACTCTCATGGCCCCACGCGACATTCCTCACGAGCTGCGCAACTCTGGCAACATCACGAATCACTATCTCCTCATATTTTCACCTTCCGGGTTCGAGCATTTTATTATGGCGACGGCGCTTCCCGCACCGGAGAACGCGGTTGCTCCAACGGAACGGCAACTTCAGGCTGGGGACTCTTCGGTTGCGGTTCAGAATGTCCATAAACTTGCCGCTGACTACGGAATTCTTTTTGGTTGACGGCGTCGGTGGCAGCCCAAGTGATGCCTGTAATCTTGATGTTGCTATCGGTGCTATTTCAGCCGCCCAATTCTGCTGGGCCCAGTGCTGCGGAGCCCAACGCTACGGTGAAGGATCAAACCGTTGTGCGTTCGGAGACCTTGCTACGGAGTAGCGCCTCCTGGGACGGTGAGCCCTACAAATCGTACCCCTCGCAACAGCCGGAGCTATCCATACTGAAAATCACTGTTCCGTCACACACCAAACTCGAATGGCGCAGTCACCCGGTGCCAAGTGCCGCCTACATCGCCTCCGGAGAACTCACGCTGGAGAGAACAAAAGATGGAAGAAAGCAGCATTTCAGCGCTGGACAGGCGGTTCCTGAGACGGTTGAAACACTCCACAGGGGAATAACAGGAGACGAACCAGTTGTACTCATCATGTTCTACGCCGGAAGCCCAGACGTGCCTATCACCCAGCATCCACGCCCCTGAATCGGCTCTCTGCTGAGGATCGAGTGGGCTACGCGGCTGTCTTTTGGGGACCACGGGGGACGTTTCCGGCGACCTGGCGCTTTCGTTTCTGCGGATGTCAACGGCGGAAATGGTGTAGAAATACTTGTGGGGGGCCAAGACATTCGTGTCCTGGAACGACAGCATGGTAATCGGCGCGGAGTTGTCGCTAGTTGAGATTCTTGATGTATAGGTCTCAAACATCGCAGCCCGCTTGTACGCCTATCACAACGAGCGTCATGTCATCGTGTTGTGGCTGGCCGTCGGCAAACGTTGACACTTGATTCAGAACGTTTTGGATGATTTGCTCTGGTGTCTTGAGGCTGCAAGACCGCAATACGGCCTCGAGCCTTTGTTGTCCCCAGAATTCGCCATGACGGTTTTCCGTCTCGGTGATTCCATCCGTGTAGGCGACCAGCAGATCATCGATCTCGAGCTGGAAAGCCTCGGATGCGAATTGCGAGTCTGCTGAGATTCCCACGGGCATGGCATTGGGTTTCAAATGGATGACTTCGCATGAACCATTGCGTGTGCGAACAACCAGTAGAGGATTGTGGCCTGCGTTCACATAGTTCAATATTCGCGTTGCCGACTCATATTCTGCGTAGAAAAGTGTTGCGAAAAGATGTGCGGGCGAGGACGCAAAAACCAATCGGTTAACATCCTCAATGAGAGACGAGAGATCCAAATGCGGATGCAGAGCCTTGGCCCTAAGAGAAGCTTGGAGACTCGCCATGACTAGTGCCGCACCGATTCCCTTTCCCGACACGTCGCCGATCGCGATGCCCCACCGCCCGCCCTGAAGCGATATTAAGTCGTAGTAGTCACCGCCAATCTCGTGAGCCGGCCGATAGAAGGTCTCGCACGACAGAAACGGAATTGAGAACGTGCGTGGGGGAAAGAACGCCTGTTGAACGTCCTTCGCGCCCTCCAAATCCCTTTGAAGGGCCCTATGAAACCCCGAATCCGATTGGGATTTTCTTATGTACTCGGAAAATGTCTCAACATGATTGCGCAATAGGAGACCGGCTTGCCTTCCTCGCCCTCTCTGAAGGGCGTCGACAATGGGTTGGTGCGATTCCACAACGTCGCGCAAGTCTTCCGAAATCTTTCCGATCACCGCGCGCATCCGCAGATCAAGCGTCAGAGTGTCCCACACTCGAAGTAGAGCCTCATTCTGCGAAGCTTCTAAAATGATTCGGTGGAAGCTGATGTCATGTTCTATGCAGGCGTCAAGATTGCGATCGCTCACGGCCGACCGCATGCCTTCTAACTCGCACAGAAGGCCGGCAACGTTACCCTTCAGAGTCGTCGCCGCAGTTCTTGCTGCTATTTCTTCCAGGGCAGCGCGTATTTCGTACGCATCTTGCATCTCTTTCGGATCGGGCGAGTTGACGATCGCGGAGGAGTTACTGACAAGCGTGACCATCCCGAGAGCCTGGAATTCGGCAAAAGTTTTCAACACCAACTGATTGTCCATGCCATGCTCCGCCGCAATTTTGTTAAGGTCGAGAGCCCGTCCCGATTGAAAGCGGCCGCTAAATAGCTCTCTAGCCAATCGCGTCCGGCCCAAGTCGGACACTTCGCCCCCATGGGCCGCACCGACAACCCTCTTCGTTTCTCCACCATCCGGCAAAACCATTGTGCCTTGCTCCCTTTCGTTCGTTCTTAAACTGGCAGACCGGTTCTGACAAACTTCGTCCTACTCTTGTTGGCAGAAAGCAGATTTGGTGCTCACTGATGTCTCCCCAACAAACAAGAGGAATCTCGACCAAACACAATCAGAGAAACAGATCAAGATGATTGAGTTGTGTCTGAAGATGCGACTCGGGGCCGAATTGTTCGGAATTCTGCACGATGGGAGATGTAGCGTGATGAGAATTGCATCGAACGGAACATCCGTGAGGCAATGATGAAGGAACAGTCGATGTATTTGGAACCGCCAGCGAGCCGCGGCTGGTGCTACGGGTAACCCGCTCTATCCTGGTAGGCGCATTTTCCTTAACAACTCGGCATAGCGCGGATCCTGGCGGAGACTTTTCATGAGTGGATCGGTTTTCATTTCGGGGGTGCCAGGGTCGCGCTGTTGAAAGGCGCGGTCCAACCACTGGAATGCTTTGTCCGTTTCTCCCCGATACGCGTAGGCCTCGGCAATTTGATAAGCGGCGTCCTTTTGATGAGTGGCGATGAGCCGCTTCAAAGCATCGTCCGACTCCTGGTAACGGCCAGCGGCGGAGTAAGCCAGCGCCTCGCCCGACAATTTCTGCCATTCGCCGGTCTCTTTTTCCATTTCCGCCACAGCCTCCCGCCCGCGCCCCTGCAAAAAGAGAATCTTGCCGCGAGTAAGGTGCAGAGATGAGAGTAGTGGGTTCAATTCCTGGGCCTTTTGCAGCGCGGGCAGGGCTTCTTCGTATCGGCCGATGAGGGACAGCTCATAGCCCAATGCCAAGTGAAAATTCGCCCTCAGCGGGTCCAGGGCGATTGCCTGCTTGTACAGCCCGATGGCCTCTTCCACGCGGCCCAGCATTCTCGTGAAGTGCGCTCGATTCGCTAAGACGGCCGCGCTACCCGGCTCCGATAGACCAGCTTTTTTTAGGGAAGCATCCGCGCCTTCCCAATCCCAGTCATGGTTCATTTGGACCATCGCAAGCCCCAGGTAGCCCCCGGCCAGACCGGGGTCGAGGGCGATAGCCTTCTCCGCGCTTGCGCGGGCGCGGCGGAAGCCATCGGCATTGTCAATAAGGCCGACTCTGGCAAGTCTTTCCAACACGAGTGACCGTTGCGCCCATGCCGGCGCATAGCCGGCATCCAGCTTGATCGCTTGGTCGGCATAGGAAAGCGCTCTATCGAGATCCTCCTTGTCCTGCCCGCGTGCGATGAAGTACTGACCTTGCAGATAGGCCTGGTAGGCTTCGGAATTCGTGGTGCGCGAGCTTGCCGGAATCGCTGCGTTGCCGGCGCTCAGCAATTTCAACCGCAAAACACCAGTCACAGCACTAGCTATTTCGTCCTGCGCCGCGAAGATATGACTCACCTCGCGGTCATACGTCTCCGACCAAAGTTGGAAGCCGTCGCCGGCTTTGGTGAGCGCTGCAGTAATGCGTACGCGATTACCTTCCTTGCGGACACTTCCTTCGAGGATGTTGGCCACACCGAGCTTCTGGCCCACAGCTCGCAGGTCTTCGTTTCTCCCTTTGAACTGAAAGGCCGAAGAGCGGGCGACGACCTTGAGGCCTGGCACTTTTGCGAGGTCGTTAATCAGTGCTTCGGTGAGCCCATCGGAAAAATATTCCTGGTCTTTACCCGGGCTCATATCGACAAAAGGAAGCACGGCGATAGAAGTATCGTTCAAGGAAGGAGAATTGACCTTATTTCGAGTGAACCAGAAAAATCCAGCAATGGATGCGGCTGCAAATACCGCCAGCACCAGTATGATCGCTGGGATGCGCAGCGTGTTTTTGCGTGGAAGGCCCTCGTGTTCTGAGGAGGTCGCTTCGGCCCCAACCTTCTCCTCCATCGCACCCGACGCGGGCATGTCTAACAGCTCGGCCGCGCTCCCATCGATAACCGCGGCAATGAAGCGATATCCCCGCTTGGTCACGGTTTCAATAAATTCAGGCTTATCAGGCCGGTCTCCGAGTATCTTGCGGATATCCAGGATGTACTTTCTGAGGACCTCCGGGTTGACGTAGGTTTCCGGCCACAGTTTTTCAAGAAGTTCGTCCTGGCTAATCAGACGCCCAGGGTTTTCAACAAGATAGCGCAGGACGTCGTAGGCTTTCGGGGGAATTGGCACACGCTCCTGGCCGCGCCAAAGGCTGTGATTTGCGGTATCCAGTCGGAAGGATTGGAAGGATTTCATTTGCCGAACCTGGTTCGCTTGGACGGCGGAAAGCACCATGCCCTAAAGCTGATATAGAGTAGTTCAGCGCGGTCATCGGTACATATTCTGTTATGGCCCGAAGATCCAGGCTTCTGTGCCCTGCTAAGACCCTTGTTTTCAGCGATATGGCCGTCACACAAAGAATGCACACAATCCGGACAGGAACTTCACACCTACTTCTGCTCAGGTCCGTACTGTAGGCCTGAACGGCCGAGGGTCTTGCATTTGTAGTCCGTCATGCGAGATCCAGGGGAAGCACAATCTCGTATTGGCGGTATCCAGCCCAGTCCCGGCCTAGAAACCATTTGGAAGAGGAGGGCATGGTGTTGCTGAACGACGGAGACAGAAACGCGGTTGCGGGCATGGCCGGTAAGCTCGATCCTTCAGGGTTGGGCCGGACGCGATTGGCTAGAGAGCTATTTGGTGGTCGCTTTCGGCCGAGGCAGTCTGTGCAGCTCCGCGAAATTGCAGTTGAGTATAATCTGGACAACGAGTCGGTCTTGAGAGCCTTTGCAGAATTTCAGGCACTCGGAATGGTTACGCTTTCGGGAGACTTCTCTGCAATCGTCCGGTCTCCAGACCCGAAAGAGACTCAAGAGGCCTATGAGATGCGGGCGGCGATGGAAGAAATCGCTGGAAGAACGGCAGCGGCCGTCCTGAAAGGCTACACAGCCGGACTGCGGAGTGAATTAGCAGCCATGCGTGCAGCAGTTGCTCAAGGCGACCTCGATGCCTGCGCAGAACACGACGTGAAGTTCCACAGAGACATCCTCGTGGCCTCGCAAAGCGACGTGCTCCTTCGCGCATGGGACGCGTTGGCGTTTGATCTGCGAATCAGCCCAGCAGTCGCAAAGGTCTCGAAAGATCTACCTGAAGTCGTTGAATCCCACCAACCAATTGTTGAGGCTCTCGAAAAGGGACGCGGGGAAGAAGCTGGACTTCTGTTGCGGAATCACGTCGAGATGTTCTCCGAACGTCTCAGAAGAGCCGAATCGAACTCGCGATTTCATGATGCGCCTCCGAGGGATTTGGCGGTGGTCGATGACTATGCGGTGCGGCACCGTTCTGTTCGGACTTACCGAGGCGGACTCGGTCCCGGACGCTTGCGAAGGATTAAAGAGCTGGTAGACGCGAAGATAGAAGACGAGCTGACTCTCCACGAAATGGCGCAGTCGGTGGGTCTAAGCACAGCTCATTTCTCGCAAATGTTTCGCAAGACAACGGGAGAGAGCCCCCATCAGTTTGTCCTGCGCCAAAGGATAGAGCGTGCGAAAGAGATGTTGCGCGGGGCCGAGGCGCGTGTGCTGGATGTGGCGGTGGCCTGTGGCTTCAAAACGCAGCAGCATTTTGCACGGGTGTTCCGACGCATGTCCGGAGCTAGCCCCACCGAATACAGGCAAGAATTTCTGCAGTAGAAGCGACTTGCGCCTGGGCGACCTGCTCTTATGGGATTAAGTACGTTGGACGCGCGTCTCGTCTCGAAGAATTCCGAAAGATTCGGCACAAAGCCACAGATAAAGGCACAACTCCAGATCCGCGATGCAGTTTACTGATTGCGTCGTGAGATTCGCCAAGTACGACAAGCCGTCGCAGGCTCACAGAGCCCTGGCCGTGCGGAGGGATCCACTGACGGGGAACACCATGCAAAGGAGGGATTGAGATGAGCGAAATTACGATTCGAATGGCAACTTCCGAAGAGGTCGTACTGAGTGTCGTGACGAACCTAAGGAACGGAAAGATCGGCGACGCGATGGCGCGTTTTGCAGACGAGTTCACGTTCAAAGACCACGGGATTGCACTGGAATTTAAGGACAAGGAGCGTTTAGCTGAATTCTTCCAGAAGACACGAGAGCTTTATCCTGATTCTCTTTTGCAAACTGACAGGATTTTTGTGAGCGGCGATCACGTGATCACCGAATGGACGCTTCAAGCTACGTTAACAGAGCCTTTCTACGGCGGACTGTCGCGAAAGGTTCTGGTCTCGGTGCACGGGGTTTCCGTGGTGCGGACACAAAACGCCGGGATCACGGAGTGGTCCGACTACTACGACGGATTGACGTCCCGGCGCTCAGCCTTGGCTTCGTATTTCACGGAATGGATCGAACTTTGAACCGTGGTCGGTGCCAAATGAAGACATTGTTTCGCCTTAGCGCCAGTATGGCATTCGCTCTGACCATGGGAGGGGTTTGCTTGGGGCAGCACTACGTGCAAACCAATCTTGTATCAACTACAGCCGGAGTCGCTCGTGTCACGGATACTCAGTTGGTCAATCCTTGGGGCATGTCTCGCAGTTCTAGCAGTGCGTGGTGGATATCTGACCAAAGGACAGGTTTCAGCACGGTGTATAACGGCGCAGGCGTCAAGCAGTCCCTGCTCGTCACCATTCCACCAGCTGATCCGACTGACAAGAACACGCCAACAGGCACACCAACCGGCACTGTCTTCAACGGCAGTCAAACAGATTTCTTGCTGGCACCTGGTAAACCAGCAGTATTCCTCTTCTCCACGATTGACGGGACGATTGCCGGATGGAACCCGGCCGTGGGTGTAGCTCAAGGCTCGGCACTGCCTTCGACACATGCCGTCACCATGGTGAAAACCAGCGACGGATCCAGCTACACAGGCCTGACCAGCGCTTTCATTGATGGCAGGCGCTATCTTTACGCAGCGAACTTCGCCAAGGGCCGTGTGGACGTTTATGACGGTGCATTTAATCCTGTAAGACTGTCCGACAGGGATTGGTCTGATGACAACTCTTACTATTCTGAAGACTCTTTTGTGGATGGTCGCCTGCCACGCCCGTACGCGCCTTTCAACGTGCAAGCTATTGGGAACGATATCGTCGTCACCTATGCGATTCACCAGCAGGAAGTCTCGCCCTTAGAAACCGATGGGCCAGGCTTGGGATTCGTGGATATTTATGACTCCAAGGGCCACCTCTTGTTGCGTCTGGAACACGGTGATTGGCTAAACGCTCCCTGGGGAGTGGCACTGACCCCTGGGGATTTTGGCCGATTCAGCGCCAATTTGCTGATTGGGCAGTTCGCGGGTGGCGGAGATACTCAGTCAAGCGGCTACATTGCCGCCTACCGCTTGACTACTGGAAAATTCAACGGGCTACTACAGGATGCAAACGGGAAGCCGCTGGTCATCAAAGGCATCTGGGCACTCAATCCTGGGAATGTGAGCCCTAATAATAATGATTACCCAGCCGGAACGACCTCACGTGTGTATTTCACCGCCGGACCAAACCATGGCTCTGGAGGGTTGTTCGGTTACTTAGCGGCAGTTTCGGCCGAGGACGGCGTCGAAGAAGCATCCCTATCGTCTTCGGAACCTGCGACTGACATGCAGATGGATGGCGCTTACGTCGGCACCACTCCCTTGGATATCGACCTGCCCTGCTGCTTCCATGACGTAACCATCAGCAGGCCTGGACTGAAACCGTGGACCGGAAGGGTGCGCAACAACGGCCACGCGAACATCAGTTCCCAATTGCAGAAATGAGCGAGGCATCCCATGGACATGATTGATCTGGACGGAATAGATTCGCGTACCAAGGAAGCTATGACTTCACAAACAGAGGAGCCGACTCCAGCGTCTACCTGGCATGCCCTAGCCGGAACCACGCTCATCGACGAACTCCTGGAATGGCCTGCCGATCTGTTCGCCCTCACAAACGTCATCCTCAAGCGCACAGAGGTGTATCGTTTCGTTTTGTCCCCGCCCGCCGGCGTGGAGTGGCCGCCGAGCCGGTTTTCTAGCTGGTCCGACGCAGTCGAGGACGCGGCCCGGGAGTGGAGCGCTTGGATCGAGGATCGGAAGAGCCCATTCCCTGCTGTTCTGGCCGAGGAGTGGAGCGCCTTCCGACAGCGAGTTGGGTTGCCCCTCGAGCATTTGGCAGAGGGCCGCGACTGGCGAATGTGTGAGGCCCTCTTGACGCTTCATGCCATCGCCGACGAGGCGTGCGCTGGGCTGGGCATGGCCCTCGATAGGTCTGACGGAAAGGGGAGCGTGTATCGCGCCCGTGGGCGGGAGCTGCTGGCAAGAACGGGCTCGCTGGCGCGAATCCCGTCGCATTCCTTGCGCGTGCTACCTAAGGTCCGTACGCCACCAAACGGAACCTCGTTTCGCTCGTTCTCACGCTACGCCTGCGTGCAATGTCCCGGTGTAGAAGCCCGGTGGCACAAGATGCCTGTCCGTCGTAGCGGGACGGAGCTTAAGTCCAGACACGTGAATCTGCTGCTGCTGCCCTGGCCGCTGCGGGTGCGAGCGTCTGACTTCCGCCCCGTGAAGGCCTCCGTGCAGAGGCTGGCAAAGGAGCCCTTCGGCCTCTTCGAGTTCGCACCTTCAGAAAGGCTCGATCTTGAACTTGTGAGCCGCATGATTGTCGGTGCCCGGGACGAGGTAGACAGTGTTGATGCCGTTCTGCTCCCGGAAAGTGCAGTTGACGAGAGCGACGTCAACGACCTCGAAGCCCTCTTGGACCACCATGGGGTAGTTGCGCTCATGACTGGGGTCCGTCAGCGCTCACCGCAACCGGGGCGGTTTCCAGGCAACTGGGTGCACATCGGCATTAGCCCTAGACTTGAAAAGGGTGCATCGCTGCCGAGCTCAACTGGCGAACAGTGGTTTCACATCCGTCAGAACAAGCACCATCGGTGGTCGCTCGACAAAGGACAGATCCTCCAATACCACCTCGGAGGTGCTCTTCACCCCAACATTCGCTGGTGGGAAGCTATGGAGGTTCCTCGGCGGGCGGTCCACTTCGTAGAACACGGTGACGAGATCGCAATCGTTTCTCTGGTTTGCGAAGACCTCGCCCAGATCGACAGTGTAGCCGAGGTCATACGGTCCGTTGGTCCGACAGTAGTTTTCACTCCATTGCTCGACGGTCCCCAGCTTAGCTCGCGCTGGGCGGCACGATATGCCAGCGTGCTGGCCGATGACCCTGGCTCGGCTGTTCTCACGCTGAGCTCCTTCGGCATGGTGCAGCGCTCTCGGCCTCACCGGCGGGAGTCGTCACCCGTGGTTGCGCTGTGGAAGGACCCCGTCCGGGGAGTCCGCGAGATTCCTCTAGAAGCTGGCGCCCAAGGCATTCTCCTCACTACGTGCAGCGATCGAGCGACACGGCACAGCGCAGATGGCCGCTGCCCAGTCGACAACGTAACTGAACATTTCGATGTGGCCGTCCATCAGGTCCGAGCCAGCAGCGCAAGCTCGGGATCATCGAATTCACAATCTGGGACGCGCGCCCCATGTGTATTGGAAGTGGATGAACTCACCATCCTCACGGGTTGGGCACAGGCGATGGCGGAGGTGCTGGAGCACGCCCCGGACTGTGTTGAGGCCTTGCTCGCCGAGGCACAAGCAGGCGCTCCATGGCGAGCACCGCTCCGGATAGCAGAGCCATCCCCGCAGCTCAGCGAAGCGATCTGCTTCATGGGTCGAACAGTTCGAGCTGTCATGTCCAGAGAGGGCGTCCCGACACTCGACGCCTTGCAGGTCTCTTGCTGCGAAGGTCGGCCAGAAGAGACCAGACTCGAAATGCTGGTCCGTCGAGTGTTGCGATCGGCGCTCGAACAGATTCGGACGCGACAAGCGAAGGAAACCCGAGCCTATGATCGACCTAGCGAGCGTCCAAAGGGGCGACAGTCGACCGCGGCCTCCATCGTCGAGCTCAATGGGTTTATATCGGAGAAAAATGACGCAGACTCGTGCGAAGCGATGACATTACTCTTATGATTACACGTGGGCGCCCGGGATGGATTGTCTTATGCGTCCGACATCGAGCGTGATCGATAAAAACAAAACTTCCCCCTTTTGAGCAAGGAACAAGATGGAAAGGAGAATACTTTTATGAAAATCCAGGATTCGCAAAATGTCAAAGCAGCGGTGTCTGCCGCCAAACCCAACGAGTTTTCCGATCTCGGTGCGCTCTGCGACGGACACATCGCAAGGGAGTTTGCCGATCTTGACGTTGACGCCACGATGGAAACCATGGTCCTCGAACCCTATGTGCACTGCGTTGCTGTCATGACGGGAGGATTCGGGAGCGAAGGAGTCCGTCGCTTTTACAGCGAGCACTTCATAAACCAGATCCCCAAAGATGCGAAGGTGACGCCCATCTCGCGGACCGTCGGCAAAGACCAGGTGGTGGACGAATTTATACTTAGCTTCACTCATAACACACAATGGGACTACCTGTTGCCGGGAATCCCGCCCACGGGCAAGCGAGTGGAACTCCCGCACGTGCTAGTAATGAAATTCGAGAACGGGAAAGTCGCGCACGAGCACGTATGGTGGGACCAGGCCTCTCTGCTCGTGCAGGTGGGACTGCTGGACCCGGCGAGGCTGCCGGTAGCGGGTAATGAGCAGGCCAGAAGACTCTTGCGCGCCGCACAAGGATGGAGATCGGTCAACGCCTGCGCAATCGGTACACCAGTCGAACTTCCTGGTCTCTCCTTTCCATGCATATTTTGTGGACAGTAAGGACGGGTACCTGCCAGTTAGAGACACATCTCACCATCTGAATTAAGCAAGGAAGGCATGGGAGTCGAAGGACGGCCGCGGCTGCTGGCGCAATCGTCGGGCCAAATCACGAGGAGGAAATTACGATGGGCACACAAGAAAACAAACTCGTCGTGAACACCCAAGCTCTCGCCGTCGCCCACGATGTGTCGGGGACACTTACTCCAAGCTGAAACAAGATCTAGAATTTCGCAAAGGCTGGACCAAGCGGACAGATTTGCGCTTTCAAGTTCCGTTCGAAAAAGCCCAAACTGGACCGAATGGACCGAGCGTTGAGGATTGGAGCAGCCGAAGAAGTAGCTGTAACCGCATGATGATACAATGGTTGCACCGTGCGCCCGTAGCTCAGCTGGATAGAGCGTCTGCCTTCTAAGCAGAGGGTCGGGAGTTCGAGTCTCCCCGGGCGCGCCACTTTAAGTCTTTGCCCATCATTGGATTAGTCCTCCTGGAGTCTCGTCCTCTGTACTAAACTCGGGAACATTTGGGAACAATTCATTTTCGAGCTGATCGACGGCCTGCCGCTGTAACCGAAAAACAAAAATAGGATCACCATCGATGCACAAACTGAGTGGTAGTCAAGGTCTCCCTTGAGAACACCCATTTAGCTGGAACTTTGACAGGCAAATTATGGTTTCCTCCTCTCGGAACGGGAAAGTAATTGCTCTCCCCTGTTACTTGCTTTCGCCTGCGAAGGCGTGATCAACGGGAGTGGGCGAATGTGGTCGAGGTAGTTGCTGATCGTCTTCAGCGCGATGCCGAGCAGAAGTTCCATCACCTGTTCCTTCTTGTAGCCTGCGGCAAGGAACTTCTGAATGGTCTTCTCTTTCGCATTGCCGCGTTCCCGCACAAGTTCTCTCACCAAAGCCACGAGTGCATTGAGCTTGGCGTCTGGGACGGGCGTATTGTTGCGAACTGCTGTAACCACTTCAGCGGGGGTTTGGAGGAGGCTCTTCGCTATTTGCGAATGCGCAGCTGCGCAGTAATTGCAATTGTTCTCTACACTCGCAGCCAGCAGAATGATCTGTCTTTCTCTTGGTGTGAATGAGCCCTTCTCGAACACGGCGCCCAACGCGAGGTAACCTTCCAGGACCGTCGGGTTATTCGCGAAGGTAGCCATCAGATTGGGAATGAAGCCGAGAGACTTTTGAATCTTTTCCAGCGCTGGCTTGGAAGCTTCCGGTGCTGTTGCGATCGTTATTGGTGCGAAGAGTGTCTCTGTGATAGTGCTCATGTAATTTTTCCTTTCGTGCCCAGCGATCCGTTCGCTGTACGGACCATTAGAGCCCTGGCGTACCGAGAAGTTTCGTCGTATATTTCAATCAAACTGATAGAAAAAGGGCATCAGCATGGAACTGCGCCATCTCCGATATTTCACGGCAGTTGTGCAATGGAAGGGCTATCGCGAAGCCTCGCGTCGCTTGCACGTCGCGCAGCCCGCTATTAGCCGGACCGTAGCGGACCTCGAGGATGAACTTGGGCTCAAATTATTCTCTCGAACGAAACGCGCGGCGGAACTTACGCCGGAAGGCGAAATCTTCCATGCGGAAGCGTTACAAACCCTCGCACGCGTAGACTCCGCGGTTCAAACCGCGAAACGAGCCGCGAAGGGCGAGATTGGGAAACTTTCGATTGGCTTTCTTGGGTCAGCGACGTACGCGTTTCTTCCAGAGCTTGTACGCACCTTTAAGTCACAATATCCCGGTGTCAAGATCACCCTGCAGGAACTCTCCCCAGTGCAGCAAGAATCTGCATTCGACAAAGGAGAGATAGATATCGGATTTACTCGAACTCTTACCGCTGAAAGAAGCAGGACGTTTTCATCGCGCTGTCTGTATAGCGACCCACTGATGGCAGTTCTACCGTTATCAGGGCAGGCAAAGACAAAATTTATACGCATCTCGGACCTGGCAAAGGAGAGCTTCGTCCTGTTCCATCGCGAAGGAGCACCGTCGCTTTTCGATACGATCACCCGCATGTGCAATAAGGCCGGTTTCTCGCCGAGGGTTGAGTGCAAGCCGAACATGATGCAGACAGTGCTGACGCTGGTGGAAGCGGAGCAGGGAGTCTCCATCGTTCCAGCGTGTGTCCGAAACCTTCGATCCGACGGCGTGCGGTTCTACCGCTTGCAACCCGATGAAGTACGGGTCGAACTTCTCGCCGCCTGGAAGAAAGAGACGCCCTCGGTTGCGCTTCGCGCCTTTCTCGACTTGATTGACGCAAAGGCCTCGCTGATCCGCAAGAAAGCTGAAATTCGTTGAAAGATATGAACCAAGAAAGCCGGTGCGTCAGGCTCTGAGTGTCTTCAAAACCGTGACGATCTCGGAAGGCTCAGGACGGATCGTGTAGTCCGCATTCACATCAGCCGCGCGAATAATTCCTTCCTTGTCGATCACGTACCGCGCAGGCAAAGGCAATCGGAATCCCGGCTCATCGTGGAACCTGTCCAGGGCGTTCCCAAAGGACTTGTAAAGCTCCCTCAAATAATCCGGCAATACGTACACAATGCGAAACCCCTCTGCGGTCTTCAAGTGAAGGTCCGTGAGGATGTCGAAAGCCAGGCTCAGCTTCTTGTGCAAATTGCGCGCGTACCGCTCGAGCTCGGGAGCTAGCACAACGATCTCCCCTCCCAGTGCCTTAACATCGGAATAAATTCCCTGTAGAGCCTCCAGCTCCATATTGCAGTAGGGTCACCAATGTCCACGGAAGAAGCTAACGACCAGCGGGCCTTGACGAAGCAGGTCGCGGGAATTCACTTGGATATGATCTTGGTTGAATAAGCTGAATTGCGGAGCGCGGTCTCCAACTTTCAGCGACTGATTCGCTAATCCCGAGGCTTTGAGCTCGGCGGTGGCGCGATGCATTGTTTCGATGGCCTCGTGCGGCGCGTTATACGGAGGAGCTCCGGATTCAAACGCCTCCTTGAATCCATCTAAACGAGACTGAAGAGTTGCCATTGTTTCCCCTTTTTCCGTTGTAATGACGATGAACTTGGTCATCACAAGCCTCTAATTACTCTGAGAACCTGCCCGGCGGCCGGAAATTCCTTTGTCCCGGTTTACCTCATGCCGAAGCTTTAGTCACTGCCCCCTCAGCAACGTTGTGCGTCGACGCCACGGATGAGAATAAGGGGATGAGTCCCTCGACCAATGTGGGGTGAGTCAGGACGGCGTCGCGCAGCGCGGTATAAGGCAGTCCTGCGATCATGGCAATCTGCACGGAAGTCATGATTTCCGCTGCGCCGACACCAAGCGCCGTGAAGCCGAGGATCCGATCACTGCCGATTTCGACCAACGCCTTGAGGAAACCGCGAGTTTCGGAGAGAGTGCTTGCGCGGAAGTTGGCTTCCATTGGAATCTTAAACAAACGATAAGCAACACCTCGCGCTTTGGCCTCCTTCTCGCTGAGACCCACACGGGCGAATTCCGGGTCCGTGAAAAGACAGAACGGAACCTGCCGGCCCGTTGTCAGCCGCGTGCCGCCAGTAAGGCTGTCGTGGACGACACGGAAGTCGTCGACGCTTACGTGAGTAAATTGCGGGCTCCCGGCTACCTCACCGATCGCCCAGACACCGGGCGCAGTCGTCTGAAGCCGTTCATTAACTTTTATGTATCCACGATCGGTGAGCTCAATGCCTGCCAGCTCCAGTCCGATCCCAGTCGTATTCGGGATGCGTCCCAGCGCAACGAGTATATGAGTGCCTTCGAGCGTTTTCGGTCCCTCGTTTTTCTCAATGAGGACTCGGACCGACTCACCCGACTTTCCTGAGACCCCTTTAACTTGGGCGTTCATCACCAGGTCGATGCCTTCATCGACGAACAAGTCGCGCAGGCCTGCTGATACATCTTCGTCTTCTCGGTGCAGCAAGCGTTCGCCGCGCACGATAATCGTCGCCTTGCTTCCAAACCGGCGCATAGCCTGTGCAAATTCCAATCCGACGAAGCCGCCGCCGATCACGATGAGGTGTCCGGGGGTTTTATCGAGTTCAAGTGCCTCGATGTGCGTGAGCGGTTGAGCCTCGGCGAGCCCCGGAATCGCTTCCAGGGCGGCACGCGTGCCTGTGCTGACAATCACATTCTTCCCTCGAAGGCGGCGATTGCTCCCGTCAGCGAGCGTAACCTCCAAGGTCTTGGGGCCGATCAAGCGTCCGGAGCCGAGGATGAATTCCGCGCCGGTCTTCTTGTAGTTGCTGAGATACACTTCATGCCAGCTCGTTACCATCCTGCGTTTTCGTTCGCGAACAGCACTCATGTCCACGGTGAAGTCTCTTTTCGCGATGCCGAACTCTTCACTTCTGCGGAAGTACGACGCCACCTTCGCGCTGTGAATGACGTTCTTGCTGGGCATGCAGGCGATGTTCTGGCACGACCCGCCAATGTATTTGCGCTCGATCACCGCGACGCGCTTTCCTTGCCCTGCAAAGGTCCAGGCAGCGATTGTTGATCCTGTGCCGCCGCCGAGGATGACGAGATCGTATTCTTCGACTTCCGTGTTCCTTAGTGGTTTGGGTGCTGCAACGTTTTCCATGTTCGTCATACGGATTTTCCTTTCTGCGCGATAGGCTCGGTTTTCTTCTGCATGGACTGGACCAAGTCGGCCGCTGAAGCCCCTTCCAGCGACAGTCCGTAGCCAACTTCCCGCACAATGCGTTCCTTCAAGGGCTGCATAAAGTGGGCACGCGTGTTGCGACGTGTGACTTCCGGGGCCTTCAGGTACAGTGCGGCTAATTCCCTCGCTCGTGCGAACGCCGTGCCATCGGGTACGACTTCGGCGACCACTCCCCATTCATAGGCAGTCTGCGCCGAGAGTGGCTTGGGGTTCAGGAGGAATGCTTCTGCCCGGCCAGCACCCGCCCGGTAACTCCACGTCGTGAAAATTCCATCTCCGGGTACGATGCCACCGGCGAAGTGCGGCAGATCATTGAAGGTTGCATTCTCGCCGGCGACGATCACGCTCGCCAGCAGCGCATACTCGGAGTGCACATTTACGCGCCCTTCGACTGCCGCGATCACGGGCACGCGAATGTTCGCAAGATTCTCGAGGATCTGCAGGCCCTCGTCGTGCACCTGACTCCAGACATCCGAGTCAGCGACATTGCCGAACGTCGAGAAATCTATTCCGGGAAGGAACTCGCCGCCGGCCCCGGTGAGAATCACGATTTTGTTCTCCCGGTCCTGCGCGATCCGGTAAAAAGCGTCCACAAAATCCGTGTGGTCTTGCGCTGTAAAGGTCAGTGGCCCACCGTTCGTGTGGAACTCAACGACCAGCACGCCTTGAGCGTCTCGCGTGAGCTTTAGGCTGCGGTAGGCGCCGAAATAATCCGGTTGCGTCGCTTTCATGACATTGCTCCCTTGCGAAGATTTGCACCGCTACAACAATCTCGACGAGTTGGATCAAAAAATCCTGCGAGGTCGTCGTCTCCCTGCCATCTCGCGAGTCCACGGGTAGGACATCTCTCGCGGCGTGATTTTAAAAGAGACTATTTCTGCGAGACCGTTTGATCGGGCATCAACGGTGCTGCCCCGAAGTTGACACTGAACCGCTTGCACCATACGGAAACAGCCCGATACTTCGCCAGGTCAATATTCGGCCCGAGCGCATAATTTTGATCGCCGATGTTCCCCTTGATTTCTCCTAGATCAATAAAGCCAGCGCGCTTCACTGTGTCGTTGTCTTTCGCGTCATCGGCGGCCACCATGTAGATGTGAACATCCGGGCCGTTGGACGTCTTGAAGTTCGTAAGGCGAAGAACGCGATTCCCGTCCGCCAAACGATAGATCGTTGCAGTGCCCTTGGTGGGGTGCACAATGCTATAGAAGTTTCCGGCTGCCAGCGCTTGCGCGGCTGAACCAGCCGCGTTCACCGCTGGAAAGGCTTCGTCGACCTGACGATTCACAACAAGCCGCTCCGGACGGAACGCGTACCAAGCGGCGATTAGCGCAATCACGACTACTGGAATAATCAATCTCCACTTTTTCATTTTCTTTCCTCCTTCGAATTTTGGACGTTTCCTAGGGCATATACTCGGCGTCTCAAGCGGCAGGGGGATCGTGGCGATGCCGCTCATCGGCTTCTATTACGATCTCCTGTTTATGGTTTGGCCGCGTGCGCCGCCCACAGCGCGGGGCTGCCTTCTTTACACGCCTCCGGACGTGGTTTGTAACAGCACGGTGACCTCATCCATGAACGCGCTGCTCGTCCCATTGGCGGACTGGGATCACCAGGTACAGTTCAGAGCGGCCCCGAAGATGATTGACATAAGCCTCGCCATTCGATCCGTCATGGTTCAACGTCTGCATTACTTTTTGATCTAATCCGATGATCATAATGTGTGGGCCAACGTGGAATTCATTGCCGCCTCCCATCGCATGCGACTTGTTTGGCACCCAGAAGCCGCCGTACATATAGGAAACTCCGAAACTCTGCACGTCGGGCGTACGGCCGGCCATACTGTCCTTCATGAACTTCAGGAAGACCTGATCGAAACAACCAGGCTCATCGTGAGTACTTTGAGGAATACCTGGAAGGCAGGTCCACGCGGAGGCGCCAGTCCGCAGAACGCGGAACTCGCCTCCAGGCGAAGATGGCCAATCGAGCAGAGTCGCGTCCTTGGTGATGAATGCGGGACCCGCCCGTAATGCGTCCGCGATCTTCTCCGCGTCAGTCACCGGCAATCGGTCTGACGACTGAGCGAAGGCGGTCGCCGCGGTCAAGAGCACAATTGCCAGTAGCTTCATTGCAGCGTTCGTGCGGATCATAGATGTCTCCCTTAGAACCCCAATATTCCTTGTGGGTTCCTTTATTCGGTCAAGGCCTCGCCCAATGACCATATTGCAGCGCCAAGCAAAACTAGATCTTTGATTAAGAATTGGCCAACCGCTCCTGAAAGAGCAGGAAAGCCACCGAGACTCGGCTCCCATCCGGGGGTTGAAAACAAGAACGAAAGCGTAGTCAGGAACATCACCACGGCAATAGCACTGCCAATTGCAGATGCTTTTCGCAACCAAGGCCGGAGTGCGATCAAGATCGCGATGCCAACCTCGACAACTCCCAGCCCATCGGAAAACTGCCGTACTGTCCATATGCGATACATCCAGCCCAACAATGGACTGTGCGCGACAAGCGGCTCGATGCCTTGCGCCTCGTATCCGGTGAACTTCATCATGCCTATCCAGCCGATGACGAGCGCTAATCCGTAGCGAAGTACTCGATGCCCAAGAGCAGTGATGCTGGAGATGATTTCATGTGCCCGAGCACCAGTCCCTTCTGTTGAGTGCGTTAGTGTTGCTGTATGTGCCATTGTTCTACTTCTCCTTATTTTTATTCTTGCCGTCGTCGCCTGCTGAAATTACGCCTCGACGGTGGTAACAGTCGTGACAGAACATGCTTCTGAGATTCTCAACGGGACGCCACCAGCGAACTCGGATCACGCTCACCCTTTTCAAGTTGAATACTCAGATGTTCAGTCACAACTGAGGCTCTTATTACATCCTGCCGCAACAAGTACACCGACACGGCCAGAAGAACCAGGTCTTTCAGAAGAAACGCCACGGTTTCAGTCATTGCTGGAAATCCTCCGGCAGATGGAGCCCAGCCGTTAGGAATGAAAGGAATGATGGTAGTCGTCGATACAAACGAACCTATCCCGCCCAGAGCGCCAAGAATCCCAAGCTTCTTGTTCCAGAATCCGGCGAACAGTAACGCGCCAAACAACCACTCCGAAACGCCGAGAAACCAGGTGGCGCCTTTGATGCCAAAGACCGGATACATCCAAAAGATCAGAGGCCCATGACTGATATACGGGATGAGCGCCTGCGCCTCATAGTCAAACCACTTCTGATATCCAAAGAACAAGAAAATGATCACCATCGAGGCGCGAATGAAGTGGTAGTCGAGGTCATGTTTACGAATACCAAGCTTAGTCAGAGTCCTTATGATGAAATTCATTGTTAATTCCTCCTTCGTTCTTTCACCAATGCAAATTCCCGGTATAGCAGGTTAAATTTGGGCCACGCCGCCATCGACATAGAGCTCTGTGCCGGAGACATAGCTGGCCTCATCGGACGCGAGGAATGAGACGGCTTTAGCAATCTCGTCCGGGTCTCCCAACCTGCCGAGCGGGACATTGTTCTCCATCTCTTTCTTCATCTTTGTGAGCGCCTCGCCCTGTTGCAGGCTCTCCATGATCGGTGTATCGATGTGACCAGGGCTGAGCACATTTACTCGGATGCGGCGGTCCCTCAAGTCATTTGTCCAGGTCCGTGCAAAAGAACGAATGGCCGCCTTGGTGGCACTGTATACGCTCATGGCAGGGAAACCCTTGATGTCGGCGATTGATCCAGTCAGGATGACCGACCCGCCGTCCTTCATCAAAGGGAGGCCTTTCTGCACGGAGAAGAACAGTCCCTTCACGTTTGCATTGAAGTGAAGATCAAAAAATCCCTCATCCACTGTGCCAAAGGGGGCCAGTTTCGCCAGGCCGGCGTTGGCAAAGATAATATCAATCGGGCGATGGTACTTTTTCACGGCGTCGTACAAACGATCGAGATCGGACAAGCTGCCAACGTCGCCCTGTACGGCTGTTACGTTCTTTCCGATCTCCTCGACGGCGGTGTCGAGTGTGTCTCGACGACGACCCGTAATGAAGACGTGATCCATGCCTTCTTGAACGAACCGTTTTGCGGTGGCCAGGCCCATGCCTGTAGATCCCCCTGTAACCACGGCGATCTTTCCTGTAAATTTCTTTGCCATAACGTACTCCTCGTTCCGGTTAAACGTTTTTTCGCTGCGTACAACCGGAATGGATGTTCCAACGAATGATTCGATGCGTACCATTTTTCAATCACACTGATTGCTTGCGGGCATCACCTCAGAAGATTGATTTGCTCGCTCCTTCTTTAGACTCCGAAAGCCATGTTGCCAATCGCGTGATTCACCTGGCCGCGCGTGGCCAATCTAGTTGGCATGAAGAAGCGGATAGAACTGAACCCAGGTCATATCCGTTTTGGCCACGTAGGCCCCGTGGCATCCGGCACATTCACTGGCGGGGGCTTCTGCCGAAGACTCCGCATATGGCAAAGCATGGTGCCCAAAATTAAAAAAGCCCCAACCGTTAGTCTTCGCGAATCTCTTGCTGTCTTTGACCGTGACGTCGAGGCCGTTATAAGCGCCATTGAAGTAGCCGCGACCCGAAGGCTCCGTTCGAGATCCGTCCGGAAAAGTCGGATCTAGAACTCTAGTCAGCTCTTTGACGATCACTGTTCCTTCGGGGAACGAGCCGGTTTTCAGATAAACATCCAAATTTCCTTCCTCAACATAGACGTGGTGATATTCGGGAAATCCGGCCTTTCCGTTGTTGAGGCCATCCGGCGTCAATGGATCTCCTAGGAACACCCAGCGTCGATACCCGGTCGGCAACTTGAGCCTCCCGTTAGAGTCAAAGACGGCAGTTGAGCCGGAAGCTTTGGCGTCGATTGCACGAGTCGCGATCAGGCCAAGGGCCGCGGAGACAAACACCACACCCGCGAGAGTTATTAGTAAATATCGATTCATGGTTCCTGCTCCTTTCGTTACGACTCATGGTGGAAGTTCACTTCAACTTGCAAATCAACTGAAATCGGCTGCCCGTTCAAGGAAGTCGGCTCATACTTCCACTGGAGTACCGCCTTCAGAGCGGCCTCTATCAGCAACGGGTGTCCGCTCACAGCGTGCGCTTGGACGACATTTCCTTTTTCGTCGATGATTGCGTCGACGACGACCGTTCCCTGGATACGCGTCTGGCGGGCCAATGGCGGATATTCCGGATTTACGCTATAGGTCTGACGTGGCGCTTTGAGCAGAGACCCAGCACGCACGATTCGCTTTGTTGGTCGCGGCTGGGGAGGTGGTGGGGGGACCGCTGTCCCTGTTCCGCCGAAGGCCCCGCCAGCAAGCCCTCCCAGTTCCCCGCCAACTACTCCTCCTTGAACACCGCCGGCAACGCCGCCCAAGTCTGGTGGCGTTGCAGCGCCCACGTTTTCCAGTGAAACCCTTTTTGGAATAGAGTTGGGAGCCGTAATCCTTCGTTCCGTATAGGTGAACGCCGTGCGCGGACGCACGATATGCGGAGAAGCCGGGGCCGGTGCTGCCGGCGGGGGTGGTAGAGGCGGCGGGGCCACCAGCGGCACCTCCTCGTTGCTGCTCAGTTGAATTGTTCCCGTGGTGTAGAGCGGTATGATGATCAATGCGGCCAAAATTACGATGTGCAACCCCGTCGCGCCAGCCCATTCAAGAGGGCTCCTTCGCGTTTGTTTTGTTGTGGGCATCTCGAGCAGGGCGTTCAGAAAAACATCCTTGTGGGCCGTTGGCGACAAGCGAAGAGCTTGCGGCGCCTTTCCTGCCAGCTTATCTTGCGCAGTATCGAGCAAAGATATTCGATGCCATGTCCAACTGCCTTTTTGTCTCGCGTCCATGTCAAACACCTCCGTAACTCGAAAATTGCAACTGCGGTGCCAATCTTGTGATCAATCGCCAGAACCGGAAGTCAGTTCCCATATCCAAAGACGATCCGACGTAGTGCTTTAATCTCTCGCAGCTTTCGAGTGATGTTGTCGAGCCAACGGTTCTGGCCGAGACCGCCAAGTTGTCGTGTCGTTTTCATTTCTCTACCGTTGATTGCAAGCACTGGGCCAATATCGGAAACCCTTCGTTTCTCGCGATCGATACCAAATCGTCGGCAGGTTTCGTGGAGTGCGTATCAAAACGGGTGTCGCGCAGAAGTCTCTCTGTCGCTCCGCGTCGCTATAAAGACGCCACGAATGGATCGCAAACCAACTACCGATCCCGGGCCGCGCGCTCCATGTGATGAAGGGAGCATGACTTCGGATTCAGCGAGAACCGAGGACGGCGACAGTGACGCGGCTTACGAAATCGGAGAATTTTCATTAAGCTGGTTCCCTAGTTGCAAGAATACGGCGCGCCCAGTTTGGTCTTAAGACGAGCCGGTGCTTATAAGTGGGTGCCGTCAGCCTGAAACTGGACAAGGCCGTGGTTGCGGTCGGCGGCCACCGTCACCGGCTCTCAGGAATCCGCAACAAACAATGAGGTGCGGTGATGCCCGCAGACAATCAGTGTGATTGAAAACTGGTACGCATCGAATCATCCGTTGGAACATCTATTCCGATTGCACGCAGGCAAAAACAAAGAAACGTTGATCGGGACTGCGAGCCTTGCAATCGGAGTTCGAATCGTATGCCACCAAGAGTGGAATCTGGCTTGCATTCATGCGTGAGTCCCATGACGCGAACACAAACTGCGAACGGACGATTGAATTTGCCACTGCAGTTTCAGCTCAAGTTGTGGCCCGGCTACTTAGGCCGCGAATACGCGATAAAGGATGAACTTAAATAGATTTCTCGCTTACGCGGTGCTGGCCTGCTGGATTGGCCTGACGGCCGTCACCGTGGGAACGGCGCTGCAATGGTCGGCGGCGCGTGCGGCGTCGGAAGTGAAGATTCAACGCGCCCTGACCGCGCAGAAAGAAGCTAGCGCCAGCCCGCCGAGCCAGGCCCAGCAGGATCTGCCTGCCACTCCAGAAGAACGCACGGAGACTGCCGCCCTTCAGCGCAACCATGAGCGTGCTCTTTTCAAAGCGGAAGATGCCAGCGATGCCATGGCGGACGCTATTAACCTCGAGGCGGTCACGCGCAGTCAATTTTGGTGGGAATTCGCGGTGTGGGGTGGCGTGACCCTGCTCACGGGCGCGCTGCTGGCCGAGCGGAGGGAAAGCGAGGAGACCGCGTCCGCCCGCAAATAGGAAAGCTCCGAGAGACTGCGGACATCTACCTTAGGAGAGAGTTATGGCCAATCATCGGGTTCGACGATAATGCGCATACTGCTACTCAGTCTTGGTCCTGCCTCCATTGAAGCAGTGAACATGGCCCTAGCCGGGCAAGGCTACGAGATCGCCACAGGAGGTCCCTTAACTGTCGAGGAAATCCTGGCGCGATCCCCCAACGTGCTAGTCACGGAAGCAATACCTTCTGACCTGAGCTGCTGTGGGCTTATCACCCAACTCAAGTCCGAGGCCTCAACTGGCTCATCGACCAAAGTCGTGATGATTGTTCACGGAGGGGCCTTGGAGCGAGCCCGCGCATTGGACCTTGGGACAGACGACGTCATTTCATTTCCATTCGATCCAGTGGAATTCGCCGCAAAAGTTAGGACTCAGTTTCGGGAGCGAAAGCCCGAAGAAGAACTCAAGACGAAGCTCGAGCGTGCCGTGGAGAGAGCGCACTACGCGGATATCGCTGTGGAATCATTGACCGGTCGTACAGTGGGTAAACGCCGTTTCAGGCTAAGTCCGGCGCATTTTGCGCTTGCCGCGACTGTTGTCGCAGCACTGCTCACGGGCATTTCTATCCATGGGAGTCGAAAGGATACGCTGCAGCTCCGGGCCGAAATCGCGCGCTTGAATAGCGGCCTACAACCACAAGCGGAGCTGCAACGCCGCGCAGAGCAAGCACGCAGTTCGGTCGACGAAAACTTGCATTCCGCATCCGTGGCAACTGATTCCCTAAGGGCACGATCCGAAGACCTCCGCAAGAAATTGGCCGTGTCGGATGGCGCGGATGCCGATTCTCTGAGGCAGCAACTTCTGGATACACAGAATCGCCTCTCCCTGTTAGAAAAGGAGGGCAAGTTTGCAGAGTCCATTGTTCACAAGTATGGACCAAGCGTTTCCTTGCTGCACATCGTGGTGGAATTTCTGGACAAACAATCAGGAAAGCCGCTCCGAGTGGTGGTAGACGCGGCGGGTAAGCCCCTGGTTGACCGCAACGGGATGGCCCATTTCGACGTGGATGCCAACGGGCCTCCTCTCCTGATTCACAGCTTTGGTAGCGGTTTTCTCGCGGGACCCGCTGGAACCATCATTACCAATCATCACGTAGTGGAGCCGTGGTGGCATGACCATGAGCTGGAGCAGCTGCTTAACCACGGCGTTGATCCCCACGTCCTATCGTACGAGGCCTACTTCCCCGGAAAGTCAGTCGCCATCCGGGCAAAGCTGGATCGAATCTCATCAAAGGCGGACATCGCGACACTGAAACTGGAAGGACCGGCTCCGACTGAGGCAGAGCTGCTGGAACTTGATGATCGAAGTGAAGCCGGCGTGACCGGAGAACCGGTAGTCCTGATCGGCTTCCCTACTGGGGTGGACGGCATTCTGGCGAGGGCGGGGTCGAAGGTCGCGCAAAAGATTGCAGGCGGAACTCAGAATGTCAGTCTGACCGTGTCGCGGCTGGCTTCACAACACCTTATCCGGCCAATCACCACACAAGGACACATAGGGGACGTACTTAAGGACAAGATCGTTCATGATGCTGCAACGACATCCGGCGGTTCGGGCGGGCCGCTCTTTAACCGGAACGGAAAGGTCATTGGCATAAATACCGCGGTGATCGAGGGCTTTGGAGGCTCAAACCTCGCCGTTCCCGCCAGATACGCAAACGACCTGCTTAAGTAGTGGGAAACTACCGCTGTGCGTCCGCAACAGTAGAAGCACGCAGGATTTCGAAGGTGATTCCCCTGTTCACTAGGTCGGTTCTCTTATCTCCCCAGTCTCCAAGAAGATGCCGCGATCGGCTACGTATCAAAACGAATGTCGCGCAGGAGTCGCTCAGTCGCTCCGTGTCGCTATAAAGACGGTACGAATGCATTGAATGTCCCGTGCACTGATGAAGATGGCTGCGAGCTGTTGCAATCGAAGTCCGGATCGCATGACGCCACGAGTGGAATCTGACGTGCATTGATTCGTGAGCGGACTCTGATGTCTCAAATGGAAGGAACGCAAGGATGACAAGTGAACCCATGGCAAGCGCGTATCGGGAAGAATCTGACTCAACGCTAGTCGCAGCGATAAAGAACGGGGAGAGTCAAGCATTCGAATTTCTGGTGAAGCGACATGAAGCAAAAATGTTTGCGGTAGCTTTCAGGATAACCCGCAACCGAGAGGATGCTGAGGACGTCGTGCAGCAAAGCTTTCACAAAGCGTTCATGCACCTCGACAGGTTCCAGGGAAAGTCGTCTTTCTCCACATGGTTGACACGGATCGTAATCAACGAAGCGCTTATGTGTTTGCGTAGGAATCGAGCGTTGAGGGAAATCTCTCTGGGGGATGTTGAAGCAGAGCCCAGTAGCGTATCCGTGACGGAGATTCCGGATACGGGTAAAAACCCTGCAGAGATATATGAACGCCAGGAGAAAGAACAAATTCTGTCCCAAGCAATGAACCACCTGAGTGCGGAATTTCGGACTGTCCTCCAACTCCGACTTGAAGAGCAGGCACTTGGAGAGACAGCCGAGATTCTGGGCCTAGGGATCACAACTCTGAAGGCCAGGTTGTTTCGAGCGCGACAAAAACTGCGCGTACTGCTTTCAAGTGGTCCGGAATTCCGGCGGGGTCTGGCAATTCACAGAATGCGAAGGGGTCGCGAAACCGACGTTAATTCGCATCTCCCGATCTCTGCTGTCTCGTGTGGTTGAAACGACGAGTCAAGGCCTTCTCTTGTTGCAGGGAGCAAAGCCGACGTTCCCTGTAGGCTGGGCGAGGGGATGCCACCGGGACGCCGCTTTGGAAAATGTTGAGTTAGGAAAAATATAAGAGACGAATATGCGTTCTCAATATGCCTGCCAAACGAATGTTTGTGCCGCTCCATCGAGACGACCCGCCGTGCGATTTCTAACGGCACTGTACATTCACACCTTGGCACTGCTAATCGTTGGGATCTTTTCGCGAAACGTGTTCTCCGCAACCATCCGCAGCGTGCTCTTACCATTGCTCCGTTAACAAATCTGAATCTAGGAGCGCATGAAGCAAAATGCGCTATCATGATTCCCCCCAACTTGGCGCCAAATGAATCGGGCAGGTATTGAGGTGAGACTGGCCATGGTGGAGTGGAAGCCCCAATTGCCAACGCTCCTCTCTGCGATTCGACGCTACGGGCTTGCCGTGCTTTCCGTCACCTTGGCTCTTGGCGCGGCGCTTCTCTTCCAGCGCTTACGTATCCCCGCCGTGTTCACGCCTTTCTTGTTTGCTGTGGCCGTGACCGCATGGTATGGAGGGGCTGGGGCTGCGGTACTGGCGCTTCTACTCTCTTGCTTAGGGTTCGACTACTTCTTCGTACACCCTCTTCATAGCTTCTACGTCTCAGGTTCTGATCTCCCTTACCTCATTATTTTTGCCGCATTCGGTTGGCTGGTCACTTGGTTCGGCACCGTTCGACGCCGTGTCGAGCGAGAACTTGAAAAACGAACCGTCGAACTTGAGGCCGTCAATAAGGAATTGGAAGCATTTGCTTATTCCGTGTCGCATGACCTCCGCGCGCCCCTTCGCCACGTGGCGGGGTTCACGGAGCTCCTGCAAAAAAATGCAGCTTCACAGCTAAATGAGAAAAGCCAGCGATATATAAGGATGATCCTGGAATCGGCGAACCGGATGGGCCACCTGATTGACGACTTGCTGGCCTTTTCCAGAATCGGCCGTGCGGAGACGCACAAGACGATGGTCAACCTCGACCAGCTTGTGCAAGAGGCCTTGACGGAAGTTCGACAGGAGACTGACGGGCGCAACGTTGTCTGGAGAGTTGGGGGATTGCCCGCCTGTTATGGAGACCGCTCCATGCTGCGGCTCGCGCTCGTCAATTTGATTTCGAATGCGGTAAAATTCACACGCACGCGTCCGCAGGCAGAGATCCAAATAGGTGCCTTCGACCAAGAACAAAATCAGGTCGTGGTGTTCATTCGAGACAACGGAGTCGGATTTGATATGAAATATGCAAATAAACTATTCGGCGTCTTCCAACGTCTGCACGCGCCTGAGGCATTTGAAGGCACTGGCATCGGATTGGCCACCGTTCAGCGTATCGTACATCGACATGGAGGCAGAGTCTGGGCTGAGGGTCTGGTGGATAAGGGCGCCACTTTTTACTTCTCACTCTTCAAATCGCAGGGAGTCTAACTTATGGGCATCTTGGGACGCATCTTAATGGTGGAAGACGACCCGAAAGACGTTGAACTTACCCTGACGGCCTTGGAGGAATACAATCTTGCCAACGAGGTTGTTGTCACTCGTGATGGTGCGGAGGCTCTGGATTATCTTTATTCCAGGGGTAACTACGCGATTCGCGCGAATGGTAATCCCGCCGTCTTGCTGCTCGATCTGAAATTACCTAAGGTCGACGGATTAGAGGTTCTGCAGCAGATCAGATCGGACGAGAAGCTCAAAATGATTCCCGTGGTCGTGCTCACCTCTTCTCATGAAGAAAAAGACATGGTGGCGAGCTATAAGCTGGGCGTGAACGCCTACGTCGTAAAGCCGGTGGATTTTCACGAGTTTGTAAACGCCATCAAGGAACTGGGGGTTTTTTGGGCAATTATCAACGAGCCGCCGCCAGGAAGCATAAGAAAGAAATAGGCAATGAAATCTCCGTTGCGAATTCTGCATCTTGAAGATGACCCCAGGGACGCGGAGCTTGTTCGGGAAACGCTCTCGGTTGACGGTACAACCTGTCAAGTAACGCGAGTTGAAACCGAGGCTGATTTCGCCGCGGCACTCGAACAGACCGGCTTTGATTTGATTCTCGCGGACTATACGCTCCCCTCTTTCGACGGCCTGTCTGCATTGAAGATCGCGCAGCGAGACCGGCCACATGTGCCATTCATCTTTGTTTCCGGAACCTTGGGCGAAGAAATCGCGATTGAGGCACTTAAGACCGGCGCGACGGATTATGTTTTCAAGACACGACTGTCGAGGATCGTGCCCTCGGTGCAACGGGCGTTACGGGAAACCGAAGAGAGAATCGAACTCAGCCATTCCGAAGAGTCCCTGCGTCGCAGCGAAAGCTACCTGGCCCAAGCGCAGAAATTGAGCCACACCGGCAGTTTTGGCTGCAAGGTTTCCACGGGCGAGATGAGCTGGTCAGAAGAAACCTTTCGAATCTTTGCATACGACCCAGCCACCAAACCCGCAGTGGAACGTATTCTTCAACGGGTTCATCCGGAAGACAAAGCTATGGTTCAGGAGCATATCGATCGCGCAGTCCGCGATGGTACGGATTGTGATCTGGAATATTGCCTGTTATTGCCTGACGATTCGGTCAAGCATGTCCGTGTTGTGGCTAATGCAGTAAAAGATGAAGCAGGAAAGATAGAATTTGTTGGGGCGGTGATGGATGTCACCGCAACAAAGCAAGCGGAAGCGGCGCTGCGGCGGAGTGAAGCTTACTTGGCCGAAGCGCAGAAATTGAGCCACACGGGCAGCTTCGGCTGGGATGTTTCCAGTGGAGAGATCTACTGGTCTCAAGAGACCTCACGGATATTTGAATACCAGCCGTCCGCGAAAGTCACGATTGAAATGATCGTGCACCGAACCCACCCGGACGACAGGCTGGCTGTGCAGGAACTGATCGAACGCGTTTCACGCGAAAGGAAGGAATGGGATTTTGAGCATCGGTTGCTGATGCCTGACGGATCCGTCAAATACTTGCGGGTCATGGGCCATCCATCAAAGGACGAGCTGGGCCGCTTTGAGTTCGTGGGAGCTGTTACCGACATCACCGAGCGAAGGCGGGCCGAGGAAGCCCTCCGTGCGAGCGAGCGGAGTTTGCGGCTGATCGTCGACAGCATTCCCGGCCTCGTAAATACCACGACTGCGGCCGGTGAAATCGAACTCGCCAATCAACAACTCCTTGATTATGTCGGGATGACCCTTGAGGAATTAAAAAATTGGCGTCCACTTGTGCACCCGGATGATCGCGAGCTAGTGGCAACCCTGTGGAGCAATTCCGTGGAAAGCGGACATCCATACGAAGATGAGCACCGTCTCCGCCGTGCCGATGACGTATACCGCTGGTTCCATGCGCGCGGCCTCCCACTGCGGGACAAGGAAGGTCGGATCGTCCGCTGGTACATCCTGCTTACGGATATTGATGAGCGCAAAAAAGCGGAAGAGAAGCTTCGTCGTAGTGAAGCGTACTTGGCCCAAGCGCAGAGGCTCACGCACACGGGGAGCTGGGTCTCGCAGGTGCCAGGCAGAGACACCGTACATGTATCCGAAGAGTGGTATCGCATCCTCGGCTTCGACCCCGCAGAGGGGATGCCAAGCTGGGAGAAACGCCTTCAGCGCGTTCATCCGGCGGATCGAGCCAAGTTGCAAGATGTGATCGAGCGGGCAATCCGTGAAAAATCGGAATACGAATTGGAATATCGAATCTTTCTGCCGGATGGATCTGTCAAATGGATCCATGGCGTCGGCCATCCTGTTTTCAATGCATCCGGCGATTTGGCGCAATTCATGGGTAGCTCGACGGACATTACCGAGCGCAAGCAGGCCGATGAAGCCCTGCGTCGCAGCGAGAGTTACCTCGCCCAGGCGCAGCGACTGGCTCTTGTAGGAAGTTGGGCGTGGCAGATTCCTGGCATGGGCGCTTTGCATCTGTCCGAGGAGTGGTATCGGATACATGGTTTCGATCCCAAGGATGGTATGCCTACTTGGGAACAACGGCTGCAACGCATTCATCCCGAGGATCGGGCCAGATATCAAGCGGCAGTCAATCGGGCAATTGCCGAAAAATCGGGTTATGACGTGGAATTCCGAATTCTGCCTCCACACTCGGTGGTCAGGTTCATTCATTCCGTGGGCCAACCTGTTTTGGGTCCATCGGGAGAACTGCTGCAATTCGTGGGTGTTGGGATGGACGTGACTGCGAGCAGGCGGGCGGAAGAAGCCTTACGCCGAAGCGAAAACTATCTCGCAGAAGCGCAGAGGCTGACCCACACAGGTAGTTGGGCCAGCGATGGCACAACCCACGAGGCCCTGTACTGGTCCGAGGAAATGTTCCGAATTTTCGGCTTCGATCCGCAACTGGGCCTTCCAATGCGGGACCAATGGCTGCAGCGAATACACCCGGAAGATCGCGACAAAGTGAGGCAACAGGCCAGTGATAGGATGTTCCTCCAGAAGGTGCATTCCGACGTTGAGTTCAGAATCGTGCTACCCAATGGAACAGTCAAACACATTCATGGCCTGGCCCATCCAGTTTTCAATTCCAATAGAGAGCTTGTTGAAGTGGTCGGCACGGCCGTCGATATTACTGAACGCAAGCGTGCAGAAGAAGAACGGGAAAGGTTACGGGAACAACTGGCCCATCTCGCACATCTGAACCGAGTTACCACGATGGGCGAGTTGACCGCCTCGCTGGCGCACGAAATTAAGCAGCCGATTTCCGCAGCAGCCGCAGATGCTGAAACCTGTTTCATGTGGCTTGCGCGTGATCAGCCGGACTTGGCGGAGGCCCAAGAGGCAGCTTTAAGAATCATGAAGGACGTCACCCGTGCGTCCGACATCATCAATCGGATTGTCTTGCTATTTAAGAAGCATATCCCTCGACAAGAGCTGGTTGACGTAAACGGAGTCATTCAAGAGATGATCGCTCTGTTGCGCAGCGAGGCGACCCGGTATTCGGTTTCGATCCGTGCCGAGCTTAGCAATGGCCTTCCCAAGATTATGGCGGATCGGGTAGGACTCCAACAGGTTTTGATGAACCTCATGCTGAATGCCATCGAAGCGATGAAGGAAATGGGCGCTCCGGGCACTCTTGCGATCACGACGCGGCTGGACGAGAATGGTCAACTCCTCGTCTCGGTAACGGATACTGGGATGGGCCTACCGCAAGAAAACGGAGAGGAAATCTTCAATCCGTTTTTTACCTCCAAGCCACAAGGCACCGGTATGGGATTGTCGATCAGCAGGTCGATTATCGAATTGCACGGCGGCCGCTTGTGGGCCAGCTCCAACTCGGGGCTAGGCGCCACATTTCAATTCACCTTGCCATTCGAGGCCGCCGCGAGCCAGAGCGCGTAGCCAGTCAATGTAGGAAATCGCGTAGTCAGGGGAGAAGAACTCATTCAAGCGCCGCCTGGTACCCTTCCTCACCCTCGCGGTTCTCGCTTATGTCGTCTGCGTCTTTTGATACATAGGTCGTGAGATCCCGAGCTTCTTCATTTTCGTAATTAGCGAGGTGCGTTTCAGTCCCAGCCGTGCAGCTGCCCCACTGGGCCCCCCGATAACCCAACCCGTCGCGTGCAATGCGTGCAAGATAAGCGCTCGCGTGGAATCCCTAAACGTTCCCTGCGAAGGAGTCAGCATAAACGTATGCTGCAAAGGAGGTACCGTCACTGGATTCTTGTCCGTGATCGGTAAGGGGTTGGGAAGCACTCCATTGTCCGAGCGAATCACGGCTCGCTCGATCAGATTCTGAAGCTCTCGCACGTTCCCGGGCCAAGAGTATGAGATGAATGCATCGAGTATGTCCTGCGGTATGTGATCAATTCGCTTGCGCATCCGCCGGGCAAAAGTCTCGACAAAATGCAGAGCTAATTGTGGAATATCTTCGCGCCGCTCGCGCAGGGGCGGCAGCACGACAGGAAATACGTTGAGACGATAGTACAAGTCACTGCGGAACTCTTTCCGCGCGACCATCTCCGTTAGATCTCGATGCGTCGCGGCGACCACACGGACGTCGACGTGATGCGTGCGGCCGCTACCGAGGCGCTCGAACTCTTGTTCTTGGAGGACACGCAGCAGTTTAGGTTGTAACGCCACCGGCATGTCGCCGATTTCGTCCAGGAATAGTGTCCCTGTGTCGGCCATTTCAAAACGGCCGATTTTCTGTGCGATAGCGCCCGTGAAAGCTCCCTTTTCATGTCCAAAGAGTTCGCTTTCTAACAGGTCAAAGGGAATTGCTGAGCAATTCAGCTTCACAAACGGGCGTCCGCAGCGAGCGCTGATGTTGTGAATGGCACGAGCGATTAGCTCTTTGCCAGTGCCCGTTTCCCCGAGGATCAGGACGGTGGAATCGGTGGGGGCCACCCGTTCCACCTCAGCCAGCACAAATTCCAGAGCGGGGCTGTTGCCTATAATCTCGTCAAATTTATTCTCGAGACCCTCTTCAAATGACCGAACTGTGTTGACACCTTCCACAGACGATCCCTCACGAACGGCTTCTCCTAAACTTGCGAAGTTCACGCCTCCAGCGCTGTGCGGACACTGTCGAGTAGTACTCCGTTGTTTAAGGGCTTCGTTAAGAACTTCACCGCTCCCGATCTTAAAGCTTGCATCCGCATTTTCTCGTCGCCGTGCGCCGTAATAAAAATTATGGGAATCTTGTGGTGATCTTTATTCAGCTTTGCTTGGAGTTCCAAACCCGACATTCCCGGCATACGGATGTCCGTAACCAAACATGCGGTGCGCTCCTGTTCGCCTGAGTTCAGAAATTCTTCGGCAGATGCGAACGCCAGAACTGGGAACCCCGCCGCTTTCATCAGGCCACGCAGTGCGTTCCGGAGCAACTCATCATCATCGACTATTGCAACCACTTTCGGTTTCTCCTCGGAAGCCACGCGGCCAGGATAATCTCTGCAAAACAAAGCGCAATTATGTCTTTATATAGGAAGCGTAGAATCGTCTGCGCCGGTGAAAACTCCGCTCTTGTGCGGGAGAGTGCTTTACCCCAGGCATTTCTCAGTCGACGGGAAAAGCCGGAGCCTTTCCGCCATTCTGACTAGCTCGGCGAGAGATCTAGCTTGCATCTTGTGCATCACCTGAGCGCGATGAACCTGGACCGTGATTAGGGCAGTCCCAAGTTTCGACGCAATCTGCTTATTCAGCAGCCCCGATACCACTAACTCCATAACTTGGCGCTCGCGCGGAGTTAGCTTGTCATGGCGTTTTTGTAAAAGATCAATCTCCGCTTGCTCCTGCCGACGGGCGGAATCGCGAGTTAGAGCTTGCTGAATGGCATCCAGCAGACCCTGCCGTTTAAGAGGTTTGGTCAGGAATTCCACCGCGCCCGACTTCATAGCCTTCACTGTCATCGGAATGTCGCCATAACCGGTAACGAAAATGATCGGAATCTGGCGGCCGGCGTTCTTAAGTTGCTGCTGAAAATCCAGGCCGCTGATTCCAGGAAGGCTTACATCCAATATCAGGCAACTGGGACTATCCGAGGGCTTTCCTTGTAGAAACTGTTCCGCCGTCTCGAAGCCTTCGCACCGCAAGCCCGCCGTTTTCAATAGGCCCTGTATCGACGCACGTACGTCGGCATCATCATCGATAACGAACACAGTCGGAATATCCGTCGACGCCACGTACAGTCCCCTTCAGAGTGCGTTGACTTCCTTGAACGCTGGACAGACTGGAATGGTGGAGCCAGCCTCACTCGTGAGCGCGCCGCAGGGCCCCTCGTGGGACCATAAGCAAGCGCAAACCGCAATTCACTCTGGGAGCAACATCATAACTTACCTGCCGCTGTGGTGCTCATTGGATATGCACTTTGTCCCGAGACAGTCCGCGAATCAAGCTTCGCAGGAGATCGACGCACGTTCTCTACACAGTCGGGGCGGATCCCAAAACCTACCGAGCACCGTTACCGTCGCCCCGGCGTAGCCTCCTTGTCGAAATCGTGCCACACCCTGTCACGGGGTGTTTCCAATGTCATCGATTCCTTGTGAATAGAATCGCGAAGCGATGCTCTACAAGCTGTTTTTCAGTTTCCGCGGGAGCGGGTAACAGGACGAGCTTACTTTGCAATTTGGTCATTTAGCTGTCCTTCAGCGCTGTAGACCATGTTTGCAGACTGTCTGCAAAGAAATTCGAATGCAAGGGCGTCGCCGTTTTTCGCAGAAAGAGAAAAATTCATATTCTTCGTCCCGCGATGGCGGAAGGGTTGGTCGGGTCCCCGGCTCCGTTTCTGTCAGAACGCGGTGAGGATTGCGTGTTCATGGAACTGTTCTTCTTGCGGGACAACAGGTATTTGTCCTATCGCGTATTCGGTGGATCGACCGGTCGCCGCGGCTGGGACTTGAATCGCGGTCTGGCGAATCCAATGCCGCTCGCGGCATACATCGGCCATCACCCGATCGGGAATTCTCCCGCGCGTGTACTGGGCTAAGACGAACCGCTGTGCGATTTCGGGCTCCTCGATTGTTTGCAACAACCATCTCAGGTCATCTGTATTCATGACGTACTCCTTCCCTCGGTAGTGCAAGTGAATCGCCAGTCCCTGTTGGGGAATGCGTAGCCGAATCGCAAGCGACCTATATCATAGAGCATGGAGGAATTGGTCTACCCGGTCGAGAGTGCGGAGAACGCCAGACGGAGGTTTGTTCGAAGCGCGGTTCAATGTCCCGGTCTTCAACGTCGCTATAGCGACACTCAGTGACGCAGACTTTCGCCGACCTTTCGTCAAGCTGCAATCATTTGTATTGTTGCCGCTTGCTTCGAGCCGATGTGCGGTTTGCAGTGCGTGCGTATTTGCGCCTCCTCCCTAATCCAGTCGAAACCAAGCTGCACCCTGCGCCTCTTTTTGCTGCCACGGCAGCGTTTTGGCTCCAGGGTTACGGCAATGGAGTGAACCCTTGAAGTGACACACAAGATTGGGCACAGTTTCCGGGAAAGGAAACGCTGTGAAGAGAAAGAGATACTCCCGGAAATTTCAGCGAATGGCCGTGGAGCGGATGAGGACGTGCGAAAACGTTGGTGAGTTGGCGCGAGAACTGGGGGTAAGACCGAGGTGCCTCTACAAGTGGCGCGCAAAACTCGAAGCACTTGAGCCAGGGGAAGAAACTGCACGTCCGAGCACGCACGCGGCTGCTTACCGAAAAGAGAACCAGCAGCTAAAGCGGTTGCTGGCCGAGAAGGCCCTGGAAGTGGATTTTTTCAAAGGTGCCTTGCAAAAAGTCGAGGCTCGACACCAGAAGAGCGGCGAAACTGGCGAGATGGGATCTACGAACAGATCCGAGAAGTAAGATTTTTGCAAGGCAGCCTGAGTATCGAGCGCATGTGCCAGTTGGTTCCGGTCAGTCGCAGGAGCTTCTACCGCTCGCTCCAGGAACGGCATCCGGCCGAGGAAGAGACGGAAGTACGATCTGTAATCCAGCAGATTGCCCTGGAGCATCGCCGGCGTTACGGGTATCGACGAATCACCGTGGAGCTGCGTCGTCGAGGGATGCAGGTGAACCACAAACGAGTGGTGCGGATCATGCGGGAAGACAGCCTGCTGGCTCTACAACCGAAGCGCTTCAAGATCACTACCAACGCGAACCACAAGTTCGAGATTTATCTGAACTTAGCGGCACGGATGAAACTGACCGGGATCAATCAGCTGTGGGTCGCGGACATCACCTACATTCGGCTGAAGACGGAATTTGTCTACTTGGCGGTGATCCTGGACGGATTCTCTCGCAAAGTGGTGGGCTGGGCGTTGGATCGTACCCTCGCGATGCAGCTCACCGTCGGAGCGCTGGAGCAAGCCATCGAGCGCCGACAGCCGCAACCCGGCCTGGTGCATCATTCGGATCGCGGGCTGCAGTACGCTCGCGCGGAATATATAGCCATCCTCGAGGAGCACCACATGGTTCCGAGCATGAGTCGTCCAGCCAATCCTTACGACAATGCCAGTTGCGAAAGCTTCATCAAAACGCTGAAGCGGGAAGAAATTTACGCCCACAAGTACGAAGACCTAGAACAATTACGAGTTAACATCGAAGAGTTCATCGAGGAGTATTACAATCGGCAGCGGTTGCACTCTGCGCTGGGCTACCGATCCCCGGAAGAATTCGAGCGCACGGCCGAAGACCAAGCCGAATCTGGTGGCGCACGGATGGAGTCTTTTGTGAACAAAGAGAACGATGAAAAGATTTCGAAAGGGCTGCTGGGGACGGGGACTCAAATGCCGTCCCCTTCCCCAGACCCCTTCTTCTGCTAGAAGATGCAAGAACACTTTTACAAAAACGGAAACTGGGTCCAAAGAAGTTGTGCCATCTTAGGGGTTCACCCCACAACTTCGGAACAACTTGGGAACAAACAGTGCCGAAAACCGTGCAAAACGATGATGCGCGACATAGGAAAAAGCTAGACGAACCAACTACTTGGCGTTTCTTAGCTTACCTTCCAAGCAGAGGGTCGGGAGTTCGAATCTCCCCGGGCGCGCCACTTCCGTTCATCAAATTTGGGCTGCCGCGGCGCTGGAAGTTCATTGTCAGATAGTCTCAATTCCACTGGCCGACGAACTGCACCCGGCTCACGCCATTTCCGGGAAACAATGTAGAATTCTTTCCCACAGCGCATTGCGCGCCACTGAGATGAACAAGACCAAGCCGCTCCAGAAACCGTCTGCCGCCAACTGTACCGAAATCGAATTCTTCCTCGATCACCTGGTGACAATTTCATCGTGAGCGGCGGGCAGCTCCGCAAACACGAACAGTTTCGCTCGCGCTTCCTGCGCAATCAGCGCGACCTCATTGTCTACGCTCCGCCCGGCTACTACGAGCAGCCCTCGCGCCGTTTTCCCATCCTCTACCTTCAGGATGGCCAGAATCTTTTCGATGGCGCTACCTCCTTTATTCCGGGGCAGGACTGGCACGTCGGACAGACCGCGGATTATTGCATCGATACCGGCGCTGTCGAGCCCTTGATCATCGTGGGGATTTACAATACCAAGGCGCGCATCCGCGAATATACGCCAACCCACGTGCCCAAACTCGGCGGAGGCCGCGCCGATGGTTACGCCAAATTCCTGATGGAAGAGGTGAAGCCCTTCGTGGACCGTGAATATCGGACGCTTTCCGGCTCGCAGAGCACCGGCATCGGAGGCTCTTCGCTGGGCGGCTTGGTTTCTCTCTATCTCGGTCTCAAGTATCCGCGCATTTTCGGAAAAATTGCCGCGCTCTCACCCTCTGTTTGGTGGAATCAACAGGTGATTCACCGCATTGCCCGGGCGGCAAAGGTGGAACCGCGCCCGCGTATCTGGCTCGACATAGGCACCGGGGAAGGCCGCCGCATCGCGCAGGAAGTCGAAAAGTTTCGCGACGTGCTCCTCGAAAAAGGATGGCAG
Organism: Candidatus Acidiferrum sp.; assembly: GCA_035704085.1. Lineage (GTDB taxonomy): Bacteria > Acidobacteriota > Terriglobia > Acidiferrales > UBA7541 > Acidiferrum. The sequence continues at coordinate 59,426 of DASSXG010000016.1, read as the reverse complement.
CTCGATCGTGACTTACGTTACGAGCGCGTCGAAGGAGCGGAACACAATGAGGCGGCTTGGGCACAGCGGGTCGGTCCCCTTCTGCAATTTCTGTATCCCGCACGCTAGCTCGCTGTATAATCCGCGCTCTACCGGCAACGTTTTCAGGGAGTGTGGCATGTCGGAAGGCCGGCCATCAACCATCCTCTGCGTCAGTTCTTACGAAAAGGGGCAGGAATTCCTCCGCACATGCAAGAGCATGGGCTGTCGCGTACTTCTGCTCACCGTTGAGAAGCTCCGCCACGCCAACTGGCCCTTCGAATCTATCGACGAAATCTTCACTATGCCGGAAGAACTCCCGCTACAAGGCTTGCTCTATTCCGTCAGCTACATGGCCCGATCGCAAGCCATCGACCGCATCGTGGCCTTGGACGAATTCGACATGGAAAACGTGTCGGCACTTCGCGAACATCTCCGCATCCCCGGCATGGGTCTCACGACCATCAGGTATTTTCGCGACAAATTGGCCATGCGCGCGCGTGCCCGCGAAGTAGGCATCCTAGTGCCTGAATTCGTCCACGTTCTCAATTACGACAATCTTCGGGAATTCATGTTGCGCGTGCCGGGCCCCTGGCTGCTCAAGCCTCGCTCTCAGGCCTCTGGCATCGGCATGAAAAAGATTCATTCGCAGGAAGAGCTCTGGCCGTGGCTCGATCAGCTCGGCGATCAACAATCTTTTTATCTTCTCGAGCAATTCATTCCCGGCGCGGTCTATCACGTGGATAGCGTGGTCTCGGAGCGCAACGTTGTCTTCGCTGAGGCCCACGCCTATGGCACTCCGCCGCTTGACACATCGCACCAAGGAGGAGTATTCACGACGCGCACTCTTCCCCGCGACCACGCAGACACCAAGGCGCTGCACGAAATCAATCGCGGGGTGCTCGAAGGGCTCGGTTTCGTTCGTGGCGTCACTCATGCCGAATTCCTGAAATCTCACGCCGGCGGCAAGTTCTATTTCCTCGAGGTCGCCGCACGCGTGGGCGGGGCGTACATCTCCGACGTCATAGATGCCGCCACCGGGATCAATCTTTGGCGCGAGTGGGCGCGTCTCGAAGTCGGAGCAGGGAAGCAGCCTTATCAAATTCCCACTCCTCGTGGCGATTATGCCGGCGTTATTCTTTCGCTTGCCCGCCAGGAACATCCTGATACTTCCGACTACACCGATCCTGAAATCGTCTATCGGGTCACCAAGTTTCACCACGCCGGTTTCGTCCTTAAGTCTCCCAGCCACGAACGGATTCAGCACCTGCTCGATTCTTACGCCCGACGCTTCCTCGACGAGTTCGTCGCCACGCAACCCGTCCCCGACAAACCAACCGCCTGATCCCCAGGGCCCACCCGCATTCCGCTTTACATTCACGCCGTATTCCCGCAGAATCTCCCGGTACTGCCCTCCAGCCCGCATCGTACTGTCCCGAAGTCTAGTAACTCTCAGGAACAGTGCACTCATACTTTGTTTGCCGCGCACGTTGCCGAGGTCTAGAGTTTGCATTACCCCGGGCCGGAAATCTGCGTGGGGTGAAGCTGTCCCTTTGGGAGGTCCGATGTGGGGCAATAAGAAGCCGGATGCGCCGCAAGCAGGGCAACCGGACTACAAAAATTTACCAACGAATCAGCCGTCGAGGCCTGCTTCGGCGGCTTGGGAGGATAAACCTGCGATGAGTACAGATGCGATGCGTCCATTGGGTGCGACTGCGGACCGTGCGACAGCGCGGCTCGGGTCGAGCCTGCACGTAAAAGGCGAGATCTCCGGCAATGAAGATCTGTTGATCGATGGTTCGGTCGAAGGACTGATCCAGCTTGATGAGCGGAAGCTTACTGTCGGGCCCGCCGCCAAAGTTACCGCTGACATCATTGCCCGCGAGGTCGTGGTGTACGGCAACGTGAAGGGAAACCTTCGCGCGAAGGATAGAATTGAAATCAAGAAGGATGGTTCGGTCAACGGTGACTTGACCACCGCCCGCATCATGATCGAAGACGGCGCCTACTTCAAGGGCTCCATCGAGATCGACAAGAGCTCGGAAAAGGAATCGGGCGGCAACGCGTTTGCCCGCACCACTTCTGCATCCGCTGGTGCACCGGCCTCCAAGACCATCTAGCTTTCGGCAATTTTTCCTTAACTTTTTCCGGAACGGCGCGGGCACCCTATCCGCGCCGTTTTGTTTTCCCGTGATCGCTGCAAGTGTTTCGCGAGTATTTCTTAACTTGACAAGATACGATATAGGAGTATTGTGACTACGGGCATTTTTCCAGGCTAAGCGCGTCGGCTAATTCAGTTTTCCTGTTATTTGTGCCGCCTGGCCCGCGCGGAATGTTCGTGGGGTCGCTCGATGGGACCGTCTCGTCGCCACGTCCCGCATACAGTCCTTCTTCTCTTGGCCTCGCTTTGCACTAGTTGCGGCGGCGGCTCTTCTTCTACGATTCAGCCTCCTCCGCCTGCGCCTGACTTTTCTATCACTCTTTCCACCAACTCCATTTCCGTCGGCCAGGGCGCCACGAGCCTTCCCGTCAATGTCTCCATCAACCCGCTGGACGGTTTTACAGGAAGCGTGCAGGTAACGCTGGCCGCGCTTCCCGCTGGCATAACCTCTAACCCTTCGAGCCCCTTCACCGTTGCTTCTGGCGGGAGCACCTCTGTACTTTTCGACGCGACGGCCAGTGCCGCGACCGGGAATTTCAGCGTTTCCGCGCAAGGCACCAGCGAGAGCTTGTCCCATTCCGTAAACCTTACCCTGATGGTTCAAAGCGGCATCGCCTCCACACTTCCGCGCACCACTTACGCGAGGACGGATTCGACTTTCGCGGAAGACGATCCTTTCGGCGAGCCCCATCATCGCCACATCGCCTACGATTTCGCCAACAAACATCTGTTCGTTGCCAATCGCGCCATGAACCGCGTGGAGGTCTTCTCCACGTCCGACCAGACTCGCATTGCGCAAGTTTCAGTTCCTGGCGCAAGCAGTGTCGATCTTTCCGCAGATGGCGCCACTGTTTGGATCGGTACGTCCCTCGAACACATCGCCGCGATGGATGCCGCTACGTTGCACGTCAAGGTTCGTTATTTCGTTTCTGGCCTCACCCCGCTGCCTGCTACGATTTTCAATCGCCCTATCGAGCTTCTGTCCCTTTCGACTGGCAAGCTCATGATTCGCCTTCGCCAGGCAGTTTCCTCCGAAGCGCTGCTTGCATTCTGGGATCCCGCCACAAACTCCCTCACGGACTTGACTTCTACCGCGCCAGCACTCTTTCAGCAGGGAGTAGGGGCGCTCGCCCGCTCCAGAGATCGCTCGAAAGTTCTCGCTGCCGCGAACGACTCAAGCGGGGAGCTAGCCCTCTACAATGCATCCGCAAACTTGGTCGCAGGGCCGCTCACCATCGGAACAGGTTTAATTTCCAGGGTCGCCGCGAATCTCGATGGCAGCCGCTTTGCCGCGGTCTTCGCTTCGAACGGAAGCACGCAGCTCTTGCTCCTGGACGCCTCCCTTCAGCAAGTGGCTCTCTATCTTCCCGCCAGTGTCCACGGCATCGCGTTCTCACGCGACGGGAAATTTCTCTACGTCAGCGAATCCTCTTCCGCGGCGTCTTTCATCACCATTCTTAACGGCCGCACTGCCCAGCTCATCGGCCAAATTCCTGGCGCTGCAATCCAGGGCATTTCAACCGACATTGAGGAAACCGACGAAACGCAACTCCTCTTTGGTCTTTCGAATCGCGGCGTCAGCTTCCTCGATGCCTCTGCCCCTGTGACACTTCCAGCGCAAGCGCCATTCTTGGCTCCCGCGCCCAGTCTTCAACCGTCGGATGGCGCGGCAGCGGGTGGAACCCAAGTCGTCCTCTCCGGCCAGAATTTTGTTACCCCTGCCCAGTTGAAATTCGGCACGCAATCTGCCACCGGCGTGAACGTTTCGGGCCCAACACAGATCCAGGCAAATTCCCCGCCGAGCGCTACCAGCGGTTCTGTCAACGTCACCGTCTTTTTCCCTAACGGGTGGCTTGCGCTCGCGCTTGACGCTTTCAGCTATGGCCCGCAAATCTTGCAGACTCTTCCCAATGCCGGTGTGAGTACCGGAGGAGATTCGGTCTGGATTTACGGTTACGGTTTCGGAAGTGATGCTGGAAAAATAACCGTAAGAATTGGCGGTACAAACGCCACGGTGCAAAAGGTAGAGAGCGTCACCAGCATCACCTCCTCTCTTGGTCTCGACGCCAGCTATCCGTTTTCACTCGAGCGGATCACCATCACTACGCCCCCTGGCGTCCCCGGAAAACAAGATCTCATCGTCACCTCGGCCTTCGGAACCGCCACGTCCCCAAAATCATTTCAATTCCTCCAAAGCCTGCAATCTGCGGCGAAGCCAGGTTTCTACAAATTTCTCCTCTACGATCGGACGCGCCAGCGCATCTACCTCTCTAACATTGACCACGTTGATGTTTTTGATTTGTCGCTTGGCGCGTTCCTGACCCCAATTCAGCCCCCTGGTGGCCCTCCGCCAAGTGCGGGTCTGCGCGGCCTCGCGCTGACCCCTGACGGCACACAACTCGTCATCGCCGATTTCGGCGCACAGAACGTCTATCTGATCGATCCCGCGAAAGGGACCGGCACCACCGTGCCCATCGGCGGAGTCCCTGGCTTCACCAACTCCGGTCCCGCTCGCCTCGCCGCCACCAGCACGCAAACCGTATTCGTCGGCCTCTCCGGAGAAGGAGGCTCCGTGGGCGCCTGCTCCACGTGTCTCGCTCAACTGGATCTGGCCGCCGCCCCGCCAACCATTCAGCCTGCTCCTCAGCCGCAAGTCAAAAGTCTCACTGGCGCTCCTCTCCTTCAGGGCAACGCTGCTGGCGATCAGATTTTTCTTGCCTTCAGTTCTGCTCCCGGCGGCCCCGTCGCTTCCTGGAGTGCCAGCGCTCCAAATCAGTTCCTCACCTCTACCGCCCAAGCTTCCTCGTCTGACCTTGCCACTGCTGCTGACGGCACAACTTTTTCCGTTCAAGCGAACGGCTTCACTGAATTCCGCGCCTTCGACCTTTCTCTCACTGCCGTCCCAGTTTCCTCGGAACTCGCGCAAATCCCGGGTCAAGTCTTTGTTCCGGGCCTTACGATGCATCCTTCCGGCGCATTGATCTACAAACCATTTCTCACCGGCGCCCCAGGCAGTTCGGGAGCGAAAGGCGGCATAGACATTCTCGACGCGCATTCCGGTGCGCTACGCTTGCGCCTCTATCTCCCGCAGCAGTTCATGACCGATGTGGACGGTCTTCACGGCAGCTTTCTCGCCACGGACGAAAATGGCCAGCGGCTCTTCGCCATCACCTCCGCGGATGGCACTCCGCAAAACGCATCTCTAACGGTCGCGCAACTCGCCGCCGTTCCCCTGGGCATTGGCACCATTTCGCCCTCCATGGTCACCGCTGGCGGCGGAACGGCCGTCACTATTCGCGGCAGCGGTTTCCAGAGTGGCATCAGTGCCGCCATCAATGGGAAATCGGCAAGTGTCACTCTCAAAGACGCCAACACTCTTTCGTTCGTAACGCCGGTTCTGACTCCCGGCCCGCAGCAGCTCACGCTCGCCAATCCCGACGGCGAATCGGTTTCCCTCGATGCTGCTCTCACTGCAAACTAGACCCTTCCCCTCTGTCTCTTGCGCTTGCCTACCTAACCCTTTGTCCATTCCTTTCATCCAATCGTTGGGCAGCAAGACTTGCACTATTCACTCCCGGATGTTTTTCATCGGGCGCACCACTCCATGAGAGGAATTGAATGGAAACTCGCAAACTTGGAAACTCGGATCTCAACATTACGCGCATCGGATTTGGCGCTTGGGCCATCGGAGGTTCAGGCTGGGAATTTGCCTGGGGCCCGCAAGACGACTCCGATTCCATCGCCGCGATTCATCGTGCCCTTGAGCTAGGCATCAATTGGATTGATACCGCTGCGGTCTATGGCCTCGGTCATTCCGAAGAGATTGTCGCCCGCGCTCTGAAAGAGTGGGGCGGCCCGCGTCCGTACGTCTTCACGAAATGCGTTCTCGTCTGGGATAAAGAAGGAAAGATCCACCAGGAATTTAGCGCCGCTTCCATCCGCAGCGAATGCGACGACAGCCTGCGGCGCTTGCAAGTCGACACCATCGATCTCTACCAGATGCACTGGCCGCCCGCCGACAACGGGCCCGGCCTCGAAGAAGCCTGGCGCATCATGGCCGCCCTTCAGAAAGAAGGCAAGATTCGGTGGATCGCCGTGTCCAACTTCAATGTTGAGCAGCTCAAGCGCGCCGAAAAGATTGCTCCGGTCACTTCCCTCCAGCCCCCGTATTCCCTCATTCGCCGCCAGATCGAAGCCGAAATTCTTCCTTACTGCCTGAAGCGAGGAATCGGCGTTATCTCTTATGCTCCCATGGCTTCCGGCCTGCTTACCGGCGCCATGACCTGCGAACGCGCCGCCGCTTTGCCTCCTGATGATTTTCGCAGCCGCAATCCGGAATTTCGCGAGCCACGCCTTTCCAAGAATCTCGAACTCGTCGAGCGCCTTCGCCAGGTCGGTGCCCGCCATAGGCTCTCGCCTGCCGAAGTCGCCATCGCCTGGGTTTTGCATCACCCTGCGATCACCGGCGCTATCGTCGGGGCTCGCAACGCAAAGCAAGTCGAAGGAGTGGTCCGCGCCGCCGATTTGAGACTCACAGGCGATGAGATCGCCGAGATCGAGGGCGCCGCCGCAGCCAAAGCCCGCTGACCTTTTCAAAATGTAATCTGGATTTCGGGAGCCTAACTCCCGCTTCTTTTACGAGGTAGCTTCCAAATGGATTTAGGTCTCAAGGGCAAGATAGCAGTTGTCTCAGGGTCCACTGCCGGTATAGGTCTCGCCATCGCCGCAGCGCTTGCCGCGGAAGGCGCCAGGGTTTTCGTCAACGGCCGCACCCAAGCGCGAGTTACCGCCGCCCATAAGAGTATCCGGCAGCGCGTCAAGAATGCCGATGTCCAGGGGATTCCTGCGGATCTCGGTACGGCCTCCGGCGTCCAAAGATTTCTCCAACAGGCTCCTGAGGCAGACATTGTTGTGAACAATCTCGGGATTTTCGACCCCAAACCCTTTCTCGAAATTCCCGATGCCGACTGGCTTCGTTTTTTCGAAGTAAACGTTCTTAGCGGTGTTCGCCTATCACGCCACTACCTTCCCGCTATGCTCAAGAAAAAATGGGGACGCATCATTTTCATTTCCAGCGAATCCGCCCAGCATATTCCTGCTGAAATGATCCACTACGGCATGACCAAGACGGCTCAGGTAGCCATCGCTCGCGGGATGGCGGAATCCCTCGCGGGCAGTGGCGTCACTGTGAATTCCATTCTCGCCGGCCCGACCGCCTCGGAGGGCGCCACTGAGTTCTTGGATACCATGGCCAAGCAGCAGGGAATCACGAAAGCCGAAATTGAGAAGCAATTCTTCGCGAGTGTTCGGCCAACGTCTCTCCTGAAGCGCTTCGAAACTACGGAAGAAGTTGCTGCCGTCGTCGCTTTCATTGCCAGCGCTCAGTCCATCGCCATCAATGGCTCGGCGGTCCGCGCCGAAGGCGGCGTCATCCGCAGCATTTTCTAGAACGATTCGAGGCTAGGCCCGCAGGTAGTCCGGCCTCCAATTCTTGACCAGTTGCTTGATCGCCTTGCGTTCTTGCAGCTTTTCATCCAGCACTTTTCGCGTCAGCACCGGCAATTCTTCGTCACAGGCAAACCGCAATGCCACCAATTGTCCTGCTGTCAATTCCCCGATCCGCGGCCGCAGATCGGCAGGCAGCAGCCGCTCGCACCGCAGCCGCTCCTCCAGCCTAATCACTCGATCCTGCACCGCCAGTGCAAAGAGCCGTGCTCGGAGGGCCAGGACAACTAGCGCCGCGGCCAGGAGCACGCCGAAGACTCCTTCGAACGTAAATCCTAGGTTTCTTAACTTAAATAGCGACCACACTAAATTGATGGCAAACACCGGCAACGCAAAAAAATGATATGAAGGGACAAACCTGACATGATTTTCAAGATTTTGCTCAGCCATTGTTTTTCCTCCCATTTCCGCGCCTAAGTGTAGCAAACTCCACGCGACTATCGGCAGGCTTTGCCCGTGCCGCCTCTGCTGTTTCTATGCAGCGCCTTATATCTCGCCAATCGTTATTTTCTGTATCGTTCCTTCTCCATATGCATCCAATCTTCAGCACGGGGAAAACGGAAATGTCGTATCCTCATTTCATGCTTGTCAAGGAGTAACGGAGCAACCATGGCGAAGGCATCTTGGGCCGGCGAGCTCATCGCCGAAAGCAACGCCACTGTCGTCGTTGAGGGCAATCAGTATTTTCCCCGCGACGCTGTCAAAAAGGATTTTCTCAAGCCCAGCGGTCACACTTCCATCTGTCCCTGGAAGGGAACCGCGCGGTATTACCACATCGAAGTAAACGGCTTGAAAAACGAAAACGCAGCCTGGTATTATCCCGACCCCAAACCTGCCGCGGCCGAAATCAAGGACCATGTCGCCTTTTGGAAAGGTGTCCGCGTCGAGCCCTGATGGCCATCGCGGTCCTCCGCATGTCTACTTCCCCATCTCATTCTTGAAAACCGTCCCGTTGTGCATAACAAATTTGACGCGCTCCAGCTCGCTAATGTCCTTCAGCGGATCTCCCGCCACCGTGATCACTTCCGCGTATGCCCCCGGAGCGATCACTCCAATCTCCCCTTTCATCTCCAGCAGCTCCGCCGCATGCGAAGTCGCCGACTGAATCGCATCCATCGGCGACATCCCTAAGCCAACCATCCGCTTGAACTCCTGTGCGATCGGTTCCGTCCATGGGATCCCGCCCATGTCCGTCCCGAAAACAATTTTCAAGTGCGCCTGCAGCGCTTTCTTGAACGTAACCTCGTGCACGGCGGCTCGTGCGCGGTCACGCTTACCCGCGGGCGTATCCGCCTCCGCCCAGTCGTCGTAATACGGCGACAGCGTTGGGCAATACCACGTCCCCTGCCGCTTCATCTGCTCGATCTGCGCATCCGTCATTTCCAGTCCGTGCTCGATCGAATCGCATCCGCCATCCAGCGCCCGCTGCAAGCCGATTCCGTTGTAGGCGTGGCACGCCACTTTTTTCCTCCAGCCATGCGTCTCATCCACGATCGCTTTCAACTCTTCTACCGTCAGCGTCGGTTGCGACACGAGGTTTCCTTGCTTGTCCACCCACGAACGGTGCGTCATGTACACCTTGATCCAGTCCGCTCCGTGCTCAAGCTGTTGCCGGGCCGCCTTCCGCGCCTCCACGGGGCCGTCCACGATCTGCACTCCCTTCGGCATTTCCAGCTCCGGCGCGTAATCTTCCAGGTTGTATCCTCCGGTCGTCGAAATCGCCCGCGTCGCTCCAAAAATTCTCGGCCCGGGAATCGTTCCCTCCTCAATCGCCTGCTTGATCTCGATATCCCCGTACCCCGCGCCTTCCGTTTCCAAATCGCGCAGAGCCACAAATCCCTGCTCCAGCGCGCGCCGCACCGCGAAGGTCGCCCGCGCTGCCCGCAGCGCAATCCCCGCCTTCAGAATATTCGCGTCGTAACCGCCCTTCTTTGGATCCTCTCCCCAAAGAAAAATATGCGTGTGCGAATCAATCAGTCCCGGCAGCACGGTCGCGTTCGAAAGATCAATCACCTTCGCGCGATCGGGAATCGCCGTCCCCGCTTCTGTCACTTTCTCGATTCGCTCCCCGCGCACAAAAACAAGCTGATTTTTCCTCGGTGTTTCGCTCGTCCCATCAATCAACGTCCCCGCCCGAATCACCGTCAGCGTTCCCGCTACTTGCCCTCCACTCTGCGCTCGCGCCGCGCTTCCACCCAACATGACCAGCCCTGCTGCGCCCCAGATCAGAATCGTCGTCCGCAAATTCAGCTTTCTCATCCCGCCCTCCTCCGCAACGCGCGTAGCTTGCCCCATTTTCGCGGCTCATTGCAACACGCTCCCGCCCGGAGCTTTTCATCGAATCCACGCCAGATCCGCCGCGAAACCTCCGTTGTCTTTGCCCTGGTCCGGAGTACCTCCCCGGTGGTACGGTAGGCCCATTCTGTGTTGCATGTCCGCAGGCTAACCTACTACCCTCGTGATTCTCAAAATGAGACGGTTCCTTGGAGTGCTCTCCCGGATGATCTCGGACCCCCTTATGCGGGCCCAGGAAGATCTACACCTGCGGACCAAGCTCCTGCTCTCCTTCGTGCTACTCACCGCGGGGCTTACTTGCGCCACCCTCATGGTCGTGCGGAGCACCGCTCAAGCCCGCGCACAGCAACAAATCGAGCAGGACGCTCGAAACGCTATTTTGACGTTTCAAGTTGTGCAGCGGCAGCAACAAATGGCTTTGAGCCGCAAGGCGGACCTGCTGGCTTCCCTGGCACTGATGCGCAACGGGGATGCCGCGGCAATTGAGGTCGCCAGCGCAGACCCGTGGCAATCGGAAGACTGCAACCTGTTTGTCCTGGCCGACAAAGCCGGCAAGATTGTGGCTTTGCACTCGACGACTCCGGCACTTCCTCGTGCAGCCGCGCAGGAATTGTTGTCGCGCTCCGTCACTCGTGCCGAGACCTCGGGATGGTGGTTTGGCGGTGGAAATCTTTATCAAGTCGTCTTGCAGCCCTACTTTGATGGCCCTTCGGGCAAGAAGAATCTTCAAGGTCTTGTGGTCGTGGGCCGGTTGATCGATAACCGCGTTGCCGATGGCCTTGGAAGGATCGCATCCAGCGACGTCATCTTCCGCTACGGCGAGCAGATCGCCATTAGCACCCTTCCTCCTCTCAGGGAGCTGGATTTGACGCGCCAAAGCAATGCCGTTCTTACCGGGACACAGCTATACATTGAGGGCCAACGGTATTACGCCAGTTCTGTCGAGTTGACTCCGGGTCTCCACCCGTCCACAAATCTCATCGTTCTGAAGTCTTACAACGAAGTAGCGGCCTACCTTCAAAGGCTCAACCATCTGCTGCTCGGAATCGGGTTAGTGGCGATCCTCGCAGGAGGCGGCCTGATATTCGCAATTTCCGATACCGTCGCCCGCCCGCTTGCTTCTCTGGTGCTAGGAGTTCAAGCCCTTGAACGCGGTGACTTCTCCTATCCCCTGGAAGCCGCCGGCCACGATGAACTAGCCCGGTTGACGAGGGCGTTTGACAGTATGCGCGATACTTTGCAGCGGAATGAAACGCAGCGGGAACAACTCGAAGGCCAGCTCCGGCAGGCTCAGAAGATGGAAGCCCTTGGGCGGCTGGCGGGCGGAGTGGCCCACGACTTTAACAACCTTCTCACGGTAATCCGAGGCCACAGCGAATTGCTTCTTGACCGCCTTCAACCGGGCGATGCTCTTCACATTAGCTCTCAACAGATTCGCAAAACCGCCGACCGGGCTGCTTCCCTGACCCGCCAGATGCTTGCTTTCAGCAGGATGCAGGTGCTCCAGCCAAAAGTCCTAGACGTCAACGAACTGATCGCCGACATGGGCAAGCTCCTCCGGCGTCTGATTCGCGAAGACATTGAATTCAGTTTGCGGCTTGGCGACTCCCTCGGGCGCGTGAAAGCGGACCCCGGGCAACTCGAGCAAGTCCTCTTGAACCTCACGGTAAATGCCAGCGATGCCATGCCCCGAGGCGGCAAGTTGACCATCGAGACGCAGAACCTTGTCGTGGATACGAAATTCGCGCTCATGCATGCTCCGATTGAGCCCGGCAAGTACGTCCTGGTCAGTGTTACCGACACAGGACATGGCATGGATGCTGCCACCAAAGCGCGTATCTTCGAGCCTTTCTTCACCACCAAGGATCCGGGCAAGGGAACTGGGCTGGGTCTCGCGACTGTCTATGGCGTCGTGAAACAGAGCGGGGGTTTCATCTGGGTGGAATCGAAGCCCGGCATTGGTTCTTGCTTCGAAGTCTATTTGCCACGCACCGGCGAGCGAGTCGAAGCGGGCTTCAGCGAAACAATGACAAAGTCCTCCGCCTCGTTGGGCCGGCGGAAAACTGTCCTCGTCGTGGAAGACGAAAGAGAGGTCCGGGAACTGGCTTGCGAATTTCTGACCGCGGCCGGCTACAGCGTTCTCACTGCCCAGGACGGCAGGGAAGCGCTGGAGACGGTGGACCGGCTGGGCGCATCGATTCAAGCCGTTCTAACGGATGTGGTAATGCCCAGGATGCGGGGCCCGGAACTCGGTCTGCGGCTTAAGAGCCTGCTGCCCAACGTAAAGATCGTTTACATGACTGGTTACCTTGAGCATAGTGACGGCGGTGATCAATTCCTCGAGGACGCATTCTTCCTTCAGAAGCCCTTTTCCCGGGAGTCCGTCGTGCGTCTGGTTGGCCAGGCCTTGAACGGCAAGCGGGCCGAAACGACCGAGGCTCAGCTGATTGCCGTCTAGCGATCCGTCTTAGTCCGCGCGCCAGTGTCTTCGCGTCTCCTTCCGGTGTTCTTGGACGCATACCCGTGGTCACGAACTTTTCAGCGCAGCGTCTCTTTGCCGCCAAGGTAGACGGGCATCAATATCTGAACGGCGATTCCACGGCGCCCGCGGTCAAGTTCATCGATGCGCACCACCTTGCCCAAGGATTCCCGGTTAATCGAACCCGGAGCCTCCGAGTAAGGGTGGGTGATGAACACGCGCATGCCTTCCTGGAATGCCTGGTTTTTGGAAACAAAGTACACGCTGTCGACCGCGGCGTTGAGCGTGGGCAGAATCTCGTCAAAATCAGCCAGATGTGGTTCCGAAGGCCGTACGCGGATCACTCGCGGGATCCTCAGGCGGCCCTTGCGTCGACGTTCTTCTCCTCCCGCACGGCTCATAGTCTATTGTGAGCATGAAACAGGGCGCTGGACCATCTCTGAAACGCCCCGAGGTTCTCGATTAGATATACATGACGCACGAGGTCGTCTCCCCTCATAAATCCACGCGTACGAAGTCGTTCCCGAGGGCAACCCGATCAGCGCCCTTTCTTGCTTTTGTTCTGGGCGACCCGCGCCTTCACCATTCTCTTAATCAGTGCTGTCGGCAGTGGCTTGTCCGTGGGGAAGTGGATGGTTCCTTTGGATGTGGAGTACCCTTTAAGTTCGTTCTTGAACGCCTCGATCACGGATGCAGTAGGAAACAAACTGCAGTGGTTTGAAAATGCGGCGTACCAGACCAGCACTCCCTTGTGCTTAAGCGCGGGAATCCCATAGCTGATGGTCTCGGTAGCCTCCGCTGGCACAGCGGACCGAATCGCCGCACCGCATCTTGTTCAGCATGCTGCGGGTGGGTTTCGGGACGCCGGCAAAGTATTCTCCAACGTTTTTCGGCGCGCCGCGGCCTTTCGCCGCCGAGCTCCGATTGCCGGATTTCACTTTTTTCATGCGCGCAATGCTACAAGATGCTCCAAGTCAAGTCTATGCCTCAGCCCGGTATGCGACCTACGTCCCCAGGAGATTTGGCTGGAGCCGTGTGTATCCATGCTCATGCGCCCAGAGGGTAAGCGGAATCGATGCTAGATCATCCACCAGCGGCACCGCGTGGCCGTCTTTCGTCAAATCCACCGTCCTGAGATAGAACTTGCACGTCTCGCACGTCTCCACCCGCATGTGCGGAATCTGCTCCGCGGTGTACACCGGCAATTTGTCCTCCGCCTCTTCTCCACACGTCGGGCACAAGATCCGGCGAAACTCCCATTCCTGCGAACAGAACGAGCACAGCAGGAATCGTTTCCCGCCCTCGCCCTCCGGCCGCAGCACCCCCAAGAGCGGCCGCGCCCCGCACAACGGGCAAGTTCGCGCAGTCATCACCAGGGGATCCCGCGCCGCTCGCTCCGCAAGTAATTCCGCGTAAGGCTGCAGAATAGCTCGCGGAAAAAACTGTGCGAACGCCCCGACCTGTTGATCGTAGATCCCCGCATACTTCCAGTACGATTCCAGGCTTGCAATCCACGAATCCGTGGAAAGCGAGGCCATCTGGCGCGCGGAATCGCTGAGCGCCGGCGGAGCCTTCTGCTCAATGAGGGAGAGGAATCCACGGAAGTGTGGCAGCAGCACAGTCAGGTCCAGTTGGACCCTGATCTCTGCCGGAGTCGCACCGCTCGGTTTCGGTTCAGGTGATGAAGCAATGGTCGCTCGAAGTGTTCTTTGAAACGCGGCGACGTGCCGGTAGAACTCCAGAATTTCGCGCGCGAACTCGTGTTGCGCAGATAGCCGTTCGGCGCGCCGGATTCGCGCGTCGTATTCCGTCCCACCGGTTTGTCCTGCCATCATTTGCGCGGCGCGGTGGATCCGCCGACGATTTCTTTGTACCAGCCGGGGTGGTAGCGCTTCGCGAACGCAATCGAAACGTCGCCGCGGATCACCGAACCAAAAGCTCCGCGTTCCGCAAACAGGCCCATGTACAGATGAATCATGAACAAGCCAATCGTAAAGAGCGCGGCCGCCGGATGAATGAGCACGGAAATATATCGCAGGAAGCGCAGATTCCAGGGGATGTACTCCGGGAACCACAAAACTAATCCAGTTAAGAGTAGCGCCACTGCGCTCCAGAAAAATCCCCAGAACAAAAACTTTTGGCCAGCGTTGTAGCGCCCCGCCGGCGGCATCTTGTCGTCCTGATTCGTGCTGTAATACTTCACCGCTTTCCACCACGCGCGATCCACGTCGTTGTGGCGCATCTGCGGCGCCCACATCACGTACATATTCCAAACCGCTCCAAAGAAAACCAGTCCCGCCCACGGATGCAGCATTCTCGAAACCGGCGCGCCGCCCAGAATCACCGCCAGCCAGAATAGCCACGGCGAATAAAAAGCTAGCCCGGTGATCAGCAAATAAATGTAAGCACCCGCCGCCACCCAGTGCGTCAGTCGCTCGCGCAAGTTGTACCGGAGGACGTGTCCGTGAGGAATAATTTGTTCAGAGCTGCTCACGTTTTTGTTCCTCCTGCGCTGATGTCTTCATCCTCGCGCTCCTTGGGGCCATAGCGCAGGTAATGCACGAACAATCCAATCAATCCGCCGACCATGGCCACATTTCCCAGCCATTTCAGCGGACCCTTCCACAGTTTCACGGTCCACGGAACATGCGGATCCTTCGGCAATCCACCATACGCCTCCGGTTTCGTCGCGTCATGCAAAACGTAGATGACTCCGGTGCCGCCGACTCCCGGCGGGTCGTACACTCCGGCGTGCGGAAAATTGGAGTGCTCGCGCAGTTGCCTCGCCCGCGTCTCCGCGAGATATTTCATGTCGTCCTTGCTGCCGAAGTGCAGGCACCCCGTCGGACAAGACTTGATGCACGCAGGCTCCAGCCCTTCGCTCACGCGGTCCGTACACAGCGTACACTTGAACACGCGATGTGTTTTCGGATTCATCTTCGGAATATCGAACGGGCATCCGGTGATGCAGTAGCCGCAGCCGATGCAGTTAGCCTGCTGAAAATCCACAATGCCGTTGGTGTACTGCACGATGGCGCCGTCCGCAGGGCACGCCGCGAGGCAGCCTGGCTCCGCGCAATGCATGCACTGGTTCTTGCGCATCAGCCACATCAGCGAGCCGTCTTCTTCGCGCACGTGCTCGTTGAAGAGGATCAGGTTCCAGTAGTTCCAGCGCGTCTCGGGCATCGTCTGGTAGGTGTTGCCGAAAACAGTTTCGCCGAACGGCAGGTCGTTCCACTCCATGCAGGCCACCTCGCACGCCTTGCAGCCGATGCATGTGGTGGTGTCGATTAACTTGCAGACGGTGTATTCCCGCTGGGTGCCCTCGCCGGGAACGGTACCCGCATGCCCAGAAATTTTTTGGATTCGCAACGTCTCCTGGCTCATAAGCCGTCCCTAGATCTTCTCGACCTTGACTAGAAAGCCCTTGAATTCGGGCGTGTACGCGTTGGGGTCGGTGACCGTCGGAGTGAGCAGGTTCGCCAACGTCCTCGCGTCCTTGCCTTCGTCCTCGGCAATACCGCGATAGCCCTGATGAATGGGGAAGCCGATCTGGTAGACTTTCTTGCCGTCGATCACCATCGGCTTGATGCGCTTCGTGACCATGGCTTTCGCGATGTAATCCCCGCGGATGCTCGACACCTTGACCTTGTCGCCCCCGGTGAGCCCCATCTCCTGCGCCATTTCCTCGGAAATCTCCACGAACGGCTCCGGCACCAACTGCACGTTCATTGGATTGTTCTTCGTCCAGTAGTGATAGTGCTCGGTAAGCCGGTACGTGGTGCAGACCACGGTGAAACCGTCTTTCGGCGACCCGTATTTATCGTCGGGCGTCTTGAACCGCTTCACCACGGGATTGTGCGTCTGCCCCGGATGGAATAGATTATCGATCGGACTTTCAACCGGTTCGTAAAATTCCGGGAACGGCCCGTCGGCAAATGCTGAGAGCGGCGCAAAGATTCGCCCAACGCCCTCTGGATTCATGATGAACGGGCCCATGTGATCTTTCGGCTTGGAATCAGCTTTGAAGTCCGGCACGTCGTTACCGACCCATTTTTGCTGGCCTTCGTTCCACCAGACTTGTTTTCGCGTTGGATCCCAGGGCTTGCCGTCCACGTCGCACGACGCGCGATTGTAGAGCACGCGGCGATTCGCAGGCCAGGACCAGCCCCATCCTGGGTGTATACCCAGATTCGAGGGATCTGAGGGATCGCGCCGCGCCGTCTGATTGCCCGCTTCGGTGAAGCAGCCGGAGTAAATCCAGTTGCCGCAGGACGTCGTACCGTCGTCTTTCAACCAAGCGAAGCCAGGAAGCTGCTGGCCAGTCTTGATTTGTTGCTTGGTCGCGGGATCCTCGAGATCCGCCAGCGCCTTCCCGTTGATTTCCTTCAATACCTCGGCCAGGGGCGGGCTCGACGGGAGGCTGTAATTCCAAGTCAGGTTCAGGATGGGATCGGGGAACTTGCCGCCTTCCTTCTTGTACAAGTCGCGGATCTTTAGGAAAATTTGCGCCACGATGGCTTGGTCCAGCCGGGCATCTCCGGGCGTCGGCAAGGCCGTATTCTTCCATAGCGCCCAGCGGGCGGAATTGGTGAACGAACCGTCTTTTTCGGCGAATCCAGCGCAAGGCAGACGATAAACCGTAGTCTGAATCTTCTGCATCTCCGCCTGCGTAATACCGGGCGATTTCCAGAACTCGCTGGTTTCATCCGGATAAATTTCTCCCACTACCAGCCAGTCCGCTTTCTTGAGCGCGTCGATATTTTTCTTTGAATTGGGACCAATCGCTACGCCGTTCATTCCGAAGGCAAACATGCCTTTCACGGTCCCGTTGTACATGTCGTCCCACAGGTAGGTCCACGAATAGTTGCGATCTACTTTCGGCAGATAATCGAACGCCCAGCCGTTTTGTTTGGTGGCCGCATCGCCATAGAGGGCCTTCAGATAGCTGGCCGCGAATTTCGGCGTGTTGCTGTAGTAGTTGAACGAATCCCACGGGGCAGGCTTCGAAGGCGTCGGCGTAATGCGTTTCATCCAGGACTCGAAGGAAGTGTCCGCGGGTGTCGGCACTTTCAGGTAGCCGGGCAAACTGTCGAAGAGGCCGGCCATGTCTGTGGCGCCCTGAATGTTCGAATGACCGCGCAGCGCATTCACTCCGCCGCCGGCCCGCCCGACGTTGCCCAGCAGCAGTTGCAGCATCGCCGCGGTTCGTATGATTTGCGTGCCAAACGAATGTTGCGTCCATCCAACGGCGTAGATGATCGTGCCCGCCTTCTTCATGTCGCCGTCTTTGCGAATCGAAGTATAGAGGTCGGCGGCCTTGAGGAATTGCTCCTTAGGAATTCCGGTGATGCGCTCGACCATCTCCGGGGTATACCGCGAGTAATGTTTCTTCAGCAGTTGAAACACACAATTGGGGTTTTGCAGTGATAGATCGAACTCGACCTTTTCCGGCAGGCGGGGAGCGGCCGGAGCGCCTCCGGCTGTTGGTTGCGCCGAGCTATTTCCTCCACCCACGCCCGCATAATTCCACGTGGACTTGTCGTAGGTTTGCCCCTTGGCATCGAACCCCGAGAAAACGCCATCCGTATCACCCGGCAACTGAAAGCCGGATTTGACGATGAACGCCGCGTTCGTATAGTTGACCAGGTAATTTTTAGCGATGCGGTTGTTCTCGATGGCGTAGTTGATGACACCGCCCAGGAACGCAATATCCGTTCCAGCGCGAATTTGGCAAAACATATCCGCAACTGCCGATGTACGCGTGAAGCGGGGATCTACGGATATAATCTTCGCGTTGCGTGTGCGCTTCGCTTCGATAGGCCACTTGAATCCGCAGGGATGGTTCTCGGCAGGATTACCGCCCATGATGAGCATCATGTCGGTATTCTTCATGTCCACCCAGCCGTTGGTCATCGCCCCGCGTCCGAACGTTGGTCCCAAACTTGAGACCGTGGGGCCGTGTCAAACCCTGGCCTGGTTTTCCAAATGCACGACCCCCAGGGCGTGCATCGCTTTCACAACCAGATAGTTAAACTCATTGGTATCGGTACAACCGCCGATCCACGCGACGGATTCCAGGCGGTTCACCGTGTGTCCTGCCGCATCCTTCTCGACGAAAGTCTCATCGCGGGTCTTTTTCACGCGTGCCGCAATTTCGTTGATGGCATCGTCCCAGGAAATGTCCTGCCAGTCGGTGCCACCCGGCCGGCGCACCAGGGGCTTCAGCAAGCGCCGGTCGTTCATGATCTCTTGCTGCAGCGAGGAACCCTTTGGGCAAAGCGTGCCGCGGTTGGTCGGATGATCGGGGTCGCCCTCGACGTGGACCACCTGCGCAGTCACATTCTTTGCGCGGTCGCCGATCGTGTAAATGATAGTGCCGCAGCCCACCGCGCAGTACGGACAAGTCGAGCGCGTCTCACTCGCGCGCGCGATTTTCAGCGTCCGCAACTGCGCATAAGCCGGCTTCAAGTCGAAGCCAAACACCGCAGCCGCAGTTCCACCGATGGTCGTCAGCTTCAGGAAATCACGGCGGGTAGGGTTCATGCTTGGACCCCCATCCGCGAGGAGTAAGGTAGGGAGCGTCTCGCGGAACCTCCTTCATAAGACTTACCAGCCGATGTGTCAAGCGGTGATTTTTCCCTTCGCGGAAGCGTTCCGTGGAGGCAGAATTTCGTGTTTCCAATCGTTCTCCTCGCGCATCAAAGTTTACATAACCCGATTCTTCCTTCTCGCGCTGTCCTGGTTTTATCTGCCCTGCGTTTCAAATCACGAGGGGCGCCGCGCCGGAGCGAGAGTGGGTCTTTTCGTCAACAAGCAAATTCCTATTACCTAACCCGCTCTCAGCAGAACGGTGTGCGAGAAACTTCACTAGCTCCGGCAAACGGGCTTTTAGCAGGAACAGCCTCGTTGGCTCCTGCAAAAACAAAACGACCCTGGGTTGGTCTGGTCTCCGGGGCCGCATGAGTTCGAAGCATTGTGCTCCGCGCTATTGAGAGACGGGCAGCAACAGCGCCTGCCTGTTCTCCTTGGTCATGTTTTCGAGCGACACCACCATTACGCCTAGAGCCGGCGTGTGCGCAAACTCCGCCGGGTCGATGGAAATCGGGACACTGACGTCTGCGCCCGGAGGCAGAACGGCGAACGCTCCCGTGCTGATGGAATTGTTGAAGGCGTTGAAGCTGGCGTGAAGTTATCCTTGGCTACGAACTGCGCGCGAAAATCACCGTGCTTGCCGAAGGCACCCGCGGCTCACTCAGATTGAGAGAGCGTCAAGTCAAGATTTGCTAAAACGCATTGCGCAATGCCAGCGTCAGCGACCCTGGGCTGTTCCTGTAGTACCAGTCCCCTTGTTCACAAAGGAGGAGTAATGGAGAACTTTGGCGCGGTGTGCGAGAAAATTCCCGGGGCAAGCCGCGCGGCAGCCTATTGAACCCTCGCAGAGGCGAGCCCCTTGCGCTTCAGCGGTTTCCAGACATGATCGCCGCGAAAGTACTGCCATAGGCCTTGTAACCGCCAGATCATATGGATTTGGCGGTAGGGAAAATGTTCGAAGAAGCAATAGCTCACGAGCCGGGCTACATCTTCCCAGTCGTTGTAGCGTTTATAGGTGATTTCTTCTTGCAACACGGAGCCAATGGAAATGACGGTCGCAAATGCGTACCCGAAAATCAGGAACTGTAGAAAAAACTCTTTGCTCAGCACGCCCAGAAACGCTGCCAGAATAATCGTAGCGATTCCAACAATCTCCACGACCGGCGCAAACAACTCAAACAGCCATAAGTAAGGAAACGCGAACCACCCAATCCTGCCGTAGCGGTGCCGGAAGAGCATGTCCCGGTTCGGCCACAGCACATCCAGCAAACCCTTTTGCCAGCGCGCCCGCTGTCTTCCCAACGATTTCAGGTCGGAAGGGACTTCCGTCCAGCACATGGGATCCGGCACAAAACGGATTTCGTAGTCGGCCTCTTTCTCACGCAAGTGGCGGTGCAGGCGCGCCACGAGATCGAAATCTTCACCGATGGCGCGCGACCGGTAACCGCCGACCTCGCGCACCAGGTCGGTTCGAAACAGACCAAACGCCCCTGAAATTATCATCAGCATGTTTCCCTGCGCCCAGGCCTCACGGCCAATCAAGAACGCACGGAGATACTCCACCACTTGGATCACTTCGATGCTCTTGCCCGGCAAGCGCACGCGACGCAATTGTCCGCCTTCGACTTCCGACCCGTTCAACACGCGGACGATACCGCCCACAGCGACGACGCGCTTGGGGTCCGCCAGGATCGGCACCATAATCCGCAGCAGCGCATCGCGTTCAAGAACCGAGTCAGCATCTACCACGCACACGTAGGGCGAGGTCGCAGCGTTCAAACCGGCATTGACCGCATCCGCCTTGCTACCGCCGGCTTCTTTGTCAACGACCACCAGCCTCGCTTCCACTTCGCTTCGATACAATGCTCGTACGGGCGCGCTTTTGGCTTCCGGAACGTACACAGCACGGACCAGCCGCAAGCGAAACTCTTCCCGCAGCTCTTCAAAGGTGCGGTCTTCGGATCCGTCGTTGACAACGATGACTTCGAGTTCCGGATAATCCAGCTCAAGGAGGTTGCGGACCGCCACGCGGATGGAGGCCTGCTCATTATGCGCCGGGGCAATGATGGTGATAGGCGGCGCCATCGGGGTGTCTTTGAACCAGCTCAGGCGATAGCTTTCCAGCCGGCGCTGGTGCAGCGCGCTGCTCTTCAGCGCGATAATCAACATCGTCAAATAGGCCAAGTTGCTGGCCAGGTAGTACCAGAAAAGAGTGTGATTCGAAAAATCCAGAAAGCGGATCACGTCACGAGCCCCGCTTTATCCGGAACTTCTTCCGTTTTCACCGGTTCTTCTGCCGGCAGAGCCCCGATCTGCAGCACTCTCTGCAGTTGGTTCTTTTCCTCGTTGGAGATTTTTGTGCTGGTTTGGAGTTCTGCCTCGAGCTTTCCTCGCAAATCGGCATTCTCAAGGGCAGTCAGATAGGCGTGCAATCCGTAGCGATCTCGCGTTTCCACGACTCGCTGGAAGATCGGAGCCATCCCTGTATTAAGTCCCACCAGGGCTTCTGCCGACCGCAATCGCACAAGCCGGTTCGAATCCGTTAGTCCTTGCATTAGAGTGGGAATTGCGCGGGGATCGGAGAGACTGCCCAAGCTTATAACGGCGCGCAGCCGTACAAACCAAATAGGATCCCCAGCCAGTTCGCTCAGAACGTCGAAGGCCAGGTTGGGTTCCCCGTGCGACACCGCCCGGGCGGCAGCGGCTCGCAACTCTTCGCGGTCATCTCCTACGAACTGCAGCAAGTCCAATCCCAAAGCTGGAGTCGCCACTTCGCCGAGCACGCGGCCTAGAATTTCTCGCAACGGCCCTTCGGCGTGTTGCACCAACGGGAGAAGCAGTTGCGGGCGTTCTGCACAGCATTGAATCAGCGCGCTCTGCAGCGGCAGCGCTGGCACAGTTAGTCCTGACTCGCCTACCCACGCCAGTATTTCCGTCGCCGCCTGCGGACACGCTGTCCGCCCCAGCCCGCGCAGCGCCGCCAGCCGTATTTCAAGATCGCCATCACGCAGCGCTTCCGCAAGCGCGGGAATCCCCTCCGGCGCCCGCGTTCTCCCGAGTGCCACCAGCGCCCGCATGCGTCTCCACCCGGTCAGGCGGCGCGATTCAAAGATGCGCTTTTCCATGAGTCCGCTGGTGCGCAGGAATTTCAACAGCCGCGCGGATTCTTCCGGCTTGGCCGCTTCGAACGCGTCCAGCACCATGGACTCGACAATCCGCCGGTCAAACGGTCTCTTTCGCCAGCTATCGTAGGGAACCTGGCCGGAAATCAGCGCTTCCCACGTTTGGCGCAATTCGAAAACGCGCTTGTCGCGCTTGGCGAAATACCGCTTCCGGTACGTTCTGCGAAGCAGGATGAACGCAAGTAGTAGTCCGTCGGCCACAATGGCCACGACAATGGCCTTCGCCACAAACGCGGCCGGGCCCAGCCTCCAGAGCCTTTCAAAAATGGATGCCATAGCTCAATCCGAAACTTGTATCCGTCCGGTTTTGTGTGCGCTTCTGATAGCCGGCGTACCCGGTTACGTCCTGCCGTGCGGTGATCTGGAATCGCATTCCACCGCCGTAGGTTTGCGAAGCGAATCTGCCGATCTGGTCCACTACCGCGAAGTTTTCCGTGCCCGCGGCAAAGAAGACATTTCCGAAAAGCCGCTTCTCACCACGGCGCGCCAGGGGAAACGCAAGCCGTGAGAGGCCCGAAGGACGCCATTCCGCGCCCGTTCCCGAGAAGACGCTGCGCGCACCCGTAGCCGCCAGCGAGAGCGTCCATTCTCGCGGGAGGTATATGATCGTGCTGCCATTGAGCGTCAGAATCCTCGACGATTGATACCAATACCAGTGCTGCCCATATGTGAACTCCACGGCACGCACGAAATTGGTTTCGCCGGTTTTCCATCCATGGTCCAGCTCAAAGAAGGCTTCGCTCTTGGGAATCACCGCGTTGTCGTGGCCGATGGCGCCGCCCAACGTAGCCGCGCCCCATTTCGGTTGGCGCCGCGTGACGCTGCCCACAAACTTCCCGGCGCCGGCTCCGCCGCGCTGATAGAAGTTTCCGGCGGCCCTTGTAGTCCAATGCGAGGTCCATTGCGACACCAGGCTCATCCATTCGTCGTCATAGTCACCGGTGAAATTGAGAACGTCAGTATCCTGTCCGAACCGAAGTTCGTGTTTCGGTTCGCCGCGGGCCGAGATCAATCCTGCGTGTGCCTCTGTGTTTGTGGGATCCAAATTCAACGCCTTCTGAAATTCCAATCGCGCTTCGTCTGGTTTACCTCCGGCGCGAAGGACACGCGCGCGTGCGGCGTGCAGGTCCGCCCGTTTCGGATCCAGCTCCTCGGCGGTGTCGATGGCGTGCTGTGCTTCTTGAATTTTTCCTTCCCGCAAGTAAACTCCGGCGAGTCCCATCCAGTTGTCCGGATCCGTCCGCGAGACTTTCAGGATTTCGAGATATTCTTTTTCGGCTTCCGCCAGATGGCCAGACCAGGCAAGCACTCGAGCGCGCCACGACCGGATGTCCATATCCTGTGGAGCGCGCGCTATTTCCTGATTGACGAGCCGCATGGCCGACTCCCAATCCTCTGCTTTGGCGAGTTTGCGTACTTGCGCTTGCCAATCCGGCGTTTGGGTTTGTCCATACGTCGGGGAAACCGAAAGTAGCGTACTGGCGACCAAGCTGAAGATCGCCGTCCACCGCAAAGCAACAGGTATTCCGCTTGCCGGGTTTTGCCGATTTACGCGGACCGTCTTTGCACACACCACCATGCAACGATTTAGTGCAATAGGGACTCCATTCTTGGCCCAAAAGATGACCTAGTTTCTTAAATCTAAGTGTCTTACTTTGATTAGCTTACGGGTGGGCAACGGCTACAGAAACAAGCGAATGCCTTCGGTTGCTCCGAGGCCGTGCATGTGTCTCAATCTAGTACACGAAAGAGCTCATTGGCGGTGGTAGCTGTCAGCCACCTGGCCTTTGGGGTTGCTTCCGACAGAAGGCCTGCGCGAGCCACCTAACTGAAAGGGACGCCTCTCAGAGAGACGTGGTTTACGAGACCAAGTTGAGGAAAGCTTACTTCTTGGCTCCGAGTGTTTGTCTTGGTGCGCGGCGGACACCTAAATTAAGCTGATGGAATTGCGTATTGCGTCAGTTCACCGAGGAAATTCGGATTGCCCGATGTGGTGAGCAGCCGGACGGGCACTCGCGTGGACTTGCCCCGCAGGTTGACGCTCCCACCCTCCGCCAGCTGACCGCAACCCTTTGGCGTTCAATGACCTGGCTGAAAATCGGCTGGGCTGCGGTACAATGAAAGTGACATCAGGCCAGTTCTGGCATCTGATACTTTTAGAATCCTTCAGACGTAACCAATGTGAGCAGGCCGTCCAAGTGGAGCAGGGCCCGGATGACCACGATTCCCGATACCGCAAGACCTGACCTCGGATCTCTGAGAATTCACGACGGTCAGCGCGCAAAATCCGGCATGGGCAAACGCATCATCTATGCGTCCATCCCCGTGCTTATCTTTGCGGGAATTGTCGCAGCTGCTTTCGCCTTCCGCAGCCAGAAGCCCGTTGTGGAAGTGACCACCGCTGCCAAACCGGACGCGGGTGGCCACCAGACCGCCCTGAATGCCAGCGGCTATATCACTCCGCGCCGTCGCGCCACCATCGCCGCCAAGATTACCGGTCGCGTCACCGGCGTCTTTTTCGATGAAGGCACGCGGGTTTCGGAGGGGCAGCTCCTTGCTACGCTCGATGACTCCGACTACAAACGGGCCCTGGATTCCGCAAAAGCCGATCGCGACTCCTCCCAGGCTGCCATCGCGGACTTCGAAGTTCAGCTTAGGAACGCGCAAATTGCGCTGCGTCGCGCCGAGCAGTTGCAAAGTGCCGGCGTGCAAACGCAGGAAGCCCTCGACAACGCCACCACGGCCGTGGACAGCCTGAAGGCCAAGATCGCTCTAGCCAAGCAGCAAGTGATGGCCGCGGAATCGCGCATCGCCGTGGCACAGCAGGCAGTGGATAATTGCACGATTCGCGCGCCGTTCCCAGGCATCGTCGTCTCTAAGGATGCGCAAGTCGGTGAGATGGTCTCTCCGAACTCCGCTGGCGGTGGTTTCACGCGTACCGGAATTGCCACCATCGTGGATATGAAATCCAACGAAATCGAAGTCGATGTGAACGAATCCTACATCGCCAAGGTGAAGGAAGGGCAGCAGGTGACGGCGACGTTGGACGCTTACCCGGAGAAAGCCATTCCGTCCAAAGTACGCACTGTCATTCCGACGGCCGACCGTCAAAAGGCCACCGTCAAAGTGCGCATTACCATTCTTAATCTCGATAAGTACGACTTCATTCTTCCGGATATGGGCGTCAAAGTTGCTTTCCTCGAGGAAGAAAAGCCCGCGGCAAAAGTGAAGGGCAAAGGAGGAGATAAAGGCCCGCAGACTGTGGCCTTTATTCCCAAGAGCGCGGTGCGTTCGGACTCCTCCGCTTCTTTCGTGTTCTTGGTGAAAGATGGAAAGCTCGAGCGCCGCGCGGTCAGCCTCGGGATGGACCGCGGCACGGATGTTGCCGTGCTTGCTGGCGTGACGCCGGGCGATTCACTCGTTGTCAAGGGGCCGGAGACTTTGCGGGATGGTGACAAGGTCGAAATCCGTCAATAGGAGATAGGCATGATCCGGGTAGATGGGCGAGACGATTCTTCCAGCCTTATTCGCGTCCGCGGTTTGAACAAGACCTACAGCCGCGGCGGCGAAAAAATCCAGGTTCTGCAGGGATTGAACCTCGACGTGGACAAGGGCGACTTTGTTGCTTTCATGGGCCCTAGCGGTTCTGGCAAGACGACTCTGCTCAATCTTCTTGGCGGCCTCGATGTGCCTTCCGCGGGCAGCATCACCGTCGCCGGCGACGAGATCACCCACATGTCTGCCAGCAAGCTCACGCAATGGCGCGCTCGCCACGTCGGCTTCATTTTTCAGATGTACAACCTGATTCCGGTTCTTACCGCGTTCCAAAACGTTGAGCTTCCGCTTCTTCTGAACAAGCTCTCCAAATCCGATCGCCGCAAGCATGTGGAAACCGCCCTGGCGGTGGTCGGCCTCGCGGACCGCATGCATCATTACCCGCGTCAGCTCTCCGGCGGGCAGGAGCAGCGAGTCACCATTGCCCGCGCCATTGTTTCCGACCCTACTTTTCTCCTGTGCGACGAACCCACCGGTGACCTGGATCGCAAGAGCGCGGATGAAATCATGCTGCTGATCGAAGAGCTCGTCGGCAAGTACAACAAGACCATTTTGATGGTCACTCACGATCCGCTTATTGCCGCGCGCGCCCACACCACTCTGCATCTCGAGAAAGGCGTCCTCGTCGAGGGCAAAGCTTCGCGTGAAACCGTCATGGCCGGAGGTGCGCGATGAAATTCCGCAGCCTCATTTTCGCAAATTTGTTTCGCAAAAAAGTTCGTCTGATTCTGACGGTCGGTTCTTTTGCCATCGCGCTGGTTCTCTTCACGTTTCTCGCTGTGGTGAAGAGTGCCTTCAACCGGGGCATTGAGATTGCCGGCGCGGACCGCCTGGTCGTCGTCTCTCGCGTAGGCCTGATGCAGCTCATGCCCATCTCGTACGACGATAAAATCGCCGCGATTCCCGGCGTGAAGTACGTGACGCACGACCACTGGTTCGGCGCTGTCTATCAGGACGAGAAGAACTTCTTTCCCCAGTTTGTGATCGACGTCGACAACCACCGCAAGGTATATCCGGAATTTGTAGTGCCCGACGATCAGTGGAATAACTTCGTCAAGGACCGCCAGGGCGCCATCGCGGGTGCGCGCCTCGCCGAGCGCTTCCATTGGAAAGTCGGCGACCGCATCCCCCTGAAAACCACGCTCTATGGCGCCGCAAGTTGGGAGTTCAATCTCGACGGCATCTATCACTCCAGCAAACCTGGCGGCGACGAAGGCCAATTCTGGCTTCAATGGAAGCTTTTTGATGAAACCGTTCCCGCTGCCATCAAGAGCACAGCTGGATGGTACATTCTCAAATTGGACAGCCCCGATGACGCTGTGCGCGTTGCGAAAGCCATCGATGAGAAATTTGCCAACTCTTCCTTTGAAACCAAGACTGAGACGGAGTCTGCCTTTGCCGCCGGTTTTGCCAAGCAGTTTGGAAACATCGAATTTCTTATCGTGAGTATTGGCAGCGTCGTTTTTTTTACCTTGCTCCTCGTCACGGGAAACACTATGGCCATTTCTGTCCGCGAACGCATCAGCGAATTGGCGGTCTTGAAAGCCATTGGCTTCACCGATCGTTCGGTTCTCTTCTTGGTTCTCGGCGAATCCTTGGTAATCGCCTTCATCGGCGGCGGGCTAGGTCTTCTCCTCGCATGGGGAGCGATTCCGGTGGTCAGCGCCGCGTTGACGGGTATGCTGCCTCCGCTCCTTCTTTCGAAGACCATGCTTGCCCTTGGCCTTGCCTTTGCTCTCTTTATTGGCGCGGTGAGTGGCCTGCTGCCTGGAATTGGCGCCATGCGCATGCGCGTGGTGAACGCGCTGCGGAGGGTCTAACGTGGCCATACCCATTGTCTACAATTTGCGCAGTGTCAAAGCTCGTTGGACTTCTACGATCGTGGCTGTCCTCGGGATTGCCGGTACCGTGGGCGTCTTCGTCGCCATGCTTTCCCTCGCTCGCGGTTTTAGGGCCACACTCGTCTCTTCCGGCTCAAAAGACAACGCTCTGGTGCTCCGCGGAGGAGCTACCTCGGAAATGACCAGCGGGGTTACCCTTGACGCCGTAAAAATCATTCAAGATGCTCCCGGAATTGCGCGCGCATCCAATGGTCCGCTGGTGACCGCCGAGGCCGTGCTCATGGCGCCGATTCCCTTGATTTCCACCGGCACGGACGCCAATGTGGAGCTCCGCGGCGTTGCTCCCAATGTGCTTGAGATACGCCGGCAAGTTAAGATGCTCCAGGGGCGCATGTTTACCCCTGGTCTCACCGAAGTCGTTGTCGGTAAAAACGCCAACACGACGTACTCTGGCTTGACACTCGGCAACACCATTTGGCTTGGCACCATGCAATGGAAGGTAGTCGGGATTTTCGACGCGGGTGGCACCTCTTTTGATTCTGAAGTTTGGGCGGACTCACGTTTGCTCACCGAGGCTTACAAGCGCCCCAATACTTTTTTCCAGTCCGTCACTGTTCACCTCAACTCCCCAGAAGCTCTGACGCAGTTGAAGGATTCCCTTACCACGGACCCGCGTTTGAATGTTGATGTCACCCGCGAAGTCGACTACTACTCAAAGCAATCCACGCGCATGACTACACTCATCACCCGTCTCGGGGGCTTCGTCGCTTTTGTTATGGCTATCGGGGCGGTTTTCGGTGCGCTCAATACCATGTATTCGGCCGTCGCCGATCGCGGCCGGGAAATCGCCACGATGCGCGCTCTCGGTTTTGGTGGTCCTTCCGTCGTTTTCTCTTTCCTCCTGGAGGCCCTCTTGATTTCCTTTGTTGGCGGAGTCCTCGGGTGCCTCGCCGTTCTCCGTTTGAACGGCCTGACCACCAGCACCATAAATTTTCAAACCTTCTCCAATCTCGCTTTCGCGTTCAAGATCACTCCGGACCTGCTCTTGATGGGCGTCGTCTTCGCACTGGCTATGGGAGTCCTCGGCGGAATGCCTCCGGCCGTTCGCGCGGCGCAGCTCCCCGTGGCCACCGCCCTTCGCGAGATGTAGTCGTATCCGCGCGGAGTCTTACCCCTCATAAATCCGGAGCGCCGCGCGTGCCCGCCCGTTTTCGAAACGATGCATCCCATATTCGGGCGTTTTCACGTCTGTTTAGAAATAATTTATCAGTTAAGTTCATTGGAATCAGCAGAGATTCGGAGACGCACCGGATATTGAACTGCTCTGTCTAATGCAACAACTCCACATTGAGGTGTCCATGAATTCCCTCTGGAACGATCTGGGCTTTGCTTTCCGCATCCTTCTCAAGTCTCCCCGCTTTACCGCCACGGTCATTCTGACGCTCGCGGTGGGCATCGCCTCGAACACCATCATCTTTGGCGTCGCCCGGAGTGTCTTTTTCCGTTCTCTTCCTTACCCTGACGTTTCGCGTTTAACCTATATTTCCCAGGCCTATCCGGGATTTCCGGAAGGCGGCGGACAATTCTCCTATCCCACATACCGCGACATCCTCTTGCAGAACAAGTCTTTCGACGATGTTGCCGCGTACCAGGTCGAGGGCCCTCTTGCTCTCACGGGCGGCAACAATCCTGTTCGCGTCGCCATCACCTATTGCACACCAAACTATTTCACACTCCTCGGCGTCCACACCGCTCTCGGCCGCATCTTTCAGACAAACGAAGACCGCGTTGGCAGCGCTGATCCTGTTGTTGTCCTCAGCCACGCTTTCTGGCAGCGCCAGTTCTCCGGCGACCCCGCTATCATTGGCCGCACGATTCATTTCAACGAGCGCCCCTTCACGGTCATTGGTGTCACCGCCGAACGTTTTCGCGACTCTCTATACGAACAGGAATTCGGTCTGGAGGGCAACGCCTGGATCCCGCTGGGTCTGGCTTACGCTATGACCAGTTATTCCAATCCCGCGGACCGCGCTCAGGGTATTTTGTGGGGCATCGGTCATCTCAAGCCCGGTGTCAACGTTCACGACGCCCGCGCAGACCTCGCCGCCCTCGCCACGCGTCTCGAACAGACCTACCCCGACACTTTCCGCGGCTACAGCCTCGTCGCGCGTTCCCTCAAGGATCAACTCCTCGCCGAGTTTTACAGTCCTGCATGGATTCTGTCCGCGGCTTCCGCATTCCTCTTGCTCATCGGCTGCGCGAATGTTGGCAATCTCCTCCTTGCCCGGTTGCTCTCTCGACAGCGCGAACTCGCCGTGCGCGCCGCGCTCGGAGCTTCACCCCGCCGCCTCGCTCGCCACCTGCTCCTGGAAAACGGCGTGTTGCTGCTTTTCTCCAGCGCCGTTGGACTCGTTCTTTCGCTTTGGGGAATGAATGCGTTGCATGCCTGGTCGCTTTCGCATCTTCCGACCGTGATTCGTCTTGAGGGTGGCGGCTCTGCGCTCGCGGCTTCCATCGCCATTTCCTTGCTCACCGGAATTCTGTTTGGGCTCGGCCCCGCCCTGCTCGGTTCCCGGGTGGATTTGCGCGAGGCCCTCAGTCAGGGCGGCCGTCAGGGGCGCGGTCTCGGCCGCCGTCGCGGTCAGAAAATTCTCGTCAGCGCTGAAGTTGCGTTGGCTCTCGTTCTTCTCGCCGCCGCTGGACTGCTTCTTGAAAGCTTTCGCAAACTCGCCTCCACAGACCTGGGCTTTAACACCAGGAATCTCCTCACGCTTCGCCTTGATCTTCGTTCTGCCCGCTACGTCGAACCTGCCGCACGTGCTCGTTTTGCGCACCGCCTTGTGGATACACTGCAACCGTTACCGGGAGTCGAGTCCGTTACGCTGGAGGGTCCCAGCATGCTCGGTCGTTCCACCTGGGTCTATATTGCTTATCCGGAAGGCAAGACTCCGGATGACCCCGAATCTCGCCTGATGATGGGCCGCCACAGTGTGAATCCTGGTGCGTTGGAGAATCTTGGCATACCGTTGCTTCGGGGACGCGAAATCACCTGGCAGGATACTCTCGATGCGCCATTCGTCGGCGTGATCAGCGAGAGCGTGGCAAGAAAACTCTGGCCCGGCCAAGATCCCATCGGCAAGCGCATGCGCAGTGCCGAGGGGAACTTTCCATGGGTCACCGTAGTCGGCATCGCCCATGATGCTCGTCACGGCCAGCGCATGGATCTCAACGATGCCGCGGCGGGCATGCTGCCCCTCGGCCTTCGCCCGCAATACGACGCATATTTCCCCTATACCCAGCGGCCCAATCCGGGCGTGACCATTGCTATCCGCACGTCCGCCGATATGGCCGCAATGTCGGAAGAGGTGCGTTCCGCGGTTCTCTCCCTCGATCCCACGTTGCCCGTCTACGACATAGCCCTGCTCGACGATCGCCTGGCAGCGCAGGTTGCGCCCGTTCGCACCATAGCAGTGCTGTCCGGCACGTATGCTCTGCTCGCCGTGTTTCTCGCTGGTTTCGGTCTATTTGCCGTTCTTGCCCACGACGTGAGTCAGCGCACGCATGAGATTGGCGTACGCATGGCGCTTGGCGCTCAGCCTTACAGCGTCTTGGCGCTAGTCCTGCGCGAAGGGTTGCTGCTTACTCTGTTCGGGCTTGCTGCCGGATTCGTGAGCGCGGTTGTCATCACTCGCATGATGCAGGCCCTGCTCTTCGGCGTAAGCCCTACGGACCCGGCGGTCTTCTTGGCCATCGCCGCCCTGTTGCTCCTCGTCGCCCTCCTAGCGTGCTGGGTTCCTGCTCGGCGTGCGATGCGCCTAGATCCGCTCGAGGCTCTTAGGCAAGAGTGAGGTTCGCGAAGCTGAAATCTAAGTTTTGCTGCCAAGCCCAAATATTCAATCCGCCAGTTTCAACTTCTCCAGGTATGCGTTATACGCGGCTTTGACCTTGGCGGGGTCTGGTGGTTTATTCTTCGCCTCCCAAAGGGGAGTCAGGAACTGGTCCATGGCCTTGTCAATTTCCTCGAAGAGCTGGTGATTCGTCTTCGAAAGCGCGGCGTCGCCACCGTAGTCTTCCGCCTTGTCCCACACTCTCTCGAGCACGCGGCCCATAGCGGCGGCGCCCGCGATGTCCCCTTTTTGAAAATCGGCGTAGATGTGCTGCGCAATCGCCCGGTAGGCCCCCATTTTCGTCTTGTCCACGCCATTCTCTTGTCCGACCTTCTTCTCCTGGGCGAGCATCGCTCCACCGGAGAATCCCAGCAGGCATGCAGTCAGCAGGCAAACGAGCGTTCTAATGATTCGATGGGCCGGGTTAGTCATCTGCTCTCCTTCGTGTGTGAACAGTTGGGCCTTATAAGCACTCGCATCGAATGGATTTTCGTCCGTATAACGTTTGTAACACGAATCCTGCTGTCGTCTTTCCCGCGAGTGAATCGCGCTGTTCGCAAAAAGATACGCCGCCTTTCCGGACAGGTTTCGATCCGGTTCGGTCCTCCCGAATCCCTGTCCGACTCCCGCAGAATTCCGCTTTCTGCGGATGCGGGGACTGTATCCAATTCCTCATCATCGATTTCGCCTCACTGTTTCACTCTTGGTCACCAACTCCTTGACGTTCCTCCCCGGACTCTCTAGCCTAGTTGTGAGGGCTTCCCAATTCTCATGAGCGCCTCTGCAAGACAGGCAACCGAAACTCGCCGATGCTCATTCTGCGGCAAGGCTATGGCCGTGTATTTGAACCAATGCCCGTTTTGCCGCGAGATGGTCCCCCAGGTGAGTCTCTCCCGCCCGAGAGGCAGCAACGGCCGCCAACAGATTCGCCGCGGTCTGCTCTATATGCTTCTTGCCGCTGTCGTCTATTATTTCGCCGGAGGGTACGGCGGGCCTTTGCGGCTGCCCGTGCAGATCGTGCCGACAGTCACCAACTACTTCTTGCCTCTGCTCTTCTTGGGTGGACTTGGCTTCTGTGCTTACGGCCTCATCTTGAGAGCCAGGTCCTAAATCCGCTTCCTTCACTTGTTTGGCGGTTTCCTCAAGCGCCGCACCCTGTACCAACGGCCAGTGTGACCAATTGGGGGAGTACGTCCCTGCCCGTTGTATTCGCGGCATAGGCAATGTGGCCTACTTGAATTGAGGCGCGGTTCGGAATCCTCAAGTTCGAACTCCAAGCGGTCACAAGAGGGGTAAAAATGAAAAAACAAATTTTACTTGCTGCTGTTGCATTGGGTATGTCCTGGGGAATGACGGTGGGAGCAGGGAACGCTGTTGCCCAAGGTCCAGCGGGCGCGGGGGCCTCCACGGCAGCCAAGGAAAGTTCTCCCAGTTCTCATTCGCTCAATCCCATCAAGTGGATCAAGAAGGATAAAGATTCTAAAAACTCCGTCGATTCGAATGGCAGTCGCAGCGACGTGGAGAAAAAGTTGACGCCAAAATTGCAGGCCGCGGGACTTCTCCCCGCCAATTCGAACGCCACAAACGCTTGTGCGCCGTTCATTTCACTGGAAGAATGCGTCGCTTCGCTCCACGCCAGCCAAAATCTCGGGCTGGATTTTAATTGCATCCGCGCGGACGTCACCGGCGTGCAGACAGGCGCCGATCTCTCCGGATGCAAAGGCCCCATTGGCGAAAAGGCCCGGGACCTGCGCAAGTCTATTCATCTGCTGAAACCCGAAGCTGATTCGAAAGGCGCCGCCAAGACGGCCGAACAGCAGGCCAAAGACGATCTGAAAAACTTGGGCTCCTAAGCCCGAAGTTCATTATTCTCCTCGATGTTGGATTGGGCGAAGGCCGTTCGAGTGGTCTTCGCCCTTTCTTTTTGGAATTTTGTAGCGATGGATAAATGAACCCGGACGGAGCGAGTCAAAATTATCGTGGAGCGGAGGCTGCCGATGAACCGGAAGCCGGAGCAGAACCGGTCGCGGCAACCGAAGCGGAAGAAGACGCCGAGGAAGAAACCGGCACGTCCGTGTCCGAAGTGGCCGCGGCAGCAGCGGCTCGGAATCGGACTACTAAAAGCGTGAGATCATCGGCCTGCCGTGCGCCCCGCGTGAAATTTTCCACGGATTCCAGAACACATTTCTGAATCTGTTCCAGCGGACATTCGGGTAGACCCGTAAGGACCTGCTTGAGGCGCGGCACGCCGAAGAGTTGGTCGTCCGGGTCCATGGCTTCCGTGACGCCATCGCTGAATAGCACCAGGGTGTCGCCGGGCTCCAGCTTCAGGCAGGCCGCGGTGTACTCGGCTTCGGGAACCAGCCCAACGGGATAAGAACCCTCCGTGAAAGCTTCTTCGGGGACGCCACGGCGTACGAGGATCGGCGAAGGATGGCCCGCGTTGATGAATTCCAGATGGCCGTCCGGATCGAGAATCCCAAAGAACATCGTGGCGTAGCGGCCAACCTCAGAATGATCGCAGAGAAAGCGATTCACATGATTGAAGACGCGCGCCGGATCAATGCCCAACGTCATGCCGGAGAGCGCGCCCTGCAGCATAGTCGTGAGAATGGCGGCGCCGAGTCCTTTGCCGGAAACGTCAGCGATCAGAAATGCGGTACGCCCGTCGCTGACCGGGAAGACGTCGAAGTAATCGCCTCCCACGGACAAGCAAGGAAAATTGATGCCGGTAACCGCGAAGTGCGGGTGATCGGGGAAATTGCGCGGAAGGAGCGCTTGCTGAATGTCGCGCGCGATGTTGATTTCCTGCTCGAGGCGCTGGCGTTCCCGTTCCTTTTCGACGAGGCGTGCATTATCCAGAATTCCCGCGGCCTCTCCGGCAAGAGTGTCCAGAATCTGCCGGTCGAGTTTCGAAAACGCTGCCGGGCGGCGCGAATCAAGATACAGAACGCCAAGCAGCGCGCCGCGTTTGATGTTGACCATGGATTCTTGCGTGTTGGCGCGCATCACGGCATAGAGAGGAATGACTACCACGGCGCGAAGGCGCTGCGCCACGATGCTCTCCGCCGCTTGCAAATCCATGTCGGCTTGCGCCAGGTCTTCCGTGATAACCGGCGATTGCTGCTTCAGAGCAAGCTGGATGGCGGTCTGGCTGGGCGCAAGGCTCTCTGGCGGGAGCCGCAATTTGCCGCTGCGCCGCGCCAGGTGGACCTTCAGCGACCCGGCGTCGTCCGCTTCGAGGAGCACGCCGCGGTCGGCGTCTGTTAGGGAAACGGCGTGGTCCAGCATATTGGTGAGAACTTCGTCGAGCGGCAGTTGCGAGTGCAACAGCGCGGTGGCTTCCAAAAGCTGGTTGAGCTTGCGCAGCCCGCCGCTTGCGGGGTCGGAGCTGGTAATGTGCTCGATGCGGGTCAGGAGTTGCGGAAGAGAATCGGCTTCCGAACTGCCCGCCGAGCGAAAAATAATTTCGTAGGAATCGTCGAGGCCAAAACTAATCGCGTCTCCGCCCTGCAGTTCACGGCTCTCTACTTTTTCCCCATTGACATAAAGTCCGCGGCGTTGCCCTCGGTCTTCAATGTAGAAGTGATTGGCTTCCACGACCACCGCGGCGCAGTTGCGGGAAATGCGGCGGTCGGAGAGTTGCAGGTGGTTGCCGGTCTCCGCTCCGCGCCCGATCAGGAACGGAGACTGCGTGATGCGCGCGTAGCGCCGCACGCCGTCAGGTGAGACGACTTCGAGTACCGCTTCACCGGCTGGAATAACAGTATCGGCCATGGGCCACTTCGTGTTCTTCGTGCGGAATTGTACCACGTCACAGGAGTATTACGGTGCCGCAGGGAAGGCGCCGTCGCTCAGAACGGCCTAGTCAACTAATTAGCTAGCATACCTCTTTTTCATGCAAAACGTCCAAATGATTTGCGGAGAAACAATATCTTTCGAGACGCCCGTACGGCTCGGCCGGAAACCGAAAGTAGGGTTGGCGGTTCGTTTTTCTTTATTGAAGAAGGGCAACATTTTTTTGTTTTATCGGGCAGCGGAGGCCAGTCGGCGGGAAACGTAATCCGTAACGTAGGCGTCGAAGAGGTCGTTGAGGCGGTCGCAGACGGGGCCGGGGGCGTTTGCGATTTTGTGGCCGGCGATTTCGGAAACGTTAATCAGATTGCGGTTGGTCGAAGAGATGAAAACTTCGTCGGCGGAGTAGAGATCCTCGGGGCGCAGCGCTTGCTCGACGACGGAGACGCCGGAGTCGGGAGCGATCTCCATCAGGATGCCGCGGGTGACGCCTTCGAGACAGCCGGAGTTGAGCGGGGGCGTGAGAATTTTTCCTTCCTTGACGGCGAAAACATTGGCCGAAGTGCATTCCGCCACTTCGTCGCGCTCGTTGAGCATGACGACTTCGTCGAATCCGTCTTTGTTGGCTTCCGCGACGGCCCAGACATTGTTGAGCCAGGAAATACTTTTTACGCCCGAGAGTGGGGAAGCCGCATGGCGGCCGTGTTCGCGAAGGCCGAGGCGGACGACTTCGCGGTGCTCGGGGAGGCCGGCAGTATAAATGATGAGGTCGACTGGGGGGCGCTGCTCGTCGCTTTGCCAGAAGCCGACGGAATTGTAAACGAGGTAGATGCGTGCGCAGCCCTCGGCGACTTGATTGGCGCGGATAACTTCGTGGAGATGGACGCGAACTTTGGCCGCGGTGTAGGTCAGCGGGAGACGGGTGAGGGCGGCGTCTTTCTCCAGGCGGCGCCAATGGCGCTCGTAGGCGAAAGCCTCGCCGCGGGAGATGCGCAGGGTGGTAAAGATGCCCCAGCCGCAGATGAGGCCGGCCTGTCCCGGAGAAAGACGGACTTTCTCAATGGGCAGCAGGGCATCGTTGTGGAAGACGTTCGAGTGGATCACGCGCTCCCTCCGGGCTGGCGCAAGTAGGTTTATTGTAACCGAAGTTATGCACAGAGAGAGTAGCCCGTCTTCATTCCAGGAGAAGCAGGGAGCGGAAACTAGAAGTCAGAATAACGAAAACCGCGGAAACCATCAGGGCGCAGCTTGAGCCAAGGCGTGCCAGGCTGGTTTGCCCGCTCCAGGTGAACTGCGCTCCACGGCTTGTGGGGACGCTATTTAGCGGCCTGGGAATCCTTGAATTCGGCGGCGCTGAGGGGACTATGTCCGACGGCCTGCGCGATACTCATCTTGCCGCTGGGAACCACGCCGTCGAAATAAAAGTGATAGATCAATCCGTCAGTGGTAGCCACCAGGTTCGCGACTTCTTTGGCTTTGTCGGGTGGTAGGTCGAGCACCTGGACGCGTCCACCGGCGATTTCCACAGCGTGGTCGTGCCAGTTCTTGTTCCATGCTTCCAGCGGGACATGGGCGCGGGTGATCTTCTTGGCAAAGATCCATTCCACCTGAGAGAGCATGGCGTTGGGCGTGGTTGCTTCATAGATAAGGCAAACGATTTGCGGGTCGGGCGCGACGACTTTGCAATAGTGGTGATAGGGACCCATGACTTTTCCATCGACCAAGTGCGGGGCGAGGACGTGCACGTTGTAGCCGTCAGCCGGGGAAGGCGGCATGGGAGAATGCACATTCTCCTGCGCACGTGAACCATTTGGACTATAGAGAGAACGCGCGGTCATAACCGCAAGCGGACAGCACCCGAGGAACAGAGCTGCTAAAGCTGAGATCTTTCGCATTAGCTCACCTCTTCAGATTTGAATTCGTGGGGCCCGGATACATTTTCGGCCGAGGGTCACCAAAGATGCGTGGAATGTAACGAAAAGGGGAGCAGAGGTCAATTGGGGCAAAAAAACTGGAAACTAAGAAGGCAGAACAAGGAAAGACGCAAGAAACATGTCATACCTCAAGCAGGTCATTAACCTCTTTGCAGAGGTGAAGCGGGAAGAAACAAAGTCGGCTTGCTTCGTTCGAAATGACGGTGTGTGGGCTGCAGGACGTTGAGGCCAGCTACCAGTAGTCAGTTGGTGCGGCCAGCGAGCTGGCGGTCGAGGTTCATCGAAAGGCTTTGGTCGAGGAGTACGGCCACATAGCGCGAGCAGACCTGCATTTCGCGGTTCGCCCATGTGGAGATGGAGGGAACCTTGAGCCGGAATGCCTGCTCGAGTTTTGCGACCGCACGATAATAGATCGAAACTTCTCTGAGCCAAGGGCTGGTCTTTTTCAAGCCTGGGGACAATTGGTCGCAGAGATCCAGGAGCGAACGAAAATCCCGTGAGCCAATCGCCTCACCATCTATTCCAGTCTCGACCCGCAAGGAATCAGAGAGGGGCTGATTGGAGGAGCTGATCCAGATGGCGCGCCATTGGGTAATGCCGAACTTCACCAAGGCGAAGCAGGCGAACGCGAGAATGAGAGACGGGACCATTTTTGCTCAACCGCAGTGTGGCAGGGTGGAACGCCCTGACCAATAGGGCAGGAGTACCATTCGGACAGGACTCTTAGGGCGACCCACTGTATCACGTAAGCCACACATAATAAGCATGTTCCTGTGAATCGCTCAGAGCCCATCGAAGAGCGGTGCCGGGGATAACCAACTGGCGATGTGATTCCAACCAAGACTTGACCGGTAATCACTGATAACTTAACTTTGCAATAGATTCCCGGATTTTAATCGCTCGATCTCCTTGCCATGAATCGCCCCACCCTCCATCCCGTTGCCGCGGCCACCAGGGCCCGGGATCAAGAACTAGCGGCGGAACTTCGCAGAATTGAGAAGCGGGATTGGTGGGTTTGGGGATATTCGATTTTTGTCATGCTGCTTCTCACATTTGGGATCATTTCGTTCACGCTTCCCGCACTGTATCAAGGAGCGGAGACGGTCTTTAGAATCAGGCTGACTGAGGCTGTTTATGGACTGATTGCGCTGGTGCTGCTTTTTAACATCTACACGGTCTACCAGCAGATTTTAATTAAACGGCTGCGCCGCCAGCTTGCTGAAAAACAGGGCCATTCGGACATTCTGCGCAATCTGGCCATGATAGATCCTTTGACGGGACTGTATAACCGGCGATTTGCGGAGCACCGCTTGGCGGCAGAAGTTGCGCGCTCCGAGCGCAAAGGACACCCGCTGACGCTTCTCACACTTGACCTGAACAATTTCAAGCAGATTAACGACACGTACGGCCATCCTGCCGGCGACCAGGTGCTGCAGGAATTCGCTGCGCATCTGAACAAGGTGATCCGGGGAGCCGACTTGGCGGTACGGTTGGGTGGTGACGAATTTCTTGTTCTGCTGCCGGAGTGCACCCTGGAGCAATTGCAACTCGTGCTGGGACGTCTCGGGTCCATGGAAGTGGACTGGCACGGGCAGAAGATTCCAGTCACATTCTCGGCTGGGTGGAAGCAGTATGAACTGGGTGACCAGCCGGGGGAAATGCTCGCTCGCGCCGATCAAGATCTGTATGCGAGAAAGCGTGCTGGGAAGAATAGCGGTCAGACCGAAGAGTCATCGAAGCAAAGACCAGCGCCACTCCACGTCTTGGTGGATGTCACGTGCGCGCACTGCCATAAGAAAAACTCCGTCGCCGTGGATGCACACTCTCAAGCAGGCGATGCCGGCCCACACGAAGTGCAATGTGCCCACTGCAAAGAAACGTGGAAGCCAGCGCTTTCGGGGCCGATCCTGGCCGGGCCGTTTCCGAAATGAGCCGCACGTTCCGAGGATTGCTGAAAGGAACTGCACCAAACTTGCGGTCTGCCACCCTAACTTGAGCCTACAAAATCGGCTGCGGCAGAATGAAAACCTTTTGTAATTAGAATCAACGGGTTGTCGAAAACGGATTCTCTATGAGCGATCGGGAAACCTACTTTGAGGATCTTTCGCCTTGCGCCTATATAGGCGATTATAGCCCGGGACAAGAGAAGCTGAAGGCCGTGCGATGGCTTGCCTGGGCACGCCCCTATAGGGAACGAGGTACGGAATTGTCAGAGAAGCTGAGAGCCGGGCTTACTTCTTCTTGGCTGCTCGTGGAACGCGCGCTGCAGAGTTGGCGGCGACCGCGGCACGGATGAGTTGCTTGAAGGCAGCTTCGTTGATCCTCTCCCCTTCGCGGAGGTCGATCGCGCGCCGCGTGTTCCCTTCCAGGCTGGAATTGAAGAGCTTTTTCGGGTCTTTGATGGAAGCTCCTCGAGCGAAGGTGAGCTTCACAACCTGCTTGTACGATTCCCCGGTGCAGACGATGCCGTCATGGGACCAGACGGGGGTTCCCGGGGATTTTGGCTTCGCCCATTTCCACTCCTCCTGGATGCCGGGGTCGGCATCGTGGATGAGCTGACGGACATGAGCGAGGGTCTTCCCGCGCCAGTCCCCAAGTTCCTTGATCTTCTCGTCGATTGATGCAGAGGCAGATTCCATTGGACGGTCCTTTTCACGTACAGTTCTAACTCTGGCACATAATTCAGCTGCGCTCAGCATAACCTGCAACCTACGCAGACTGAAAGAATTCAAACTCCAAATTTAGACCCTTAGCCAGCCACGGAACGCCCTAGCAGCATAGTAAGACTCCGCACCGTTGTGATACATGAAGACACGGCCGAAGCGGCGATCACCAAAGAGGGCACCGCCGAGCTTTCTCATATCGGCAGGTGTTTTCACCCAGCTCGACGTCTTCGTATCGAAATTTCCAAGTTTCTGCAGCTCTCGATATTGTTCTTCCGTCAAAAGCTCAACGCCCATGGCCGCTGCCATATCCATGGCGCTATTTTTCGGCTTAGCTTCTTTCCTGGAATCCAGTGCTTCACGGTCGTAGCAAAGACTCCTGCGGTCTTTAGGACTTTCCGGTGAACAGTCAAAAAAGATGTATTCGCCCTTCCTTTTATCATGGCTAACAACGTCCGGTTCGCCGCCAGTTCTTTCCATTTCGCCGAGTGACCACAGGTTTTCGGGATTCGCTTCCAGCTTTGCTCTTACTTTAGGCCATTCGAGACCTTCATGGCGGTTCCTATTTTTCTCAAAGCGGGCTTTCAAAGCTCTGAGTAGTTCTTCGCGTTGTTCGGGCGGCAACTCCTTTTTTGTTTTAACGCCTTTCATATCGGTTTCCTTTTATGGTTGTGTCGTGTAAACAGATCTTTTAGAAATAAGCCGTCGAAGGACATGGCCTTTCCACATCCACAATCCCGAAAGAGCCATTACAGGAAGAAAGAGATACCGAGTAGGGCGGGCGTAATTTGGAATTTGGTCAAACGGACTATAAATATAACCGATGATCGGAATGGCAAAGATGACGTGAGTCCAGCGGAAAATCGAACGTACGGTGCTTTGGTTCATGATTGTCTCCTTTTCGATGCAGATAAATCAGACCAGCCCTAGCTGTTCCAGTTAACAAACAGCTTAGTGTTCTTTGGGGCCTTTGGCGAAGACGGGGTTGGCGACCGTACCGCCGACGTGGAAGGGGAAGGACAGCTTGCCGTCCTTTAGTTTGGCGCCTTCGAAGCGGGCGAAGGTGTCGGTCCAAAAGCCCTGCTTGGTGGTGATGGCGGCAACACCCTGATAGTTCAACTCGTCGGAGCCGGAGAGGCTGACGCTTCCGGAGCCATCTACGTCCACGCCGTAGCCGTCAATGTCAATCGCCTTGCTGGAAAGGCGGAGATTGGCGAGCTCGATGTCCGTGGAAATGGAGGCGAAG
Organism: Candidatus Acidiferrum sp.; assembly: GCA_035704085.1. Lineage (GTDB taxonomy): Bacteria > Acidobacteriota > Terriglobia > Acidiferrales > UBA7541 > Acidiferrum. The sequence goes on along the minus strand of DASSXG010000016.1, from coordinate 18,271 downwards.
GAATCGGGATGGTCTTTGGCGGGGCCGAGATCGTTGAAGTGGGCGAGCTTCATCAAGTTGGAGTTGAGTCGCAGGCTGGGAAGCTCACCCTCGGTCACTTTGAAGTGGCCGGCTCCATGCATTCCCGCCAGCGGGCTCATGGTGTGCTCAATGTTTCCCGCCAGCTTGAGGTCGCCTTCGAGTTTGCCAGTCATGGTGCCGCGGGTTTCGTGGAAGGCGGCCAGCAGATGCGCGATGTTGATTCCGGTGATGCGCGCGTCGGCTTTGAAGCTAGGGTGGCTTTTGGCGAGGCTTACGGAGAAGTCGCCGATGGCTTTTCCGCTGTAGGCGTCGGCCTTCATGCCGGTGAAAAAAACCGCGCGCGACTCCAGGCGGAACTTGGAATAGACGTTGGTGGCTTCCACAGAACCAAAACGCAGGCGGGTGGCCTTCCAGTTACCCTGGCCGTTGAGGGCGGGAGAAGCAGGATTGACGATGGCGGCAAGGTCGACCCTGTCCAGCTCACTGGTGATGTCGTGAGCTTCGAAAAACACTGGGCCAGGGGCATCGGAAGGAAGAAGATTCGAGGCAGTCAAATGGCCGCGATGGATCAGGACTTTGTCGATGATGCCCAAAGGAAAAGTGTTCTTGGTATTGGATGTTTCAGGATTTTCGAAGTTCCAGGGGCCGTCGGGATCGGAGACGAGGTTGATTTCAGGGTCCTCCAGCGCGACCGATTTGATGGCCACGTTGCCGTGAAGCAGCGCCCAAAAATCGACGACGGCATCGGCGCGGGGGACCTTAACGATGTAACTGGGAGGAAAGAGAGGAGGGCTCTTCACGCCGAATCCGTAAATGTGAAGCGTCATGCTTGGAGAGAATGTCAGCGCCAAGCGGTCGATTTCCGCTTTCTTTCCAGTGTTTTGTTCGAAATAGGCGATGACCTGGGGACGGTAATGATCGGGATTGAGGAAAATGGGCGCGAGGAAAACCACGGCGATCAAGAGGCAGCCGACAACTGCGATCAGCCAAAGAGCAATCTTGAGGCGTGTGGTCACGAGAGTTCATGGTAGCAAAATCAGAGCGGGCAGGTGGAGTTCCCAGACAGGGTTGAGGAAGGATCTAGACAGAGGCGGAGGGCGAGGATTACCGCTTGCAGGAGGCAGGTAGGGTGAGGGACTGGCCGACGTAGATGCGGTTGGCGTCGCGGATGGCGGGGTTGGCTTGCGCGATGCAGGACCAAACGCTGGCGCGGCCGAACTGGGCTTGCGCGATACTCCAGAGAGTGTCGCCCTGGCGCACGGTGAATTCAGTGGATACGCCAAAGGGAGAGATGGCGGCGGGAAGATAGAGCTGGGTGCCGGCGACGATGCGATTCGGATTGAGAATGCCGGGGTTGATGGCGAGGAAATCGCGCCAGCGGAGGCCCTGGCCGAGACTCTGTTCGGCGAGTTTCCAGAGGGAGTCACCGGGCCTAACGGTGATCACGTTTATTCTTGCGGACGAAGTGGGAGCGACCGGCGCTGCTGGGCTCGGCTTGGCACTGGGTGCAACGGGCGGCGCGGGCGCGGCGCGAGCGGCTCGAGGAAGCGCTGGTGCCGCAGGAGCGGCGAGAGGCAGTGACGGCGCGTGGTGCGGCGAAACAAAAACGGAAGCTGGCGGCCGGGCGAACGGCGAGCGCTTGACTATCGCTCGAGAGGGCGCTTGTGAGGGAGCAAAGCGGGGGTGAGAGGGTGCTGGAACCGCGAGCGATGGACGCGTAGGTTGCAGCGAAGGTGCGAGCGGGGAGACTCGCGGCGGAGCTGGCTTGAGAATTGGAGAAAGCGAAGCGGCGTTGAAGCCGGGAGGAGGCGCAGCCGGTTCGCTCATCGGGAGCGGGGAAAGCAACGGTTGCGGCCGCTTGGGTGAACCGAGCACCGGGGGTTCGAGGAAAGGAAGATGGAAGTCGGCGGAGCGCTGGAGCGCTTGAGAGAATTTCAGTTGACGGAAATGGCGAGCGACGTCGCCGAGCGGCGCGTCGGGAGAAAGAGGCTGCGCGTCGAGGCCGGGAATGGCGCTCAATCCGACGGCGTCACTTGCAAGGGGCGGTGCGTCCAACTGAGGAGCGACGGCGACAGAGATGTTGGGGGCGGGAGGAGTTGGCTGATTCCTTTGTGCTTGGAGCTCGGCGCGATCTTCCGGCGTGAGGATTTGAGCGCGCTTCAGATCTTCGTCGGTGTAAACGTGCTTGGGCTTTTTCTGCTGCGATTGTTTGCGGGCGCGTTCCTGCTTGGCGGCTTCCGCGACATCCTGGGCGAAGCAATGCGAGGCATCTATCACGACATAAGAAAAAATCAAAAACGCAGGAAGGCAGACACGAACACAAGAGGACATGGGCTTCGCTTTGAGGAAGCAACTTGCAGGCATTGGGGCTGTCACATCAGGTGATGCCATAGCAAACCGACCACGGGGGGACGCCGCAATGGAGGAAGTTTATACAAAAGGGGTTTAGCTGGGAATGGTAAAATTTGGCTAGTACGAGGTCGGCAGAAAAGGTTTGTTTGGCCTAACCGGACACGAGCGGAGAACAAGTTATCAACTGTAGAGAGTTTCAGGGGTCGCGGAGGGCCGGAAAGTGCGTTGACAGGAGGGGCTTCGTACTTTAGGATTAAGGTTTGTCTCTACAGGGAAAGGTGTGACTGAGCGCGATGAGGACGTATGTAGCCAAGGGTAAGGAAGCGGAAGCCCTGAAAGAGGGCGCGAACTGGTTTGTGGTGGACGCGACGAACGTGGTGTTGGGGCGGCTGGCGACCAGGGTCGCGCGGATGCTGATCGGCAAAGACAAGCCGAGCTTTACGCCGTACCTGGACTCGGGCGACCATGTAGTCGTCATTAATGCGGACAAGATTCGCATGACAGGAAACAAGGTCGACCAAAAAGTTTATTATTCGCATAGCGGGTATCCGGGCGGGTTGAAGGAAGTGCCGGCTAAGCGGGTGCGTGAGACGAAGCCGGAGTGGGTCGTGCGCGAGGCGGTTCTCGGGATGCTGCCGAAGAACAAGCTGCGCGCGCGGCGCGCGAAGAAGTTGCGCGTGTATCGCGATGCGGCAGGACTGGCGCGGCACGCGGGGCAGAAGCCGCAGGCTGTGGCGGTTTAGGTGGACATGGAAGGGCACAGGTTGAAACCTGTGCTACAAAAGATTTTTTCCGCACGTTGCTGTTCCTTGAAAGTGTGATCCCGATCGGGTCGGGGTCAACTCTAAGTGGTGCCTTAGCAGGGAGCAAATCGTCGTGGAGTTTATTTGACACTGGCATTGCCGGCGTCATGGGGTTTGAGGAGGAACGTTGAGCTCTACTGGTACGCCCTTAGCGGGCACACAAACATGGTTCCTGGGGACGGGACGGCGCAAGGAGTCGGTGGCGCGCGTGTTCCTGCGCACGGGGTCAGGCAAGTTTACGGTGAACGGCCGGACGGCGGAGCAGTATTTTCCGAATCATGCGTGGAAGCATGACGCGACGGAGCCTCTGAAGTTCACGAACCTGGCGGACCAGGTGGACGTGGTGGTGACGGCGAACGGCGGCGGAGTGGGCGGTCAGGCCGGAGCGGTGCGCATGGGATTGTCGCGGGCGATTTCGCGGTTCAATCCGGAACTGCGGCCGTCGTTGCGGACCAATGGATTTTTGACGCGCGACTCACGGATGAAGGAACGCAAGAAGTACGGGCAGAAGGGCGCAAGAAAACGCTTCCAGTTTACGAAGCGGTAGATTGGTTTTTGCTGGGCTAGCTTGCGTGGTTGAAGCCAGCGTTGAGATCCTTCGGCGAACTTCATCGGTTCGCCTCAGGATGACATAAGGCCAGCAGCGATTGGATGATTCCGAAGGCCGGAATCACAACGAACTCCAGGGAGTCGGCGCAAGCTGGCTCCCTGAGACCACGGCCGGCAAGGAAGCCGGCAAGAGGCTGTTCTTCGGCGCTCACTTCGAGGCGAAGAGGGCGAGGTAAACCCGCCGCTACGCAAAAGAAGAAAGGGCGAAGTCGCAAACAGCTATCCTATTAGGAGGTAACTTGGCAGTAGAAATTACGATGAAAGAGTTGCTGGAGGCCGGAGTTCACTTCGGTCACCAGACGCGGCGCTGGAACCCGAAGATGAAGGAATACATTTTCGGCGAACGCAACGGCATCCATATCATTGACCTGCAGAAAACCCTCAAGATGTTCCGCGAAGCGAGCCGCTTCGTGAGCGAACTTTCCGGACAAGGCAGAAGCGTACTGTTTGTGGGCACGAAAAGGCAGGCGCAGGAAGCGGTCGCCGAAGAGGCGAAGCGCTGCGGCGCGTTTTTCGTGAATCACCGCTGGCTGGGCGGGACGCTGACGAATTGGGCGACACTACAGAAGTCTATCAAGCGGCTGAAACTGCTGAAGGCCATGAACGAAGATGGCCGGATCAAAGAGCTTTCGAAAAAAGAGCAGGCGCGGCTGGACCGCGAGATGAAGCACCTCTTTCAGAACCTCGAAGGCATCGAGAACATGACGCAGTTGCCGGACGCCATGTTTGTGATCGATTCGAACGCGGAAGAGATTGCCGTGAAAGAAGCGCGGCGCATGGGCGTGCCAGTGGTTTCGGTAGTGGACACGAATTGCGACCCGGACGTGGTGGACTGGATCATCCCAGGAAATGACGATGCCTTGCGGGCGATCCGATTGTTCACGACAAAGATTGCGGAATCCGTACTGGAAGGTCACAACGCTTACCAGCAGTCGCAGGTGGCGGAACAGAAATCGGCGGAAGACCAGGCGTTGGTGGATGGCGTCGAGTATGTGGACACCAGCGCGTACGAGCAATACGAAAAGCAAGAAGGCGACTTCGTGGAGGGTGTCGTGGAAACTCCCGCTGAGCCTGCTGAAGCCGCGGAGGCCACAGTGCCCCCGGACGAGGAAACGCACTAGACAAACTGCGCGGGTCGGAATTTCTTGAGGCCCGTCCCGAGTGAATCGGGGCGGGCCGTTTTATAAGCTGCCGATGGATGTAACACGATTTTAATAAGCTAAGGACACTAGGATGAGCACACAACAAACAGCCATGGATATCCCAGCAAAGCTTGTGAAAGAACTGCGAGAACGGACCGGGGCCGGCTTCGCCGACTGCAAATCTGCGCTCGTCGAGGCCAACGGAATTATCGAGAAAGCGATCGAGATTCTCAGGAAGAAGGGCCAGGCGGCCGCGGCGAAGAAGGCGCAGCGCGAAGCCAGCGAGGGCTTGGTGGGCAGCTACATTCACGCGGGCGGAAAGATCGGCGTGCTGGTGGAGATCAACTGCGAGTCCGACTTCGTGGCGCGCACGGAAGCGTTCCAGCAGCTTTCGCATGACATCGCGATGCACATTGCGGCGCTGGATCCGCGGTACGTGCGGCGCGAGGAGGTGACGCCGGACATGCTCGAAAAAGAGCGCGAGATTTATCGGGCGCAGGCTTTGGCAACGGGAAAACCCGAAGCGGTGGTTGAAAAAATCGTCACCGGAAAGATGGAGAAGTTTTACGAGGAGAATTGCCTCTACGAACAGCACTACATTAAGGATGAGAGCGTAACGATCGGCGAGATGATCACCCAGGCAATCGCGAAACTTGGGGAGAATATTTCCATTCGGCGGTTCGTGCGGTTCAAGGTGGGCGAAGTGAGCGGCGGAGCGGGATCGGAAACGGCGCCGGTGCCCGCGCCAGTCAGCGCATAAAGAGCAGGCTTTTTCGAAACGAAGTTTCAGAGCGTCGCGGTTCACACCGGGACGCTCTTTTTGTTTGGAGCACGGAGCAACCGCACGCCAAATGTGCGGGGGCGGAGATAGTTTGTTACAATTCACCGGATTTTAGATGGCGCGATCGGAGAGTCATGGCCGCGAAGAAAACAGTCAATAAGAGGGCCGCGAAAAGAGCAGAGCCCGCGTATCACAGAATTCTGTTGAAGCTTTCCGGAGAGGCGTTTCAGGGGCCGCAAGGATTCGGCATTCATGGCGAGACGATCCAGGCGATCGCGCGCGAATTGAAAGACGTGCATGAATTGGGCGTGCAGACGGCCATTATGGTGGGCGGTGGGAATATCTTTCGCGGGGCGCGGCAGAAGGGGTTTGAGATTGACCGGGCCACCGGCGATTACATGGGGATGCTGGCGACGGTCATCAACGCGCTGGCGCTCCAGGACGCGCTCGAGAAAGAGGGCGTGTTTACGCGCGTACTGAGCGCCATCGAAATGAAAGAGGTCTCGGAGCCCTTTATCCGGCGGCGCGCGCTCCGGCACCTGGAAAAGGGGCGCATCGTTATTTTCGGCGCGGGCACAGGGAATCCGTATTTTTCGACGGACACGGCGGCGGCGCTGCGGGCGATGGAGATCAAAGCGGACGTAATCCTGAAGGCCACACGAGTGGAAGGGATTTTCGACGCGGACCCGGAGCAGATCCCGGACGCGAAATTTTTTGCGGCGATCACGTACCGCGAAGTGCTGAACCAGGACCTGAAGGTGATGGATTCGACGGCGATTTCCTTGTGCATGGACAACGGCATGCCGATCGTGGTGTTCAACCTGAACCGGCACGGAAACATCAGGCGGGTGGTGCTTGGGGATCGCGTGGGGTCGAAGGTGACGCCGGCGTAAAGTTTGCTGATGTGCGGCGGGGGCCGCGTGCAGTTCACTCCAGCCCGCCATTCAATGAAAAGAAATTGAACTGAGGAAGATATGACGACGATTGGGACAACCAAAGAGGCAATGGCTGCGCTAAGAACGCGAATGGAGAAGGCCGTCGAGGACTTTCGCAAGGAGGTGGCGACGCTGCGTACGGGCCGCGCGAACGCTGGCATCCTCGATGCCGTGCGCGTGGATTACCACGGGACGCCTATGCCCGTGAACCAACTGGGCACAGTAACGGTGCCGGAGCCGACGCTACTCGTGATTTCCCCGTGGGACCCGAGCGTGGTGCCGCTGATTGACAAAGCCATTCGAACGTCGGATCTGGGGCTGAATCCCACGAACGACGGCAAGGTGGTTCGCGTGCCGATGCCTTCGCCTACAGAAGAACGCCGCAAAGAGATCGTCAAGCACCTGCATAAAGTGCTGGAGAATCACCGCACGGCGGTGCGCAACGTCCGGCGCGATATCAAAGAAGCGATTGACAAGCTGGAGAAGGACAAGAAGATCAGCCAGGACGAGCACAAGCGGGCGCTGGAAGAGATGGAGAAGATTACGCACGCGGAAACGAAGAAGATCGAAGATTTGTCCGCAGCCAAAGAAAAAGAGATTCTGGAATTGAAGTAGTTGGTTTTCACCCCGAGAATTACCAGCTGTCATCCTGAGGCGCAGGATTTTTACGCGCCGAAGGATCTCAATTGTTGAATCCAGCGCAACGCATCGGTTGAGATCCTTCGGCCGCAAATGCGCGGACCTCAGGATGACTCCGTGCGCCGCGTGCGTTTGGCCGTTTTGAAATTGGAAGTGGGCGAGGTGCTTCGCTTGAAAACGAATCCTCCCCTCCGGCAGCTGGGTTATTACGGTCTTGGCGTTTAGGGCCTTGGTGTTGCTCTGGATTTGGATGGTGCGGGCCTGGGGTTGGACGTTGGCGGGGTTTCGCGCTCGATTGTGAAGACCTCGGCTTCGTCGCTTTGAACCGCCCGAAGGAAGGCATTGTAGTCCACTGCGCGATTGCCGGGAATTTGCCTTAGCAGAAAACTGATGTGGCGAGAGGCGGTGAGGGCCTGGCCTTTGGCCGAGTATTGCGACGCGAAGGTGGCGTAATCGCGCTGCACAGATGTGCCCGTCGGAGCCTGGACCTTGGTGCCGGGAGGAAGTTGGAGCGTCATGCTCGTTGTGACTTCGAGTGGTGTGCCCAGCTCAATCGGTGAGGGCTTCGCACCGGCAGCGGATTTCCCAGGCGGATCGGGTAGGCCCAATTGCGGGAGCAGCGCGGGAATGTGGACACGTTCCTTCGACCAATCCACGAATTTCGGCATGGTGATTTCGTAATCGACCGTAAAAGGCTCGCGCGTGGCATAGGGGTCGGACGCGGTGACGCTGCTGACTTTACCGCGGAAGCCATCGGAGATGGAAAGTAGTTGAGCGACATCTTTCCATTTTTCTTTCGCCGATTGGTGAAATGCAACGCGAAGCAAAAGCTCGTTTTGACCACGCATGCTGTAGTGAACTTTCGACTTCAAGGCTCCATCCGAGCTTACGACCGCATTGATAGAAACGCGCTGATGCGACGGGAATGGTGGATCCGTCTCTAACTTCTCCCACTCGTGGCCCACCGAACTCAGGAAAAGAAAACCACGGTTCAACACGAAAACGCAATTGCCCGAGTTACCCGGTACAACACCAAAGGGTGCCACCTCGAGACTCGGATCCGTCCAGGAGAGGTAGCCTTTGCTATCTCCCGAACGAATCAACAAATGCTTGAAGACCGTGGGCCGAGGCAAGCCTCTCTCGTTGCAGTAGCCCGTAAGACCGGCTTCTGCACCGAGCTTCGCCGCTGCGACGAGTGCGGCGAAGAGGACGAACTTGTCTTCTTGCGTTGCGTAACCGGATGCAAGGATTTCTTTGGCAGGCTTCGCCACGAAGCCAGTTGCGCCGAGCGGCAGATCAACCGTGGCGATCTTCTGGGAGACAAAGTCGTACAACGCCTCGACCATTGCACGGGTCGTGTGAGTTGCTCTTGTCAGCTCGGCTGCTTTCGCGGCGACCTCGGGATCTATCTTGTGCTGCCTTCGAGACGCCTCTTTCAACGATGCTTCTAAGGTTCCCATGCTTTCTAAGAGTCTAGCCCCTGGCGTAAGACTTCCATCGATATGGCCGGACAGCATTAACCAGTTGCCCGTAGAAAGCACTACATCGGGCTCTGCTTCCGAGGAGTCCTTTGAGCCGCTTGCGAGGGGAGCAGCTGTTGCAGTCGCGGCAATTTCCCAGCGATAGGTCGCCATGACAGAATCGCCTTCTGCAGACTTTTCGATTGATCGAGGGGGAGTGGCCGGGTTGATGCGAACTGCTGGCTTACGTGAGTCAGGTAATTCGAGCTCGAAGATTTCTTGCGTGACCACTCCGGTGCGGTCGAAGGAGTGGTCGAGCCAGAAGTCGGGGGCGAGCGGGTGATGGGAAACGGTGGTGATGACGCGATATTCAAGGAAGTCGCCAGGCTCGAGGCCGAGGATGCGAACGCTTTTGACGCGCACGTCGTGATAGGCGGGGGCGTCAAGGACCGCGGGATTGGGCTGATCGGTGATGGCGCTGGGAAGAATGTCAGCGGTGCCGCCGCTGGGGTGCGTGATGTGGACGAGTGGGATTTCGATCGATTCGAAGGCGCGGTTGAAGTCGAAATTCAGACGCGCGAATTGGCGGACGCCGAGTTCGCTGTTGATGCGCACGTGGGCGTGAACTTCTTTGCGACTGTCCCCGTTCGCTTCGAATCTGACCTTCGTTTCGAGCAGCTCGATTTGCGCGGGATTTTCAGGTGCGCTTTTCGAACTGGGCTTTTCGGCTGAGACTTCGGAAGGCTTCTCCGCGGGCTTTTGAGAGGGTTCCTGTGCGGAGGAGCTGCCCGTCCAAAGCGCCAGCACAAAATACGGCGCAATTAGGAAGCGCATACAGATTTGGATGGCCCGGGTAAGGCTCAAGTTTTCCTCGAAGAGAGTGTAGGGTGTGGGATGGGGAGCGGTAAAGAAGGAAGGGAAGAGGAGTTTCAGTGGCGCGGACTGGGTTGGAGATCCAGTGGGACCGGGCCTTAAGAGTTACAGTCAGCGCCGATCTTCAAGGAAACGGTTTAGCGGCTGGCGCGTCTGATTAGCGTGGTGGGGTTTGTCTGCGCGAAGGCGCAAGGAGAGAGCGAATGCATCGTGGTCTTGCAAAGCTAGCAACAGCGGTACTGGGACTCTTGGCGGTGGGAACGTTGACGCTCCGCGCCAACGAACGGTCGGAGTTCAAGGGGCCGGATGAGGACGGAACGAAGCCAGCACTGGTGAAGATTGCGGGCGAAGGAATGATGGATTCGCACGCGTTTGAATACCTGGCGGAATTGAGCGATGACATTGGAGCGCGCGTGACCGGCACACCCGCAGAGAGAAAAGCCGAAGATTGGGGCGCCGCAAAGATGAAAGCTATCGGCCTGGAGAACGTGCATACAGAGAAGTACACCATTTGGCGCGGCTGGACCCGCGGCACCGCCGAAGCGGAGTTGCTGGCACCAGTGCGGCACAAGCTGCACGTGGATGCGATGGGTTGGACGGGTTCCACAGCGCCGAGCGGAGCGGAGGGCGACGTTGTGCCCGTGAATCTTTTCGATATCGATAGTGAGATCAAGAACGTTTCACGATTAAGAGGCAAAGTCGCGCTGGTGGTGATGAAAGGCAATCCGAGCAAGGGGTTTATGCAGCTCTTCGCGCACTTTGGCGATTTCCTCAGAGCGGCGGGACCGGCCGGAGTTGTGGCAGTAATCGGTGGCCAGGGCGGAGGCAAGTCAGCGGGAATGAACCTGACGCACACGGGAATTCTGGGATTCAACGCGGACTTTGCGGTGCCAGTCCTCTCCATGACCGCCGAAGACCAGGGACAGTTGGAACGATTCCTGGAACGGGGCATAACGCCGCGAGTACGGTTTAACGTGCAAAACACATTTACTGCGGGTCCGGTGGATACAGCAAACGTCGTAGGCGAAATTCGCGGGCGAGAGAACCCCGAGCAAATTCTAGTGGTGGGCGGGCATCTGGATTCATGGGATTTGGCGCAAGGAGCGACTGACAACGGCTCGGGAACGGCGACGGTGCTTGGAGCAGCCGACGCCATTAAGCGTTCCGGCGAGCGGCCGCGGCGCACGATTCGCTTCGTGTTGTTCACGGGCGAGGAGCAGGGGCTCGACGGTTCGTTTGCTTACGTCAAACAGCATCAGGCAGAGATGGCGAATCACCTGGGAAATCTTGTGCTGGATGCAGGGCAAGGACCAGTGAAGGGTTTTCAAATGGGAGGCCGCGACGACTTGGTGGCGGCTTTCCAGCCGTTCGCGAATGCCCTGTCTAATTTCCGGCCATTGAAGGTGGACGACAAAGTGGAGTCGGGCACGGACACGCTGCCGTTTTCGATTGCCGGGCTGCCCGGCATAAACATGGATCAGGACGCGACGGAATATAAATTTACGCATCATTCGGCGGCGGACGCCTTGGAGGCACAGAAACCTGACGTGCTGACCCAGAATGCCACGTTGATGGCGCTGGCCGCTTTCTGGATTGCGGACCGGCCCGAGCGTTTTGCATCTCCGTGGCCGCGGGAGCGCACGGCAAAAATGCTGCGCGCGCAGCATCAGTACGACGAGTTGAAGGCCTTCAACATTTGGCCGTTTGGGGATCTGGGAGCTGATGGCAAGGAATAAAAAAGCTGGGCTCCCAGGGCATTTCTGAAAACCGGAGGGCAAAATGGAAACTCTATGGCAAGACATCCGGCATGGCGCGCGCGTGCTGCTGAAGAGTCCCGGGTTCAGCGCTGTCGCTGTACTTTCGCTCGCGCTGGGTATCGGCGCGAACACGACCATCTTCACGGTGGTCAATGCCATCCTGCTGAATCCGCTGCCCGTGAAAGAGATTTCTCAGTTGGTGGAAGTGGACACCATTGACACAAAAACCAAAGTGGGATTTGCCAATGCAACAAAGATCGGGATGTCCTTCCCCAACTTTCAGGACTACCAGCGGCAGAACGAGGTTCTTTCCGGGATTTCGTGCATCATCCCGATACCATTGGCCTGGAGTGGCATGAGCGAACCGCGGCAAGTGAACGGTCAGTTGGTGAGCGCCAATTATTTTGATGTGCTCGGCCTGCAGCCGGCGCTCGGCCGTTTTTTCCTGCCCGATGAAGATACCAAACCCAGCGGCAACAACGTGGCGATTGTCAGCTACAGTTTTTGGGCCAACAAGCTGGGCGCCGATCCGAACATCGCGGGCAAGAGCCTCACGCTGAACGCCATGCCCTATACCGTCATCGGGGTGGCTCCACGCGGGTTTAAAGGCACATTCACTTTTGCCGGAGCGGAAGAAATCTGGATTCCGCACAGCATGTATCCGCAAATACTCACGGGATTCGCTAAAGAGTTTTTCAATGACCGGAGATTTCTGGGGACGTTTACGATTGCCCGGCTAAAGCCGGGAATAACGGCGGGCCAAGCGGAAGCTTCGTTGAAAACGATTGCTTCACGGCTGGAGAGCGAATATCCGAAAGACAATGGAGGTCGCAGCGTCGCGCTGACCTCGCTGGCCGATGCCGCTGTGGGGGCGAATCAACACGACCAGGTAGCGCTTGCAGGCGTGTTGATGATGACGGTCGTGGGCGTTGTACTCTTGATCGCCTGCGTCAACCTCGCAAACCTGCTCCTCGCTCGGGCTGCCCGGCGCGAGAAAGAGATGGGACTGCGCGCTGCGCTGGGCGCCAGCCGGTCTAGGCTCATGCGGCAGATGCTGACGGAGTGCATCCTCCTATCACTCCTTGGCGGTGGCGTAGGCATTCTAATTGCGTACGCGGGACGTACCGTGCTTTGGTCGTTCCGGCCACCATTCATCGCAGAGGGGGATATTAGCCTGTCACTGGATTCCCACGTGCTGCTTTTCACGCTGGGAATTTCGCTGCTTACTGGCGTGCTCTTCGGCGTTGCGCCGGCCTTAAAAGCCTCTGTGCCCAATTTGATAGAAACGCTCAAGCTGAGCGGGCGTGGAGGTTCGATCGGCTGGGGCCGCAACAGCCTGCGAAGCCTGCTGGTCGTTTCTGAGATTTCGTTGTCTCTCGTTGCGCTGGTCGGTGCGGGCTTTTTATTCGCAGCATGCGGGACGCGCAACGCATGGACCCGGGATTCGAAGCGAAAAATCTCTTCATGATGGCGTTTGATCTCGGCGCGATGCATTACGACGAAGGCCGCGCGCAGGAATTCTTTCGCGCCGCGGTCGAGCGCGCGAGTGCCGCTCCTGGCGTAAAGTCGGCGACCATCGCGTCGAACTTTCCTCTCGGTGGCGGTTTCGCCCGAACGGTTTTTCCAGAGGGAGAGGACGAAGGCACCGGGTATCGTGGGACGTTGACGCAACTCGATGACGTCACACCCGGTTATTTTGAAGCTCTTGGCATTCCTTTGGTGAAAGGGCGGATCTTCGACGACTCTGACCGCAAGAACACCACGCCCGTCGTGGTGATCAATGAAGCGATGGCCAAGCAATTTTGGCCGAATCAGGACGCGGTCGGCAAACGCTTCCATTTCTTCGGCGACACGATTTTGCGTCAGGTAATCGGCGTCGTCAGGAACACGGTGGTCAACAACATTGGAGAAGTGCCGGTGCCGCTCGCGTACCTGGCGATCGTGCAGGATTATTCTCCGGCGGTTACGCTGCAGGTGCACACGGCGGGGAAGCCCGAGTCCGTGATTGGTGGCGTCCGTGCGCAGATTCAATCACTGGACCACAATCTGGCGATCACCAATGTGCAGACCATTGGCGAAATCATGGATCAGGGACTCTGGGCGCCACGAATGGGCGCTGCGCTGTTGTCGCTGTTTGGCGGATTGGCGCTTGTGCTGGCGGCGCTGGGCGTTTACGGGGTTCTGTCCTACTCCGTGACGCAACAAACGCGCGAGATCGGGATTCGCATGGCCATGGGTGCGAAGAGCGCAGATGTATTGCGGTTGGTGGTGGGCCAGGGGCTGCGGCTGGCCGGAGCTGGCCTGGTGCTTGGGATTCTCATCGCTCTCGTCGTCATGCGGCAATTGGCGAGCTTGCTGTTTGGTGTGAGCGCCTATGATCCGGTCACGTTCGGGGGAGTGTCTTTGCTGCTGGCATTTGTCGCCCTCCTGGCTTGCTACATCCCTGCCCGACGGGCAACCCACGTGGATCCGTTGGTGGCCCTGCGCTACGAGTGAGCGGGCGCTCTCCATCCTGGGAAAGCAGCCCGCTTTATCTGTTTGTAACCAATTGATTTAGATAGGCTTATGTGGATTACAGGCGTACGGTTGATGACTCGGGCCGTAACTCTTGAGAGCAGTTTATAGTACAATCTGCGGGTTAGGAATTCTAGGCGAAATGGGGCAAGGATGGGGCCAAACCCCTTATTTTCAGGAAGTTTTCCACTGGCCCTGTATCTCAAGATTTGACAGCACGGCTTTTCTTCCTTATACTCTCTTGTTTGTCAGGGGTGATTTTGCCCTGCGTGGGGCGGCTCTAGTCTCACCGGAGTCGTTCGTTGGAAGGGAAATATCTTCAGTCCCGGAACAAAGTAAGACGGAATGGGACAGAAGAGCGGCCGGAATGGGGCGCCAGCCCCGCAAAGCCGAGTAAGCCTCTCCGAACTGAAGCCAAGAGAATAGTTCTGCCTCTTGGAGTGCGTACGGAGTTTCTTGCTGGTTGTTTCTCCGGATTCGCAGTAGACCTTTCAGCACTGGACTGCGCTCTCGCGCCTATTTGTCTGCGCGCCTTGCGGGAGCCGCGAATTCTTCACGCGTCCATATCGGATGTGTGTAGACAAAAAATCAAGCGCGCGATTGAGGGACGACTGTGCCGACGTTTTCGCAATTAGTACGGATGGGACGCGAAGGAATCATCACAAAGACGAAGTCGCCTGCGTTGATGGGCTGTCCGGAAAAGCGCGGTGTGTGCATTCGCGTGTACACCCAGACGCCGAAGAAACCGAACTCCGCGTTGCGCAAAGTGGCGCGCGTGCGGCTGACGAATTCGGTCGAAGTGACGACCTACATCCCCGGCATCGGCCACAACCTGCAGGAGCACTCCATCGTGCTCGTGCGCGGCGGCCGTGTGAAAGACTTGCCGGGCGTGCGGTATCACATCGTGCGCGGCACGCTGGACGCCGCGGGCGTAGAGAACCGCAAGCAGGGCCGATCGAAGTACGGCGCGAAGCGGCCCAAAGCCGCGCAGGCGAAGTAAGGGTTTTTCAGGAATTGAAGGAGCGATAGAGAGCAATGCCACGCAAAGGACTGGTTTTCCGGCGCCGCCAAGCGACCGATCCGGTGTACGACAGCGATCTGGTGGAGAAGTTCATCTGCTCGATGATGTGGGAAGGCAAGAAGAGCACGGCGCAGCGCGTGTTTTACGGCGCGATGGACCAGGTTGCCAAGACCACGAACGACGACGCGCTGAAGATTTTCAAGAAAGCCGTGGAGAACGTGAAGCCCGTGCTGGAAGTGAAAACGCGGCGCGTGGGCGGCGCGAACTACCAGGTTCCGGTGGAAGTGAATCCGTTCCGGCGGCAGTCGCTGGCGATTCGCTGGCTGTTGCAGTATTCGCGGGAACGCGCAGGCAAGACCATGGTGGACAAGCTGGCGCAAGAATTGATTGACGCCGCGAATGCGCGCGGCGGAGCAATCAAAAAGAAGGAAGACGTGCACCGCATGGCGGAGGCGAACAAGGCGTTCGCGCATTACCGCTGGTAGCCGTTTCATAAACTAAAGGATCTCTTAGATAAAGATTATGCCCCGGGCATTCAAACTCGAAGACACGCGCAACATCGGGATCATGGCGCACATTGACGCCGGAAAGACGACGTCGACGGAGCGCATCCTGTTCTATACGGGTGTGACCTACAAGATCGGTTCGGTGGATGAAGGCACAGCCACAATGGATTGGATGGAGCAGGAGCGCGAGCGCGGCATCACTATCACGAGCGCGGCGACCACCGCGGCATGGGACCGCTTCAACAAGAAATACCGCGTCAATATCATTGATACGCCGGGCCACGTGGACTTTACCGTGGAAGTCGAGCGTTCGCTCCGCGTGCTGGATGGTGCGGTCTGCGTGTTCGACTCCGTCGCGGGCGTGCAGCCGCAATCGGAAACCGTGTGGCGCCAGGCGGACAAGTATCGCGTTCCGCGCATCTGTTTCGTCAATAAGATGGACCGCATGGGCGCGGATTTTGATCACGTCATCAACACGATCCGCAAGCGCCTCGGGGCCCACCCCGTTCCTCTCCAGTTTCCCCTCGGCCGCGAAGACAATTTCATCGGGATTATCGATTTTCTCGAAGAAAAGGTAATTGTTTGGCTGGAAGAAACGCTCGGCGCGAAATTCGAGATTTTCGAAGTGGCAAAGCTCTGGGACAAGGCCTTCGTGGATTCGCGGCCGGACGTGGCCGCTGCTCTCAAAGGCTCGGCCATCGACAAGAAGTTTTACGATGAGCACCGCAACAAGGTGATTGAATATGTTGCCGAGCACGACGACGAACTCATCGACAAATATCTGAACGGCGTCGCTCTCTCCGTGGAAGAGATGCGCAAATCCATCCGGAAATCGACTCTCAATCTGAAAATCGTTCCGGTGCTAGCGGGTTCTGCGTTCAAGAACAAAGGCATTCAGCCGCTGCTCGATGCCGTGGTGGATTATTTGCCTTCTCCGGTGGATGTTCCTCCCGTCGAAGGCACGAATCCGCAGAGTGACGAAACCGAACTTCGCCTTGCGCGAGATGATCAACCCTTTGCGGCATTGGCATTCAAGATCATGTCCGACCCGTTCGTTGGCCACGTGACCTACATTCGCGTGTATTCGGGCGTCCTGAAGTCGGGAAGCTACGTATTGAATTCGGGCAAGGGCTCGCGCGAACGCATCAGCCGCTTGCTGCAAATGCATGCCAACAAGCGCGAAGAAATCGAAGAAGTGTATGCCGGCGACATCTGCGCTTGCGTGGGTTTGAAAAACGTGAACACGGGCGACACGCTGTGCGACGAAAACAAGCCGATCATTCTCGAGTCCATCGAATTTCCGACTCCCGTGATTTCCGTGGCCATCGAGCCAAAAACCAAAGCGGATCAGGACAAATTGAGCGTTGCCATGCAACGGCTCGCGCAGGAAGATCCGACGTTCCGCGTTTCCACCGAACCGGACACCGGCCAGACGCTGATTTCCGGCATGGGCGAGTTGCACCTGGAAATCATCGTGGACCGCATGCTGCGCGAATACAACGTGCAGGCTAATGTCGGCCGTCCGCAGGTCGCCTATCGCGAGACGATCCGCAAGAATGCCATCGCCGAAGGCAAATACATCAAGCAGACCGGCGGCAAAGGCCAGTACGGCCATTGCAAGATCGAGCTGCATCCCATACCGAGTTCCAACCACGAAAGCATGAAGGAAATGTCCACGGACGATCTGGACGCGCTTGCCAAGCAAGTGGTGGGCGGCGGATCCGCTGGAAAATGGAAGTTCGACAAAGAACACCGGTTTCTGTTCATCGACAAAATCGTCGGCGGATCCATTCCGCGCGAGTTCATCGCCCCAGTGGAAGCGGGCATCCGCGAGGCGCTGGATAACGGAATTCTTGCCGGATTTCCGATGGTGGATGTCGCGGCGGTGCTGGTCGACGGCAGCTACCACGACGTCGACAGCAACGAAATGGCTTTCAAAATCGCGGGCTCCATGGCGTTCAAGGAAGCCTGCTCGCGGGCCAAGCCGGTGCTCCTCGAACCGATCATGAAGGTGGAAGTTGTGGTGCCCGAGGAATATATGGCGGCGGTGTTTGGCGACTTGAACGCGCGGCGTTCGGCGATTCAAGGCACGGAGAACCGCGCCGGCAGCAACGTCATTCGCGTAGAAGTGCCGCTCTCGCAGATGTTCGGCTACGCCACGGACTTGCGCAGCCGTACACAGGGCCGCGCCACGTTCACCATGCATTTTTCGCATTATGCCGAAGCGCCCAGCTCAATCTCGCAGGAAGTCATCGAGAAGGCCACCGGCAAGGCGGCCAGGTAAAAATGGGTATTTGCGGTCAGCAGCAAACAGTAAATGTATTTGAAAGACTTTGACTGAGGAGCAGAGGACGAAATGGCGAAGGAGAAATTCGAGCGCAGTAAGCCGCACGTAAACATCGGAACCATCGGTCACATTGACCATGGCAAGACGACGTTGACCGCGGCCATCACCAAGGTGCTCTCGAAGCACAATCCTAAGGTGCAGTTCCGCGCGTTTGATTCGATTGACAACGCGCCGGAAGAGCGCGAGCGCGGAATCACGATTGCCGTATCGCACGTGGAGTACGAGACGGCAAACCGGCATTACGCGCACATGGACTGCCCGGGACACGCGGATTACATCAAGAACATGATCACCGGGGCGGCGCAGATGGATGGCGCGATTCTGGTCGTCGCGGCGACGGATGGCCCGATGCCGCAGACGCGGGAACACATTCTGCTGGCGCGACAGGTCGGCGTGCCGGCGATCGTGGTGTTTCTGAACAAGTGCGACATGGTGGAAGACGCCGAATTACTCGAACTCGTGGAACTCGAAGTTCGCGAACTGTTGAAGAGCTACCAGTTTCCGGGCGACA
>DASSXG010000110.1:0-5809 GCA_035704085.1 Candidatus Acidiferrum sp. | reverse complement strand
AGCTTGTAGAAGGCGTCCTGCAAAATGTCCTCGGCATCGCGCGGGTCAGGCACGCGACGGCGGATGAAATTGCGCAGCCGGGATCGCTGCTCCGCAAAGATTGCGGAGATTTGACGGTTTTGCTCGGTCATTGCCCAGGTGCCGTTCGACGTCTGATTCATCCACTTCTGTAGACGAATGGAAGCCGGAAATATTGTAGACATTGGGAAGGGGCGAGTCGTCGCCGGATGATCTCTGGGTAGCGGACGTATGACGGGCAAACAGGAAGTTACGATGTAGCACAGACTCTTGAGCAGGAACGTCGAGTCAACTGAACTCGGAACCGATATCCACACAATGAGCCGTTACAACCGCTCCGAGCTGAGCGAGTTCCTCCTTCACTTTCCCGAGCCCTGAAGAATCGATATCGATCAACGCGACATTACATTTCCGAATTGCCAGCTCTCTGGCGAGTGCTCTGCCGAGACCACTTGCCGCCCCGGTGATCACTGCGGTTCTGCCTTTGTACTCTCGTATCATCACCACATGTATAGCAGATCGGGAAGGTGAATACCGCGTTGCGGCCGGTAATGTTGGCTATCCAGAAATTACAATTCTTCCAAACGGTAAGTTCCCAGTAGCCCGTCAGCACTAGCGTGACTCGGGTGGAACGATGATGGGCATCTTCCTTGCGAGCTCTTAGATGAGCGCGTGTATCGGGACGTGAATGAGCAGCTTAGCGCGAAACACACCAGTCAGATAATAGGTGCGGGCGAACCCGAGAAATATTGTGGCGAGAATGGGCACAGCGATGCCAGAAAAAAGAGATCATTCAAGCGGCGACTGCTGTAGCTGACTACGCCGGTTCCCCGCTATCACTGTTTAGGGTGGGTTTTCGCGTAGTTCTTTAGCGCTTGCTCCGAAGAGATTTCCGCACCATTTTCGTCGACAAAGTGCATATCTGCCGGTGCATCCGTATAGAGAAAGTTGATGCAGGGATCTGGTCCAAGGCAAGTCGTCTGACTGGTGTGGTGCGAGGGAATAAGTACGAAATCTCCGGCGTTGACTTGAACCGACGCCTCACCCTGAATCTCAAAACGGAACGTACCGCTCACCATCATGACGTGCTCATTCGGGGTGTGCCAGTGCCACGGAATGGCGCAGCCAGGCGCGAATTTCTCCACGATTATTGACGGACCTTTGGTAGGATCACCAGTCTCGATTCCCGCTGCCGAGCAACCGCTGCCTCGTAGCGTCGTCGCCAACTTCTGAACCGCTGGTGATTGTGGCAAAGGCGCCTGGGCCCGAGCGCTTACCAGCGCCGCTATGAGCAACGCGACCATAGCTCCGCATCCGGTTAGCCGCATAATGAACCTCCCGCGCAAGCCATTAAGGCCTGATTATTCGCTTTGTGCCACGAAGGTGGATCGCCGAGTCGGACAACGCCATCGACCATTCAGCAGAATTCTCAATCGCGAATATCGCGTGGTCGCCGAGCACGCAACGTCCACGTAGCTCTTGTTTAGTCTGACCTGGATAAAACCGGTCCAGGTTGGCCCAAAACGAAACCTCCGACGGCGAGCCCCGGCGGCAACCGCACCGAATGTAACGACTTTTTCCGTCATGTCAAACAACTTTTCTCCCGGACTTATGCCCGGCCCTAGCCAGACCGAAGAATCCCCGTCCGCTCGCCAACTTCAGGATTGTCTGGTTCTCAATCGAAGAGGAACCACCGCCGAGAGGCACGAACGCGAGCTGAAGCACCTAAGAATTTTATGCACGCGCTTCTCCGAAGCGCGTCAGGAGAGCATTTGCCCTCTTGACACGGACTTATCATGGATGTCGGCAACTCCGTCGAAAAACACTTTGTAAGTTCCTTGGAATCAATGAATGCGGGTCGTTGTGTTTTTCATCCGGATGGGTGGGCCGCAGGCCCACGCGAAACTCTTACCTTGGGATTACTTCAGGTTTGCCTGTGATCCGCTCGCAATCGGCCTGGCAAGGCTTCATCGCGGTAAGGGCGTCGGGCAGGAACAGTTCATGGAATTTCGTCGGGCGTCAGGCCGATACGGAGAGGTTGCCTGGCGGAAGAATGCCCGCTGCAGCATTGCGCATTTGTCTCAGCACGCCCGAGGTTCGATAGAATACAATTCGTCTTTTGCATGGTACGGTCAGAAATTCTCTATCTGCCACACATTCTTAGTACCGCTGGCTTCGGCTATGGCCAGGAATCGCCCGTCGGGAGATGGGATTGCAAACCCGATAAAATTGCTGGAACGGAGCAAGAGTGAAACTTTGCCATCGAGTGCAACCTTCAGTAATCCACTATCCCATTCATGATTATGCCAAGTAACGAGGAGACTCTTTCCATCCGCGGACCAATCTATGTTCATCAATTCGTTCCATCCTTTTACAACCAGATCACGCGTTTTGCCCGAGGATGTGGAGCGAAGCCGGATAGTTCCATTGGGACCGAAAGGGATTATGGCTCGTTGCGAACCATCGGGAGACAAGCTCCAATTGCAGTCGGGATCGATTTGTGGGCGGGCTGTACTTTTCCCGATCCTCACGTCGAACCGGTACGTTTCCACAGTATTCCCCTTTGTGATGCTGTACATGCAGACCGTTGACGGCAATCGCGCACACTGCACGTTCCAGATGCCGAGGTCCTTGAGGACCAAGCGAGGCGTTCCGCCACGTATGGGAATGGCGAAAATAGAAGAGGGAGTCTCCGGACTGGCAGACTTGGGAGCGGAAATATATAAGATCTCCGAACCGTCGGGCGTCACTCTGGGTTGTGAGGGCCGCTCTGCGGCAGTCACCAGATTCTCCGCCAAAGGCTGATCGGTGGCCTGTTTGAAAATCTCTGAAATACCGTTTCGATCCGAATTAAACAGGACTACCTTGCTGTCGGGTGTCCAGGAAAATGGGGTGTTATCACTCTCATCTAGCGTCAGCCGCCTCTTTGCCAGCAAACGTGTGCCATCCGCTGCCAGCGTACCGATGTAAATACTGGGCGACCAATTCTCTCTTAAAAAGGTAAGTGCTTTCCCGTCAGCACTTCCAGTAACTTGCCTAATCCAACCGTTTCCTTGCGCGATGCGTTTCGGGGGCCCGGAAATCTTTCCAGATTGTTGCAACGACACCATCCACAGGCTTGAGTCCCCGTGCCCGGCAAGGGCATAGACGAGGCGGCCATCGGGCAGCCAATGCAACGCAGGAGTCAAGTCGCTGTCTGAAAAGACGGTTTCGGCTCTTGCGTTCTTCCATTCATTCACCTCAACCGAACGCGTCGGCGCGTTGTACACCGATTTTATTCTGAAGTAAGCGATTCGTTTGCCGTCGGGAGACCACGTAGCCTTTCCCACATGCGAGCCGTCAGCGTTATCGGCTGCAACCTTGACCGGATCGGTTCCGTCGGAACGCATGACCCACACTTCTCGACCGAGCAAACTGTCGAAGTCGTAAATCAAATCAACGCGACGGAAGGCAACGCGCGCACCATCCGGAGACACCGATCCTCCCGAAGCATCTTCTGCCAGAGGACGGGGCGAGCCTCCGAACACCGAGATGCTCCACAAGCTGGTCTTCCCAGGCTGTTCCTCACGAGAGACTAGTAAGTGCGAGCCATCTGGAAACCAGTCGTCCACGTGGGCAGAGACGTTTGGCGGCAAGGGTACGGGGTGGGTTTCGCCCGTGCGAATCTGCTTCAGGTAGATACCTGTGTTGTCCGCGTAGGCGAGGTACTTGCCGTCGGGAGAGATGCTTGCGCTGCTCACGCTATTTTCCGATGAATTCGAGGTTAGCTTACGCTCTATGATGTCCGTGCGCCGCGATGGAACCCGCCGCCACGCTGTCCACAACACGACGGCGATTACAAGGGGCGCGAGGCAGAAGACTACGATTCGCCGAGTTGAGGAAATTGATTTATTTCGTTGTGGGGCTTCGATCTCTGCTGCCCTTGGAGAAGAGGAGCCGTTGACTGGAGCGATGAAACGATATCCACGTCGAGCGAGCGTTTCGATGAACACTGGAGCGTCCGCCGATTCGCCCAGCGCATCGCGCAACCTCTTGATAGCTGCATTCAGGCCGTGATCGAAGTCAACGAAGGTATCCTCAGGCCAGAGCCTGCTCCGCAATTCATCTCGGGTAACAACTTCCCCTGGTCGTTCAAGCAAAGTGGCCAACACTTGGAACGGCTGTTCCTGGAGCTTTACTTTCTGGCCAGCGTGGCGCAATTCTCCGCTTTGGAAATTCACCTCGAACCTACCAAAGCGGACAATTGATGATGCAGAATTGGCTGACATGGGAAGCTTCCAAGTGGCCGAAGTTTAGCATCTTTCGAGCGGAATTCCGACGTGTGATCTGCAAAAAGCAGGTTCTGAAAGCGGTCTCTACCGCCTTGCTCCGCTAACTCCCGAATGGTCGGCAACCCTTCCCTAATCGCGTTACGTCAGAGTGATGTCATAACGAGGCCGGCCTCACGACGGCCCGAGTAAACTGTTTCGGTGTTCACCCTAACAGCGCTCGGACCGAAGGAGGCCGAGATGAGAATTATAGGATGTGACTTACACACTCGCCAGCAAACGTTGGCGATGTTGGACACAGAAACGGGAGAGGTGGTGAATCTAACGCTGATGCACGAAGGCAACCAGGTGCGGGAGTTTTATTCCAAGCTTCCGCGGCCAGTGCTTGTAGGTATCGAAGCCACCGGATCGATGCATTGGTTTCTGAACCTGATGGAGGAGCTCAAGATCGAATGCCGGGTCGGCCATCCCGCCAAGATTCGCGCGGCCGAGCCCCGGAAGCAGAAACATGATCGGCGCGACGCGGACTTGATTCGGAAGCTTCTGGCAGAGAATCGCTTTCCGGCCATCTGGCTGCCCAGCAAGGAGCTCCTCGATCTGCGCGCTCTGCTATTGCATCGTCATCAGTGGGTGCGCATGCGAACACGCATCCAAAACGCGCTGCAGGCGATTGCTTTGGCGAATGGATTGCGACGAGGTCGCTCTCTGTGGAGCCACGACGGGCAAGCGAAGATCGCGTTCTTACCGTTGTTGCCCCACACCGCTTATCGGCGGAGCTCGTTGCAGGCGATGTACCAGATGATGGAATCGGAGATCGAGAAACTGACCCAACAAGTCGCGGAGCAAGCTGGCCGTCGATCCGGAGCACAACAGCTGATGACGCACCCGGGAGTGGGGCCGGTCACAGCGCTGGCCACCGACGTATTCCTGGGCGATCCGCAGCGGTTCGTGGATGGCAAGGCCCTGGCCAGTTATGTGGGGATCATCCCGCGGGAATATTCCAGTGGAGAACGGCAGCGGCTCGGTG
Source organism: Candidatus Acidiferrum sp. (assembly GCA_035704085.1). GTDB lineage: Bacteria > Acidobacteriota > Terriglobia > Acidiferrales > UBA7541 > Acidiferrum. The sequence continues at coordinate 496 of DASSXG010000110.1, read as the reverse complement.
GAGTGACGAAACAGGGCAGTCCGCTGTTGCGCTTCCTCTGGGGTGAGGCCGGGGCCCATGCCGCACGCCGAGACCCGGAGCTAAAGCGTTTCTACCGCCGCAAATTGATTCAGAAAGGTCTGGGGAAGGCGCGCGTAGCCGTGGCACGCAAACTAGGGATCCGGCTGTGGATCATGCTGCGAGATGAGATTGATTATCAAGAGTTCTGTCGTCGCGGACAGATGCAACAGACAACGGTGAGGCCTGTGGCGGGGATACCTGAGACGGGCAATGGTGCGAAAAGTCATCGGCAGAGTGATGAGGCTACCCGCCTCCCTGAGTCCTGAATCGCAGGGAGATCGAATATTTCATCATGGTCCACAATGATCGAAGAGATGGTTGGTGGGCAACACTGAAGTGATGAAGTGACACGGGCTGAGCGAGTAGGGTGGACACGGAACAGCGATCGACGACGGAAAAAGGTCCGTTGAGCGAACGGGTACTTTTGCGCGGGCGC
>DASSXG010000036.1:0-3436 GCA_035704085.1 Candidatus Acidiferrum sp. | reverse complement strand
CTGGCGCCCAGCCCTCTAAGAACCGGACTTGAAGGTTTCCCGTCATCCGGCTCGAGCACCCAAAAACGCCCCCTTGAAAAACGAGGACGCGGCCTGATTCAAAACGAATAAGGCCTACTCGATACTGGCTTGCTGCCGATTCGCACGGCGGTGGAGAATCCACCAAGCGTGTGTGAAGCTGCACCAACGGCTTGCGCCGTCGTCATTTGCTTTGCTTCATACATCGGTTCCTCAAGAGGTCTCGAGCTTGAGCACCAATAGGAAGTCAGCTCCGTTTCCGGTGAGGTGATATTGTCTCCCTGAGGCGACGCAACCTCTATCTGCCCGATTGCAAGGCAGCCTTCGCTTGCTCCCATTTCCGTTACCCGCATCGCCTTCGGTCCATCTTGCGATGGACTTTCCCCTTGCGAGGAGCGCTACGGGCTTACCCTGTTCCGCTGAAATGACGCGATCGGTTAGGTCTGCTCTATACGCCGGCAGTGTTGTTTACTCATGACAGAGGACCCGGAAGCCTCTGTGCTCACTGCAACAAGAGCCGCGCAGCATGTTAGGCTCTTTCGGGCTAACGACGCTTATGAGCATTTGTATATTCTGACCATACGATCAAGCCTAGGCCCGCTCCACCTCATGCTGGCAGATACACCGTTCCTCACGGTTTCGGTGCCGCTCTTGCGAGCGTGGGTACATTGTCCAAGGGCTCCAGAACAGTTCGTTGCCTCCCCGCTCTGCCTTGTAGGCTACGCGCGATGAGACGCGCGGACTGATCGAGTTCCTCCTCTCCAGACAATCATTTTCAGCAGCTTTACAGGTCGCACTCCGAGTAGCCCGTCACCCGCCCACGACCGGTTGGCAAACGCCATTGCCTACGAAAGACTGCATCGGCCCGGGCTCGTTTTGTTGCGTATGCTCCAGGAAAAATAAGTCCGCAAAGCATCCGGGGGATGTGCTGATGGAGCCTTGCGCCTCAGCGGTGGCAAAGTGCATACCGACAAGAACTTGACTTTTCTGTTGTCCCGAACCGGGACATATAATTAGGTCGCGAATGTTAAGCTGGCCACAACGCGAACCAGTCTTTATCCGCCCCTGTGCGCTGCGAACCGTTCCGTCAAATCAAGTAATCCCACAATTCTCCAAAGCTACCGTGCTCGCGCGGATAGGCCCTGTGGGATCGCAAGTTCAATTCGGTTGGAAACTACACCTGCAAAGGATTTAATGAAAATCCTACTCTACAATCCAGATAACGGCGTAACCCGCAACTTCATGCCGCATCTTTGGATGTTTCTTCTGCAAGCACTGACTCCGCCTGGCCACGAAGTAGTGCTGATTGACGGCAACGCGCAGCCCATGGATGAAGAAGGTATCGCGCGCTACGTGCGTGAACAAAATATCGGGCTGGTCGGCATCGGTGCGATGACTAGGATGATCGCCAAAGCTTACCGCATGGCAGACGCGGTGCGCGCCGCGGGAGTAAAGGTCGTCATGGGCGGCCCTCACGTTACCGAAATGGCCGAAGAGGCGCTCGGGCGAGATGGCGGCTCGCGCCATGCCGACGCGGTCGCTCTTGGCGAAGCCGATGAGACATGGCCCAGAATCGTGGAAGATGCCGCGCGCGGCAGGCTCAAGGATGTCTACGCGCCAGTGGACGACTTTGGCCAAGAGCGCAAACCATCTTTGCAGTCCTATCCGGAGATTCCCTGGGACAAAATCAAGCTGGACCAATTCAATTTGCTCCCGGGCATATTGCATCCGCTGCTCAAGCGAGTGGGCGCTGGTTGGGGAACGTTTCGGATTATCCCAGTGGAGTCCGGGCGCGGTTGTCCTTACGGATGCGAGTTTTGCACGGTGACCGGATTTTTTGGCGACTCCATCCGCTTTCGTACGAATGAAAGCGTGGTGAATGAACTATTGCTGCTGAAAGCGCGTGCGCGGGAGGAGGGCGGCCAGATAGCCGTATTTTTCATCGACGACAATTTTGCCATCAACGTAAAGCGCACAAAATCATTGCTGCGAGACATCATCGCTGCTAACGCGCAAGTGCATTGGGTCGCGCAGATCAGCGCCAATCTGCTGCGCGATGAGGAGCTCGTCGATCTGATTGCGGCCGCGGGAGGCAAGTGGATCTTCATCGGAATGGAATCCATTGATTCGACCAACCTTGCCGCCGTAAAAAAAGGCTTCAACAAGCCGGGCGAGTATGCCGTGGTGCTCGAGCGGCTCGCTCAGCGCAACGTCTTTGCAATCACGTCTTTTATCTTTGGTATGGACAATGACACGCTTGGCGTCGCAGAGCGAACTTTGAAGGAAATTCGCAGTTGGCCTGCGGGGCTGCCAATCTTTGGCTTGCTGACGCCACTGCCTGCGACACCGCTCTACAAAAGGCTGGAAGCCGCTGGGCGGCTCACGCGTCCGAAGCACTGGCAAGAGTTCATACCTTTTGCTATGGCACATACGCCCCTGAAGATGAGCATCGACGAAGCTCATAACGAGGTAGGAATTGGGTGGGCTAACTCTTACAGTCCGGAGGCAATCGAAAGGGCGGTGGATTCGCTCAATCACAAGCCGCTGGGTTATCGTATTAACATCCTTATCGCACGCCTCTGTTTCCGGGGAATTTATTTTCCGCAAATGGGCCGCTTCGCATGGGTGAAAACGATTCTCGAAAATCGACGCACGATACTCAAACTGATACGGCAGGGCTTCGGAGCAGGGCTGCACGCCGCAGTGCCGTCTGTCGCGACCGAGCCAGTCACAGAGCAGACGCAGTGAAGCCATCGCTTCAGCCCAGGCCCGCGGCTTGTCCGCACCAGAGCAGGCTCTTGTCAGCTTTGAAATTGATGTGGCCAGAATCTGGATAGAGGAAACTGCATCACAAAGAACCTTCGAGAAACGTGCGGATGTGACTGGAGCGCGATGGGTGGCGCAGTTTGCGCAGGGCCTTGGCCTCAATCTGGCGAATGCGCTCACGCGTGACGGCGAATACCTCGCCGACTTCTTCGAGGGTGCGCGGATTGTCGTCCTCAAACCCAAAACGCATCCGGATGATGCGTTCTTCGCGGGCATTGAGCTTCTTCAGCATGGAGGCCATCGTCTCCTTCAGGCTTACCCTGATGGCCGCATCCGATGGCGAGACCACGGCCTTGTCTTCGATGAAATCGCCCAGGTGAGTGTCTTCCTCTTCGCCGATAGGAGTCTCGAAAGAAATAGGCGTCTGCGCGATCTTGCGAGCGTGGCGCACTTTTTCGACGCTCATGTCCATCCGCTGGGCCAGCTCTTCCGAGGTGGGCTCGCGGCCAAGTTCCTGCACGAGTCGGCGGACGCACTTAGCGAGCTTGTTGATGACCTCGATCATGTGAACGGGAACACGGATGGTGCGCGCCTGGTCGGCGATGGCGCGTGTGATGGCCTGGCGAATCCACCAGGTGGCGTAGGTGGAGAA
>DASSXG010000082.1:0-50555 GCA_035704085.1 Candidatus Acidiferrum sp. | reverse complement strand
AATCCGTCGTGTGGCCGCAGAATCTGATCAATCAGGCCCGTTCGCTGGTAGGGAACGTTCAGGGCATCTTCAACCAGATCCAAGGTGTGATGCGTATTCCCGTGAATAGCGCGACCCTGCCGGCAACGCAGCAGTTTGAGCAGAACCTCCTCTCGCGTGATCCAAACCAAATCGCCCAGACCGGCGCGCAGTACACGGCTGTTTACGGTACGGTGCCGAACGCGACTACAGCTTCACCGCAAACACGCGACATGATCGATATGACGGATGCTGCGGCGCAAGCCGCAATGAAGAGAGCCATTGAAATCGATTCCCTGGCGGACCTAGAACTACAGGCGGCCGACCAGATTAACCAGAGCATTCAGACGGCTGCACCTGGGAGCGCACCGATCCTGGAAGCGCAGGCCGACGCATGGCTGGTCCGGGCCAATGCGTACACACAGTCCGCGACCGCTGACCTGATGCGCGTGCGCGCCATCGACCTCGCCAATGCAAGCGCAAATGTAAAAAACGGCGCTGCCAATGCCGCCGCTGTACAGCAGCAGATTTACAACCTCCTGAAGAGGCAATGAGCCGTGTTTTATTTTCAGCAACTCCTCCAAACAGCGCTGAACGGAATCGACACCGCGAACGTTACGGCCGCCGTGTTGGGTGTTGCCGGGACGATTCTTCTCCTTAGTTTTCTTTACAGCGCGTACCAGGCATTCGCCTCAGGGGGAGATGTCCGGATGCTTGCAATTTCAGGAGTCAAGTATCTGATCCTGGGACTGGTATTCGCCAACTACGGCGCGGTCTTTCGCGACGTCAACGGAATGTTCAATTCCGTCGCCAACTTCATTTACAACTCGACGGGCGTCGGAGACCTCTTCGCGAATTGGATGAACCAGTTGGCCCAGTATTGGCAGACGAATGGGAATACATCTCTGTGGAATCTTGTGACCGGCCTGGCTTCCGGAGTTATTAGCCTGCTCCTGATCCTGTGCGCGTTCGTTCTATTTCCTGTTTGCTATCTCATCTTCACCATATTTTATGCGATGTACGGGTCGGTTCTCTACGTAACAGGTCCTTTCGTCTTGGCGTTGTTGCCGGCGCGTGGACTCGGCCAGTTGTCACGCACCTACCTCGTGAACCTCATGACCTTTCAGGCGTGGGGGCTCATTTACGCAATCCTGCAAGTCCTGATGTCTGCGGTGAATCTCTCAAGCATAAACGCCGTCCTCAACGCGAACGGAGTTCTGAACAGCTTCGTTGGTTCGAGTCAAATGATACTCCTGGCCCTCACCGCAAGTATTTTTTCGCTCTCGATCGCTTTGATTCCGTTCATTGCCAGCCGCATCGTTCGTGGCGACGTGGGCAGCACGATGATGACGATCGTCAGCGCCATCACGACAACTGCCAGCACCGTCGCCGGGTTCGCAGCCGGGTCATTCAGCAGCGCTGGAGAGGGTGCGCTCGCTTCTCATGCAGCCGGGGGAGGAGCGGCACCGCCTCCTCCGCCACTGGCTGGACTAGGAACTGCGTCGTCCGCGCCTCTTGCAGCTGACGCAAGTGTGTCTCCAGTTGGCGGCCCTGCGGCTGCGGCCATTGCGTCCACATCGATGTCACCAACACCGCCATCGGGTAGCTCGATGAATGGAGTTAGTGCTGCTGTAGCGGGCGGCGAAAGCAGCGATGCTTCGTCCGCGACTACAACAGCATCTCCTGCGCCTTCCTCTGTCTCGGCAACGCGTTCTTCCTCGAGACCCGGCCAATATCGCGGGTTCAACATTCCACGCGCCATGGCGTGGTACGTCGGCCACTCGCTTGGGTCGGCTTATAGGGGACTGAGAGGAGGGGAATAGCAGATGAGAACGACGGATCGAATGTCGGAGCGTCCAGAAATCACTCATTACACGAAGTATTACGAGCACGACGGCATGCTCCGTGCCTACGCGAACCGCGCCATGCTCGTGGCAATGATCTTCGGCGTGCTTGCGATGAGCTCCTTGGGCTTCGCGATGTATGTCCGCATACAGCCACCCACTGTGATCCGTGTGGATAAGGATGGAAACGCTTTGGTGATCGGCGGGCCCCGTGCCGGTAAGGTGGCAACGTTCAGCCTATCCGCGGACACCTCGTCTGCGGATCCCTCCGCTGCCGTTGCCCCTACAGACCTCGAAGGCCGGGCCGTCGTCCGCCAATTCCTCCGTCGATACCTTGCTTACACGCCGGACTCGGTGGACAGAAACCTTGCCGAGGCTTTGAACATGATGACCGCAAACCTGCGGGTCTATTCCATGAACAAACTTCGGGACGAGGATACCGTGGGCAAGATTAAGAACGATCACATGATTTCGGACTTTGAGGTCCGCTCGATGGAACACGTTAAGGGGACGCCGTGGACCTACACCGTCTTCGGCGTGAAGGAAGTTCACCGTGTGAAAAACGCAACCGAGGCGACGGATCAAATCGTTGGGCGATATAACGTGCGCCTCGTCGAAACGGCACGCTCGGAGACAAATCCGAGCGGACTTCTCGTGGCCGAGTACGGCGAGCAACAGATGGTCGGCGAGCGAGAGGCCGGACTGCTGCAAAAGAGCGCGCTCGATAAGGACAGGCCGTAAATGATTTGCCGCCGGGAAATATGCACCTGGAGGCGACGGGAATCGATAAAAGGAGGTCTCGATGGTGGCGGCAGGTGCGACAGAAGCAGTTGGACAAGGGAAAGGCCCGGAAGCGGTCACTTCCTTGCGTGGAACTCGCAAAATGCGAGCTGGGCAGGCGAACGGAGTGGAGGGGCAGCGCTTCTTTCTTGCCAAACCAGGAGGAAATCACGGCGTTCCGGAATTCAGTAAGGAATTTGGGGGCGAACCGGAGGCGATGGTGGAGTCACTCAAGACTGGCCTGAGTTACTTCGTGGTTTCCGAGTGGCGTGGCGTTGCGGATTTCTCGGGTAAGAAGCCGCAACTAGGGCGAGAAGCCGTTCGCAGCGCGCCCAAGGCGGGATAAACAGGGTTTCTTTACAGACTGAAGTTGGTCTGTCGAGAGCTGTCCACAAGCTCCAAAGATTGTGGATAAGTGCTTGGCTCGCTCGACGTGTGGCCGGTCGGGCTCACAAGAGCGAGTCAGCAAACTCCTGGTTTGTTTTTGCCGAGCAAACAAAGGAGAAAGAAGGGCAGCAACGAAGAAGTGAAAGCGTTCAACTGCCCATAAACAACCGAACTGGTCCGGTTCTTCGCGAACCTGGCCGGAAACCTTACCTCGTTTTCGGCTCAGAACAGCGAAGAGACCGGCGGCAACGGCCTCCTTGTCTATTCTTTGCCGGACGGAAATAAGGAGGACGAAATGCCGACGGAAATAAGCAATGGGATGCCCGTGATTACGCTCGACATCAACGAGATGGGACAAATGAAGAAACGACTGCCGAGATTGGCCCGAGAGGAGCAGCTCGAAAATACACTCCTCCAGGGTCTCTATCCCGGCATTCGCGTCGCACGGCTCAATGTCCCACCCGGAAAGCTCGAAGATCACCAGGAGAACGAAGTTCAGAAATCCATGAGGTGTTTCGATCTGGATGGCGTGCGGTTCCGGCTCATAGGAGCAAGCGCCTCGGCAAAGAGTGGCAAGTTCTACGCCGTGGACGAGCGCTACGAGTCGGCGATTGCGGAGCGTTTCCGTAAATGGCCCGAAGCAGCCATCACCTATTTCGGGATCCTGGTCTCGCCGTGCAAGCAGCGAATCCAGTTACCCGACGCCAGAGTGATGGTTGTGAAGGACCGCACATTAGGCACGAATGACTGCCGGGGTTGGATCTCGCGGTCGGTGTTCGAGCGGTTTCATTTGCCCGGACACCGTCTCTATCAGTTCCGGCTGGCATTCGAAAATACTCAGGCCAAGGGAGCATGCAAGGTGATGGCGGACGATGTCGCCGAGAAGCTGGGGGCGGACATCATCTTGCCGGAGTCCTGTGTGAAACCAGAGTACAAACAATCCACGCGATTCTTGGACTTTCTCCACTGGCGACGGCCGAAGATCGAGGTCAGGGCTTACCGGGGACCGGTGGTATTCGGCATCCGGGAGGTTTCGAGGACACTCGATCTCCATAGCAGTTACACGCTTATCGAACACGCGCCGTGGGACTCCATCCAGCTCGAAATCGCACCGTTTGCCATGGAACAGGCTCGCAAATTGCGGACGGCTTGCGAGGACGGCAACTACGATGAAGTCATCGAACTCCTGGGCACGTCTCACGCACAAGCTCCATGGGAAGAGGTGAACGATTCGGAATACACCTCATTCGAGCACACCGTTGTTGAGGCTGTGCTCAAGGTGGATTCGAGTGGCTACCTCATCAAACACCCTTACATCAACAACGCATTGAACCGCCTGCTGGCGAAGTGGGCATTCAAGCTTTGCACCGCGGGTGGGTTCAAGATCCCCGGCTTTGCCCTTGCCGACGACGGCTTCCTCAGTCTGTATCAAGGGCAGGTCGTCGCCGCCTCCGACTGGCTGCCTCAGGACCAGGCGATCAGTTCGGTTCCGTGCCCGAAAGGTTTGGTTGTCCGCTACCCCATCCGCATGTTCGAAGACTTGCTTCCTTATACGCGGCTGTCCACCGAAGAGGCGGTCGCCCTCGTGACGCAAGTCATCGAAGAGCAAAACGGTTGCTCGATGGGCAGCGAAGTAGTCGTGGACTTGGTGGAGAAACAGATCAGACTCGACGGTGCATTCACCCTACACAGTGAAACAGCTGCCAAGAACGGAGGAGACTTCGACTTCGACCTTGTAGCCGTGGTTGAAGGCGATCGTTTCCCTCGCTTTGTGGAAAGCCGTTTCGCACACCAGGATCGGCATGAGAAGGCGAAATCCAAACGGACAAAAAAGCAGAGTCCTTGGTGGAACCTCGCACTGGTGGCGAATCAGGCGAAAGGAAATCAGATTGGCTCAATCACCGACCTGAAAACCTCTTGTTACGCCGCTGGTTTTCGAGGAGAGGCCTACCAACTCGTGGATGAACTGCAACACGCCTTGGACAGCCTGAAGTGGGGCACGGAGGTGAACCAGCAGCTCATCGCCGAGATCCGCCAGAAGGTACCACTCGCGCCCTGGCTGCAATTGAAGGACAAGGAGCGCGTCAGCGACATGCCGGTGCATGTTGAAGTTCTGCCCACCGACAAGATCGGGTACCTCTATAACCTCGCGAGAAAGGAAGTCGAAGACTTCTTTTCCGCGAAATTGCCGATCGCCGACTTCCACGGGCTGATTACCAACGAGCATTTCACGCGAGAAATGTCCCAGGAGTGCCGGTTGGTCAACCGCATCTATGCCGAGGAAGTCGGAAAACTCATCAAGGAAAAACAGGCTTTGGATGAAGCTCTGGCGAAAGCCGAGGCTGAATACCAGGCCAACCGGAACGACCAGGCAACCAGGAACGAAGCACGCACCCGGCGCAACGCCGCCCGAAGTGCCGTCCACGCTTACAAGGAGCGGTCTCGCGAGGAATTTCAGGCCTTGCGGTCGATCGTTCGAGCTTGGGGAGACGGAAAGAAGCAGAACCGGCGCGGCTGGTGCCAGTCCCTGCACGCAGTCATCTGTGCGGGGAAAGGAAACGGCTCGCTCCTGTTTCATGCTTTCCCACAGGAAATCATCGACAAGATTGCGGAGGAGACCGGCAGCACCCCTGTGCAAGTCTTCGTTCCCGATCTCGTGGACGGTGAAATCGAGTTTGACGAAGAAGGTCGCGTCTTTCTCGTTGAACAATTCCCCAACGGAGACGGCAGCACTCATGAGCGCAAGATTTTCCTCCTTCAGATATTGAAGAAGGGAGAAGTGCTTGTGGACGGAAAGGTTGTCGATCGCGTGCAGCCATTCCCGATGCGCTACGGGTCTGGCACGATCCGTGACGGCAAGCTGGTGTTCAACGACATTCGCCAGCATGCCACCGTAAAACGCCCAACCAGGAACTTGTGCGAGTCGCCAGATGACAGCCGCACGACTTCAGCGCAAGCAGAAACTCCATCGTAAACCAACAACCGTCCAGGAGGCTCAATCACAGGGCCTCCTGGGCACCCCGTATATATAAAGGATAGGAGAAGCGGAAGTGAACAAGATTTGGCTTTCTTTTCTTGTAGTTACAGCCCTCGCGTGGCCTGCCTGGGGACAAAAAGTGGAAGTGCAGAAGCCAGATCGCGGACTGATCCTCCACCTTCAAACCGCGTTAAACCACCTGACGGTTCTCGAGATGAATGAGCCGGTCAGCACGGTCGCGGTGGGTAGCCCCGTGTTCAAAGTGGAGTGGCGCGAGAACAAAGTTTTTATCCAACCGACAGAGCCAAATGTGGCGACGAATCTGTTTGTGTGGACGGCGTCCGGTCGCTTCAATTACGAACTCGACCCTGCGGGATCTGTGCCGCAAATGGACTTCGCGATTGACCAGACTGTTGCCGACCCACCAGCAGCCGCTCTTTCTGTGAATCGGTCGGGCAAACCCAGTGATCCTTCGCCTGCGGAAGTGTTACTCGAAGCCAAGCCAGTCCGTTTGTACGGGTCGATTCCCGAGAAGAATCGAGTTGCCGTTTACCTGACGGATTTGCTCGAGCACGATGGGCAGGTTTTCATCCGGTACACGATTCGGAACCAGTCCCCAAAAGCCTACGTGCCAGGGGCACCACAGGTGGTTGCACTCAATGCGCCATGGTTCCGCGAGTCGCTCTACCCTCTTTCCAACTCTCAATTGAGCCCAGACGCTGCGGCACGTTTGAAGTGCAGTGGCGAGACGCCTATCGAGGTGGCAAAGGGCGAAATTCGCTCCGCGCAAATCGAGCCGGGCCAGGAAACGACTGGAATTGTGGCGATCAAGCTGCCTGCGATGCACGCGAAGCCGACGGTGCTTCGATTTACATTCCTTGGAAGTCCCAAGGGGCCGATTAACGCCACGCTGGTGCTTTGAGATGCCGCCGCCTGTGGCACCCTGTGAGGTTCACGCTTGGGTCAAAGAGTCCTTGGTACAGCGGCACGACATCGGTCTCAGGAATGCAATAAGAGACATGATTCTCGAGCCCCGGAACCCATTCGACGTAAGGGCACGACGGAAACCGAAAACTGGATTCTTGCTTGGCGCGATCCTATTTGGCACCTTCCTAGGCTGCTTCTGCTATTTCAATTTCGCACGTTAATGGCGGTGACTCGATGGGTTTCTTCGTCAGACTATTCGAGGCGATCGCGGTGCTCATCCCGGATTTTCTCACGCTGGGGTTGGTCGTTCTTGCGTTCTTCAACCTCTACTGCATCGGAAAGACGTTTCACCTCGGCGGAGCCTTAGACACGGATTCGGCGTTTCAGGTCTCCCTCGCCATCGCGTATTTTGTCACCCTCGCGATCAACATCATTGGATCTTTGTTGACTCCAGCGCGATCGACAATAACGACTGTGCTTCAGTCGAAGTCGCGTGTCGAGCAAGCAAGACGCGAACCATCGCCAACTGCGCCGCGGCCACAACCTGTTGGACACAAGAACGCGGTCATCGAGTCATGAACTCTGCGTATTCAGCGCCGCGTGAACATTCCCCTCTTGTAGAAACCTACGAGATTGTCATCGCAGCGTTCGTACTCGCTGGCGGCTGGTTCGCCTGGTACTTGGCGCGCGAGCGGTACCACATGACGGGCCGGCAAATCGCAGAATTGGCCTGCTATCTCGCAATCGTGATGACCGCGCTCTACTCGACCGCATACCTGTTGTTGACGAAACGCTCGCGGCGGGAAAGGCAGTGGCCGCATCCACCACTGGTTGTGCGTGCGAGCCGGGATGAACGGGCAACCCGGCATGCGTGGAACCAAAGTGCGGTTGTGCTTGGCTACGACGCATACGGGAGTCCCTGGCTCTGGCCCGACCGGGTTCGCGTGATGCAAGCAATTGTTCTGGGCATGACCGGATCAGGAAAGACGACGCTGCTGCGCAACATCATTACGCAGGATCTGTTTCGGGTCGTTGGCCCTCCGGAAGATCAGCACCGCATTCCCATGATCATTCTCGATGGCAAAGCCGATATGGAGTTCTTCTACAGTCTCCTCCCGCACATCCACCGCGCAGGTCGACTAGGCCAATTACGCGTTATTAACCCGAGCCGTCCAAACGTCTCGGTGCGCTACAACCCGTTTCACTGTAGCGATGACAACTACATGCCGGTGGTCAATATGGTGTTCGGATCCTTCAACCTACACGACGAATTCTTCGGCAAGCACCAGTTGAATTATCTCGCGGACATCGTCCGCGTCCTCGCCTACACGGGACTGAAATTCAACTTCTATGACGTACTGGTCATGGCGATCGATGAACAGGTGCTGCGGGCGCAAGTGACAAAAGCCTGGCGCCGCCTAGAGCAGGACACGAGCATCAGCACCCAACGAAAGCTGAACTTTGAAATGTCCGTGAAGAATTTGTACCAGTCATTCCAGGACCGGGAGCGTGTGCCGAAGATCCAGGGATTGCTGAACGAGTGTATGACGTTTCTCGACGACGAACTGAGCATCATCACCGGCCCGTATGAAGACTTGCTTTCATTCGACGAAGTAATCGAGCAGGAACTGATCCTGTTCGTGACGTTGAACGTGAACAAGAACACGGAGCCGGTGCGCGCCCTAGGAAAAATGCTCTTGCAAAACTTACAGCTGGTTGTCGGCAAGAGATATGAAAGTGGCGAGCAGCGACGCATGACGAACCGGCCGCTCTTCAGCGTCGTGCTCGACGAATTCGCGCCATTTGGATACCGGAACTTTCCGCAGATCCTGCAGACCGCGCGAGGTACCAATACGGCGTTTCTTTTCTCCATGCAAAGTCTCCCCCAGCTCATGCACGTAGGACGCGGGTTCAAAGAGGATGTAGCCTCCGCCCCGAACACAACAATGACGCTGCGAACGCGCGATGAGGAAACGGCTCGCTATTTTCTGCGGGCCTCGGCGGAACATCGCGTCACGCGGCGCAATCTGTCCATGGAGCGGTGGAAGTTCTTCGGGCTCGAAAGATATGAGGAGACTGGCCGGGCGGTTGATGTCCAAGCCACGGAAACCCGCGCGCTCGATGAGCACATCAAGAATCTCCCGAAAGGTCAAATGGAGATTCTGATGACCGATGACACGCGCGGAACGCTGCACACCCACCTGCATGTCCGTCCTCCAACTGACATTCGAGTGCCTCACTTTGAGCCTGCACTTTATCCGAGACTGAAGCAGTCCCGCGCTGCATCCATCGGTGCGAATCTTCGTTTCAAGAGTGCGGAATTGACGGACACACGACATGTGAGGCGCATGCACTGAGCATGGGGAGAATGAAACCAGCAACCTTCAGCGGCCTGTTGATAATTGTCCTTTTCTTTGCCGCTCCTCGTGTCTCTGGTCAGAGCCCACGGCAACCGCACAATGGCGGGGACACATGGTACGAATTCCTGCTGAAGCAATTCAACCCGGGCAACTTCGACTACGGAGCCTGGCTTGAGAAACGACGTGAGGCTCTTCTGGAAGCCACTGCGAAGGAACCGTACTTTTGGTACAGCGTGTCAGTGACGGCGGGGATGCTGCTCATGATGGCTGCCTACACCAAATTGTATCTGGACCACCGCCGCAGCATGCGAGTCACCGCGGAGATGATGGCCGACGTCTACAGCCACGATCTCTTATCCCGTCAGGCGGCAACGGAGGCCATCGAGAAATATAACCAGCATATCGAGCAGTGCAACCACGCCATTGAGGCCTCGGAGACAGGAGACGCGAGGCCCGGCTGGGGTGAGACGCAGACCGATAGTCTGAAAGGGGAACTCCAGCGCGTCGCGAGTCAGCTCGAAGCCACGACGCAGGACCGCAACAAGCTTCAGGAAGAGCTCCGACAGAAATCGCTTATCGTTGCCGACCTTTCCATACGACTCGACGTTTTATCAAAGAAGGTAAATGGGCCGCGAGACACAAGCAGCGGCGCCGCGGAACCGGTGTCAACCAGCCCCAATGGAGATGGCGCCAGGTTTGTCGGTCAGATCAACCGGCTGCAGGAAGAGTTGTATACCGAACGGCAGAAGAACAAGCGCCTGAAGGGAGCATGACAGCAATGTTCGTTACCGTGACAGGCTTTGGGAGTGTTTGGCGCCGGCGCTTTGGAAAGGACCAGAGCGATCCGAGGCGCTTTGCGCGCGCGGCATATTTCAATACAACAGGAGTTCCCGTCGGTGGGCAGATCCGGACCCGGTCCCGGATTGTCGGTCATGTGCGATTCAATGGCGTCGGAGGCTTCGACCCGAATCATCCGCTGGGAATGATCAATAGCGTCTTCGAGTGCGCGGAGCCATGCGTATGGCAGGGGCAGAATAAAGTACTCTTCAAGCGCATGCTCCAGACGCCGCAGCAACCTGACTACTTCCTGGTTGTTGTCCGTTCCTCCGAGGTCGGACACCTCGACGTTGGGTCGCCATCATGGAGATCCGAGGGCACGCTCCTGATCTCCTTCAGCGAATGCCGGGACAAACAGGAGGCCATGCTCTTGATGCCACTCGACAGTTGGTTGCGCACGGATCTCGGCAAGTTCGTCCTCAAGCCCTTCATCTCTTGGCCCTGGAGTGGGCGGCTTCAGTTGGAGTCTGCATAAAGTACGGTGGGCAATGCGGTACCCGAAAGGCTCTATTCAACTCAACCAATCGCGCGACCTGCCACTCTTGCGCCAAATCTTGCGCTCGGAATTCGTGACCCACTCTCAATTGTTCGAGTTCACCCAACTTGACCACTATGAGCGGAGTCGGAACTCGTTCCACTGGAGGATGAGAAGATTAGTCGACCGCGGTCTTGTGCTGCGGCAGACACTCGCGGCCGGAACCGGGGATGCTGTGTATTCGGTCGCAAGCAGCGCAGCAACGTTGCTGCAGAGCATGGGCGAGTACTGCCTGGTTGGGTGCGGAGGAACGGGCAGGGAGAAGTCGAACAGAAACGTTTTGCACGCCATCGGACTGAACGACATCCACCTCAGCGCGTTGCGCGCCGGGTTGCTGGTGCGCTGGATGGGATCGATGGAGATCCGGTCGCAGAATGAGCTCACCGCGTTCGGCTTTGCAAAGGACTACGACGCAATTGTGACCATTCGCACAGATATTGGGGAGCGCAGGTTTGCACTCGAGTACGAACGAACCCCGAAGGCAGCAAGATGCTACCGAGCAATAGCCGCTGGCATGAGCCACGAAGTTCACGTGAATCGGCTGGTTTACTTGGTTGCGAACTACGACATTTTACGATTCGTTTCAGGCTTTTTCACAAAGGCCGTGTACCCCGTCTTCTTTGGCCTGCTTACGGATTGGCATTCCCATCTGCTTGAAATGCCAGTCTTAGACGGTCTTGGGAAACGAGCATTTCCATTGCAGCAAGCTTTGAATGGCGGCACGCCGAAAGTCCAAGCCATGTCGACCGCGACCAGCTACCGTTTGCCCTTTCATTGACCTTTCTATGGACGCTCGTTGAATCGCCATTAGCTCTTCTGGTTGTCTACAAGTTATCGAGCTTCCATGACTTAGGTATTTACTATCCTGGATTCTGGTGGTGTTTTCGGCTCGAAACGAAGTCTTCGAGTTGCATGTGAACTCGATGCCCGTTGAGCAGGGGTGCTTGGCATGGAAGAGTCGGAATGTGTCATAGCGATTAGCGGGCTATGACCTGGACGCGAGTGGGCTCTCTCCGAGGGACTTTGGGGATCTGCAATTCCAGGATGGCATTCTTGGCAGCGAAGCAAGGCATGGTAGCCTCCCGTCTATTCACCCAAACTTGCGTCGCCCAGTCGGCGTGTGTCTTCGAAGAAACGTGCGGTGACAGCCCCGAAGAGGAACCCGCCAACATGAGCCATGTAAGCCACTCCTCCTGTCTGTACTGTCGCAACAGAGCCGGCATTGAAGAGTTGTGTGAGGAACCACAAACCGATCAAAAGCGCCGCGGGAATAAACCTGACGCGCACAAATATAAAGATGAATAGAAGTGTGCGAATCCGATCGCGCGGGTAGGTAATCAGAAAGCCGCCCATCACGGCGGCAATCGCGCCGCTCGCGCCTAGGTTGGGAACCGTGGAATGAGGGCTGGCCGCGACCTGGGCCAACGTCGCCGCCAGCCCACCGAGCAAGTAGAACGCGGCGTACCGCACTGGATTCATGGCGTCTTCGATTTCGGGACCAAAGGCCCAGAGGAACACCATGTTGCCGATGATGTGTGACCAACTGCCGTGCATGAACATGGCCGTCAGAATGGTGATCCAGTGATGGCGGCCAACAATCTCAGCTGGGATCAGCGACCACTTGTTCACGAACGCCTCACCACCCGTCAACTCGAGTAAGAAAACAAACCCGTTCACGAGGATGATGAGGACCGTGATGAAGGGGATGCGTCTCGGACGTCGGGATGCATCTCCCAGCGGAATCATACCTCCCATTCCGTCTGCCTCTCTTCGTCCGGACAAGAACTCTCTTCACTGCACACATTTCCAGCAGTGCGGAGCAGCCTAGATTCCCGTTCCACGCTGGATGGTGGCATAGCTCAGCCCGCTCCACTCGACCCGGGGCTGGGCGCAGGGACTAAGCCAATTTGCTGACCACTTGGCGCGCCGCCAGAGAAAGGAACAGGCGACTAATACCGCTGAACAGCATGCTAATCCCCACGAGTGTCCCGATTACCCATTCACTGTTCGATGGCCACGTCCTCCAGATCAGGATGGCAAGGATCAGAGTGATGACTCCGTCCCAGAGCAGCCAGGTTGAACCAGGCAGCGCGCGGAGCAGTCGCGACAGAATCAATTCCAACACCCCTTCTGCGAACAGGTAGATCGCCAGTGCGAGCGTCAGCGTTTTCAAGCCGGCCACCGGATGAGTCAAGAGATAGCCGCCTACGCCAACATAGAGTATGGCCACAAGCAGCTCCCACAGAAAACCACCAGCACTCCGCGTGTGCCAGCCAAACACCAGATGCGCCACGCCGCTCAAAACGAGCAGCCAAGCAACAACGACATTCACGGCAAGACCAGCCGCAGGCGGCACGGCGATGGCGAGAATGCCCGCGATGATCATCAGAACACTGACCCCAATGGACCAGCCTATGGTCTCTTTCGCAATGGCACCTACTGACGATGCGCTCATCATCTCTCCTCCAAGATTCCTTCTAGCATCCGGATATCCGGTTGCGCTGAGTGATTAACAAATCGACGGTTGTCTACTGCTCCTGCTTTCTGCCCCGAAATTGCGCGTCGCGTAGTCGAAACCGGCAAAGGGAAACAGCGGCTCTCGCCTGAACTTGCACGGACCTCGGGTAGGAAACTCTTTTGAGAGGGAAGCCGCTGTGAGGGAACTTATCAAGGAAAGCTGGGCAAGTCCAGTCGGAGGTTTGAGGTCAAAGGTAACGGGATTTGCCAGGGTTCTGACGGTGCCTTGCCGTTATAGAGGAGTTGATACTGTATTCCTCGCTTCAGGCTGCGTTTCTGTTCGATGGAAACTATAAAACGAACTCCCCGCGCGGACCAGGCGCAGTGTCATTGTCGGACCATTTGCCCAGTATTGACCCGACAGTTTTGAAACCTGTCTAAGATGCATGGCATTGCTGCAGATGTTCATTTGGCTGAAAGTTGAAGGGAGGAAAGTCTATGTTTGGAGAGATGAACGTAGTCTCAGTCGTCGACTTAGGGCGCACGCCGGAACAAGTGAGCGGTTCCGTCGAAGAAGCTGTCGCTAGGTTACTGGATGTAGCTGAACATCCCAAGATCGAGAAATGGATCCAGTTCCCAAAGGCTCTGTTCGTGTTCCTTGTCGTTCCGGGTGACCCCGAATCCGGCGCCTTCTACATCTACGACCGTCAAGCAAGGATTTGGTTCTGGTTAGACTTTGAAGACGAGAAATTTGGCGGTTACACGGTCAGCGACTTTGAAAAATTGATCCGTGACTGCCGATTCCTAGACCTCGTGGAACGTCCGCACCTGCTTGCGGGCAGGAATCGATGGGTTGTTCAGCCGGGTTTTCGACCACAGCGAAGTAATCGGGTTGCCTAAACCTCGATGAAGAAACCCTCCTAAGACAGCACAGACCCTTCGTCCGCTACGTTTCAACACGGCCGTAATCCTAACCAGAGTCAGGATCTAGCGCGCGGCCCCACTAATTTGACAAGGAAGAATTTTGGGTTTACGTAGAGCGCGCCTTTGCATGGACGGGACTGCTCGGAAAGGAGACGCAGTGGACAGGGCAATTAAAGTTAGTCCCAGGGTCGTGGGGGACTACAGCCGCCTGTTTGTAAATCGCGGGGCTTATACTCTTCAATCTTCACGGCCTCATCCTGGAAGCGAGCGTCACTATTACTTTCGACCGAAGGCAAAGGGGACGGGCAAGGAGTTGAGCCTCACCGCGGCCACAATCCGCGGTCACCTGGAAGGCGAACTCACCATCGGGCTGTACGCGATTAACCCCTCAACGCAACGATCGAAGTGGGTCGCGATTGATGCCGATTATGCCGGGGCGATGGAAGACCTGCTCAAGCTGCAGTACTTCCTTCAGGAGGACAAGGTGGAGGCCGCCTTGGAGATGAGCAAGCGAGGTGGGCATCTGTGGATTTTCATGGAGAGGCCAGCATTGGCTCGCGAGTGCCGGATTTACATATACGACTTGGCGCTGCGGCTGGGAGTACGAATCAAGGGTGCCGGCATCGTCGAGGGCATCGAGATCTTCCCTAAGCATGACGAACTGCGTGGGGGAGAATTTGGGAGCGCGATCCGCGGGCCGCTTGGAATTCATCGCGGCGCAAACCGGCGCTATTGGTTCTACGGAGCGGACTACGATCTCGCGAAGCAAATCGCCTACCTGAACCAGCTTCACAAGGTGAGCGAAGAACAGTTGCAGAGCTTCACGGCCGGCAAGACCCTTCCACCGGAGTTTGACCGGAAGCGTTCCTCGCGTACCGAGTTTGTTCCTACCCTCCGTTCTGGAGGTGAGTTTCGAATCCTCGAGCACGTGGGCAAGGTCAGAAAGGTAGGGCGCAACTACGTGACGCAATGTCCATCGTGCGCCGAGGCCGGACAGGATCGAAGTGGTGACAACCTAGCGATCTCCATTGACGACCCGCGAAAATATCTCTGTTGGGCAGGTTGCGGCAAAGAAATGATTCGCCGCGCGGTGGGTTGTCCGATTCCTGCTCGGCAATCCGAATGATGAGGTGGCACATGCCGGACAAGCAAGATTCCTTGGCCCGCCGAGGGCTCACTCTGTCGAGGCGAGTGCTGCGACGCTTGAATGAGGTAGGCATTTTTGCGCAATCCCAGGTGAGCCTCGAACACCAGCAT
This sequence comes from Candidatus Acidiferrum sp., assembly GCA_035704085.1. Taxonomy (GTDB): domain Bacteria; phylum Acidobacteriota; class Terriglobia; order Acidiferrales; family UBA7541; genus Acidiferrum. The sequence goes on along the minus strand of DASSXG010000082.1, from coordinate 35,252 downwards.
CTGGCCAAACGCTATGTGGTGCGAGGAATCGAGTCAGGTGGCGCCGTGAAGGACCTCGGCCGGTACGTGACATTCTGTGGGCCGGATGGTGAGCCATTGCCGTATCTCCATCCAATCGATGTCATCGGAGTGAACGGAGTTCATGCAGTGGTCGTTGCTCCAGTGCTTGTCCGAATCGAGTTATTTCGAGCCGGTCGAACCTGCCAATTACTCATCACGAATCATGAACCGGGAAAAGTCGAAAGTGGGAGGCGGCCTCCGCTGGAGAACAGAGTTTTGTTCCGTGGGGTGAATGGCCTTCTTGATCTGGAGCTCTTACGTGCAGGTGGTGACTTGGCCAGCCGATCGGTCATGCCCGAGTTTTGGTCACGCGGCGGTGAGGGGCTTGGAATCCCAGCCGTATTTGCCGCAGCGATTGGGGCGGCAACCCAGGGCGTGAGTTGTGTCGGATGTTCGCATTCGCACTACTTGGTCACTCCAGTCGCCCCCGTCGGGGTCGCTGGCGCGAGCGTCTGATCAGACCCGATCGTTGTGGAGGAACAGATGCAAGCAGAAATTTCAGCTGCTTTAGCGTCACCATCCGGTGCATCTCCGGTGCAAAGTGAAAACGAAGAGAAAAAACCTGCTAGCTCCGAGGCACCTGAACAACGGGACCTGTTCGCCCGTGCCCAACGGCGCAAGCTGCCTGATGAAAGGAAGTCCATCACGCACAAGTTTTCGATTGGCGGGCACGAGGGCTACATCATTGTCGGCATGTACGAAGAGGGAGCACCGGGCGAGATCTTCATCAAGATGGCCAAGGAAGGGTCCACGCTTTCGGGTTTCATGGATGGCCTCGCACTTTCAATTTCGATCGGGCTCCAGTACGGCGTGCCGCTTAAAGCTCTCGTGGACAAGCTCACCAACACGCGCTTTGAGCCTTCGGGATTCACGGAAAATCCAGTCATTCGTTATTCGAGTTCTGTGCTGGATTATATCGCCCGTTGGCTTGGCGGCAAATTCCTCTCATCGGAATATCTGAAATCGAGGGCCACATCGAGCGAGCAGGATATGATTCGCCCCGCCATTAGTTCACCAGAGGTAAACGCGGCAAACCGTAACGCGATTCAGTCAAGCAGTAGCGGCGGTACGACCGGGGATGCCCCTTCGTGCTCAGCTTGCGGCATGCTCATGGTGCCGAATGGCTCTTGCTACAAGTGTGTCAACTGCGGTAGCACAAGCGGGTGCTCATAAAAATCGAACTCGCGGCCGAAGGGCATAGTAGCCCCTAAATGAAACGCGACCTCGTAAGCTGCGACGATGTCGGAGTTTCCTCGCCGCATTCTTCATTGTGTGCGACCACTTTGGAAAATCCTTAGTTTCTGCGCACATTATTGCAAAACAGGATGCGTCCCAGCTAAGGGTTGCTGGTTGGAGATTAGCCCTCGCCCGGTGCGTGGTTGCGATACCGACGGTGGATATCGGCAGAGCATTGTGATAGGTTACATGTAACCAGGAACGGAGTTAGATATGGGAACACGAAGTCGATCCAAGTCGTCTCGCGATAAGGTCAGAGCACATCGCAAGCGGTTGCGTCAACAAGGCTTACGGCCCATCCAGATCTGGGTGCCGGACATGCGCTCGCCCTCCTTCGTAGCAGAGGCACGCAGGCAGTCCCTGGCTGTTGCCAGGAGTCCACATGCCAAGGAGGACCAGGACTTTATCGACGCCGTCTCCGATTGGGGCGGGAAGTGAAGCGCGGCGAGATTTGGACCGTTTCTGGCGGTAAGGACTACGCAGGAAAACCGCGTCCGGCGGTGATTCTCCAAGACGACCGTTTCGACATGACCGATTCTATTACCGTGTGCGCGTTCACCACCGATCCAACCGATGCTCCTCTTTTTCGACTCCTCATTAAGCCGAGCGAGAGCAACGGACTGCGGGCTGTTTGTCGCTTGATGGTGGATAAGGTCACAACAGTTCCGAAAACAAAAATCGGCGGGCATGTTGGCCGTCTTGCTGACGAGGATATGGTGCGGCTGAATCGCGCCGTACTGGTCTTCTTGGGCATCGCTGCTCCAACTGGCAACGAACAATTGGAATCGCCATAACTTGACTTGTCCAGCGGCTTGCGAGGCAGTCGAACGGACAGAGATAAGTTGTGGGAGAATCAAGGGTCCGCTACGGAAAGCCATGATTACAGAGCCCCCCAAATTCGTCGAATTGCCAATTGCCGAACGCGGCCTGATGGCGCTCAAGGTGGCCGTCAAAAGGGCAATTGAGCAGCATGCGCGAGAAGGGCTGCCCATCTACACCTGGCGTGATGGCAAAGTGGTGGAAATCCCTCCCGATGAATTGGCTGTGGAATCCAAATAAAGTGGCCCTCTTCTAGAATCCAGAACGAACTCTTTTAAATAACTTCTCCAACCATTCCCCCCCTGTGCCGTTTCGCGTTCAGAGAACAAGCGGACTCTGTTGGAACCAGATTCTCTTGCTCGATACTCACTCCTGGCTTTGACTGAATCCGACTGCTCCCCTTAACAACGACATCCGAGAACCGCGTATTGAGGTTTACCTCGCTTCGCGCGTCTCGGAGTTAATCCAGTCACTGGAAAGGAGAACGACACACAATGGAACAGTCCCAACTCTTGGCGCACTGCGGCAGTTCGAAAATCACCCGAGAAGAATTGAAGGTGATCCCAACGCCCGCGGGGAGCGCAACCCATCAACCACTTCCACACTTCGAGATTGTCGGAGCGCTGGTCGAAACCCTGAGCTTCCGACAGATCTCGGTCGTGAGGGAGGAATACGCGGTTACAGGCGACGGCATGAAGATGTTCGGCGTGCTCGACCTTGAAACCACTTTCGACGGATGCCGATTCTCAGTTGGTGTTCGAAACTCCAACGACAAGTCCATGCGCCTTGCCCTCACGGTAGGTTACCGAGTATTGGTGTGCGACAACATGGCGTTCCATGGCGATTTTACGCCCGTGCTCGCCAAGCACACCAAGCACCTTAGCCTCGTGGACATCCTCTCGGTGGGAGTGGACCGCATGCAGCGAAACTTCGAGCCCATGAGGAAGCAAGTCGAAGCGTGGAAGGGAACGCGCCTTCCGGACGAAGCCGCGAAGCTGGTCATCTACCGGGCATTCGTGCAGGGCGAGCTCGACTCCCCGAAACACTTGGCCCGGCGCGTTCATGACGAGTACTTCAACCCTCGGGTCGAGGAGTTCGCTCCTCGAACTGTGTGGAGCTTGTCCAACGCATTCACGAGCGCATTCAAGGAACTCGACCCCATCCCGCAGTTCAAGTCAACCGCAAAACTCGCGTCGTTCCTTGAGTTGACGACCGCAAGCCTGAACTAATTGGGTCGCCGCCCAATTAACTTATTTAAGTAAGAGGCCATACGGCTCACTTGGGGCAGGAGGCAGTGGAGTCCACTGCCTCCTGCCCCCAACACCTTGCTATTTCACAACCGGCTAGCGGCGGTCAGTGTCATTAAGGCTTCTTCACTTCTTCCCTGAGCGTGCGCGCCGCCGCGCATAAAGCAAAAGGTTCGCGACGCAGACGGCAACCCCAGCCGCGGTTAGCAGCGCAGGGGAGAAGTTCGGATATACGATTGCGTCCAGATAATGCAGCAGGAATGGCCCTTGATATGGTGCGATCCCGGCGCGCGCCTCGAAGAAATTTTCGGCCAGGGTGAGAGGGCAGGGCCAAGGCGCCAGTTCGGTCACGATCCCGTACACAAGCGACGCGAGATGCAAAGCCGCAAGCCACCGCCGCCCTGGTGTCACCAGCGCGCCAAACATCACCCACAGAATAAAGACAACGTGGGCAGCCAGCATCACCTCGGCAAGCGCCTAATTCATGGGCGTTCCCCAATCTTATCCCCACCAGCTCGGTTCGACGGGTCCCCGAATCTCTATCGCCTGAGCCCGCACTCCAAACATTGTTGAGTTTGAACTCGGAGCTCGCCGACAACTTGTCGGCACCCAACCAGCGAAAGTCGTGGACCTCCTCGCCGACACACTCGACTGGACGGTCCTCCTCGAAGACGAGGAGCAATAATTTCCGGTTGGTTTGTCCTGCCGCTAACTGATCCCACGAGAATTCGCTATAGACCACATCCTTCCGAGGGAACAAAGATGGCTTCCGTTATCCGCAGTCAGGTTAATGAAGAAGGGCCGTTACAAGGTTCTCTGCCGCGCGAAGCGAACCAATACCCCAAGTGTGGAGCCGAACGTCGCCGCATTACCCGGCCGAAGTATGTCTGGCGACCCGAATACGATGCCTACCTCAAGGCCCATTATTTCGGGGGGCTGAATCGTCGCTTTCAGGTTCTCAACCGGATGATTCGTTTGACCGGTTTGCCACGGTGGTACATCAAGCGCAAGGCCGCACACTTGGGTTTGACGATGCACATGGATCGGAAGCCGTGGACCCACGCCGAGTTGGATGTCTTGGAAGACTTGGCGGGCCGCGTGTCGTCAGCAAAAATTGCAAAACGATTGCATCGCCCTCTGAGCTCCGTGGTCAATAAGTGCAAGCGCCTGCGGATTTCAAGGCGCGTTCGAAACAGTTACACGATGCGAGATCTGGAGCTGTGCTTGGGTGAGGATCACCACAAGATAGCCAGATGGATCGGAAACGGCTGGCTGCAGGACCGGCTGCAGGGTACACGCCGACACGACGGGAACGGCAATGACATCCATCGCATCCGCGAAAAGGACGTCACCAAGTTCATTCGGAATCATCCACGGGAAATCAATTTGGGCAAAGTGGACCAGATGTGGTTCTTAGATCTTGTGTTGCTGAAAGGGAAGGGAGTGCGCGAGGCGACGTCCCCTCGGAGTACCGATGCTGCAGAGGACGACGCCACAGCGTAGCCACTTGTGCAGAGGAGTGAAATATCCCGCCCTTCCGTCCAAGTTTGACGGCAGTGGCCAATAGGAGGGCTGCTAGGAACAAGATCCGCCCTGGCTCGAACGGGCGCGAACGCAAGACGGCCAAAGACAGGTAGCAGGGAACTTGCTCCTCCATGAGGGTCACGGCAAAAAAGGTAGGGCCTGGGCCGGGCAGCTACGCTTAACTGCGAGCGTTTGAGAAGAGCAACGGGCCCAGCGCTTGTGCGCGAAAAGCTAGTCAGAAATCATGCGACTAACGGGGGAAATGCACTTTCCTTGGTTGCTCGCTTCGCCCCATTGAATGTATTGGCTTTAGCTGACAGCCATGTCAGTCAGGGTTACCTGCCGGCGGGAGTAGCGGCCCTCCTTGTAAGTGCGTCGATGGAACTGAGGTTATAAGGTCGGTGCAGAAAGACACCATTCTGAGACAAGTCTGATCGGAACCATCGAGGCCGATGCTTACACACAGAGTGGGGCGCCGAGATCGTCGGCCGGCGGGAAAAGTTCGATACGGAGGAATTCCGAAGTTGCAGGTGAAACATGAAAATTGAAAACGAAGTCCCTTCATTGCGGAGTGAACAGACTGCTCAGGAACAATCGACGGGTCACTTTGAACCTCTCATAGACTGTCGCGAAGCTGCGCGCCGAGTTCATTGCCACGAAAAGACATTGCAACGATATGCCCGTCAAGCTCGAGTACCCGCATATCGAATCCACAGCCGCTGGTATTTTCGTGTTTCAGAGCTGGACTCTTGGGTCCGATCACAGGTAAATTCTGGATGTCATCCGAGCCGCGTGAACTAGGAGGAATCCAAATGTTCACGCGGTCGCGGTATCAGTTTGGTTGGTTGGAATTACGAAAGAGAAAAAGGAGGCCCAGCGTTTGGCTCTGGCGTTACCGATCCACTGATTCTGGTGGCAATCGGGACAAGGATGCGGTCGTCATCGGAGACGTTGAGCAGTACCCGACCAAGGCCCTCGCTTGGAAAGCCGCGGAAGGATTACGTCTCAGCGTCAACCGTGAGAATCCGGGTACCCAAGTAACGTTCCGGGCTCTCATCGACAGGTACCTGCGGGAGCAGATTCCGCAACGGCATGTAACGGCTAGCAAGTACCGTTCGTGGATAACCCATCACATTCAGCCGCAATGGGGCGATTATCCCATCGCTAAGGTGAAGCCAGTCCTCGTCGAAGAGTGGATCAGCAAGCTCGAGTTAGCGCCCAAGAGCAAGGGGCATGTTCGCAGCATTATGCACATCCTGTTTCAGTGGGCCATGAAGTGGGAATTGATGGATCTTCAAATCAATCCCATGAAGCTGGTCCATGTGAAGGGATCCTCGAAGAGGTTGCGGGAGCCAGTGACACTGACTCAAAAGCAGTTCCATCACGTACTGCGCTTTGTGGTGGAACCGTTCCGCACCATGTGCGTGGTGGCAATGTGCCTCGGACTTCGGGCGAGCGAGCTCGTTGGCTTGCAGTGGACCGATTTCGACTGGAAGAACGGGACAGTGACGATTCAACGGGGAGTCGTGATTGGCAGAGTGGACGAAGTGAAAACGCGCTACTCGAACAAAGCGATTCCGCTTGATCCCGTTCTGGCATCAATGATGCTGTCGTACAGGCGGCAGGCAAGTCCAGGGAATTGGGTTTTTCCCAGCTCACGGACCGGCCGGCCGTGGTGGCCTTGGACGATCCAGCGTAATCACCTTCTTCCGGCTGGCATCAAAGCCGGGCTTGGCCGAATCGGCTGGCACACGTTTAGACACAGCTATTCGACGATGCTTCGCGCCTTGAGGGTTGATGTGAAGGTGCAGCAGGAGCTACTCCGTCACGCTGATATTCGGACAACCTTGAACATCTATACACAGGCGGTTCCAGAAGCATTGCGGAAAGCGAATAGCAGAGTGGTTCAAATGGTGCTGCCGGAGAGAAAAAGCGCATGAAGGAAACTCGTGGGCAATCCGTGGGCAATAAGCGCTCCCATACATTCCTTCGCGTTGTTTTGGGGAGGTTGCTTCTTCTCGTAACTCCTTTCGATTCTGACAAGCGGTGAATTCGACTCCCACGTGCCTCCGCCATCTCCTTGACGGCAAATGACTTCTGATTTTTCTCGGTTCGTCCGTTTCATCCCCTTGCCCGTGGCTAATTCTACTCCATTGACAAACAAGGAGTTATAGGCGGTGGGTGGTGGGTCGCACTAAGACATGTCAAGAAAGTTGCGGCTCAGCCGAGCGGTATCGCTTTAGCACCTCAAACTGTTTCAGCGAAACGAGATCAGGCTTAGCATCACTATCTACCAGCAAGTCAGGGATACCTTGACGATGAAGCAAAGAGGGTTTAGACTCCGCTCATTTTTCCTGGGCCGCGTGTTCGACTCTCTCCACTGATTTGGGGTGATACGATGAGCCGCCCAGCCGAAAGTATCGTCACTCCAATAGGGGTCGGCACGCTCGAAGGCATTGGCGACGGGTGAGTTCCTCTTCGTCGGCCACTCAAAGGCCCACCGGATTACACCGAGACCCTCGAGGACGAACCCCGTATGCAAGGCACCCAGGGGAATGCGACTAATCAATCTTCAGAAAAGCCTGCCAACGGAAGTTTGCAAGTGCCTTCGATCTCTTTGCCGAAAGGCGGAGGTGCAATTCGCGACATAGCCGAGAAGTTTTCGGTGAACCCATCGAATGGGAGCGCATCGATGAGTGTGCCATTGTTCACCACTCCAAGCAGATCTAATTTCTATCCGCAGCTGAGTATTTCTTACGAGTCAGGAAGTGGCAATGGCCCGTTTGGTCTCGGTTGGAAAATCTCTATCCCTTCAATAACCCGAAAGACAGACAAAGGCCTACCGGAATATCAGGACGCGCAAGATTCTGACATTTTCATTTTAAGCGATGCAGAAGACCTTGTTCCTGCATTCATCAAAAACGGAACGACTTATCGACGCGATTCGCGGACTGAAACGCTGCCCGACGGCAAGACTTATGCCGTTCAGCGCTACCGCCCAAGAGTCGAAGGCCTCTTTGCACGCATTGAAAGATGGCAGGACAGCGCCACGGGAGACATCTTTTGGAAGTCAATCTCGAAGGATAACGTCGCGAGCATTTACGGACAAACGGCAGATGCCCGGATGGCAAATCCAGAGGACCCAACACAAGTTTTCCAATGGCTGCTCGAAAGAAGCTACGACGATAAAGGCAATTCCATAGTCTACGAGTACAAGCGGGAAGATGCGGTAAATATCCCTCCCTCTCCTGCGGAATCCAACAGACTCCTAAGTACCACGGCCTTTGCGAATCGCTACGTCAAGCGCATCCGATATGGAAAAGCGAGTCCAAACGAGAACCCAGAGTATCTTTTTCTTGTCATTTTTGATTATGGCGAACATGATGCTAACAATCCAACCCCCAACGAGGTCATTTCCTGGCCTTGCCGGCTTGACCCTTTCTCAAACTGCCGTGCGGCGTTCGAAATTCGGACGTATCGCCTATGCCGGCGCGTACTCATGTTCCACAACTTCTCTGAACTTAGTCCAACACTCTACCTTGCGCGATCAACCGATTTGTTCTACGACGAGAACCCAGTCTGTTCGTATCTGACATCGGCCATCCAGAGAGGCTACCTTTGGGATGATACGTCTAGCAACAATCCAAAGCCTTCCTTTCCGCCTCTCGAATTCGGATACAGCCGGCCCACGATTGACCCGACAATCAAATTCATCGATCCAGAAAGCGTTGAGAACCTGCCAGTGGGTCTGGACCAAATGCGATATCGGTGGATTGACCTGGACAGCGAGGGCATTTCGGGAATTTTGGCTGAGCAGCCCGAGGCTTGGTATTACAAGCGCAACTGTGGTCAAGCAACATTTGCCCCCACGCAACTGATCACTAACGAGCCCCGAGTAGCAGAGCGCAGCAATACTCGACTGGAGCTGCTTGACTTAGCTGGAGACGGCAGGAAAGCTCTCGTGCAGTTCGCCGAGCCCTTAGCCGGATTCTCTGAACGCGATGAACGTGGCAATTGGGGGCCGTTCAAGCCCTTTCAATTAAACCCGTCTATTTCCTGGAACGACGCCAATGTGCGGATGATCGATTTAGACGGAGACGGGTTCTCGGACGTTCTGATATCTGAGGATGAACTCTTTACCTGGTATCGGTCGCTCGCAAAGAGAGGCTTTAGTTCATTCCAAACTGTTCGCAAGACAACCGACGAAGAACGGGGACCCGCGCTCGTTTTCGCAGATCCTACGGAGTCGATTTATCTTGCTGACATGACCGGTGACGGGCTAGCGGACATCGTGCGAATTCGCAATGGCGAAATCTGCTATTGGATGAACCTGGGATTTGGCCGTTTCAGCCATAAAGTCATGATGGACCACTCCCCGATTTTTGATCACTCGGATACCTTCAACCAAAAGCAGATCCGGTTAGCAGATATCGATGGGTCGGGAACAAGCGACATCATTTACTTGAGGCACGATTCGATCAGTTTTTGGTTCAACCAGTCTGGCAACAGTTGGAGTGAGAGCGATCAGATTGAAAATTTCCCGCCCGCAGATGACTTCTCTTCCGTTTCAACCGTGGATTTGTTTGGGAACGGGACAAGTTGCATTGTATGGTCATCGCCTCTTCCTGAAGATGTCGCACACCCCATGGGATACATCGACCTTATGAGCGGGCGAAAGCCGCACTTATTGATGTCCGTCACGAACAACATGGGTAAGAAGACATTGTTGGAATATGCGGCCTCGACTCAGTTTTACTTAGCAGATCGCGCGGCAGGAAATCCATGGGTGACGCGATTACCCTTTCCCGTTCAGGTCGTGCAGAAAGCCACAACTTTCGACGGCGTGTCACAGACTCAGCTTACGAGCATCTACAGTTACCATCACGGTTTCTACGACGGAATCGAACGGGAATTTCGGGGATTTGGCCGAGTCGATCAATGGGACACGGAATCGTTTGCCGCGTATGCGGGAATAGGAGAACTTCCCGGTGGCCCGGGCGCCCTGGACAAAGAACTCTACGTTCCTCCTGTACATACGAAGACTTGGTTTCACACAGGGACGTTCTTCGGCCGAGGAAGAATCTCGCGGCATCTAGCGCACGAATATTACAAGGGGGATGCTGCTGCGGCAGACCTGCAGGACACTGCCATTCCGCCAGAGCTAACCGGCGAGGAGGAACGTGAAACATGCCGTGCCCTCAAAGGTAGAATACTGCGGCAGGAAGTTTATGCGGAGGATAACTCACTGCAAACCAGCGATCCTTACAGTGTCATCGAGAAAAATTATTCGCTTCGCCTGGTCCAACCTTTCGCGGGAAATCCTCATGCAGTCTTATTTGCAGCTGAACGAGAGACGCTGAGCTATCACTACGAACGCAAGCCGGCAGACCCACGGATCAGTCAAGATTTAACTCTCGAAGTCGACGACTTCGGTAATGTCACAAGATCAGCCTCCATCGCATATCCCCGCCGTACAACCGCTTCGAATTCCCCGGCTCCCGAGCAACTGGAAACTCTTTGTACGTATTCAGAGTTTGATTTCATCAATTTGGCGAATGATCCGAGCATTTACCGTATTGGCGTTCCCAGTGAGACCCGGTCCTATGAAATTACTGGCTTGGGAAATCCCGCCGCGAATGGCCTCTACGATTTCGACACTTTGCGAACTACGCTGCCCAACGCAGCTGAGATAGCTTACGAGGAGACTCCGTCTCCTGGACTCGAGAAACGGCTCTTCCAGCGCACGCGCACACTCTACTTCAAGAATGACCTTTCCGGTCCTTTGCCGCTAGGGCAGTTGGAGTCCCTGGCATTGCCTTACGAAACCTACCAGTTAGCGTTCACGGCTGGATTGCTTGCCAATGTATACGCGACGCTCGTCGACGACACCAAACTGAGCAGGGACGGCAAGTACCTCAAAGGTGCAGACTACATTGCGAATGGACTGTTTCCATCGAGCGACCATCCCGGTCTCTGGTGGATTCCTTCCGGCAGGCGCGTTTTCAACCCGGGAATCTTTTATCAGCCGGTTCAGTTCACAGACCCGTGGGGCAACTCGACTGTTGTCGGTTATGACCGCTACGCGTTACTGACGACGCAGGCTACGGACGCTTTAAAAAACACCACTTCTGCTGTCCCAGATTACCGGGTCATGCTCCCATACCTACTCACAGATTCCAATGGCAATCAATCGCAAGTGGCGTTCGACGCTCTCGGAATGGTCGTCGGGACTGCGACGATGGGCAAGCCTACTGACTCGCCTCCACAAGGGGACTCACTAACTGGCTTCCAAGGCCAACTGGATGACGCCGTAATACTTGCGCATATTCAGGATCCCCTAACGAAGCCCGGTGATATTCTGCGACTCGCCACAAGTCGGCTCGTCTATGACCTCTGGGCCTTCTATCGAACGAAGACGATAGATTCTCACGGAAACGAATTTGGGAAACCTGTTGTCGCTTACACGCTAGCCCGGGAGACGCATGTTTCTGATCTCGGCTCGGGCCAGACTAAGTTTCAGCATCAATTTCTCTATTCAGACGGATTTGGCCGGGCCGTTCAAACGAAGATCGTGGCGGAACCAGGCCTCACCCCCGCGCGTGGTCCGGATGGCCAACTCTTGTACGACGCCGTCGGCAACCTCGTAATTCAGGACACGTCTCCTAATCCACGCTGGATCGGCACCGGGCGCACCGTCTACGACAATAAAGGGAATCCCGTCAAGAAATACGAGCCGTTCTTTAGTTCCACTTCTGCCTATGAGGACGAAAAGGATCTGGTGCAAACGGGTGTCACACAGATTCTGCATTATGACCCGTTGGGACGGCTCATCCGAACAGACAATCCCAACGGAACTTTCTCACAGATGGAATTTGACCCTTGGCAGCAGATTTCCTCGGATGAGAACGACACCGTGCTGCAGAGCCAATGGTATGCCGATCGCGGATCGCCAAATCCTACTGGGCCTGAGCCTTCTGGGCCTCCAGACACTCGCGCTGCGTGGCTCGCAGCGCAGCACGCCAATACACGCACAATCACACAGCTTGACGTCCTTGACCGTACGTTTTTGTCGGTTGCGGATAACGGGGTTGATTCGACCGGCTCTCCGCAAAAGTATCCGACGCGCACAAAACTGGACATTCAAGGCAACCCACTCGTGGTAACGGACGCCCGCGGCAACCAAGCCATGATCACCGATTTTGACATGATGAAGCGCCCGCTACACACAAAGAGCATTGATGCTGGCCAGCGGTGGACACTGCAGGATGTGGCAGGCAAACCCATCTGGGCGTGGGACAGCAATCAAAACCAAGTGCAAATTGTCTACGATGAGCTGCATCGGCAGACGTTCACCTATCTCCTGTTGCCTGCCGGCACTAGACCGATCGTCATTCAAAGGGTCGTGTATGCCGACCGCCCAGATTCCAACATGCCGTCCCCACCGGAGCAGGCAAACCTGCGAGGGAAGGTTTATCAGTCCTACAATGGGGCCGGCGCTGTGACGAACCAACAGTACGATTTCAAGGGCAATCTGCTGCAGAGCTCGCGGCAGCTCACACAAGATCCTGCATACAGGAAGCAGATGGATTGGACGCCCTTAGGGGCCACGAACGACGTTCAACGGATTGCAGCCAATGCCTCGCTCCTGCTCGCCACATCTGAGAGCTTTGCGCACAGCACGACTTACGACGCGCTGAACCGGCCTGTAACTGTCAAAACGCCCGATCAAAGCCTGACGTCGGCCTCATATAACGAGCGGCGGCTGCCGAAACAGGTCAGCGTCTATTCGGCTCCCAAGCAGCAGAATGAATCGATCGTTACGAGCATCTCCTATAACGAAAAAGGGCAGAGGCTCGAGTGTGACTACGGAAACGGCGCCGTAACGAAGTATTCGTATGATCCGGAGACCTATCGGCTCACGGACCTCAAGACGACGCGACCGAACGGCGGCGGCACGGACCTGCTTCAGGATTTAAATTACTACTACGATCCCGTCGGCAATGTCGTCGAAATGGATGACGGAGCGCAGGAAACAATCTACTTCGATAATCTTCAAGTCGACGCAACCTCCAAATATCGATACGACCCTATCTACCGGCTTATCGAGGCCACGGGGCGTGAGCATGTGAGCCAGTCTGCGGCCCAACCCCCTCCGCAGTATGACTACAGGGATCCTTTCCGTATCGGCCTGCCGCTGCCGAGCGATGGGCAGGCAATGGCCAAATATCTCGAACAGTACCAATACGACCAGGTCGGCAACTTCAGCCAAGTCACGCATCAAGTGTCAGTGCCCTACACTGCGAACTCCTGGACTCGCTACTACCAGAACGACACTGCCAGCAATCAACTGCTCTCCACGAGTTTACCTACCGACGCGGCTACTCCCCCGTATTCTGCGAAATATCAATACGACGCCAACGGCAATGTGCTGGGGATGCCGCAACTGCAGATCATGCAGTGGGATTTCAAAAACCAGCTACAGATGACGCAACGGCAAGCGGTGAATACGGATGACACGGATGGGATCCGGCACCAAGGTGAGCGCACGTATTACGTATATGACGCTGCCGGTCAACGGGCGCGCAAAGTGACCGAGTCGTCCGGCGGAGTGAAGCTGAACGAAAGAATCTATCTTGGCGGCTACGAACTTTACCGCGAGTATACGACCGGCAACGCAAAACCCACGTTGGAGCGGCAGACGCTACACGTCATGGATGACAAGCACCGGGTGGCCATGATCGAAAGCAAAACAATCGATAGCAGCGTTGCATCCACAAGTTTGCCGGTTACCGTCACGCGCTACCAGTTCGATAACCATCTGGGCTCAGCCTGCTTAGAGCTCGACGACCAGGCCGCAATTATTTCGTACGAGGAGTATTACCCCTACGGCAGCACCTCGTATCAGGCCGTCAACACCGCCATCGAAGTCAGCGCAAAGCGATATGGCTACACGGGCAAGGAGCGCGACGACGAAACGGGTTTTTATTATCACGGCGCGCGGTACTACGCGCCGTGGCTCGGTCGCTGGACGAACTGTGACCCGGCGGGACTGATCGACAACCTGGATCTCTACATCTACGCGCGATCGAACCCTGTGCGGTTCGCCGACCGAAGTGGTCGTCAGTCTGGCGAGCCTCCTCAAATGCATCTGACCGAGCAATCGGAAACGCGCGTGCCGTCCACTCCGACAGTTTCTGGTCGTGGGTATGGAAAGAACGTGCGAAGTACAATTCAGGCATTTGGGAGTCAATGGATGCTAGGAAAGGTCGATGTAGGTGACCCGGAGGGGCAACCATTCGCCACTACTCCGCCTGGAACCACTCGGCTCCTCCGTGCACAACCAAGTAAGGAAAACCAAGAGCTAGGGCGCACCGTTGTCAAGGCTCAGGTGAAAGCTGCGGAAGCTGCTGGACTGCCTGTTCGAAAGAATGATTACTGGCCCGGCGGAGTAAAAGGCACAAAATTCGGCCAACCTGACCTACCACCAAAATTGCAAGGTCTTACGGATCCCCTTGGAAACCCGCGTGAAGTCATGCACCAAACAAGCTTCAAATTCGAGTGGGCTCAAGGGCCAGCGTCAAAGCAATCAGGAAGTCCTGTACAAACAAGTTTCGACTTCGGAGGCCCAAGCAAGACGTCGGCAACGGCCTCGGCAGCGCCGCCCGCTGCCGCCGAGCCAGCTTCCCCCGGCACGGCGGCAGTAGAGCCAGAGCCGGCTCTGCGGGCTCCAGGTGCCAAGCCAATGTCCGGCGCGGCCAGTGTCGAAGGCGCGTTTGGGTTAGGAATGCTTGGCCTAGGGATTGCTTTGGCCGCTCCAAGAGCGATTGAGGCACAAAACCGCGGCGATACCGCTGGTGCGGTGCTCGCGTGGAGCACAGCGGTTCCTGGCGAGATGGGAGCGGCCTTTGCCACCCTAGAGCTGGGTTACCACGCTGCTGTTGCATTGAACGATCTGGAGATTGCCTGGAGAGACTCAGGGATGATCGAGGCTGGGTTCACGTCACCAATGCAGGCGATTGCGACCAATGATCTCCCCGCTGGCGCGACAAAACCACCGACGACGAGTGCATCTGAAGCTCAAGCCAATGTCCTCGGCTGGCTCACGGGCATGAACTTTTCCTGGTACTAACTGACCTCTGCGAATTGTGAACATGCAGCCGATTGACCTGCCATCTCTGCTGCGAGCGATCACGTGGCCCGTGATTGTCATCGTGGCGTTCTTCGTGTTCCGGCGCCCGCTGAGCGATCTGGTCGGCGTCTTGGGGCGCGGTGTGCGGAAATTTTCGTTTGCGGGGGTGTCGCTCGAACTAGCCGAGGTTTCTCAAGTGAGACCGCATGCGTTGGACGCCGAGATTCGACAACTGGACGCAGGGCCATCGCCGCAGAGCGGATCGTCCGGTATTTCCGATCTCATTAACCAGCTTCAGTACGGGGGACAGCGCGACTACATTGTGATCGACCTGGGTTCACAATCCAGTCCCCGATGGTTGACGTCTCGCCTCTATCTTCTTACTTTCCTGATCTCGTTGATCCACGAACCAAAATGTCTGGTTTTCGTGCACACGTCCTGTGAAATTAGCAAACGTTTTTTGGGGATAGCGTCTCCAGACGCGGTGCGCTGGGCCTTGGCGCGAACGTATCCGTGGTTAGAGTCCTCTAGCTCAGCGGCCTACGCATTTGTGGTTGCTGGCCTTTATTGCGATCCGAACGCCCAGGTCGCTTTGAATCCCGCTGCTTTGCAGTTTGATCAACAAACGGGAACTCTTCAGAATTTCCAGCTGGTCCAATGCATGCAAAATTTCCTCGGCCTGATTCGATTGCAGTTGCCTACAAAGGCAACTCCTCCGGCACCGTTGATCACCTCTGTGTCGCCGTTCGGAGGGCCCGTGGGCACATCTGTGACGATCCGGGGCGCGAACTTCGGGGATGCCAGCCAGCCGACAAAGAACGTTTTATTCAACGGCTTTCCCGCAGAGCCGAGTAGTTGGAACGACACGGAAATTGTCGCGCGGGTACCCCCTGGCGCTACAAGCGGTTACATCACAGTCATAGCACTCGGTCTTACCAGCAACGGTGTGCCGTTTACCGTGGGCCCTCCAGATTCGGCGGATTGGCTCGTTTTACCCAGCGGAGCACTAGAACACGCTAAATGGCTTGATGAATCCCGACTGCAGCGGGTGATTGCAGGCGATCTAGATGCTTCGTACGTGACCTTGCTACCCAACAAGGGAATCACTGACCTGTCCAATGCAATTTTGAGCCAGCACGGCAGGTTTGTTGCCGTTGTCGATCCGGACAAAACCTTTCGTTACCTCGTCGAGCGCTCAGCCGTCCTGGAAAAACTCGCAAGCGAGTTCTCGAAGCAAGTCAGCTCCAACAAGTCTTAAGGCCCCGTATGCAGGTACTAAAGCTAGGCAATCCCTCGAGACAACACGGGAGACGAACATGGCGGACGCAAGGTTCACTCAATTAGGCAACGTATCAAGGCAAGCGACGGCAGGCGTTGGCCAGGCTGTAGCACAGCCGGTGGCCATTGATTTCGAGTTGGTAGCAGCTGTCCTGGCCCAAAATCCCCGCTTCGATCCTGCCAAATCACATCCCGCAACGTTAGATTTGACCGGATTGAGCGTCGAGGACCAGGCGAAAGCCAAAGCCGCAATCGAAGCGTTACGCCGGGAAATCAACATCTTTCCAGAATTCGACTACAACGCCGCGCTCGCGCCAGCCGCCCCTGGATCACAAACGGCGGCTCAGAAGCGTAAGCCCAAATCAAAGTCCTCCAGTCGCAAAAATGGAGCCTTCATCCAGCGCAGTCGGGGTTCTGGCGCAAAATCCGCCTCCCCAGGAACTGTGGTCCCGAGGCCTGTGCCGTTTCAGAACCCAGTACGCGAAGCGGTCTCCAAATTCCTCGCCAGTGCACAAGACTTTGATTTCCAAACGACTCGCATTGACACCTATCTTCGCAATCAAGCTTCATCCGCTGTTGTGGCCCTCACGGACGAGACCGGACCAGTTGTTGTGAATCAACTGAAACGCATGCAGAGAGTCTTTCGTGTCACCCCTGAGCCTAAACACATCACTGCGCTGCTCGCTGAGGGACTGGATTCCGCTCATGCAATCGCGACTGTTCCGCAAAAGACGTTTGTGATGCAGTTCGGCGACAAGCTGGGTGACGCGGAGCAAGCCAAGGCGATCCATTCGCAAGCGACGGTAATGACCGCTTCCGCTCTTAACCTCTACCGCCAGGTGCAATCGGCATTGAGTGACGTTACGCCGCGCGCCATCGGACCCGTCGCAAGCACTGTCAGCGCCGCTCTCAAAGCGCTACCGGACTGGGAAAACCTGTTTGGCTCACTGAGTTTCTGTGATTGCAAGGAGTGCCAGTCGGTTCTCGGCGCCGCAGCTTACTTTGTGGATCTGCTGCAATTTCTCAAGAAATCCACTCCGAACGACAAAGGACAGACTCCGCTCGATATCCTTGTCACCCGCCGTCCCGATCTTCCATTCATCAGACTAAATTGCGAGAACACGACCACGCTGCTTCCTTACATCGATCTGGTCAATGAGATCCTGGAATCGTATGTGGCGAGCGCCGATCCCAAGACCACTCACAGCACCGGCGACGCCACTACCGACGAGTTAAGCCTCAATCCCCAATATGTCATTGATCAGGCCTACGTCACTCTGAGCCAAGCTGTTTATCCCTTTGCCTTGCCCTTTGATCGGCCACTGGAAATGTCGCGCGCCTATCTGGGGTTTCTGAATAGCAGTCGCTTCGAAGTGATGAGTACCTTCCAACTCGGCGGCAGTGCTTCCGACTTCACCAAGGGAATACCCTCCGGTCTCGCACTTGCTTGCGAGGATTTGGGAGTCTCCGTTGAGGAGCATGTGATCCTCACGGGCACCGACTTAACGGGCAATCCTGTTTCGTCAACGAGAGCCTTACCTGAATTCTACGGGTTCCCAAAAGCCACGGCGAACGCCGCATTAGTTGCGGCGCTGCAAAAGGCAGAGGCGTTCCTAGCTTCAACGGGTCTCAGTTATCTGGACGTCGTGGGACTGGTCAAGACACGATTCGTGAACGCGTCCCAGGCGATTACTCTGCAGGTTCCCTCAGACGCCGATCCTTGCGACTTGAGCCAGACGACCCTCAACGGTCTGGACGCGACCGCGTTGCAGCGTATCCACCGCTTCCTGCGCCTACACAGGAAAACGGGGTGGAGAATGGAAGACCTAGACAAAACCATCCACGCGCTCTGGCCCCTTGGGCTCGGTTCGGCGGATATTGACGATGCGCTCCTGGTAAAGTTGGCATTTGTAACGCGCCTGCAAAATAACCTGAACATCCCCGTTGCGCAACTGACGTCCTTCTGGTTCGCGATCGACGTCGCAGGCCGCGACGCCTTCTACTTGCAACTGTTCCAAAATAAGACGGTGCTGAGCCCTGTGGACCCTGCATTCGCTTTGTTGTATTCGAATCCGCTCTCCGCTTTGCCCGCGGGAGTGACCGCAGCTTCATTGGCCGCCGTGACCAGCAGCATCTCGTACGCTGGGGGCGCCCTCCGGTTCACTGGTGTCATGACGAAGGACCAGAAAACGCAACTCATCGCTCTGGCGACAACTGCGACGGATCCGAATTACGCAGCGTACCAACTCGCAATCGACAATCTTTTCCAAGGACGGAACTCGAGCGGCCTGGCTCTTGCCCCCACAGATCCGAACGCCAAGATTTCTCTCCATGTGCCTGCGATGCTCGCCGCGTTGCGCGTTAGCAGCACGGACTTTGCTGCCATGATAGCCACCGAGAAATTGGGTGACATTCTGGATCTGCAAACTCTCTCGCAATATTACCGCTTTGCCGTCTTAGCGCGCGCGCTAAAAATCTCTGTCGCAGATCTTAGCGTCCTGGAGAAACTTGCAGGAGCGAACCTGGTTCAACCCAGCGATCCCGCCTCTCTAAGCGCCTTCGTGGACAAGGCGCAAAAAGTGCTCCGATCAGCGTTCTCCGTAGCCCAATTGAACTACCTCTATTGCGGTGTCAACGATCCTAATCAGGGAATTGCGCCTCTGGACGGCGATGTATTTCTTTTCTTGACGAATCTTCAGACTGCGCTGAACAAGGTCACAGACGGCACCAGCGTCATTCCAGATCCGTCTGCCGGTCTCGCGAGTGTGCTTCAGCAAAAGATGGCCGCTGTGCTGGATGCCGCTAGCGTCACCGAAACCATGGGTTTGCTGGACGGGACTTTCCAGTTCTCCGCAGACCTGGGTGCGCTCCCGGCGGGCGTCACTCTACCTACCGGCATAACTTATGACTCTCGAAATAAGAAACTTTTGTCTCAGGGTGCTATTTCAGACCTCGAGACGGCTAGGCTTGTGGCTCTATCCAAAGACGCCGCCTATCAAACGGCTGTCCGCAACCTCGCTCGGCACCCTCGAGACTTCATAATTTCTCGGCTTGCAAGGTTTCTGAATCCCAGGGACGCCATCACCCAACTCATCACTAACGCCTCGCTCTCGACGGCGGTCATTGTCAATACGGCGCTCACTGCGAATGTGGCGACTTACACCGCAGCAAATGATTTCGCTCCTGGCGATTCAGTGACAATCACGGGAACAACGAACGGCGGCGGTATTTTCAACGTCGCTGGGCAAATCGTCCAGACGTCCAGCCCGACGCAGTTCACCCTGGCAATTGTTCATGGCGACGTTCCTTCGGCTGTGGACTCAGGGACAGCTACTTCGGCAGCAATCTCCAATGCGGACAAACAGAAATACGTTCTCGTGCGCTTTCTCGCACGCGCGAATGTCATTAAACAGATGCTCGCTGGTAATTTCGGCCTCGATGTGGGCATTACGGAGTTGCTGTTAGAGGTAGTGCTGAACGCTCAGTCCGGCAGTGGCAAGGCAATTAAAGACTTTTTATCCCTGGCTGCCCCGTCCCAGGCGGTCATTGTCAATACGGCGCTCACTGTGAATGTGGCGACTTACACCGCAGCAAATGATTTCGCTCCTGGCGATTCAGTGACAATCACGGGAACAACGAACGGCGGCGGTATTTTCAACGTCGCTGGGCAGATCGTCCAGACGTCCAGCCCGGCGCAGTTCACCCTGGCAATTGTTCATGGTGACGTTCCTTCGGCTGTGGACTCAGGGACAGCTACTCCGGCAGCAATCTCCAAGCCAACCGTCGGCGATCCGGCGTGGATAAGTTACGAGTTGATACATAAGGCAGCGTTGTTGGTCAAGGGTTTCCGGATGACCGCGAAGGAGGTCACCTATCTCGCGGACAATGGCCCTGACTTTGCCAACTTCGATTTCAATGCACTACCCGTCGGCGGCGTGCAACCCAATCCGGCACAACTGGCCGCACTCTTCGCACAGTGGCTGCGGCTTTATGACCTTTTCAGGCTGAGAGACGGCGTGGCGGATGGCGAAGCCGTATTTGATGTCTTCCAGGCCGCGGCCCATCCTTCCAGTCCACCCCCAACACCCGCCGGCCTCGCGACTCAACTGGCTGCCGCAACAGGATGGGACAATGGCGAAACGTTGATCCTGACAGGTTCTGCCGGATTTAGTCTCACCGTCGGCGACTTTAAGAACGAAATCAAACTGGTCCCGCTCCTCAGTTGCTGGAACCTGATCCAGCGCCTCGGTGTTTCCGCTGCGCGTTTCTTTCACTGGGCGGGAGACCCGCCCGATGCCACCTTGGCCAACGATTTGAAGAACGCTAATGAAATCAAAACGGCCGCACGCGCCAACTATGGCGACGAGACTTGGCTTACAGCGGGGAAAATCCCGGTCAATCGGCTGCGAGATGCGCAGCGCGCGGCGCTCATGGCCTTCGTTCAGAATGCACTTCAATTCACCGATTCCGGACAGCTTTTCGATTATTTCCTGATCGATGTCCAGATGAGTTCTTGCATGATGACGTCGCGCATCGTGCAAGCTGTTGACTCGGTTCAGCTCTTCGTCCAGCGCTGTCTCATGAATCTCGAAAGCAACTTGGACGCCAACAATAAAGAAACGGGCGTGTCGCCCTCTGCCATCGATTCCAATCAGTGGCAGAAATGGAGAAAGTACTACCGCGTGTGGGAAGCCAACCGGGAGGTTTTCCTCTATCCGGAGAACTGGATCGAACCCGAATTGCGCGACGACAAGAGTCCATTTTTCAAGGACCTGGAAAATGAGCTGTTGCAGAATGACGTCACCGCGCAAACGGTCGAAGACGCCTTTCGCAATTACCTGCAGCAGCTTGACGAAGTTTCACGTCTGGAAATCGTGGGCACCTACCACGACGATGACGCCGGTATCCTGCACGTTTTCGGTCGTACCTTCCACACGCCGCCCACCTATTACTACCGGCAATTAACAAATACCGGTGTCTGGACAGCCTGGGACAAAGTGCCCCTCGACATTCAGGGAGACGACCTCATTCCCGTCGTATACGAGCGTCGCCTGTACCTTTTCTGGCCCATCATCACGACAAAGGCTCAGGAAAACCAGAATAGTGTTTCCAATGCGAGCAGTCCGCTAAGCCATTGCGAAATCCAGCTTGCGTGGGGCCGGTATCAGAATGGAAAGTGGTCTGCCAAGCGGCTCTCAGAGAATATTCTCTTTTATCCCACAAAGGATGGCCCCATTGGCAAGCTACCCTTGGATATTCCCTCCTCGAAGCTCCCAAATGTCGAATCGTTCGTCTTCAAGGGAATTATTACCAATCAAGGGGCCAGCGAGCAGCACCTTGCCATTCAGGCCTATGTCGAACAGGCTCCGCGCGCCGAACCGCCTAAGTGGAGCGTCTCGGCATCCAATGCTTCCTCGATAGTCGTGAACGTCACCTCAGAAGGAGGTGATGCTCTAACTGGCGTGAACGTGTCCGTACGAAATGTGATGGTTTCGGGAGATGCTCCGTTAGTCGCTGCGACCCAAGCGAATGGCTCGTGCCCATTCAATCTTCCTGACCCGCCCCTGTTCGCTATCTATCTGTACTCTGTAGCCGTATCTGTTCCCCCAGACTACTGGAGTGTCAGCGATGACACTTTCCTTTTTCCGATCCCCTTCCTACGTGGCATGATGAATCAAGTTACAATCACTTTCAAGTTGAGCTTGCGAGGCACGGGTGTCTACTCGCAGTTTGCCGAGTTTTGCCTGAACGAATGCGCGGGAGCAGTGGCCTCGGCTTATGTAGATCCTCCGGCCGTTTTACTATTGCCATCGGGAACTCACCGTGACGCCATGATGTTGGTCGAAAATCTAAAAGGGTCCCCTCCTATCACCCCGGTTGGCTACCTAGACTTGCTTAGCCAAGATCAGAACAACGTCACGGTTCTAGGCAGCACGCCGAGCGTCTTTCACCTGCTGCCGCCGCACCAACTGGCACAGTTCCTGCTTCCACCTCCGCCCTCCGGAGCTGCTCCCACTGCTCTCCTTCCGGCCGCCACTCCACAGTGGTTTACAGTCAGCACCAGCGGCCTAAGCTTCGGTATCCAGCAAGTCGGCACCGCGAGCTCCCCTCAAACGATAACTCTTACGGGCCAAATAATCGAAGGTGCCCAATGCACCACTGCCACTGTCATCTCCGGAGCGAACGCCGAAGACTTCCACCTGCAGAGCAATACGTGTCAGAACTTCATGTATGGTCTTGGCGCCACTTGTACCATCACTGTGACCTTCAGCCCTTCTGTCGGCGGCAACAGAAACGCGACCCTAACCATTACCGTTACGCCTGGCGGGATGGCTAGCGAGACACAAACGGTGCCCCTCAGCGGTACGGGGATTGGAGTGCCGGGCATAGGGCTCGCTCCGGCCAGCGTGGATTTCGGAAACCAAGTCGTGGGGGCGACAAGCGCGACCCAGATTGTTACGGTCACAAGCACCGGCACCGCACCGCTGTTTCTGACCAGCAATACCACCAGCGGGGACTTTGCCGCCACGAGCAGTTGCCCGCTGAACCCGGCTCCGGCCAACTGCATGTCGATGTATCCGAGCGGTTACGTGCCGTTCTCTAGTGTCTTTTACACTTCGGCCCCCGATGCGGCAGGCAACCGCGTTGTCGTTGGATCGATGACAGTAGCGGCGTACCAAGCCCTGAGTTTGGTGCCAATGCCCAACGTCACCAACCAGGTCTTCTGCGCCATCCTTCAACTGACGCCAGGAGTTTTCGTGCAGGCGTATGTTCCCACCGACCCCGAGCGTCACGGGGACTTCAGCTCCTTCAGCGTGCCGCTCACTGACCCGACCAACAACCAGCCATTTCCGGGGAATGTGATACCCCCAAACCGCATTCCGGGGGTGTTCGGCTGGCGAATTACATCACTGACACCAGTGAGCGTGTCCGGAACCTGCAAACTTCAGGTCTCTTTCACACCCACAGGGAGCGGCCCACGCCCTGGCACGCTTACCATCACAGACAATGCGACAGGCTCCCCGCACACGATAACCCTGAGTGGCACAGGCGTGGTGCCCAGCGTAGATCTATCACCATCAACCCTGGACTTCGGCAGTCAGGCCGTCGGATCGGCGAGTGCGTCACAAACGGTGACCCTGAAGAATACCAGTGACGTTGCGGTGACCATCACCAACATCGGCATTTCCGGAGCCAACTCAGGTGACTTCACGCTATTGAACAATTGTGGCGCCAGCCTCTTAGCCAAGGCGAGCTGCACCATAAGCGTGACTTTTATGCCGTCCGCGGGTGGGAGTCGAAGCGCGATGCTGACGGTCACGGATAACGCTACAGGTGCTTCGCAAACGGTTGCCCTGAAGGGAGTGGGGGTGGTGCCCGGCATCGCCCTTTATCCCCCAAGCCTCACATTTGGTAACCAGCCTGTTAGCACCACTAGTGCCCCTCAGACTGTAACGCTCACCAATACAGGGAACTCTCAGCTCACCATTACGAGCATCACGTGCAGCGGCGACTTCGTACAAACCAACAATTACTCGGGAGTCCTAATGCCTTCAGCGAGCTGTACGATCAACGTGACATTCTCCCCCACTACCAGTGGTGCGCGCACTGGTACTCTGACCATCGTAGACAGCTCCCCCGGTAGCCCACAGACCGTAAACCTGGTGGGCTCTGGAACGCAACCGGCCGTCACGCTTTCGCCGACCAGTCTCGCTTTCACCGCGCCAACCGTCGGCACCACTAGCCCTCCTCAAACTGTAACTCTGAAGAACAGCGGAACAGCTCCCCTGAACATCATCAGCGTTAGCATTGGAGGAGCCGACTTCGGCGACTTCTTCTATACCTTCTCCGGCGGGAATACGTTGGCGCCAGGTGATAGCATCCCAATTAGCATCACTTTCAGACCCTCAGGAGGCGGGACCCGTTCAGGCCAATTGGTGATAACGGACGACGCCACCGGCAGTCCGCATGCCGTCAACTTGACAGGCAATGTGAGTGGGGCCGATCTAAGCTTGTCACCCACAACGTTGTCCTTTGCCCGGCAGGCGGTCGGCACAACTAGCCCTCCTCAGACCGTGACAGTAGTGAACAGCGGGGGCTCGCCCCTTACCATCAATAGCATCAGCATAAGCGGCGACTTTGCGCAGGCCACCAGCTGCGGAAACTCAGTAGCTGCGGGCGCAAGTTGCGCGATTGCCGTCACTTTCAAGCCAACGGGGGCTGGCATGCGCACGGGGATGCTAAGTATTGTCGATACAGCTCCCGGTAGCCCGCATTCGGTGAGCCTGAGCGGCGCTGGCCTCTCCTCTGAGCCCTACGAGTTCTTTTATCAGGACGACAGGCGGACGTATTACGCGTCTCTTCCGCAGGGCCTACCCGCCGCTCAAGTTGCTAAAGCGGTCCCCCAAGTAATCGCTGGAGCCGTGGGGCCCGCGTTGGCGACGCCACAGCTGCAGTTCTACACCCACTTCCATCCACACATTTGCGCGTTCATCGAGTCCCTGAACCGCGATGGCATTCACGGTCTACTGATTCTCGGCAACCAGCAATTGACTAATGATGGCATAGGATCCAACACCCCAACAGTGTTCCAGCACCAGTATTCTCCGATCCAGTCTGTCGTGGTACCACCCTATCCGATAGAGAATGTCGATTTTGGCTATGGCGGAGCTTACGACATCTACAATTGGGAACTCTTTTTTCATGCGCCGATGCTGGTCGCCGGACGGCTTGCGTCGAATCAAAAATTCCAGGATGCGCAACAGTGGTACCACTACGTCTTCAATCCAACGCTGGGCAATAACTTCTGGCAAGTGCTGCCGTTCCAAGCAACCCCGAAGGACAGCATCGAGGACCTGCTTAAGCTGCTTGAATACACCGGGAACGACCCGAACATAATTCAACAGCAGAACAACTTTAAAAATCAGCTGAATGAATGGATGAACAATCCGTTCAATCCCCACGCCATTGGACGCCTGCGGCTCATCGCTTACCAAAAGAACGTAGTCATGAAGTATCTAGATAATTTGATTGCCTGGGGCGACCAGCTATTCCGCCAGTACACGATGGAGACCGTAAATCAAGCCACCCAACTGTACGTGATGGCGCAGGAAATCCTGGGGCCTCGGCCGCAACTCGTCCCTTCAAGACAGGGTGCTCAAGACAAGACGTACAACGACCTGGCTCCGAAGCTCGACGATTTTTCCAATGTTCTCGTGCAGTTAGAAAACGATTTCCCCTTCAGCGTCGACCTGGCTTCGAACTCCGGAGACGACGGGCTGGGACTCACGGGCACCTTCTACTTCTGCATTCCGAACAACGCCCAGTTGCTGGCCTACTGGGACACTGTTGCGGACCGCCTCTTCAAGATTCGTCACTGCATGAATACCGAAGGTGTGGTAAGCCCGTTGCCGCTCTTCGCGCCTCCGATTTCACCCGGTCTGCTGGTTCGCGCCGCTGCGGAGGGAGTAGACCTGGCCAGCGCTTTGAACGATATCGAAGCCGCGACGCCCTACTATCGCTTCACCTACATGCTGCAGAAAGCATTTGAACTTTGCTCGGAGGTCAGGGCTTTCGGAGGTTCCTTGCTTTCAGCACTGGAGAAGAAGGATGGCGAACTACTCGCCTTGCTGCGTGCCACTCAAGAAACGGGTTTGCTGAATGCTGTGCTCAAACAGAAGCAGCAGCAGTTGGACGAAGCAAATGCCAACGTGCAAGCATTGCAGAAATCCCTTCTCGTTACGCAAGCTCGATACGACTTCTACTCAAAGATCCCGTTCATGATACCTGAAGAAACGGCTCACCTAGTCCTGACTGGTGCCTCTGGCATATACCAGGGCATCGCGCAACTCATGCAGATGTCTGCATCAGGGTCTGCCACAGTCCCCGACTTTTATTGGGGCGTTGCAGGAATGAGCAGTCCAGTGGTGCTAATGAAGGAGGGTGGGAGCAACGTGAGTTCAGGACTCGCGAACGCTGCGAAGGGGCTAGAGTTTTACGCTGGGCTGTTCAACACGTTAGCGTCGATGAGCGCTACGATGGGAAATTACCGCCGCCGCGCTGCCGAGTGGCAGTTACAGACGGATGTGGCGCACAAAGAGCTGGATCAGATTAATCAACAAATAACGGCAGCGAACATCAGAGCCCAGATTGCGCAAACCGAAATCGATAATCACAACCTGCAAATCTCCAACGCCCAGGCGGTCCAGAATTTCCTGCAATCGAAGTACACCAACCAGGACCTCTATGCGTGGATGGTCTCCCAAACCTCTTCTGTCTTCTTTCAGTGTTATCAGCTCGCGTATGACATGGCGAAACGTACTGAAAAGGCCTTCCGTTTTGAGCGCGGTCTAACGGACTCGAGTTTTATCGCTTTCGGTTATTGGGATAACCTCAAGAAGGGTCTGCTATCGGGCGAACAGCTTTATCTGGATCTTAAGCGCTTAGAGGCGGCTTATCTTGACCAGAACAAGCGAGATTATGAAATCAGCAAACACATTTCGCTTGTGCTCGTAGCGCCTCTGTCGTTGATCGCGCTGAAGGAAACCGGTCAATGTACCCTAGATCTAGCTGAGGCTCTGTTTGACGCAGACTACCCAGGCCATTTCATGCGTCGGGTGAAGAGTGTCAGCCTGACGATCCCCTGTGTCACTGGCCCATATACTAGCGTCAACTGTACGCTGACTCTGTTGAAAAATAAGGTCCGAGTGCTGACCGACACACAACCCGCATATCTCGAGCAAACCTCGGCCGGCCAATCGGAGCCGCGCTTCATCTACGACTTCGCCGCCACTCAATCAATAGCGACAAGCTCAGGTCAGAACGACAGCGGCATGTTCGAGGTCAATTTCCGCGATGAGCGTTATCTACCGTTTGAAGGAGCTGGGGCGATTTCAACTTGGCAGATCGATTTGCCTAAGGACACTAACGCGTTTGACTTTGAGACTATCTCGGACCTCATCCTCAACCTGAACTACACGGCCCGAGATGGTGGCGACGCGTTGCGCCTGGCGGCTCGAAGTGCAGCTGCGTCCCAGCCTCCCGCCCCCGTGCCCCGCTTGTTTAGCTTGAAGCATGAGTTCCCTAGTGAGTGGTACAAGTTTGCGAATCCGCCAAGCGCAGCCGCGAGCCAGACCTTGACCATTTCTCTGGGGATCGAGCGCTTCCCGTTCTTGTACCGGGGCAAGACAATAGCGATCACAAACGTAGACCTCTACCTCCGGTTCAAGGACATCTACGATCCCAACACTTACAAGCTGGATCCATCAAACCCAACTCCCTTCGGCGACTACGCAAAAGGCACGCCCCTCACTGTGTATGTTACGCCAGCGCCCGCGTTAACAGCTGCTTCTGCGGCGAGCCTTCAGAGTGCAGCATCGTATCTGAATGGATTGCCGCATGCCAGCCTGGACATCACAAGCCAGCCGGGAACATTAGGTCCGTGGTTGCTAGAGGCAAGAGAAGCAGACATTAGCAAAATTGCGGCGTCATTGCAGACTACCGTCACGGTAGACACAACGACTCATTACCGCCTTAGAGGGGAGCTAATAGAGGACGTAATCTTTGTGTGCACCTACAAGGTGCAATGAAGGATGAGCGAGAGACCGCAAGACTTTCAAACCAGATTTGCGGGCCGCAGAACGAGGAAGTTCTACGGATTCCCATAGAAGCTGATCGGCATTCCCGGCTGATCACTGTCCCAGAACAGAGCTGCCTCTTGGTCGGACTTGCTATCCATGACTCGCGGAAGTCGCTGTATGAAACCGCCAACGTTGCCCTCGATGGCAGCGCACCGAATTAAGCTTTACCGATATCGACGCGGGAAGATTTGGGTACGGTCTCTGTCGAGATAGCCTTGAAGGATGCAACCTTTTGTTGCACTGAAGTGTTATTCCGACACTATTGACAGCACTCTGGGCGACCGACAGGCTCCTCGCGCCTCTTTTTTCATCCATTTGGGCGCATGACTATCCATGATCGTTTGGGCCCCCCAATTGCTTTCTCAGGTACAAACCAATTACGGTCCAGTTTCGGAGAAGTTGCAGGAATTCAACTTTGACGGAGGTAACCAATGACTCAGATCAGTCAGCATTTTTCGCTGGAGGAATTCCAGAAGGACTCAGACATCCCGCAAGAGTGCATTGAGGCTTTCACTGTGCTTGCGACCTCAGTTTTGGACCCGGTGCGCGATTGGTGCGCAGCGCCTTTGCTTATCACCTCTGGATACCGCGACGTCCCGGCCAACACTGCGGCCAAGGGCCAGCCCAACAGCGAGCATAGCGCTACGGCTGATTGGTGCGCAGCGGACTTCTATTGTCCCGACAAAACCACCGATTCCATATTCGACTGGATGCGGAATAATCCTTCCCTGCCTTTTCACCAACTCATCTTTGAGCGCGGACAGAATGGCAGCAGCGTTGTGCACGTGAGCTGGAACCGCTTGAAGCCAGGCGTTCGGAGCGTGCTTCAAGGCGCCACACACAACGCTGAGCCTTACGTGAAAGTGAGCTATGTCCCCTATGCGCCCGTGCAGGCTACCACGAAAGACATACAGACCTAGAGGGCACAGGCGCCGATAGGACATTTTTCGCGCAGGTGACTTCCGCGAAAAGACAGGAGACAAAGATGACACTTAAGATTGGCAGATTGCTTCTCGCTTCGTTGCTAGGCCTATTCTCCTACTCTTTTGCTGCTGGTACGCCAGAGCCCCAGTTCAAGCAAATCCACAAGGCGAAGCCAAAAGAGATGAAGCCCACCAAAGCGATGAAGAGGCCAACGAGACCGGAGCCAAAAGTAGCTAAAGGCCACGCTATTGACAAACGCCCCCTGTACACGCCTGATCATAACTCAAAACAGAAGGACACCAAACCACACGTGGATGGGCCTCCGGGTCCATGTGACCCCGGTGGCTGGGCGAGGAAGACAGGAAGATGTAGAGAGGAGGGGGAGGCCACAAAAGGTTCAGGGAAGAAAATGCTGAAAAAGCAGCCAACTCGTTCCCCGGATTAGGTGGTTCAGGTCGAGTTTGGGCGGGGCCGCTATCATCGGCAGCCGGTCTGTAAGGACCAACGCAATATTGAGAGCGACAAACGTGCTGCGCAACAAAGAACAACATGAAGAGAGCGGAAAGAGTTCTGGCTCTAATAGATCGGCGAGTTTAGCAGCCCCTGGGAGCAATATGTCCGCAACATGAGCAGGCCACAGTTCTCTCTCCGAGGTAATTATGGACAAACGACAGTATGCATTCCTCATCTGGTTCGCTTGTTCAGTTGCATGGGCGATGGTTTGGCTCCCATGTGTCTTGTACCTTTCGGTTGCGTGGCGAAGAGGAACTCACGCATTGTTTCCTGTCTTCGGCCCAGAGGAAATCAAGTTGTATTACAAGTTGTTTCGGCGGACCGAACTTGAAGCTATTGGTGGGCGTAAACCTGAGGAACTGAATGAGGAACTCAAGCGCAGGTTCGAACCATCCTTCACGCGCATCTACGGGCGAAGGCGCTATGTGTTGCCATTAATCCTCCTTGCTTTCGTCGCCGCTGTAGGGCTATGGGGCACAGCAAAAACCCTTCAGTCCTGGCAAGGAGGCGTCAGCGGGCCGTTCAAGTTCCCTCCAGAGGTAGTAGGCTTCTCTTCTGTGGCAGTAGGCGCTTTTCTGGGAGCCTGGACCTGGGTCGTCTACGATCAGTTCAGTAGACTGCGAAACCGCGATCTAACCTTTCACGACATGTATGGCTCCGTTTTCCGTTTTCTGATTGCTCTCCCATTTGGATTCTTCCTTAGCAAGTGGGCGACTGGTGAATTTGGGGCTCCTCTTGCATTCTTGCTCGGGACATTTCCTACAGGGACCCTCTTCAAAATCGGCAGGCGCCTGGCCGTCCAGCAGTTCAAGCTCGGCGAGGATGCCGGGGAGGCTTCAAACGAGTTGGAAAAACTCCAATGCGTCAGTAGATCCTCCGCCGAGCGCTTCATGGACGAGGGCATCAATACGATTGCTGAACTTGCCTGGTCAGACCCTGTGGATCTCACCCTCCGAACGAACAAGGAGTTCGACTATGTGATCGACTGCGCCAGCCAGGCACTTGTATGGGTCTATTTTGAAGACAAGACCAGAGATTTGTATAAGCTGTCTCTCCGAACCGCGCACGAAGTGACGAGCCTGGTTTATAGCTTGCAGTCCTCCAATTTGGACCAGCGGACCCAAGCAAATGAGACACTTTCAGAGGCTGCCAAAACTCTAGGAATGGAGAGCAACGCCCTGCTGAATACGCTTAGGCAGATCGAGGAGGACCCTTTCGTGCAATTCCTCGTAGCAATTTGGCACTGGCCCGCGAAAGAGGGTTCCTAATGATGTCCGAGATTCGCTGCCTGAAGCACGCTCCTCCGAAGAATGGGGGTCCCTGTGGATGCAATCAAGGTTGTACTGAAACAACTGGTCAAGAATGCTGAGAAGAGCCCAGGATGGCTACCCTTATCTTTTCTGTGTTACATCCTGCTTTGGAGATATGGAACTCCTGACAGGATCTTTAGATGGCCATTGCACCAGCGGAGTGTGTCTCCCGAGGTGTGGACCGCCATCCTGACGCTGATCGCCTACCAGCTAGGTGATGCCTTGGACAAGATCGTTTACAAGAAGAGAGCTAGCAAAGGCGGCCGGACAGATCGCTTCAACCCAAGTTGGCTAGAACGTGCGCGGCAGAAAGCACAAGACGCTCTAGGCATAACCGACGGGAGCTATCAGACATCACTGGCTCTAGTTCACCAGGCTCACGAGGCATTATTGAGCGTTGATGTCTTGAACGAATTGGCGAAGTTCTTGCGTAGTCTTTTCTTTCCAGCCTCCGTTGCTGTCGTGCTGCTCAGCATATCGGCGAAGTGGAAACTGTCGCTAACTTTGATCGCACCTTGCGTTTTGATTCTCCCTGCATACGTTCTCCTGAAGCTACTGCATCTGAGAAACCTTTATGAGCAAACGGCTAAGATCGCTAAACCACCCGCGTACCGCTTCTATGATCTTGGAGAGACAAGGCTCTTCTTTTGGAACGGAGCTCTCGTAGGTTCTGCACCACTCCCCAAGAATCAGTGTGATCACTAGAAAAAAAAGGCCTCCAGGGCTATCATTCTTCGATGACCAACGGATCGAGGGGTAAGGAGAAACCATGGCCTCTCGCCGTTACTGACCAGCTTCAGCGCCGCTGTCTGATTTTGCCTAGGACTCCCCTAAGTTCTGTAAGCAATTGACGACCTTCCTGAATAACATCATCCGCCACTGGGATAGATCTGAGTTTCGCGACGACGGCTTGTGCTTTCTGAATGATCGACGTGAGTTCTTCCTCGTGCCCGCGTGCGCGGAGGTCGGAAAGAATCGACTTCGCGTCATGTTCGGAACTCTCTATGAGCTCACGTATCTTCTCAGCTTCCTCGTACTCCTCCTGTTCATCTTCGGATGTCACTTTTGCTGCGGTGGGTCGGGGCGCGAGTGGAAAAGCGGCTGAGGCAGTCCATTTATTTGTACCGTAGATTCGCACCTCAAACTGGACGGCGAGAGAATTTGGGTCACAAATTTGGATCGCACGGACATCGTCGATTGTTTCTCCCGGCTCGATCCACTTGTGTGGCGCGAAGATGCGGCCAAGATGTCTGAGATCATCCTCAGGTCGGCTGATTACCGCCAAAGGGGTCCTCGCGTCGTCCCTGCTTTGGAGCAATGCATACTTAAGCATGCACAAGCCGATTCCTTCCTCCCGTAAATCTACTTTCGTATTTCCTTTATTGCTTAATTTGAGGCTTAGAACTCCCACGCGACTAGGCTGGCAGGTAGCCGACTCATTCCAATCGAAACTGAATTCTAGGCGGGGCTTGAAACTTCGAAATCGAATGAAGCGAAAATAGCCCCACGCTCCTCCCCCAATAACGGCAAGCGTTGCCACCGCCTTCTGAATGACTCCTAAGACCTGATCCGCGAAGTACCATTCGCGATCGGGCTGCGTAGTTTGCGCGAGGGAAGGCGACAACGTAACAATCATCATGGCAAGTAGTAAGCCGAACCGTAAATAGACTGACATCTCTCATCCTTTCGCGCCGAATAAACCACTACTCAATTCCGGTTCGTAAGGCCTGTGTGCCGGATCTCCAGGCCAGGCCCCGCGCTGTTTTTCTACGGGCGAGCTAATCGGTTCCTTTGAAGAGGTCAATCAACTCTCTGAACAGTGTAAGAGCGTTCTTTGCGTAGGGTGGCAGATTGTCCATGAGGTCTTTGACACTACTCGACACTGTCGAAGCCCGACCCAACAGCTTCCTCCCCCACCCTTTTGCCTCCTCTTGAGTCCCAGTCTTTTGAGCTACTTCTACTGCGAGCGGAAACGCCTGAAGCTCCAAGAGAAGCGTGTTCCTGATGTCTGGCAGGGGCTGATTAGTGGTTGCTGTCCATGCCGAGTCGAGCTCAGCGAGAGACTGCTCGCCTTGGACAAGACCAAGGACAGCAGCTCGAAATGAGAGATACTGATCCAGGGGACGATCATTCGTTTGCGGAACGAGGAGGATCTGGACGCTCGTCACAAAGTTGGCCCACGCGACTCGAATCGGGGTTGGTTCAGTGCCAGTCGCCATCCTGACCTCCAAATTTGTTCAGTGCCCTGCCTCTGTTGCTCCTTCACCTCTTCGAGCGCGCGAAACCGGGCGTTCGTGAAGGAGCCATAGCGGTCGCAGGAGAGGTTATAGTCGATCATGGTACGCTTTTTCGCGGTCCCTTGTCCTCCTGATCTGCAGATGGAGTAACCGCAGTCGCCCACGTCCCAACGACTTTTTTGAGAGTACCCGGCCACCTGGAATTACACGGTAACGATGTGCAAGGACGATGCGCGGTTGTGAACTGAAATGCTGTCGGCAGCCGAGTCGTCAGGCCAGTTCCTGCTTTGAGGGAGAAGAGTGACGTCCAATGC
The DNA here is from genome assembly GCA_035704085.1 of Candidatus Acidiferrum sp. Classification (GTDB taxonomy): domain Bacteria; phylum Acidobacteriota; class Terriglobia; order Acidiferrales; family UBA7541; genus Acidiferrum. The sequence continues at coordinate 2,022 of DASSXG010000082.1, read as the reverse complement.
GCAGTGAGATGTCTGATGTCGCGCGGGGATCTAAGTGATTTCAGGATACCTCTTGGTGACCTACTCGACTCCACAGTGAGCCACGCTGACGTGGACTCGTTTTTCCTGAAGTCCCCGTGTAGCAGTCGATCAAATCTGCCACTGCAAACAATTGTTCCTGTTGCAGATTGCGAGCTTCCTTGAGTCTCTCCAATCACAGAGGGCCACATTCGCTTCCGAGTTGAAGATAAGCAGAAGCTAAGAGAAAGCAAGCGACAGGAGAGAAGGGAAGGCTTGGCGCTGACGACCTAAAAAGGTCCGAAAATGTGCGCTTTTGTACCCTCGTTGGTTTGATCCAAATTAATGGCAAGCCTCTAAAAGTGGCGGGAGCCACGGGACTCGAACCCGCGACTCCTGCGAGATTGGCAGGCGTTCTGATCACCACATCGCCACCACAGCTCTTCATTTTTCACATTGAGGGCTGGACTCCAGGCGCTGATCACAGGTAAATTCGGCAAGTCATCCGTGTCGTGTGAACTAGGAGGATGCAAATGTTCACGCGCACGCGGTATCAGTTCGGTTGGTTAGAACTACGCAAGAGAAAGAAGAACGCGAGCGTTTGGCTCTGGCGTTATCGATGCACCTCAGCTGGTGGTAGTCGGGACAAGGAAGCCGTGATCATCGGAGACATACACCAGTATCCGACTAAGGCCCTCGCATGGAAGGCCGCCGAGGGATTGCGCCTTACGGTCAACCGAGACAACCCTGGTGCGGAGGTGACGTTCGGAGCTCTCATCGATAGGTACATCCGCGAGCAGATTCCAGAGCGGTACGCGACGGCTAGCAAATATCGCTCCTGGTTGACGCACCACATCAAACCGCGATGGGGTGATTATCCCATCGGAAAAGTCAAAGCCATCCTGGTCGAAGAATGGATCAGCAAACTCGACTTGGCACCCAAGAGCAAAGGGCACATACGCAGCATGATGCACACCCTCTTTCAGTGGGCCATGAAGTGGGAATTGCTGGATTTACAGCTCAATCCCATGAAATTAGTTCACGTGAAGGGATCCTCCAAGCGGTTGCGGCAGCCCATCGCACTAACAGCAGAGGAATTCCACCGCGTACTGCAGTTTGTGGTGGAGCCCTTCCGCACGATGTGCATCGTTGCAATGTGTCTCGGACTTCGCGCAAGCGAGCTTGCTGCCCTGCAGTGGAATGACTTCGACTGGGAAAATCGGCATGTGACGATTCAACGTGGAGTAGTGATTGGAAGGGTTGGTGAAGTGAAAACACCAAACTCGAACAGGGCGATTCCCCTTGATCCTGCCTTGGCATCGATGCTGTTGTCGCGCAAGCGGCAGGCCGGTCCGGGTGAGTGGGTTTTCCCAAGCTCACAAACAGGCAGGCCTTGGTGGCCTTGGACGATTCAGCGCAATCACCTCATTCCGGCTGGTATCAAAGCTGGGCTGGGTCGAATCGGCTGGCACACATTTCGACACAGCTACTCGACCATGCTCCGAGCGTTGAAGGTTGACGTGAAGGTTCAGCAGGAACTATTGCGGCATGCTGATATTCGAACAACCTTGAACATCTACACCCAAGCCGTTCCGGAGGCGTTACGCAATGCGAATAGCAGAGTTGTTCAAATGGTGCTGCCAGAAAGGAAAACTGCATGAAAAAACGCGTGGGCAATCCGTGGGCAATAAGCGTTTCCACGTATTCCTATGCGCTGTTCCGAAGGTGTTGCGATTCCTTGTAACTCCTTTGGATTCTGCGAAACGATAGATTCGACTCCCACACGCTTCCGCCAACTGCTTGATGATTCGACTGCCTTTGTGGGAGTCGAAGCCCAAGAATCAGCCTTTAGACCCCGCATTTTGTTCCCAAATTGTTCCCAATTTTTGGGGTGAACCCCTAAGATGGCACAACTTCTTTGGACCCAGTTTCCGTTTTTGTAAAAGTGTTCTTGCATCTTCTAGCAGAAGAAGGGGTCTGGGGAAGGGGACGGCATTTGAGTCCCCGTCCCCAGCAGCCCTTTCG
>DASSXG010000128.1:0-26158 GCA_035704085.1 Candidatus Acidiferrum sp. | reverse complement strand
GTCCCCCACCAGCGGCTGGTACACAAAGTGGAATCCATCGGAGGTGGTGATCATCGTCCCCGACCCTGCTCCCGTCACCGTGAACGTCCCGCTCGCGTAACTGGCGCTCCCCGCCACGCCGACCGAACCGATGTCCCCATCTGACCAGACCGAAGGAAGTGTGGGAATCAGCTGGATTGTGAGGGAAATCGCCGTGGTTTTCGTCAAGATACCCGACGAACCCGTGACGGTTACCGTAGCCGTTCCCGTCGTCGCTGTGCTGCTGGCTGTCAGTGTTAACGCGCTCGTGGTGGCTGTGCTGCTGGGGTTGAACGACGCCGTCACGCCAGTGGGCAGGCCGGATGCCGACAAGCTGACGTTGCTATTGAAGCCATTTTGCGGAGTGACCGTGATGGTGCTCGACCCGCTGGCTCCCTGCACGATCGTCAAGCTGTTTGGCGAGGCGGAAAGAGTGTAGTTCGGCGGAGGGTTCACCGTTAGCGAGATTGTCGTGGCGTTGGACAAATTGCCCGACAAACCGATGACGGTTACCGTAGCCGTTCCTGTTGTCGCCGTGCTGCTGGCTGTCAGCGTCAACGTGCTCGTGTTTGCTGTGCTGCTGGGGTTGAACGTCGCCGTCACGCCACTCGGCAGACCGGATGCCGACAAGCTGACGTTGCTATTGAAGCCATTTTGCGGAGTGACCGCGATGGTGCTCGACCCGCTGGCTCCTTGCACGATCGTCAAGCTGTTTGACGAGGCGGAGAGCGTGTAGTTCCCCTGGGGGTTCACAGTGAGAGAAACCGTCGTGGTGTTCGTCAAGCTGCCCGACGCACCCGTCACGGTTACGGCGACGGTGCCGGTTGTGGCAGTGCCGGTCGCGGATAGAGTCAGGAGGCTGCTTGTTGTAGCGGGATTCGATCCGAAGGTGGCACTGACACCGTTCGGAAGGCCGGAGGCAGTCAAATTCACACTTCCACTAAATCCATTCGCAGGATTGATCGCGATTGTGACAGCGCCTGCGGTGCCTTGGACGAGCGTCAAGTTGGCAGGCGATGCCGAGAGGGCGAATGTAGGCTGTGGCGAAGACGAGGGCCAGTTGTTGACCAAATTGGTAGCATTGACGGTACCGATGCCCGTGGCGAAGTCCCATCCGGTGGTGGTGCCATAGGCGGGGGCGAAAGACGTATTGGAAGTGGAAAGCACGCCGACCGCACCACCACCCAAAAAGCATTTGGCGCCAGTGCAGTCCACGTCCATGTCCCCGAGCGTCACATCGTAAAAAATGCAGTTCGCGCCCACGGCACTGCCATTGTTTGAGTTGCAAGAGTTGCTACCGCTCGAACCGTACTCAGCGGCGGCCAGTTGGTAATAGACCGGCGCGGGATTTCCCTGTGGTCCACCGGCCTTCTGGTTGATGAGCGCTTGGATGCCCGCCATGATGGGAGACGCGAAAGAGGTGCCGCCGGCGCCAACCCAGGCACTTGGATCGGAGCCGCAGGCGGCGCCGCCCTGAGCCGTGTTCGACCAGCAGAAAATGTAGTAGTGGCTCCAGAGACCGTCGGCTGCAAAGAGAGAGACGTCCGGAGTGTCGCGCACCCCATCATTAGGATTGCCGAGGACAGACTGCCACGAAGGCTTGGGCCAGCCCTGGCAAGTGCCGCCCACTACACCAGCCGTCGAGGGCGTACCGGTGGCGCATTGGCTGGGACCGCCGCCACCTGCGGCCGTGGTCTGGAAGGACGGACCAAACGTCGGATCATTGCAAAGGCTGGTTGAGCCGTAGGTCGGGCTATAGCCGAATGAGCTGGAGAGCAAAAGGCCGGCGCAAGAGTCGTTCCACGGAATTTCTGGGATGTAAGAAATTGCCGAGCCAAACACGGAACTGTTGCTGGAATTCCAATACGAAGTGTTGGTTCCGGAATAGGTGTCGCTAAAATCCGTGCCGCCGACGGCCACGTTGTTCGGCGTGGAAGCGAACGCATTGGCACCGATGCCGTGAGTTGCTTCGGCTACGCTATTGTCACAGCCTGCCGCGCCGCTATCGCCCGCGGCCACGAACACGGAGACGCCCTCTGCCGCGGCCTGCTGATAGGCGGAGTTGTAAGATACGTTGGCGGCCGCGCCGTTGACGGTTTCACACTGGCCGTAACTGATGCTCATGATGGAGGGCGGCGGTGCGCTGGCATTGATGAGGTTTTGAATAGCGATCAAACCGCCGAAGGTCGTGGATGTGTCCGCGCAAGCAGCCATTTCGATGGTGGCGCTGGGAGCCGCGGCGCTGGCCCATTCTGCGTCGAGGATGGCTTCGGCGTCGTTCGGTGAGATAACCCCGGGAGCGGCACAATTATTGGCGGGTTGCGAGGGAGGGGCAGGTGGATGGATCTGCGTGAAGGAAGCCGCAGTGTAGCCGGAAAGGCCGAAGGTCGAGCGGAACGTGCTCCAGTCTGCAGCGCTGAACACGTCGGTATCCTCAACGAGCACGATCGTCTGGCCCTGGCCGGAAATGCCCGCACTGAAGAGAGGATTCAAGTTGTAAATCTGGGCCAGGTCCGCAGGCACGACCGCGTAAGTGATGCTGCCAAATGGATCGGAGAAAGTGAATTGCGGCCGGGGTTGATGCATCTTGTGCATCGCATGGGGTCGAAAATCGTGCAGGGAGACGATGCCGGCCACGACGGGCGCCAGCGCAGCGGGGATGCGCTCGTCATTCATGTTGGCGATGTGCTGCTCGCCACTGACCGAGAGCTGATGAATCTCGGTTTCAAAGGCCTTGCGCACTTGTCCGGCGGTACCGGAAAAATCGATGAGCATGCCGCTTGGATAGACGACGTTGACCTTGAAGCCGTGCGACAGGAGCCAAGCGGTGATGGCGTCGAGGTCGGGCTGGGCGAGACCGAAGCGTTCGCCGAATTCCTGCGCGGTGAGCCAATGCTGGAAATTAGGCGACCCTTGCTTGTGGAGCTCATCGATGAATTGCTGGAGGGCTTTTTCCTGTTCGGGAGAGCGCTTCAGTTGGAGCAGCATGTGCTCCATGGGAAAAGCGTCAGGAACTCGGCCGCGATCGTATTCGAACCGGGCTTCAGGGCGCACGTTGCCACTGAGCGCCACGCGATTGGTTTCGTCCACCGGCTGAACAATCCTCGGACGCGAATGAATTCCTGAATCGACTTGCGCACTCGCGGAAGGAGCCAGGAGAATGCAAAGTAGGAGAGAAGCGAAGAAAGACCCAAATCTGCTGGGCATGGGTCTCCTTTCTCGAAACGAAAACTGCCCTCAAGCTGCGCGAAGAGTTCCGTTAGGTTGGCCGAGAAGCCAGTGCGAGAGCGTGGACCGAAGGGGACGAAGAATGGGCTCTCATCGCTGAGGACTTCTGCCAGGACGAGATTCTTCTGAGTACAGACAAAACGAACAAACGGAACTACTTATGGCTAGATGTAATACCTGATTCGCGCGGAGAAATCAATGGCCCCAAGGACAGTTTTGGGTCAGCAGGCTGAGCGGCCCAGGACGCGATTTGGCGCGTGGCTCTCCGCTCTTGTAGGGGCGGGTCTTCAGACCCACGCTTTTTTCCGCTCTTCACGTCTCCCGCGCGGACGCCTCGAATTGTGATACATTTCCGCCATGCTAGCCCGCACCGCTGTCCTTCGCGGAGCGCTTCCCTGCGCCCTTTTCCTTGGAGTTCTTTGCTTGTTTGCCGGCTCAAGCGATAAGGAGCCCGCTCCGCGATTCAATGCCACAACCACCGCCGGCGAAAAATTCACCAACGCGTCCGTCAAAGGCAAAGTCGTTCTCCTGGAGTTCTGGACTACTTGGTGCGGCTTCTGCGCCGACGAAGCTGCCTTTGTGGATAAAATCGGTCAGGAACTCGCCCCCAAGGGCCTGCTTCTTCTCGCCATTGACGTCGGCGAGTCCAAGAAAGTCGTCAAAAAGTATCTCGAACAGCATCCCCGCAATTGCAAAATCGTCCTCATGGAAGACACCAATCTCGCCGCCATGTACGCAGCAACCGTGTATCCCATCTACGTCGTGCTGGATCGCGACGGCAACATCGCCGGAACCCAGCGTGGCGCCGGCGGCGAAGACGCCCTTCGCCGGCTCATCGGCCGCGCCGGCCTCGAATCCGAGTCCGAGTCCGATTCCGACTCCGACGCCAACTAGCCCCTGCCCATGACGTGTTGCACCGGCCATTGCGCTGCCGCCGCCCACTTTGACCCCAAACTGGCACAGCGCGACCTGCGGCGTTATCAACGCCGCGGCCCCGACCCATGGACTCGCGTCCTCCTCTCCGAACTCCGCCGCCAACCGCTACAGGGGCTTCACTTGCTCGATGTCGGCGGCGGCATTGGCGTGATCGCCTTGGAACTCGCCGACGCTGACCTAGCCAGCGTCACTCTTGCCGAAGCTTCGCCCGCTTATCTGGATGTCGCGCGCGGCCAGGTCACCGCGAGCTACGGCGCCCGCCCGGCACATTTCGTCCTGGGAGACTTCGCCGAAACCGCAATCAATCTGCCCGATGCCGACGTCGTCACTCTCGACCGCGTCGTCTGCTGTTACCCGGATGTGGACGCCCTTCTTTGGGCCGCGTCCGCTCGCGCGCGCTGCTTGATCGCCTTCACCTATCCCCGCGATCGCTGGTACACTCGCGCGGCAATTGCGGTAGAGAATCTCTGGCGCCGCCTAACCGGCAGTCCCTTTCGCGCCTTCATCCACTCGCCGCGATACATGGCTTCGCTCCTGGAAGCCGCCGGTTTTGCCCGCGCCACGCACCGCGAATCCCTCGCCTGGGCCCTCGACCTCTACCGCCGGCCTTAGCCTCTCTGCGCGGTCGCGTAGTGGCGGGTCTTCAGACCCGTTGTCCTCTCCGCTTCTTGTAGGGCGGGTCCTGCAAAACTGCGGAACAAAGCAGAGGATGAAGGATTTTTAGTTAGAAGGATATATCCCCTCCCCCTGGGTTTAGTGACTAGCGTCGTGAGCCGAGTGACGGGCTGCGAAATAGAGGGAGGAGGGGTACGTGTACCCCCTGTTCCCATTTCGTCGGATGGGCGTGGCGGCGTTAGGGCGATGGTGGGTCTTTCGGGGCGGAGGCGATTCCGTGGCGAAGAGCGTAGTGAACCAGGTCTGCCAGGGAGCGCAAGCCAAGCTTTTGCATGACATGGGCGCGGTGCGCCTCAACGGTCCTAACCGCGATTCCCAGTTGGTAGGCAATCTCCTTATTTACTTTGCCTTCGGCCAGGAGCCGGAGGATTTGCATCTCACGCGGTGTTGGCTGAGCATCCGCGCGCGTCGCCTGCCCGCGACCTCTGGCTTTGAGGAATCCTTCGAGCACGATTTCAGAAACCTTGGGGGTCAGAGAGCGCTTGCCGGCAGCAACGTTCTTGACGGCTTCCACGAGGGACTCCGTGAGATCGGATTTCAAAACGTAGCCGTGAGCGCCCGCGTCGAGCGCATTTTGAACCATCTGGTGTGATTCGTGTATGGTAAGGACAAGAACTTTGGTGTTCGGCACCGCTTCCCGGATTTGACGTGTTGCCTGTACACCGTCCAGCTCGGGCATACTGATGTCCACTATGGCCACATCGGGCTTCAGTTGCTTTGCCTTTTCCAACGCTTCTGTCCCATCGGCAGCCTCGCCCACAACTTTCCAGCCGGGGCGGCCCTGGAGGAGCGCTCGCGCTCCACGCCGGATCAGCGCGTGATCGTCAGCTAATAGAATGCGAAGCTTTCTCATGCTCGTCTCCAAGAGGTATGGTCATGCGCACGGTTGTTCCAGCGTTCGTGGAGTTAATTTCCAGCCGGCCGCCGATTAGGTTCGCGCGTTCCTGCATGCTGCGGATGCCGACGCCGAATTGGAAGGGCAATCGGGGCGTGTGTCTAGACAAACCGGCTGAAGCTTCGCGGCCACTGTCGCTGATTTCCAAGACGAGATCCGCGCCATTATCCGTATGAATTTGGGCCATACGAATTTTGGCGTAGCGGCTTCCCGAATGGCGCTGGATGTTCGCGAGGCCCTCTTGTACCACACGGAACAAAGCTAACTCGACATCTTGCCCCATACGACCGACATGCGGAGACAGTTCCAATCCCACGTGGATGCCACTTCGTTCGGTGAAACCCCGGACATAGTCGCGAATCGCACCCGCCAGGCCAGCCTGTTCCAACGCGGGAGGATAAAGCACGTAGGAAAGCGTGCGCACTTCACGAATGCAGCGGTCCGCCAGGGCCTTGCATTCGGAAAGGAGTTTGCGTGATTTTTGCTCCGAAGAAGGAAGGGAGCTTCGAAGCTGGCCAAGCATGGTTGCAAGGGCGACGAGATCCTGGCCGGTAGAGTCGTGCAAGTCGCGGGCAATCCTGCGGCGCTCCTCGTCCTGCAACTGGAGCAGGCGGCCGGAAAGGCGGCGCAAATCGTTCTCTGCTTGTTTGCGCTCGGTAATGTCCGCGACCACGCCGTATCGCTCGATGACCTCTCCCGATTTACCAAGCCTCGGATAGACCGACTCGCGGATGGCCTTCACGGAGCCGTCTGGCCAAACGATGCGATACTCTACTTCGTAGGGTTCTGTTATGGTCAGCGCATTTTTGAGCCCCTGCTCGATCACGGGCCGGTCTCCTGGGTGAATCCTATTGAGAAACATATTGTGGAGGTCAGCGGACGCTGCGGGCTCGAAGCTGAATATACGAAACGTTTCGGCGGACCAATGCAACTCTCCTGCAGACAGATCCAACGACCAACTACCGACCCGGGTCAGTCTCTGGGCCGCGGCCAGGTATGCTTCGCTGCGGCGCACAGCCTCAGCGGCTCGCTTGCGATCTTCAATATCGATCGATACCCCATACCACTTAACGATGTTTCCCCTCTCGTCGCGCAGAGGCGCCGTGCGGACCAGGAACCAGCGATACTCTCCGTCGGCCCGCTGCAAACGCATTTCATCCTCGGAAGGCTCCCCGGCGGCCATATCCACGCGCCACTTTTCCATGACACGTGGAAGGTCTTCGGGATGAACTACGCGCGTTGGGTCCTTAACTTCCTCCTCCAAAGTAAGCCCGGAATAGTCCAGCCAGCGCTGATTGACGAAATCCACAGCGCCGTCAGGTTGAATGCTCCAGGCCATGGTGGGAATGGTGTCAACGACAAGCCGAAGCTCGTCCCTTAATTTCTTCAGCTCCTCGTTTACAGCGGAAAGCTCGCGAGTCCGTTCGTCGATCATTTACGAAGAGTCCCAACTAGCGTAGCTGAGATGTCGCAATATGAATTGCGACCGAAGTTATTATCCGGCTCCTGAAGATAAGAATGGCAACAGTGTACGCTTACTTAACCGGGATAGCACGCTAGCGTCTTCAGGGTCTTCGATCTCGTCTCATTCGTTCGGCAAGGTGAGAGCCGCCGGAGTGACAGTCGTTGAGGCCTGTCCCGCGAATCGCGGCCATACTGCTACGCACAATGACGACAGCTTGGACGATCCGAGAGGCCAGGCGTCTTACGTACATATACGTACGTAGGTTCCCGTAGGCATGGGGCGTCAACTATGCGTGGATCGCAACACGCTTTCGGCTATTGAAGTCACAACACGGCACCAGTCACGCTGATAGACAAATCGTCCCCGATGCGACAACTCCAGGGACTGGCCGCAAAGGGTTAGCTAGGGCATTTCTCGGGTTCTCCTCCAGGGAGAGACCGGCGGAGATAAAACATGCGGGAGCACGGCCCCTCGGCATCGCCAAGACGACACTTTGCCACAAGCTCGAGCAGCACACGCTCAATTGATCGCGATTCGAGAAATAAACCGGATCCAGGGAGGTCGTCTTACGTGGGAAGCAGCCTATTAATCTGCACAAATTCGCGGTGCCGCTACCTGATCAACCTTCGAGCAGGCGGTCAGGAGCTAAGGCGGTCCGAAATTGTTCTCAACGAGTGTCCAGAATGCGGGTATCCATGGTCGGGCTGCTGCCCTTTCTGCGGCCAGTGTTTGGCGTGCGATATGGAAGAGATTCCCCATCGTTGCGGATATTGTGGCCGGTCTTTGCTGCCCGAGACTTCCTGAGGCAGTTGGCGCAGAGACGGCATGCGCCGTCAATTGGGGCGCCTAATGCTTCGCACCTATAGTTAAACGTCCGGCGTTTGGCTCTTCCTCGGCGTAAATTCCTCTAAAACGCTGAACCGTGAAACCTTGCAGGGTTCAAACGTTCGCTGCTCCTGCGCTACACTATTTGTTCTTATATCCGAGGAGCGAGAAGCCGACCTCCCGACCCGCTCCCGACAGGGTCGGGATCTTCGATCGGGATGAATTCCGGCCCGCCGCTACAAGGACAAGCGAAGAACGGGCCTAAAGGCCCGCCACTACAAGGACACCGGGAAAATCACATGCCGAGCCGCGAAGACGCCTGGAAGCTTCTCTGCGAATACACGCAGTCTGAATCGCTGCGTAAACACATGTTGGCCGTCGAAGCCTGCGTCCGCGCCTACGCGCGCAAATCCGGCGCGGACGAAGACACCTGGAGTATCGCCGCGCTTCTCCACGATTTCGATTACGAGCGGTGGCCCAATCACGAGCACTCTCACGACCAGGGGCACCCGAGCGAAGGCGCAAAAATCCTGCGCGAGTACGGCTACTCCGAGGAGATCATCCGCGCCATCCTCTCGCACGCCGATTATTGCAACGTCCCGCGCCAATCCGCGCTCGAACACACCCTCTTCGCCTGCGACGAGATCGCCGGCTTCCTCACCGCTTGCGCCTACGTGCGCCCGTCGAAAAGCATCCTCGATCTGGAAGTGGATTCCGTGAAGCGCCGCATGAAGGACAAACTCTTCGCCAAAGGCGTCAGTCGCGACGATGTTCGCAAGGGCGCCGAGGAGCTCGGCATCCCCGTGGAAGAGCACATCGCCTTTTGCATCGACGCGATGCGCGAACATGCCGACGCTCTCGGCCTTCGCGGCATTTTGTGAATTGTTGCGCGCGTCATCAAATTGTTCTGGACGGGCCCGGATTACTTCGCATCGGAGGCAATCGCCCTTTGTGCGAGCCAATTATCCTTTGTTCCTCGGCGGATGGGATTTGAGTGAACAGCTGCAACGGAGGCGACAAGATCAGGCCGTGGCAGCCCGGACCTTGATGCGCGCGTCCGACCCATCTCTGAAATTCCAGCGCTTGTGATTGATGCTCACCGTAGCCACATCATGAGGCACAAACGGGATTTCGGCGTACCCCCGGACTTCGATGATGCAGCACTCGCTTACGACAACCTGATCGAAAGTTCTGCCGTCCTTGAGCTCGACGGAGACGACCTGATACCCGAATCCTGTCTCCGCACTTCGTTTCAACTGATCGAGACACGGTTCAGGAATCGGAAATAAGCCCTTCATTCGTCACCTCTCCCTATGGGGTCTAAGCGGGGTATCAGATGGTACAGCAGGGGGAGCGTGCCGTCTAGTCCGACGAGGACCTGGGCGGTCAGCGGGGCCGGCGGAAATGACCCGCCGCTCGCGAGCACTCTGGATTTCCAGGCAGGGGCAATTCACGCTAGAATTAGAAGGAATGCTTACCCAGATAGAAGGATTTGACGCGACCGCCAGCCGCCATCCGCGTCGCAAAACGTACGGCGTAAAGGTGGGACACGTGCGCGTGGGCGCCGGCGCGCCCATCGTCGTGCAATCCATGACGAATACGGATACGGCGGATATTGAGTCCACGGTCAAGCAGACGGTGGAGCTGGCCGAGGCGGGCTCGGAGATTGTGCGCTGGACGGTGAACGTGCCGGAAGCGGCGGCGGCGGTGCCGGAAATCAAAAAGCGGATGCTGGATGCCGGATGCACGGCGCCAATCATTGGGGATTTTCATTACAACGGGCACGTGCTGCTGACGAAATATCCGGAGTGCGCGAAGCAGCTGGACAAGTACCGGATCAATCCGGGCAATGTGGGCGCGGGGCAGCGGCGCGACGAACAATTTTCGACGATTTGCAAAGTGGCGCGAGACAACGGCAAGCCCGTGCGAATCGGCGTGAATGGCGGCTCGCTGAATCAAGAGCTGGTCATGCGCAAGATGCAAGACAACACGGACAAGAATCTCGGCAAAGAGTCGGAAGAGATCATCAACGATTGCATGGTGATTTCCGCGCTGGAATCCACGGAGCTGGCGCTGGAATCGGGGCTGCGGCACGACCAGATTATTATTTCGTGCAAGACTTCGCGGCCGCGCGATCTCATCACCGTGTATCGCGATTTGTCGGCGAAAACCGAGCAGCCTTTGCATCTCGGACTTACCGAAGCGGGCATGGGTACGAAGGGGCTGGTGTGGTCGTCGGCATCGCTGGGAGTGCTGCTGCATCAGGGCATCGGCGATACGATTCGAATCTCGCTGACGCCGCGGCCGGGAGGCGACCGGCGCGAGGAAGTTTACGCCGCTTGCGAACTCTTGCAGGCGCTGGGACTGCGGTCGTTTGCGCCAAGCGTGACAGCTTGCCCCGGTTGCGGGCGCACGACGAGCACGACATTTCAGGAATTGGCGGAAGCCATTCAGGGCTACATCCGGGACATGATGCCCATCTGGAAGACGCAGTACGAAGGCGTCGAAGAGATGACGCTGGCGGTGATGGGCTGCATCGTCAATGGCCCGGGAGAATCGAAAGCAGCGAATATCGGCATCAGCTTGCCGGGGACGGGCGAGGCCCCGCGGTGCCCCGTGTACATTGACGGGCAAAAAGATGTAACGCTCGAAGGCACCTACGACGAGCTGGCGGTCGCGTTTCAGGCCCTGGTGGATAATTACATCGCCAAAAAATATCCCCGCAAAGCCACTGTAGCCCTCGCTCGATGATCGAAGAGTAGCGCCGACTCGTGGACCAGTTGAGATCCTTCGCTTCGCTCAAGATGACAGCCGAAGCAACTTGGAACCTCGCTCTTCTTGAGAAATGGGTTAGGGGAGACGCGGGCAAGCCGGCGTGGCAATGCTGCGGAGTTTTTCGAGGATGGTGGTGCGCACGCGGGAATAGGCGTGCTCATCGTCCAGTAGCTGGTAAGCCCAGTGTCCGCCCATGGCGATAGCATGGATTTCGAAAGCCAGGCGCGTGGGATCAATCTTCAGGTGCACATGGCCTGCCTTTTGCGCTTCATACACCGCGCGCGTAATCACCCCAATCCACTCGTGCATGATCGCGGCAATGCGGTCCCGCACTACTCCTTGCCGGCTATCGAATTCGAAGGACGCGGCGCTAAAAAAACATCCGCCCTTGAAGACGTTGCGCTCCACCAAAGCAAGCCAAAGGTCGATGATCTTCCAAAGCCGCGGCATCCCCTTGCGAGCCGCAATCGCCGGGCGCGTAACCTGCTCGATAAACGTCTGCCTCGCCTTTTCTATCGTCGCCAGTTGCAGCTCTTCCTTTGAGCCGAAATGCGCGAACAAGCCGCTCTTGCTCATGCGCAATTGTTCGGCAAGCGAACCCACCGTGAGCCCTTCGAGGCCCTGCACGGAGGCAATATCCATAGCACGGACAAGGATGGCGTCGCGGGTGCGGAGACCGCGGGCCTGGCGGCGAGGGACGATTTTCTTTCGCGAGGCCGTAGCGGAGCGGAGCATGAAAAGATTGTAACACAGAGAAATAAATAGCACGAACGTTCGTATTTCATGGTATCCTCTCCGCAGTTTTTCGAGGTGGGCCATGGGAACTCGCTCCTTCTCACGTCTGCTCGTGGCGCTGTTCTTCTTCGCCTTCGTGCCCTTTCCTTCCCGGGCGCAGGAAATTCCGCTCCAACGTTGCGACAAGCTGCCTGTGATCGAGGTGAACGTGGGAAACCGGGCGATGCTCTTTCTGGTGGATACCGCGGCGACATCGCTCCTGAATCTCAAGTCGTTCTCGGAAGGCAAGACGATGGATGTCCAGGTGACGTCGTGGACCGGAACGCTGGCGACGAGCGCGCGGGAAGTGATGCTCAAAGAAGTCTCGGTCGGCGCTACGAAATTCGCGGAATTGAGGTTACCGGCCGTCGATCTTTCCCCGGTGGGAAAGGCCTGTGGGCAAAAGATTGACGGGATCCTCGGCGCGGACTTGCTGGGAAAGCTGGGCGCGACCATCGATATGAAGCGGAAGGTTGTTCATGTGGCCACCGCAGGCGAAGATCACGGCAATGCGCTAACGGCGGAGATGCAGGTGGAAATGCACCGCTGCCTGGAGGCCTTCAACGAATCGGACGAGAAGACTTTTGCCGAGTGCCTGGACCCGAAGATCGTTCTGTTCAGCCTGGATGCGGAGCTGTATGGACGCGAGCAGACCGTCGGGTACTTCCGAGACCGCTATTTTCACCAGCAACCGGCGGCGCGGCTGGAAATTCACGAGAGCGCCTTCCATCCAATCGGCGAAGCGGTATGGTACGAATACGAGTTCACCATAGAGTCGGTTCGCGGAGTGTTGCGCGGACGTGGCATGGCCATGTGCAGGAAATCCGAAGGGCGATGGAGGATGGCCAGCATGCACCACAGCGTGCTGGAAATGGAGCCCAAGACCGCCGGGAAGTAGGCTCCCAGAGCTTCCGCGGCGATGTGCTAGAATTTTGTCTGGAAGCACTTCGAGAATATCGGGGAAACCGTTGAAAATCAGCCGGGAAGACGTGGTGCGAGTGGCGGAGCTGGCCTATTTGGACTTGAGCGAGGCGGAGCTGGAGACCTACCGCGAGCAGATTGATGAGATTCTCGAATACATCGGCAAGCTGAACGAACTGGACACGACCAAAGTCGAGCCAATGGCCCAGGTGTTGAGCGATGACCAGACGGCCGATGCCACTCTGCGCGAGGATTTGGTAGTGCCTTGCGCGGTGGCGGAGGATGTTTTGAAACAGGCGCCGGACCCGGAGCCGCCTTATTTTCGGGTCCCGAAAGTGATTGAAAGGTAGCAATTATTAGAGATTAGAGATCAGAGAAATGACGGCGAACTGGACCATTGATGGGGTGAGGGAAGCGCTGGCGGCGAAGAAAATTTCGGCGCGGGAACTGGCGGCGGACTTCTACAAGCGCATTAAGGCGAAGAACCCCGAGCTGAATGCTTATCTGACACTGTCGCCAGAGCGTGCGCGCCGACAAACAGACAGAATCGACGCGCTGGTGGGCGAAGGAAAACCGCTGCCGCCGCTGGCGGGCGTGCCTGTTGCGATCAAGGATGTGATCAGTACGCGGGGCATCAAGACAACGTGCGGCTCCAAGATTTTGGAAAGCTACATTCCCCCTTTCGATGCAACGGCGGTGGAGCGGCTGGAAGCAGCGGGTGCGGTTATTCTGGGGAAGACGAACTGCGACGAGTACGCCATGGGGAGCTCGAATGAAAACTCGGCGTACGGACCGGTGAAAAATCCGAATGCGTGTGACCGCGTTCCGGGAGGTTCGAGCGGCGGGTCGGCAGCGGTTGTCGCGGCAGGGCTGGCGGTGGCAGCGCTGGGAACGGACACGGGCGGATCCATCCGCCAGCCGGGATCCTTTTGTGGAATCCCGGCCATGATGGGGAGCTATGGCCGCGTTTCGCGTTACGGATTGATCGCTTTCGCGTCATCGCTAGACAGGATTGGACCGTTGGCCACCAACGTGAGAGACGTGGCCGCGATCCTGAAGGTGATAGCGGGGCGCGATCCTCATGATTCGACTTCGACGACCGCACAAGTCCCTGATTACGTTGCAGAACTTGGGAAGCCCGTGAGAGGGCTTCGGCTGGGCGTCCCAAAGGAGTATTTTGCGGAAGGGATGGTCGCGGGCGTCCGCCAAAAAATCGAGGCGGGGCTGGAAGTTTTCAAGAAGCTGGGGTGCGAGCTAATGGAGATCCGGATGCCTCACACGGATTACGCCATCGCCACCTACTACATCATCGCCACCGCGGAAGCGAGCTCCAACCTGGCGCGGTATGACGGAGTGAGGTACGGATTGCGAGTGGAAGGAGATTCGCTGCTCGCCATGTATCGCAAGACGCGCGGGGCGGGCTTTGGTGCGGAAGTGAAACGCCGAATCGTGCTCGGCACGTACGTGCTTTCCGCGGGCTACTACGACGCTTACTACCTGAAAGGACAGAAGGTGCGCTCGCTGATCGCACAAGACTTCCGCGATGCGTTTACGAAAGTGGATGCGATTGTGACGCCGACTTCGCCGGTCCCGCCGTTCAAGCTCGGCGAGCGCACCAGCGACCCGCTTCAGATGTATCTTGCTGATATATATACGGTTACAGGTTCCCTCGCGGGCGTGCCGGGGATATCCGTGCCGTGCGGGAAGATCGAGGGAAGACTCCCCGTCGGACTGCAAATCTTTGGGCCAGCCTTTGGAGAAGGCCGGGTTCTACAATTGGCGCATGCCTTTGAACAAGCGGGCGGAACTACCGTCTGAGCCATTCGGGGGTGTCTGGGCGAAACCGTGTCACCTTTGAATACGATCATCAAAAACCTGGCTCGCGCGCAAGCAGGGTTGTTGCGAGCCGCCGATGACGTGCCCGCCGACCAATGGAAGCAGAACCCGAGCGAAGGCAGATGGTCCGCCGGTGAAGTAGTGGCCCATTTGATTATGGTGGAACGGGCTATACTCAGAGGCACGGACAAGCTGTTGCAAAAGACCCCGAAACCAAGGCCATTCTTCAAGAGATTTCACATTCCGATGGCGCTGGTCGAATCCCGGCTGATCCCACTCAAGACGCCTATTCCTCTCGACCCTGCGCTAGTCGGCCAGAAGGAAGAGATGCTGGCGCAGCTTCGAGAAGTTCGAGGCCGAACACTCGCGTTGATGGAAGAGATCAGGGGACGCGACATGACCAAGTACCACATGCCTCACCCGTTTTTGGGAACATTAAACACATATGAATGGTTTCAGATGATCGCTTCTCATGAAGTGCGACATACGAAGCAGATGAAGGAAATTGCCGAGGCCCTACCGAAAACTGTAAGAAGATTGCAAAAGTAGAACATTCTTACCACTTCGATTCCATCCCATTTCACCACGTACTAGTGAATATGTCTGTGACAAAGTGTGGAAAAAGCGCCATTTTGTAAGGCTTTAAAGCGAAAGTACTAGGCGAAAAGTTCCGGGCGTGCAGAACGGAACGACTATTGCTCTTACTTTTAAGCATCACTTACGATGGAACCAGCATCAAAGTAAGTGGGAGCGAATTGGGACGCGGTTCAGGAGCCGGGCCATGGTCACCGTAAAGTCGAGCCAAAAGATTTTTACCGATTCGGAAGTTGCGGGGTTGACGGGCATTTGCGTCGAGCACGTGCACAATTTTGCCAAGAGCCGCCATCTGGGGTTCATCGCGCGGGCCGCGGAAGCGGCCGGGCTCAATGCGGACCAGTGGCTCTTCACGCTCTCGGACCTGATGGTCCTAGTGACCCTGTTTCCGAAGTGCACGCACTAAGCGTTTGAATCCAGCGAGAATTAGAATGGCTCTCCGGCCCGGCCGGAGAGCCATTCGTCTTTAAGGACGTCCCAAACGGCAGGTTGCAGGGCTAGAAGCTAGCGCGCTATGCTCGCTAGAGTGGGCAAACGGATCCGGCCCCAGGTGCATCGCACTCCACAGAGAAAGACCGGCCAGAATGGGACTCTCGAAGACACCTCTGCTTATCCTTTGCGCCGCTTCCCTCTGTGTACTCACCGGCAGCTACGGCCAATCGCGCGCGAGTCTGCAATCTCCCCAGGGCCCTGCAACGGTTCCTAGACAAGGCGCCAAGGAAGCTTCGCCTGAAGCACCGGCCCTGACGCGGGGGAAAAAGCTGGTCCTAAAGGACGGGAGTTTCCAGCTTGTGCGGGACTATCAACGCACCGGAGAGAGAGTCCGGTATTACAGCTCGGAGCGAGGAGACTGGGAAGAACTGCCCGCGGCGATGGTGGATTGGGACGCTACGGCAAAGGCGGAAGTGGCGGAACACGCTGAAGAAGATGCGCTCGCGAAGAAGATTCGCGCCCAGGAGCAAGCCCGGAAAATTGAGACCATCATGGACGTTGACGCCAGCCTGGAAGTGGGCCCGGGAGTATTCCTGCCGCCCGGCGAGGGCATGTTTGTCCTAGAAGGAAAGTCCGTGACGCAGTTGGAGCAGGTGGGGTCAGAGATCAAAACGGACAAGAAGCAGTTTCTGAAGCAAGTACTTTCCCCAATTCCCATTGTTCCCGGCAAGCGGAACATTCAAATCCCCGGGCCCCGGGCCAAAGTCCGAGTGATTCATAACCAGGTGGAGTTCTATCTCCGGGAGGCCCCGCCGGATCCAGACCGCACCACTCCGATCGTGAAAAGCAGCCGGCCCGGCGAGATCGGACCGGAAGTGGAATTGGTGCGGGCAACGGTGAAAGGCAATCGGCGGCAATTGGAATCCATCAAGAGCCAGTTCGGGGAGCAAGTGGAGGAGAACCGGGCGACGATTGCGATCCAACGATGGGAAATCGCGCCGACGGTGTATCGCTTCACGCTCGGCGAGGCCCTCCCACCAGGGGAATACGCCCTGGCGGAGATTCTGCCGGATGGAATGAACCTGTTCGTGTGGGACTTTGGGGTGGACGCCGCTGCAGGCCCGAAGGCGGGGACGTTAAGCAAGAAAAACTAAGGCGAAAACCGAGCTACGACCAGCGGGTTAAGTGACAGGGAAGTTTCGTCTGCATGAACAAGGTGCGAGAGAAAACCGAAAGGAGTTTCTCAGTTTCGACGGATTTCCGCAGGACTGGAAACCAATACATCCCGCATGAGGGCCAGTACGTCAGAAATGCGGAAGGGTTTTTGCAGATAGTAGGGCTCTTCCCTGCCGGACGCACCCTCCCCGCCCTCAATCAAGTCTCCACTCATGAAGATGAGCGCAGGTTTGTGCGTTCCCGCAGCGTCCAGGAGGTGCGCTGAAGCTTTGCGTCCGTCCACCACGAATCCACCGGCGGAAAGATGAAGGTCGCAAAGAAGAACGTCGTACTTGGAACGCTTGAGCTGGGCGATCGCTTCGTCAACGGTCGCCGCACATTCCACGCGCAAGCCGTTGGCAGAGAGACCTTCCTGCAGAAGTGATCGAAGTCCCTCCTCGTCGTCGAGCACCAGCACGGACCGGCCCCTGAGAAGCTCGGCAGTCGAGCGAACGGTTTCCGTACCGGCAATTTTGCGCTCTTCCGCGGGAGCAGGAAGCGATTCGAGAGGCGCGGAAGTGGCCACGGGGAGATAGACGGTGAAGGCGGTGCCCCCTCCCGGCAGAATTTCCGCCTCAATGTTGCCGCCATGTTCGCGGATGATGGACATACAGATGCTCAGGCCCAGACCGGTGCCGCCGCCGGGACGTTTGGTGGTGTAGAAAGGATCGAAGATTCGGGGCAGGGCGTCCGGGCGGATGCCAACGCCATCATCTTGAACCGTAACCGTAACGCGATTGGCATTCTGCGCTAGGCGAATTTGGACGCGGCCCGTGTCGCGGACTTCGCGAATGGCCTGCTCAGCGTTGGTGACCAGGTTGAGAAAAACCTGAATAAGCTGGTTGGCGTCGCCGACAACGCCGGGGAGGCCTGGCAGCGGACGAAAATCCACTTCAATGGCATTGCGGCGGAGCGAGTGCTCGTGCAGCTGGAGCGTACGCTCGATCAGGCTGTTGACATCGAGAGATTTTTTTTGCGGAGATGCGGGCCGGGAGAATTCGAGGAGATTCTGGACGATGCGCGCGGCGCGGCGGGCCTGCCGATGAGTGAGTTCGAGCTGACGCTTGGTCGATTCATCCACCCCCGGACGCTCACGGAGAAGCTCGGTAACGCCCAGCACGGCGGTAAGAGGATTGTTCAGCTCATGGGCCACGCCGGCAAGCATCTGTCCCATGGCAGCGAGCTTCTCTGCCTGAATGAGTTGTTCCTCGAGGCGTTTCAAGTCGGTGACATCGCGGCCGGAAAGAACCACTCCCTCGATGTTGCCCTTTTCGTCGCAGAGAGGACTGAAATTGAAGCGAATCCGCCGCCAATCGCCCAGCTTATGGCGCACGCGAATTTCCAGGGAAGCAAGGGTCTGCTTGCCAGAAAGCATGTCACGATAAAGAGCAAGGGCGGCGGGTAAATCTTCCGGATGGGTGCGC
Source organism: Candidatus Acidiferrum sp. (assembly GCA_035704085.1). Lineage (GTDB taxonomy): Bacteria > Acidobacteriota > Terriglobia > Acidiferrales > UBA7541 > Acidiferrum. The sequence continues at coordinate 8,145 of DASSXG010000128.1, read as the reverse complement.
GCGCCAAACTCAAGCTCTAGCGCCTCCCGCAGCTCGTAACCAAGAACATCCAGACAACGCGGGCTGACAAAAGTGTAGTGCGCGTTGGTGTCGAGAACGAGAATCAGATCGGGGAAGCTGTCAATAAGGCGGCGAGCAAATTCCTGCTGCTGATGAAGGCGGCGTTCCATCTCGAGGCGATCAGTAATGTCCATGAGCGCCCCCTGGTAACGGACGACGCGGCCGGCGCTGTCGCGCACAGCAGCGGCGGTATTCAGGCATACGATGGATGTGCCATCAGTGCGGAGTAAGGTGATCTCGCGCCCCTGAATCGTGGCCTGGCTCTCGACTTGTTCCTTCATCAGCTTTCGCTCGGCGCGATCGACGAAGATTTCCTGCACCTCTCTTTTCAGCAATTCTTCCTTGGAATCGTAGCCCAGCATGCGGACCAGGGCGGGATTCACATCCAGAATCATCCCGTCGGGAGTGGTGATGTAGATGCCCTCCTGGAGCGATTCGAACAGTTCAGTGAAACGGGTTTCGTTCTTGCGGAGGGCAGAGACGTCGCGCGCAAGCACGGTAATTCCATGGACGGCATCATCGCGCATCATGGCGTGTGCGACGATATCAAAGAAGAACGGGGAGGCTTGATTTTTCAGACGAACCTGGACAACGCCTGCCCATTGACGGCGCTCCATGAATCGGGGCATGGCGCGTCTCAGGATTTCGGGACCCTCGCCACCGCCTTCCTGGACAAAGTCAGACAACGGTTTGCCAATGATTTGCTGGAAGGGTGTATCAACAAGATCGGCAAAGCTGCGATTGACTGCGCGAACGTTGCCTTCGAGCGAGAGCGCCAGCAGAACGTCATCGAAGGAATCAATGAGATCGCGAAAGCCCTGCTGCGACCGGGAGATCATCTCAAAGAGCTGGTCGAGATGCTTTTCGCTGGGGGGCTCAGCGTCGCGGTGTTCCAAGCCGCGCATGAGGCCGCGGAGCTCGGAGATCTCCTGAGTCTTCTTCCACATGTAGACGCCGAAAAGAAGCACGAGTACGACAAGGCCGATGGGCAGAGCCACAAAATGGCGAGCCAACGTGCGAACCGCATCCCAGGAAGTCCACGCGTAAGCCAACCCCAGCATAAAAAGGACTAGAAAGGTCAGCCGCCAAAGCTCATTCTGGCGTTTTTCAAACTGCTCGAAGCGGGAGGAAATCATGCTGCGGCTGTCCGCCGCCCGTGGCGGGCTGTTGGTGGTGCGGCCAGGGTCGTGATCTTTCTCGAGCATAGGAGTATGCGAAACCCGCTTAGACGGGCCGCCATGTGTCGGTCAAAACGTACCTCTTATTGTAGGAATGCCAGATGCATTTCGACAACGAATAGAGGAGACGGAAGTTCCTGAAGGGTACCTGCACAGTTCAGGGAAAACAAAAAAACGGCGCCCCGGAATGGCTGAGGCGCCGTTTGGTTGAGTCGTTGGCTTGGAAATCGCCAGGCCATCGCGAAGTATTAAACCTCGGTAGCGGCGTCCGCTTCGGTGTCCTTCTGGAGGAAGTCGAGAGCAGCCGCCTCTTCGGCGGTGAGCTCGGCGGCTTCCGGAATCTCCTCGACCGGAGCTGGAGCGGGCATCTCCGTCAGCAACTGAATGCTGCGGTAGTGCTCGAGGCCAGTACCGGCCGGGATGAGGCGGCCCATGATGACGTTTTCCTTCAAGCCGCGCAGATAGTCCACCTTGCCGGCTACAGCTGCTTCGGTAAGGACGCGTGTGGTCTCCTGGAAGCTCGCGGCGGAGATGAACGAGTCCGTCGAGAGAGAGGCCTTGGTGATGCCCAGGAGCAGCGGACGACCCGTTGCTGGGCGACCGCCATCGGCGATGACGCGATCGTTTTCCTCGCGGAAGCGGAACTTGTCCACTTGCTCCTCAAGGAGGAAGGTGGTGTCACCTACGTCCTCGACTTTGACCCAGCGCATCATCTGACGCGAGATGGTCTCGATGTGCTTGTCGTTGATGTTCACGCCCTGGAGGCGGTAAACCTCCTGAATGGCGTTGACCAAATAGGATTGGGTGAACTTTTCCCCGAGCACAGCCAGCAAGTCGTGCAAGTTGAGGGGACCGTCAATCAGGGCTTCGCCGGCCCGGACGTGGTCGCCTTCCTGAACGTTGATGTGCACGCCGCGCGGGATGGAGTATTCCTTGCTGGTTTTGCCATCCTCGCTCTCGACGTAGATCTTGCGCATGCCCTTGGCGATGTCGCCGTAGCGGACGCTGCCGTCAATTTCGCTGATGACCGCAGGATCCTTGGGCTTGCGGGTCTCGAATAGTTCGACGACGCGCGGGAGACCGCCGGTGATGTCTTTCGTCTTCGTGGTTTCACGCGGGATCTTCGCGAGCACGTCGCCGGCCTGCACATCATCGCCGTCCTGCACCATCAAGTGGGCGCGCGAGGGCATGAGGTACTTCTTGCGAACCTTGCCGGAAGAATCGCGAACAAGAATCGCGGGCTGATGCTTTTCGTCGCCCGGCGGCAGCGTGACGACGAGCTGCGACAGACCGGTGACATCATCCACCTGCTCTTCAATCGTGAAGCCCTGGCGCAAATCGTCAAACTTCACGGAGCCCGCCGTCTCGGTAAGGATGGAGAACGTGAACGGATCCCATTCAGCCAGGATCTGGCCGTGGGTGACGTGTTCGCCGTCCTGCACGCGGAGACGCGCGCCGTAGACGACGTGGTAGCGCTCCTTTTCGCGGCCCTTTTCATCCACGATGGCGATAAGGCCGGAACGGTTCATGGCGATGGAAGTGCCGCCGCGGCCTTCGACGAACTTCAAGTCCACGAACTTGACGACGCCGTTGTTGCGCGCTTCGAGCGTGGAACGCTCGGAAACGCGGGTGGCGGTTCCACCGATGTGGAACGTGCGCATGGTGAGCTGCGTCCCAGGTTCGCCGATGGACTGCGCGGCGATGACGCCCACGGCTTCGCCGAGTTCGACCATGCGGCCACTTGCAAGGTTGCGCCCATAACAGAGCGCGCAAACGCCGCGGCGGGATTCGCAGGTGAGCACGGAGCGGATACGGACCCGCTCGATGCCCGCCGCCTGCACGGCGTTGGCAAGCTCTTCGGTGATTTCCTGGTTGACATCGACGATGACGGTGCCTTCGAAGTCCTTGATCTTGTCGAGCGAGACCCGGCCGACGATGCGGTCGCGCAGAGGTTCGACTTCGACGCCCGCTTCGATGATGGGCTCGACGTAAATGCCATCGGAGGTACCGCAGTCGCGCTCGTTGATGATGACGTCCTGCGCAACGTCAACAAGGCGGCGGGTGAGGTAGCCGGAGTCGGCGGTCTTGAGCGCCGTATCCGCCAAACCCTTGCGCGCGCCGTGCGTGGAGATGAAGTACTCGAGCACGTTGAGGCCCTCGCGGAAGTTCGAGGTGATGGGCGTCTCCATGACTTCGCCGGACGGCTTGGCCATCAGGCCGCGCATGCCGGAGAGCTGGCGAATCTGCTGCTTGGAACCGCGAGCGCCGGAGTCCGCCATGATGTAGACAGGGTTGATGACGCCTTCTTTGTCCTGGCCCTCGAGGGCCTTGAACATCTCGTCGGCGACTTTTTCGGTGACGTCGCCCCACATGGAGATGATTTTGTTGTAGCGCTCGCCGTGCGTGATGGCGCCGTCGAGGTATTGCTGCTGAACCTTGACGACTTCCTTTTCGGCGGCTTCGACGAGCTTGGACTTGTCGCCGGGGATGAGCATGTCATCAATGCCGATGGAGATGCCGGACCTGGTGGCATACGTGAAGCCCAGCGCCTTCAGGTGATCGAGGAGAACGACGGTGTCCTCCAGACCAAAGCGCAAGTAGGCGTAGTACACCAGTTGCTGAACGCCTTTCTTTTTGAGCAGGCCATTCACGTACGGGAATTTTTCCGGCAAGTGCGAATTGAAAATGACGCGGCCGACGGTCGTCTGGATGAACTGGCGCTCCATCTTAACCGGCTCGGTATGGGTCACATCCTGGTTGTCGTATGCCGTGGTGAGGTCGATGACTTCTCCGGAATAGCGCAGGCGAATCGGAGTGAGCAGCTCGACTTCACCGGCTTCCAGCGCGAGGACGACTTCCTCGGTCGCCCCGAAGACGCGGCCTTCGCCCTTGGCGCCCGGCTTATTCTTGGTCAAGTAATAGATGCCGAGGACCATGTCCTGCGACGGCACGGCGAGAGGCAGACCGTGCGCTGGAGACAAAATGTTGCGCGAGCTGAGCATGAGCACAGACGCTTCGACCTGGGATTCCGGCGAAAGTGGAATGTGCACGGCCATCTGATCGCCGTCAAAGTCCGCATTGAATGCGGTGCAGACCAGCGGATGGATGCGGATGGCTTTGCCTTCCACGAGCACCGGTTCGAACGCTTGAATACCGAGGCGGTGAAGCGTCGGAGCGCGGTTGAGCATTACGGGATGCTCGCGGATGACGTCTTCCAGAATGTCCCAAACGACGGCTTCCTGCTGCTCGACCATCTCCTTGGCTTGCTTGATGGTGGTGCAGTGTCCCTGGGCTTCGAGCTTGTGATAGATGAAGGGCTTGAAAAGCTCCAGCGCCATTTTCTTCGGCAGACCGCACTGGTGGAGCTTCAACTCCGGGCCGACGACGATGACAGAGCGGCCGGAGTAGTCCACGCGCTTGCCCAGGAGATTCTGGCGGAAGCGGCCTTGCTTGCCCTTGAGCGTGTCGCTGAGGGACTTGAGCGGGCGATTGTTGGTTCCGCGAAGAACGCGGCCGCGGCGGCCGTTGTCAAACAGAGCGTCGACGGCTTCCTGGAGCATGCGCTTTTCGTTGCGCACGATGACGTCGGGCGCGCGCAGTTCCATGAGCTTCTTCAACCGGTTGTTGCGGTTAATGACGCGGCGATAGAGATCGTTCAAATCGGAAGTGGCAAAGCGGCCGCCATCCAGAGGCACGAGCGGGCGCAGCTCCGGCGGAAGAACCGGAATCACATCGAGAATCATCCACTCCGGCTTGTTGCCGCTCTTGCGGAAGGCTTCAAGCACTTTCAGCCGTTTGGCGAACTTGATCCGCTTCTGAAGCGACGGATCCACCTTCATCTTTTCGCGGAGCTCTTCGGAAAGTTTTTCCACCTCTACGCGGCGCAGGAGTTCCTTGATGGCTTCCGCGCCCATCTTGGCGGTGAATTGGCCGGGAAATTCCTTCTGTAGCTCGCGGTATTTGTCTTCCAGCAGTACTTCCCGCTCGCGGAGAACGGCAACCTCGCCGGGATCCACGACGACAAACGCTTCGAAGTACAAAATGCGCTCGAGATCGCGCATGGAAATATCCAGCAGGTAGCCGATGCGGCTGGGCAGGCCCTTGAAGAACCAGACGTGCGAGCAGGGCGATGCCAGCTCGATGTGGCCGAGGCGCTCGCGGCGAACCTTGCTGAGCGTGACTTCAACGCCGCACTTGTCGCAGATGACGCCGCGGTGCTTCATGCGCTTGTACTTGCCGCACAGGCATTCCCAGTCGGTGACGGGGCCAAAAATCTTGGCGCAAAAGAGGCCGTCGCGCTCCGGTTTGAACGTGCGGTAGTTAATGGTCTCCGGCTTGGTAACTTCACCGTGGGACCAGGAACGAATTTTCTCCGGACTCGCCAGGCTGATGCGGATGGAATCAAAATCGGCGATCAAACTGGCGCGATCATAAGGGCTGCTGCGATACAAGGTTGTTTCCTCCCTCCCCGGCTTTCGCCAGGGCCGCGTCCTAGTCAGTATCTTCAAAGATGCTGACCGGGACGGCTGAGAACCCAACTACTGAATACTGCTCGACTGTCTAACGCCTGCCTTGCACGGGTTAGAACCTGTGCTACTGCTAGTCGGCGGCTTTTTCCGCCGAGGGCTTTTGCCGCTTCATCAACTCCACATCCAGGCAAAGCGACTGCAGCTCGCGGACGAGCACGTTAAACGACTCGGGCACGCCAGGCTCGATGCCCGGTTCGCCCTTGACGATGGCCTCGTAAATCTTCGCGCGGCCATAGACGTCGTCCGACTTCGCCGTGAGCAACTCCTGCAGGATGTGCGCTGCGCCATACGCTTCCAGCGCCCAGACTTCCATTTCGCCGAAGCGCTGGCCGCCGAACTGCGCCTTGCCGCCCAACGGCTGCTGGGTGATGAGCGAATACGGCCCGATGCTGCGCGCGTGGATCTTATCGTCGACCAAGTGCGACAGCTTGAGCATGTAGATGTAGCCGACCGTAACCGGCTGGTCGAACTGGTCGCCGCTCATGCCGTCGAACAGGTTGATCTTGCCGGCGTGCGGCAGACCCGCGACTTCCAGCAGGTGGCGGATTTCCGGCTCGCGCGCGCCGTCAAACACCGGCGTAGCGAATGGAATGCCTTCGCGGAATCCATCGGCGTACTCGAGCAACTCATCGTCGCTGAGCTTGGCGAGCGTCTTCCAGACCGTGGTGTCCGTGAAGACTTCCCGGAACCAGCGGCGGACGGCCTCGGCGCGCACTTCCTTGCTGAGCAGGCGCTTGAGGCTGTTGCCGAGCTCCTTGGCGGCCCAGCCGAGATGCGTCTCGAGAACCTGGCCGACATTCATACGCGAAGGAACGCCGAGCGGGTTCAGGACGATCTCGACCGGAGTGCCATCCGGCATGTACGGCATGTCTTCCTGCGGCACGATGCGAGCGATGACGCCCTTGTTTCCGTGGCGCCCGGCCATTTTGTCGCCGATGGAGAGCTTGCGCTTCATGGCGATATAGACCTTGACCAGCTTGATGACGCCCGGAGGCAGTTCGTCGCCCTTCTTTAGTTTTTCCTTGCGCTCCTCGGTGATTTTGCGCAGCACATCGATCTGCCGCGAGGTCATTTCCTCGACTTCTTCGATCTTCTCGATGAGGAGAGGATCCTTTTCGTTGAGTTTCAGGCGCTTGAGGTTGCGCGTGGAGATTTTTTCGATGATCTCGCGCGTTAGCTCGACACCCTTGGTCAACAGGCGCTTGTTGGTCTTCTCGTCGTGCAGGTCGGCCTGAAGAACCTTGCCGCCGAGCAGATCGTTGAGTCGCTTGAGACGCTCGTCCGTGAGGATGCGGATTTCATCGGCGAGGTTCTTCTCCAGCTTGAAAACTTGCGTGGCTTCGATGGCCTTGTGGCGCTCGTCTTTTTCTCCGCCCTTGCGGGTGAAGATCTTCACGTCGACGATAGTGCCCTCGATGCCCGGCGGGCAATACAGGGAAGCGTCGCGAACGTCGCCGGCCTTTTCGCCGAATATAGCGCGGAGCAGCTTTTCTTCCGGTGTCAGCGTGGTCTCGCCCTTGGGTGTGACCTTGCCGACGAGGATGTCGCCGGGCTTGACGACGGCGCCGATACGAATGACGCCGCTCTCGTCCAAGTTGCGGAGGAAGGACTCGCTGATGTTGGGAATGTCGCGGGTGACTTCCTCGGGGCCGAGCTTCGTGTCGCGTGCCTCGATTTCGTACTCCTCGATGTGAATCGAGGTGTAGTAGTCGTCTTTGACCAGCTTTTCGCTGACCAGGATGGCGTCTTCAAAGTTGTACCCGCGCCAGGGGAGAAACGCGACCAGCACGTTGCGTCCGAGGGCCAGTTCGCCGCGATCCGTGCAAGGACCGTCGGCCAGCACCTGGGCCTTCTTCACGCGGTCGCCGACACGCACCAGCGGCTTCTGGCTGATGCACGTGTTCTGGTTGGAGCGCTTGAACTTGATGAGCTGATAGATGTCCGCGCCGACTTCGCGGCTGAGCACGCCGGAGTGATCGGACTCCACGCGCACTATAATGCGCTCGGAGTCGACCTGATCGACGATGCCATCGCGCTTGCAGAGCACAACCGCGCCGGAGTCGCGCGCAGTGACGCGCTCCATGCCGGTGCCGACCAGCGGCGATTCACCACGAATCAGCGGCACGGCCTGGCGCTGCATGTTCGAGCCCATCAGCGCGCGGTTGGCGTCGTCGTTCTCCAGGAACGGGATCAAGCTGGCCGCCACGGAAACGAGCTGCTTGGGCGAAACGTCCACATAGTCGACTTCGTCGCGGCTCTTGAGCACGAAGTTGCCGGCCTGGCGGCAGTTGACCAGCTCGGTGGTGATCTTCAAGCGCTCATCGAGCGAGACGTTGGCCTGCGCGACCACGTATTTGTCTTCTTCCCACGCGGACAGG
>DASSXG010000052.1:0-7453 GCA_035704085.1 Candidatus Acidiferrum sp. | reverse complement strand
GGAGAAATTTCGCGTCACCCTAAACACCGACAACCGGTTGATGAGCAACACGACTATGACTAAGGAATTCGAGGCTGCTGGAGATACCTTTGGTCTGTCCCTGGAGGACTTCGAAAAAATCACTATCAACTCTATGAAGAGCGCCTTCCTGCCTTATGACCAGCGTTGCGATTTTATCTACGCCGTAATCAAGCCGGGTTACGCCACGGCACGCAGCTCTCAGGCAACACAGTGACTCCGAGAATCTGGAACGGGGACTCCGCATTAAAGTGAAAATCCACTTCTCCGGCAACCGCGTTTATCAGGACTTGACCTAGCACAGTGATTCCCGACTCACTTAAATCGGCTTTCCATTTAAGGAAGAAGAGGTGCGGCACTGTTATGCAATCAAGTCGGGTGCCAGGACTTTAAATGTCCGGTTACCGCGTTTGAGTTCAATAGGGGGAGAGTCCTGTGATAGATACCAATCCCGAGGAGCAACATTGGCGACGAATCGGAACTGGAGCCCTTGGTCAGGATGCTAGGTCAACGGCATCCTGTTCCCGCGCGAACTTGCAGGGATCATCTTTCGTACATGAGATAGACTCACTGCATCCGATTGCCCGAGGCCCACGATGCTCTGGCTTGGCGGCCTGCTTTTTATTTTAAATCTCGCTGTTCTTCTGTATTTCCTCCTCTGGAGGACCCGGCCCATGCCGCGGTGGTTTTTCGCTCTGCCCGTCGCGGCGCTGGGCATCCTGGCGGGTCATTTCGTCTTGCTACGGCGCGAGGCACAGTTTCTTTTGATTCCTGCGCTTCCCGGATACGTTATAACTGTGCTTGTGTTCTTGGCGGCGCTTCCGCAGCTGTTTCGACGCAGAGAGCACGCCTTGTCCGTGCGGTTTCTCTTTATCAAGCGCGCCTTGAGCGCGGTGGGACTTGTCGTACTTGCGTTCTGCGCGGTGCGTTTCTTACAGTTCCGGGGAATCATCCATGCAAGGGTTAAGAAAGCAACCATCGAGAAAGAAGAGAGAAATACCGATCTGCGTGCCCTCTCATGGTCAAGATCGTTCGAGGCTCTCAAGAACAAACTCGTTGCGGAGTATCCCTTCACGGAATGGAAGCGGATCAACTGGGACATGCTTTACAAGGAGTTCGCGCCGCGCGTTGCTGCTGCCGAAGCGAGCCACGACCGTCGTGCATTTTATAAAGCTCTACGTGAGTTTCTCTGGCGCATTCCCGACGGCCACGTCGAACTCGAGGGTGATGACGACGGTCTTCAGCAGGATGAGGTTGGCAGTTCGTTTGGATTCGGGCTCGCCGAACTCGACGACCATCGCGTTGTCGTGAGCCACATGTGGCCGGAAGGCCCGGCGGCTCGAGCGGGTATCACGGTCGGCACGGAACTGATCGCCTGGAACGGGATTCCCGTCGAGCAAGCCCTCTCGACCGCTCCTTATTTTTGGAGTGCAGAGCCTCCGGCCACTGTCGGGGGCAGACGTCTCGAACAACTGCGGTTTCTTCCGCGCAGCCCGGCGGGCAGCAGGGCTTCGCTCACGATGCGCAAAAGGGGCAGTTCATCAGCCGAAGATGTCACTCTGACCGCGGTGCCGTCCGAGATTACAGAGCGGGGCTTCAGTCCGTTAAAGGAATTCTATCTTGGCGGTCCGGTCGAGACTCGGACTCTGTCAAGCGGCTGTGGCTACATCCGTATTCGATACGTGCTTCCCACCCTTATCCAACCCTACCCTGAGGAACGCCTCGCCAATGCTTTGCGGCGATTTCAGAAGAGCAGCGCACGCGGAGTGATCCTTGACGTGCGCGGAAACTTCGGTGGTTCTGACGCGATGGTTGCCCGGATGATGGCGTTCTTTCGGTCGCGTGAGATCGTTTACGAATATCCCGGCGTGTATAACCCCGCGGCACGGCGCTTCGAGATCATGGAGAGCGATGCCGTCCGCCTTGTGCCCGCCGAACCGCACTATTCCGGCAGGGTCGTTGTCCTGATCGACGCTCGAACCCTAAGCTCCGGAGAAGGGATACCCCTGATCCTGAAAGGCCTTCCAAACGTCAGTATCCTGGGCTGGCATGGCACGCATGGATCATTCGCCATCAACAAAAAGACCATTTTCTTGCCGGCCGATTTGAGCGCGTCATTTCCGCAGGCGCAGTCCATCGGACCCGACAGGCGGATACAAATCGACAGCGACTATGCCGGCAGGGGCGGAGTTCAGCCCGACTGGCGTCCTCCGCTCAACGAAAACACTTTCGAAGCCGTGTTCCGCGAAGACAGCGACTATCTCCTGGGCATTGGGGAGTCCGTGCTGCTTGGCGGAATTAGCATACCTAACGCCGTGGGCGACCCTTCTGCTCTAACAGAGATTCCTCGGCCCTAGGGCCGCTATCGGACACTTAAAGTCGTGGTAACTTCAGTTGTCCGGTTACCGCGTTAATCAGGCACTTGGAGAGAACTGTGCCGTGATGGCGCTGGTCGATTCACTGGTTGCAGCCAATTTCGCCGGAAGTTCGATACCTGTACCGATGGTCATGTCACCGTTGCGACACGGCAGCCAGCGTGCGGATTGTTTACTTGAGTGTTCGTCGCTACGCTGTGCCTAGTACCCACTTCGAGGAGAGACTTATGAAAGCATGGCAGTTCATTTCCACGGCACTATTGGGTACCCTTCTGCTGTCGGGTAGCCAGTCTTTTGCCCAAGGCAACAGTCAGGGTCATGGCCACGGCAAGGGACACGACAAGCACCAAGATGACGACGACCGAGATGACCACGACGCCAAACGCTACAATTATCACAAGCAAGCCATCCGCAGCTGGTATTCTGAAAACGAAAACCATCTTCCTCCTGGCCTCTCAAAGAAGGATCGCCTGCCTCCCGGACTCGAAAAGCAATTAGTTCGCAACGGAACACTTCCTCCAGGCCTGCAAAAGCGTTTTTATCCTGCCCCCGTCGAGTTGGAGCGCCGTTTACCTCCGCCTCCGCCAGATTGCGCGCACGTTTTGATCAGTGGGCACATCGTTCTGCTGAACCGCAAAACGAATCTGATCGTTGATGTTTTTGCCTTCTAACTGCGACCGACTCGAATTGTTTTTTCTATGTGCTCAAGAGGGTCCTGTGCCGTTTAGCCTGATCTTCCGACGGCCTGATTCCAATTGTGCGGTTACCGCGTTAATCAGGCTTTGCACTGTCGTTGAAGCTATGTCGCCTGTCCCACCCACGCAGAGAGTCCCACACCTGTTCGAACGTACAGTTAACGCCCGCAAGACATATCGCTGAAGAGGGACTAGCACGACGACCGAAGCAATGCACAAGATTGGCGCACAGCAGTTTTCACGCATGAACGCGAAGGAGAAAGAAAAGAAATGAAGTCAAGAAAGATCATTGGAGGCGGCGCCGCCCTCGTTTTGGCGGCGAGCGGATTCCTGGGAGGCTGCGGAAGCAGCTATCCGCCGCCTTCGATCTCCAACATCAACAATTCCACGACTCCAACAAGCCCAACGGGGCTGGCCATCGAGATTAACGGCAACAACTTCCAGCGTGCGCCTGGCAAGGTGATTTTCACGCAGGGGAGCATGTCAGCTCCCGGGATGGTGGCCGCGGGAGGATGGTCGAACACAAGCATCGTGGCCGTCGTCCCGAGCGGCGGCACGACCAACTTCACTGTCCCCGGAATGGTAACCGTGACGGTCAAAACTTCTGGTGGGACCAGCAACGGCGTGACGCTGAATTTGGTGCAAACGAGCGCATTCAGCCCCAGCAATCTAGTCTGGGGCGTAGCCACACCTCTTCCGGTGCCCCTCACGGGACTTCGCACGGTAGTGGTGCAGTCGTCGAACACGACCGCGGTTGTTATCGTCGCTGGCGGCTTCAATGGCGCCGCGAACGTGAGCACCGTGTATACAAACACGCTAGCCCAAGATGGCTCGCTCGGCACGACCTGGGCAACTTCCAGCAACCCGCTTCCTAACACCTTGGCGCATTTCGGCATGGTGGAAGCAAACGCCCAAAACTCGCTGGTGCCTGCCAACTCCCATTTCATCTATGTGATCGGAGGCCAGGTAAATTCATCCGACACGCCCGGAGGAACGAATACCGTTTACATGGCCAGTGTGGATCAGACTACCGGAGCCGTGGGAACCTGGAAGACGCTCACTACCGTCCTCCCGGACTCCTTGGTTGGTCCAGCAGTGACGATCTACAACGGGCACATTTACGTCGCTGGGGGACTAGACCCTCAGCAGGTACCTGTAACCGACCTCTTTTCCGCTCCCATCAATTCTGACGGTACGCTGGGCTCGTGGACCAAGTCTACAAATGCTTTGCCTCTTGCCATCTCCTTCGCGACGGCCTTCGGGTTCGGCGGCAATTTGTATGTGTTGAATGGCGATCCCAACGGCTCGAGCGACCCGAACCAGTCGGCGACCGTCGGGCTTCAGGATGTGAGGATTGCGCGCGCCAACAACGGCGTCGTGGGAACATGGGCGCTGAGCAATACGACGATTAAAAAACGGAAGAAGCACAACACATGGGTCGCGTTCGGACAGGTGATTGATGCCGAGGGCATCTACGACGGCGGCACGGGGCTGGAGCTCGAAAGAAGCTCCATCAATGCCGACGGAACGCTGGCTTCGTGGAACGGTCTCACGGGATCCAATGTACCGAGCGCCAACGTCTTCAATGCCGCATCCGTGGTCAGCCCGCTGCTTTCTTCGGCCGGCAACCCGCGTTTCCTCCTGCTTGGCGGGGAAACGGTCACCACAACGCCCGGAGTGCCGACGGCGTCGGTTTTTGTGAACACAGCGCCGTAACCAGAACCGCAGCCGAAATGGGCGCGCCCTGCAGAGCGGGGCCACACAAAAGACTGGACCGTTTATCTGGTACAAACGGTCCAGTTGCTCTTGTTCTCGCACATGCTCTAAATCCCATCGCACCAGTTATCCGCCCTGGAAGCGCGTCAACTCCTGATTAGTTTGAATGTATAGGTCGAGGGAGGAGCGCTTGGTGTAAAAAAGCTGAACTCAGCCAGCGAGCTGATTCAGAAACACCAAGGAGGCTCCCCCATGCAACTTATGTATTACATCGGCCTGGATGTTCACAAGCGAAAGATCAGCTACTGCGTGAAGGACAGCGGTGGCAAGCTTCACTCCGAAGGATCGATTCCCGCCACGCGTTTTGATTTGGATCGCTGGATGAAAACCCTGCCTCAGCCGTGGAGCGCGGCGATGGAAGCCACCATGTTCACCGGCTGGATCTACGATCATCTCAAGCCGCATGCGGCCGCCGTGAAGGTGGCGCATCCCTTGATGCTGCGCGCCATTGCCGCAGCAAAAAAGAAGAACGACCGCATCGACGCCAACAAGATTTGCGACTGCCTGCGCTGTGATTTCCTGCCGGAGTGTTACATGGCTTCCACGGCGACTCGCGAGCGGCGGCGCACGCTGCGCTACCGCAACCTGTTGGTGCGCCAGATGGTGCAGATGAAAATCAAAATCAGCACGCTGCTGATGGAAGCCGGAGTGAACTACAACAAGCAGCGCTTGCACAAGGCTGGCTACTTTCGCGAGTTAATGGCCACGAATCCGCATATCGATGAAGGGCTGCGCTCGCTGCTGCGCCAGTGTCGGGAGATGGTGGTGCGACTGAGCAAGACGGGAAACGCTCTCATTCGCTTCCTTCGCAATGACCAGATATTGGCTGAACGCGTGGAGCGGCTGATGAGCATTCCCGCGATTGGTCCGATCACCGCGCTGACCTGGGCGCTGGAAATCGGCGAAGTGCAACGATTCTCGTCGATCAAGAAGGCCGTGAGTTACTGTGGCCTGTGTGGGGCCCAGCAAAGTTCGGCGGATCATGTGCAGCGCACGCCGCTGTCGAAACAGCGCAACAAGCATCTGCAGACCACGCTGATCGAAGCGGCCAAGATGGCCCCGCGCTACAGCCCGACGCTGGCTCTGCTCTATAACCGCGAGAAGCAGCGAGGGAATACCAACCGCGCGACGCTGGCGGTGGCGCGGAAGCTGGTGGCGTACCTGCTGGCTGTGGATCGCAGCCAGACCCAGTTCCTGGTGGTGGACCGCGAGACTTGCGCGGCCGCTTAGGCCAGGTAGGAGAGAGATTTTTCAGCGCGCGGCCTGCCAGGTCTTGCCGTTAAGCCGACTGGGCGCGAGAGCGCAAGCTCCCGATGCTCCCGTTGATTAGTTTCGAGACTGGCAGGAAAACACAAACTCAATCTTCTGACCAAGACCACTCGCTGATCTTGGAGACAGCCAATGGAAGTCTGGTTCTATTCTCGAATAGGAACCGCGGCCGCGAGGCCAACACACGCGCTGAAGCAGCAAGAAGATTTACACCCGCGCCCCTCCCGAGCGCCTCAGGAGGGCTTTTTGCCTCTTGACAAGGACCTATCATGGAAGTCGGCAAACCGGAAAAGTGGGGGCTAGTACTTGACTTGGACGGTTAGCGCGTTTATCAGGCTCTTACCGGATTGGCTTGCGACCTATCGCGATTAGCCGCTCAGCGTTGGGACCGTACTCATGTCCGTTAAGGCTTCCGTGCAACTTCACGTCAATGAATCCGGCGCGCTCCATTCGGTCCCGCAGCTCAAGGCCAGAATAGATCGTGTGATGAAACCTGAACCGCTTCACCTTACCGTTCTTTATGAGCAGCCATTCGTTCCGGACGCGAGTCCAATCGTCAAAAATCTCGTGTCGTTCCACGACCATAGTGCCGTCTGACAGAACGGTGGAGGTTGTGGTCTGAAGAATTTTCGCAAGACGCTCTTTCCCCAGGACTTCGATCAAGCACGTTCCTCTCGGGTGCAACGACTCAAGCATGTTCTGCAGCACAATCATATCCTCCCGCTTATCGTTGAAATAGCCGAAGGACGTAAACATGCTGAGCACGAGAGCGAAGGAGTCTGCGCGCACAAAATCCCGCATATCTGCCTGGACCCACTCAATCTTCATCCGTGTGGCACGCGCTTTCGCCCGCGCCTTATCCAGCAGGAACCTCGTTCTGTCAACGCCGGTGACTGAGAATCCCCTCTTTGCAAGGGCGATACTGCATCTTCCCGGGCCGCAGCAGAGGTCAAGGACGGATTTACCCAGGGGCTTGGTTAGAGCCAGGGCGTTGGCGACTTGCTCGTCGGCATCAGCAATTCGCTGCTCCGGAAACATGAGGGGGTAGAGCTCGCGCCAGAACGAGTCGTCGTCGAACCACTCCTTTTTGCGGGTGGTGGGTTTCATCTGATCTGCCGAATATACTACGTGCAGGTTGCACTTGGCCCGAATATGGCTTCCACACCCTTCTCAGTGCCCGGTAAGTTTGAATGTATAGGTCGCGGGAGGAGCGCTTGGTGTAAAAAAGCTGAACTCAGCTGCGCGCTGATTCAGAACACCAAGGAGGCTCCCCCATGGAACCTATGTATTACATCGGGCTGGACGTTCACAAGCGGAAGA
>DASSXG010000009.1:0-6429 GCA_035704085.1 Candidatus Acidiferrum sp. | reverse complement strand
CGTGATAGCCGCCTCCGTCCCGCCGCAGATCATCATCTCCGCTGCGCCGCGCTCGATTATCTTGAACGAATCGCCTATCGTATGCGCCGAAGCCGAGCACGCTGTCGCCGTCGCCGAATTCGGCCCGCGCGCCCCATATCGAATCGAAATGTATCCGGAAGCAAGATTGATAATTGCTGAAGGAATGAAAAATGGTGAGATCTTCCGTGGCCCGCACTGCATCAGCTTGATGTGCTCACGCTCTATGATGTCGAAGCCGCCGATGCCCGAGGAGACGTAAACACCCACCTCATCCAGATCAGACTGCTCCGGTTTCCAGTCCGCCATCTTCACCGCAAAATCCGCTCCGGCCAGCGCCAGCTGGATGAACCGGCCCATCTTCTTTAGTTCTCTTTTTTCAATCCACTGGAATGGGTCGAAGTTCTTCACTTCGCCCGCAATGCGGCAGTCGAATCGCGCGGTGTCGAAGCTTGTGATTGTGGCAATGCCACTCTGCCCGGCCAGAAGGTTCTTCCAGCTTTCCTGCGTGCCGACTCCTGCAGCGCAGACGAGTCCAACGCCTGTCACAACTACCCGGCGAGTCAACTGTGCTTGCTCCTTGATGAGGTGGTGCTTGGGATAGCAACTGTAGAACCGCAGACACGGAAATGCGAATCGTAATTCTTTCGAGCATTACTTCGCTGTTGCCTTCAGCTCGATGACGGCGTTCCTCCCAAACGTCAGCGACGCGTGCAGAAAGACCCGGTGTTGGTATTCGGAAGAATGACAGACTACGTTGCGCTCCGCTACTGAGAGTGGCAGCAAGTTATCACATTTCTATGACACTAGCCCGATCGTCGGAAGTTGAACGGAAAATGATCCTGGTTTTCGGGAGAGCGGTGACGAACTGCCGTCTAGCTTTCGCACTCTGGGCCACTCTCACATTGCCGTCGGAGCTGCAGTGTATCGGATCAGTTCGATACGGTTCGTGAATCCTAGGAAATGCAATATCCAGGCTCTGCAGGCCTGGACGCTGGGTTCCGTAAGATTCAGTTTCTTTGCGATGTCACGATCACTGAAGCCTTGGCCAACCAAACGATAAACTGGGCCCAACACTCCCACTCTTTCCCAGAAGACACGCATGACGTTAACCTCCACATCAGATTCCCCGAATGCAGCCGTAGTGCAAATAGACCGGCGTTTAGTACGATGCTCCCATACCTCCGCCATAACCTGCGCCAGCCGCAGCCATCTTTTCCTCCCCCTTAGCGTCGGCGATCAGGACTTCGGTTGTGAGCATCAGTGATACGATGGACGCAGCGTTCTGGAGCGCGAGGCGCGTGACCTTAGCCGGATCAATCACACCGGCCTTGACCAGGTCGCCGAACTCACCAGTTTCTGCGTTGAAGCCGAAGTTCTCATCCTTCGATTCGCGCACGCGTCCTACAACCAGCGCACCTTCGTGCCCGGCATTTTGCGCAATCTGGCGCAAGGGGTCTTCGAGCGCACGCTTTACGATGTTCACCCCAATGGCTTCATCGTCGTGGAGCTTGAGCTTCTCCAGGGCCGGTAAGCAGCGCAAGAGAGCAGTGCCCCCGCCCGAGACAATGCCTTCCTCAACTGCCGCACGGGTGGCATGCATGGCGTCCTCGACGCGAGCCTTCTTTTCCTTCAGTTCGGTTTCGGTGGCTGCGCCGACCTTGATTACCGCGACGCCCCCAACCAGTTTGGCAAGACGCTCCTGGAGCTTTTCCTTGTCGTAGTCCGATGTGGTCTCTTCAACCTGCACACGGAGCTGTTTGATTCGGCCTTCGATCTCGCTGGCCTTGCCGGCGCCCGCGACGATCGTCGTGTTGTCCTTGTCGATTGTCACTTTCTTGGCGCGCCCCAAGTCCTCAAGTTTCACGTTCTCAAGCTTGACGCCGAGGTCCTCGGTAATGGCCTTGCCGCCTGTCAGGATCGCGATGTCTTCCAGCATGGCCTTGCGGCGATCGCCGAAGCCCGGGGCTTTCACCGCCGCGCACTGGAGTGTCCCACGTAGCTTATTCACCACCAGCGTGGCCAAGGCCTCGCCATCGACTTCTTCAGCAATGATCAGCAGCGGCTTGCTCATTTTGGCCGTCTGTTCGAGCAAAGGCAGCAGGTCCTTCATCGAGCTGATTTTCTTCTCGTGGATCAGGATGCTTACGTCTTCGAGGATGCACTCCATGCGTTCCGGATCGGTGACGAAATACGGCGAAAGGTATCCGCGGTCAAATTGCATACCTTCAACCACTTCGAGGGTCGTCTCCATCGTCTTGGATTCCTCGACGGTGATGACGCCATCCTTGCCGACCTTCTTCATCGCTTCGGCGATAATGCTGCCCACCTGCTTGTCGGTGTTAGCGCTGATTGTGCCCACTTGCGCGATCATGTCGCCCTTCACCTCACGGGAAAGCCTCTTAATCTCTCCCACGGCGACTTCAACGGCCTTATCGATGCCGCGCTTGAGCGCCATCGGGCTGGCGCCTGCGGCAACCGTTCGTACGCCCTCACGGAAGATTGCTTGTGCCAGCACGGTCGCAGTGGTGGTGCCATCGCCAGCCACATCCGAAGTCTTGGACGCAACCTCGCGCACCATCTGTGCACCCATGTTCTCGAGCGGGTCTTGCAGCTCGATTTCCTTTGCCACCGTCACGCCGTCTTTTGTAATGATGGGCGCCCCGAACTTCTTCTCGATCACCGCATTGCGCCCCTTCGGGCCGAGCGTGATCTTTACAGCGTCAGCCAGGATGTTGACGCCGCGCAAAATCGCCTGACGTGAATTCTCACCAGTTACAATTTGTTTTGCCATTAGACCTCACCCTCCTGGGTGATCGAACTCTCCACTCCCTCCAAAACTTCCGGATAGGAGACATTACTTCTTGCCGGATGCCGCTTTGGCCATTCCGCTGACTTTCACGAGGATTTCTTCCTCGCGGAGGATCAGGTACTCCTGGTCGTCGATATTGATGTCGTTGCCGGTATATTTGCCGAACAAGATCCGGTCACCCACTTTCACGTCGAGCGGGATACGCTGGCCCTTCTCGATCTTGCCGGCTCCGATGGCCATGACTTCGCCCTCATGAGGTTTTTCTTTTGCCATGTCGGGAATAATGATCCCGCCCTTCGCGGTTTCTTTCTCTTCCAGCCTGCGTACGAGCACGCGGTCATGTAACGGGGTAAC
Source organism: Candidatus Acidiferrum sp. (assembly GCA_035704085.1). Classification (GTDB taxonomy): domain Bacteria; phylum Acidobacteriota; class Terriglobia; order Acidiferrales; family UBA7541; genus Acidiferrum. The sequence goes on along the minus strand of DASSXG010000009.1, from coordinate 3,245 downwards.
ATTTACAGTCATTTCTCCAGCCTCCACTTAATCCATTTCTCTAACACGCCCAAAGATGGTTTGGCACAATTTAATGTGACAACTATGGGCGAAAACTCTTCTGGTTCCTCTCCCGCGTCGCTTCGAGGTCGTCAGTTTGCTTCTTCTGACGCTCCGCTTCTCTTGCCGGGCCCTCTTGCTCCTCCAGTTTCACAGCTTCCGCAAGGGCAAGTTCAGCTTCGGCATTGAGTCGTTTAGAATAAATAACAAGCTCAAAGTCACCGGAGAAAGAAGAGCGGACAAGCTTGAAGGAATACCGTGAATCTTCCCACGACGCGACTAGCTTTTGCTTCACGTCATATCGATCGTTCGTCGCGGAATCGACCTCCGGCACAACACTTGTCGCCGGGCCATACGTCGCCGAAATGGACTTCACCATGTCCTCCGCGGTGAGTCCTTCCGTGGAAGTTCGATCGTAAGTCACAGACATCTTGTAGAGCTCGCCGTTGTAAAAGGAGAAGAGAATCTGTTGGACAGTATCAGATCGGAACGAAGTCCCAGGAAGGTTCGGCGGCCACCACGTCACCTCCTGCAGCGCAGGGTGCCGATGTATCACCTTTACATCGGCCATCTTTTGGTTAGTACGCTCCAGCACTCTGGTCAAGGTCATTCCAAGGGTAAAGTGCCGATACTTGGAAAGATCCTGTGCACGGAGCAATGGCGCCGCAAGGAGCAGGACAACAAAACAAAGAATTGAGCTGCGCATCGTTTTCATTTTCATATCTCCCACAAATTCCTAAGAACTTGAAATCAGAGCCACATATTGCTTTGTGGCCACTTCTGCATGATGCTGTTCCCTGCCGCTACCCAGCCTGGATTCTGACGTTTCGGCAACAGGCATTCTCAAGACAAAATCCTTTGCAGGAACTAGGCCAATATCCCGTTGGATATGTCGGGAATGAGCGGTAACGCTCATAAAAGGAATGCCCAGGAACCGTTTCGAAACAACTTTCGTAATCTCTAGAGAGTTAAATTTCTGCCCTTCCTGCTTCGCCAGAACACACTTCACTGCCTTGCGCAGGGTTCCTGGCCGGTCGCGACCCAAGACCGTGGCTCTTATTTCACCGGCCAGGTAGAAAAAGTTCCAACTCGCACCCTCGATGTTTCGGGCCAGCGTAGAGCGATCAAGATTCTTGACGACTCTCCAGCCAGGCAAGAAGGCTTCACTTTCGATCAACAGGTTCGCTGGCAAAGGTGTGTCTTCCCTAATCAAAATGGTCCCTGCTCTGTTGGTGTCTGGCATTTGAGTTTTCCATACCTGCGTGGCGTTTAGAGTTGCCGCGCGTAAAGCCTTTTGCCGTTCACGAAACCTAAGAGCAGCGTCAGAAGTACGGCGCCAATTATTGCGACTAGCGTTGTGTAAATCGTTCCCCAATAGCCGGAAAAGCCTGCGGAGCGCATGAGGAATCCGCCCGCCACAGCCCCACCAATGCCTATCGCGATGTCCATCAACGGACCGTATCCATTACCCTTGAGAATCTTTCCGGCTGACCAGCCGGCAACCAACCCAACGATGATCCACGACAAAAAGTACATACATTTCTCCTTTAATGAATCCGGGACGCACCTTCCGGTGAGTCCTCTACTTGATCTCTCTTCTCCGCAGAAGTCTTCTTGTGAACCGCCCCGCTTCGATGCGCTCACAAGGCTACAAACTAACGGAGTGGGTTCTTCCTCACACCGGTTTCATCCCGTACAACTCGCGGTCTGCTGTGCGAAGCAAGGCTTCCATCGTTTCGCCATCCTGGGGATAGACAGCCACGCCGATGCTCGCGGAAAGCGGTGGTTGGAGACTATCCGCGGCTAGCCTGCCACGAATACGTGATGCGACAACCCTTGCGGCCGCCGCCGTGGTCTCGGGCAGGATGACGGCAAACTCATCGCCACCGTATCGCGCGGCTGCATCGATTGCTCGACAATGGACACGGAGTACATCGGCGAGGCGGCACAGCGCCTGGCTGCCGATCAAGTGGCCGTAGCGGTCGTTGATCTTCTTCAACCCATCCAAGTCGAGCAGCAGAACGGCAAACGGTCGTCCGGTGCGCCCGGTGCGTTTGACCTCTGCGTCGAGCGCTTCAACTAGCCGACGGTAGTTACCTAGACCAGTAAGCGGGTCAGTCACGGCAAGAAGCTGTACCTTCTCTTCTGCGTGTTTGCGCTCCGTGAGGTCAAAAGCAGAAACCAGACTGGCCAGGGTTCCATCAAATTCAATCGTCGCTGTACTGATATCGAGCCACCGCTCGTCGCCATTCTTCGTAAGAATCCTGACCTCATACTGCTCGGCGGCCCCTTGTCGCGCGCCCCCGCGGTTTAAGACCAGTTCTCGACAATCAGGATGGACTAGATCCCAGAAGTCCATGGCCAAAAGATCTTCTCGTCCATATCCGGTGATAATCTCGGCGGCATGATTCACATAGCGCAGCCGCTTGCCCTGCCTAATGAATATGGCACATGCAATAGCTTCAGCCAAGGTGCGGAAGTTTGCTTCCCCGCATAGAAGCTCCGCACGCAACGGCGCGTCCTGGGTCCGTTCCCTGATTTTGGTAAGCATTGGAAAGTCTCGCTGCTTTTGCGATTCCCTCTGCAGGACAACTTGAGGGGGGCGGACTTAGCCCGCCCCCTCCAAAACGAAAGGACCTGCTGGCTTCAGGCCGCTACGGCAACGGCGATCTTGTGGAACGTCGAGTTAGCGACGTCATAGGTTTCAACCTGAGGAGCTCCCTCAACTACCGTGGCGAGGATCTTCGTCACTTCTGGGTAAGTTCCGCGGTTGTAAGCCTCGGCATTCTCCGCCTTGTCCCACAAACTGATTGCGAACGCTTCCGTCCCGCCCTGGCCAACGAACGTGATTTCGTCCTGGAATCCTTTCTGTTTTCGAAGCAGAGGAAGGATGTCCTTCTCCAGCCTCTGCGTAAACTCCGCAACGCTATTGGGCTTCAGATGCATATAAACTCTACGTGCAAACATGACACTCTCCTTGGTTCTCGATGCCAAAGGGGCGATTCAGATAACCACTATTGGTTCAGTACGTCTGAAGACTCCCTCAGTCCGTTAACCACAATAGGTTAATTCACTTGACGTGTCAAGTACAATCTGAGACTATTTGCGTAGTTAATCTGTCGAGTTAAGCCAAGTGGAGGGCATTGTGGATGTTTGCTTGGTCATTAAGAAGCGGTTGGAAGAGCTCGGGGTTGAGCAAAAAGATC
>DASSXG010000116.1:0-18818 GCA_035704085.1 Candidatus Acidiferrum sp. | reverse complement strand
GTCACGCCCTTCTCCTTGCTGGGCGTTGAGACAAAATGCCTGCCGTTCCATGAACGCTTCATCGGCCAGCCGTCGAGCATCGCTCGAAATTCGGCCAAGTCTGGATAGCGTGTAATCAGAAAGCTCAGACGCCGACTGGGGCCAAGGTCAAACGAAACGCCCAATTCAGGGCAGCCCACAGCGGTAAAGGACAGCTCGAATTCGTCCACGTGGAACGGATCAGGCAGGATAATTCGGCGGCGAAAATCATCCTCGTTGGGACCAAACGGACGCACGGGCTGCCGGTCGTGCCGCAGCCAATGGCCCCGAGCTGCAAGCGCCCAAAGGGTTGGCCAGGATGGTGCAAGAACTTGGTCGAGTTTCGTGCTCTCAATTCCCTCGTCGCGAATTGCAGCGAGAAGGCATCCGGCCACTGAGCCGGGTCGCTCCCATTTCTCCGGTGATTTCAACAGTTGCTTCCGTGCTGCGATCTGTTTCAGAAGTGCCTGATGTTTTTGTTCCGGGTTCTCCTCGGCTGCCCGAGCGCTATCGGAGTCGCCGCCGAGATTGCGGACGTAATACCAAGTGTGTTTTGAGCCGGGGTTCTTCCGGCTCAAGTAGACGGCTTCAAAGGATTCAAGCAGCGCGAGATAGGATTCTCTGGACGGAATTGCAGGCCAGAGCAATGGCGGCTCCTGCGTCTCGTCCTCTGCACCAATCTGGATGTAAAGCGCCAAGACATCCCATTCGGCAAGAAAGAGCTCGTGTTGAGATTCCCACTTCTTCCGAACGCGGTAGAGCGAAGCGGTTGGGTTGCCGAGTAGCTCTTGGCGCTGAGTATCGCGGTCGAGTAGAGCAGCGCGCTCATCGATCACGAGGAAGGCAGCCTCGCCTAGGGACACTTCGCGGCCTAGCTGCTCGCTGAGGAGTTTACGGTGGCGCTCCAAGAGTTTTAGCCGGTCTTCCGTCAACCGAACGGAGATGACTTCATGCCGGGGCTGTCGCTTGAGGATGGACATCATAGTTGACAAATGCTCCTACACATATGTATTCTGTAGGTGTAACAGTAGCTCATCTGGTGTCCGAATGCAAGGGGAATTTTCAAAGCCTTGCCGGGGGCCAGGGGCTTCGATAATCCGCAAACTTTCTATCCCGGAGGAATCGCCGCGCGTAATGGCTTCATCATTCCAACTCGATACTTCGGCGCACGCCGAACGGCACTACGCCGTTACGGAAATCGCCGAAATGTGGAACCTGAGTCCTGACAAAGTTCGCGAACTTTTCGAGAATGAGCCTGGTGTGCTTGTGCTCGGAGAACGAAGTCCTCGCCACAAGAGACGGTATGTTACGCTGCGGATTCCTCGCTCCGTGTTGGAACGTGTCCATCATCGGCTTTCGTCCAAGTTAGGGGTCCGGTAGGAGAGTCCCACGATGCTGACCATATACCGCCGTCACCGAAAGAACTGCAAACAGAGAATGGCAGGCCGCGACTACCGACGTTGTCTTTGCCCTATTTGGGTCGATGGCTCTCTGAACGGAATCGAGATGCGGAGGTCGCTCAGGGTCCGCGATTGGCAACGGGCACAAGAGCTAGTGCGGCGATGGGAAGCCGAAGGGCAACAGATCGAAAAGCCGAAGCCTCTCACGGTCAAGGAAGCTTGCGACAGATTTCTCGTGGACGCCGAGGCTCGGAACCTGCGCGAGCCTACGCTCTACAAATACCGCTTGCTATTTCGGCAATTTCAAGAGTTCGCTACGCTGCACGGCCATTCATACATCACGGAATTCGATGTTGACGCGGTTCGACGATTCCGCGCGTCCTGGGCGAATAAGAATATTGCAGCGCGAAAAAAGCTCGAAGCTTTCCGCGCGTTCTTCCGGTTTGTACATGAGAGTGGCTGGATTCCGACGAATCCGACAACCCCTCTAAAACCGCCGAAGATCACCGAGCCGCCCACTGCGCCGTTCACAAAAGAAGAGGTCACAAACATCTTGAAGGCCTGCGACTCATATCCAGACAAAGCGAACGCAATCCGTTTGCGCGCGCTTGTTTTGCTTCTTCGCTATAGCGGGCTACGCATTCGAGATGCCGCTACCCTGAGTCGAAATCGCATTCAGGACGACAAACTTTTCTTGTATACGGCAAAGACAGGAACGCTGGTCTACTGCCCGCTGCCGCCCTTTGTTATGGAAGCACTGAATGGGATTCCTGAGAACACCGCATATTTTTTCTGGACGGGAGATTCAACGCCAAAAACCGCAGCAGGAATTTGGCAGGAAAGTTTGAAGCGGCTGTTTATCTTGGCGGGAGTTCCTGACGGCCACGCGCATCGATTCCGCGATACGTTTTCTGTGGAATTACTACTTGCTGGCGTTCCAATTGAACGCGTCTCGATTCTGTTAGGACATCAAAGCGTCCGCATCACCGAGAAGCACTATGCGCCCTGGGTACGCGCACGGCAGGAACAATTGGAGGCCGATGTTCGGCGTACTTGGGAGGACCCCGAACCAAAACGAAGGGTACACGGCGGGTACACGGAGAAACGCACGCGTGTAATTCCTTTCAAATCAAGAAGAAGGAATGGTGCCGGCGGGGGGAATCGAACCCACGGCCTAGGGATTATGAGACCCTCGCTCTTCCACTGAGCTACGCCGGCATTGCGCAATTGTTTATGCTACGGACTCGCGCGCGAATGTGTCAAGGCAATGCGGTCAATCGCGTTAAGAACGAAGGCGATTCATTCCGCTCGGTGGCCGTCTGTTCTTGCCTCTAAACGCAAGAATTCCAAAACGCCGAGCTCGAAATTCCCACGGGTCAAAGGACTTTGATGTTGAGAATCCGCCGGTTCGGGTCAGAATCATCGATTTAGAGTCCTATCAGCTATGGTACGACAGTACCGTTGACCCTAGCAGTTCCAAAACCTACCCTTGGCCTGTTCGAGTACTGGCCTCTCTGTCATCCAGGCGAAGGCTTGGCGAAGAGACAACAGGGGTCGGTGTGTATTACTTTGGAACAGGCTCATACCCTGAGCTGCTTGACATTGGTGTATTAACGTATAGACTGCCTCCGAGGGTGTTTCTCACATCGGAGGCAAAATGTCACGCAAACTCACAGTTGTTCTCCTCACCATGCTCGCATTGGCTGGGGCGATGGGCCTGAAGACAGTGGTTAGCGCACAGGGCAATGGGTCAACCGTAGTTGCTGACGGTCGCCCAGCTCCAACGCCTTGGTAATGAGCCCGACCCGCCACACGATCTACTGAAACGAAGCGGGGTCGGGGCTCCTGAAGGGGAGCGAGATGCTTGGTCCCGCGGATTGGGTCATTTGGGCGCTGTCGATGTTTTTCGAAGCAAGCGTGGTGGTGTGTTCGCTTTACAGAAAATCCTTTCGTCGGTATTTCTTCCTCAATCTGTACATGCTGATTAGCTTTGTCGTTAGTGTGGGAACATTCCGCGTCCTTACACAATACGGCCGCTCTTCCTTGGAATACCGTTACTTCTATTTCTATTCGGAAGCCCTGCTGATCATCAGCCTCTATTTTGCATTGATCAGTCTGTATTCGCGTGTACTTCACGAAATGCGGGTGGAGCGCTACCTACGCATGGGAGCTGTATTGCTCCTGGCCGGAACCGCCTGCTTTTCCTACGCCGTAGTCAGCCAATCCTCCCACCGCATGCTGACATATTTTGTATTTGAACTTTGCCAAAATCTTTATTTCGTCGGTCTCGTTCTGACTTACGCGCTCTGGGGCGCTATTCTGAAACTGCGAGAGACCCGCGCTCTTCTTGTTCAGCTCGTTCTTTCCCTCGGCGTCTATTTCAGCGCATACGCTGCCAGTTACGCGATCTCAAATCTGCGCCCCGACCTGTATTCCTATGTATACCGTCTGTTTCCGCTCATGGGCTGCCTTCTGCCGCTGGCATGGGCTTACGCTATCTGGCGAGTTCCTGAAGGTGCGCGTTTGGTGCCTGCGCGCCTTGCGGCGGTGCCGCGATGATGGCCGCCCTCATCCTCGTTTTTTCCGTGGTCTTATTGTTGCAGTTCTTCGTGTCTTACTGCCGCTCTCTGATCGCGGCGTCCGCAAAGCAGGCTCTTTCTCCTGAAGTGCAGGACGTCACTGGGATCACCAAAACCGCCTCTGGCGAAGATTTTGCGCGGGTGATGCAGCTCCTGCAGCTCTGTCCGGAACGCCGGGAAGATCGCAACAGTGTTCAGGCCATTGGCGCTTATTTCAGCCTCTTAAATTTCGTGCGCTTGACCGTGGCGCGAGTTGTGCCTTCCACGCGTGCATGGACGGAAACCGAGCGTGGAAGTTGCACCTATTTTGCCGCCGTGGCGCTGGAGCGCCGTATCTCTTTTAGCAGGGATATGCTCGCCCAACAAATGGACGCCTAGCCAACCTGCTGCTGCCTTTTTGGCCACATTCTTTCCTCAACTTTGCCTTGATTTTTCGAAATCGTGATATATTTGTCGTGTACCCTCCTCACCGGAGTGGATGCGTCCGCAGCGCAAAACTTATCGGTGACAAAAACATGTTTGCAGTGTGGCGCCGTATTGCCGTCCAGTGTAACCGCGTGCAATTTTTGTGATTCCTCATTTTCCGTCGATTTCTCGTCCGTGGAAGTGGATTCGAAGACCTCCACGCGGGAAGATCCCTCCCTGAAAATAAGTCCTGCTCGCCCTCGGATCGAGCGGTTCGAATATCCTGCGGTCGTCTCGCAACTGCCTGAACAAGATACCGTTTGGCGAAGCGAACTAGCCCAGCGTTTGGAAGCCTACCGCTCCCGCAGGCGGAAGCTTGCCCCGAACGCAGGCCAGTCGCAGTTCTCGTTTCAAGAATCCAGGGAAGCGCCGCAGCAAGGTACAGTCGCAATGGTCGAACCTCCGGCTTCGGACGTAGATGACTTTTCCTTCATAGTCGCCATCGGCCGTCCCCCGGAGCAACGCGTGCTCGAGGACACCCGCATGGTGATCGACGTCTCGCTGCCCCCCGGCGCCGAGGCAAATTCGCCCGCGTCGCTCGTTGAGAGAGAAAGCAAATCCCAACCTGGTATGCACCCAGTGGCATCTATCGATGATCGCCGTCTTGCAGCCCTTATCGATTTCGCTTGCTTGTTGTTCGCCTATGGGGGATTCCTCATGCTCTTCAGTTCGCTTGGCGGGCGCTTCACGCTCGACAAATTAAGCGCTGCCGTTTATGCTGCCTCTTTCGCGACTGTGTACGTGCAGTATTTCGCCCTTTTTACAGTGTTCGGCGGAACAACTCCAGGAATGATGATGCGAAGCCTGCAGGTGGTCAGTTTTTCCGGCGAACCGCCAGCGCCTAGCCAAATGCTTCTCCGCAGCGCGGGCTACATTTTATCGGCAGGAACCTTTTTCCTCGGATTTCTTTGGGCCATGTGGGACGTGGAGGAATTAACCTGGCACGATCGCCTTTCACGTACGTATCTGGCGGTGGCGGAGACTTTTGTTGACGCGGAGAGTTCCAGCGCCACGCACAGCCGATAATCGCGGCTGGAACTTCCCGGGCTGGGCGCACCGACGCTCTGGGATTCGGTGTTACCTCGAAGTGGATTCTCGAGCGATTTGAATAATTGCCGCAAGGCTTCGTTCTACATCGAACTCCGTGGTGGCCCAGGATGAGACGCTGATGCGCATTGCTGTTTTACCCTGCCAGACTGTGCCTCCACACCAGCAAGTTGCGTCTTCTTGGACACGCCGAATCACCTCCCGCGTGACCTCCGATTCGCCGAATGAAACCAGCACCTGATTGATCACCACATCGTTCAAAACCTCGAAGCCCGCCTCACGCAGACCTCGCGCAAATCGCTGTGCATGACCGCACGTCCGCTCGACGAGATCGCAGAGCCCGGACCTTCCCAGCGATTTCAGCGTCGCCCACAACTCCACGCCGCGGGCGCGTCTTGATGCTTCCGGCGTGTGATGCATGGGCTCGCGCCGGGAGCCCGGTTCCAAATAGGCCGCAGTGATTCCCATCGACGCATGCAGCGCTGCGCCATCTCTCACGAGGACCACTCCGCTGTCGTAACCTGCGTTCGGCCACTTGTGAGCATCCGTGGCCCATGAATCAGCCTTTTCCAGTCCGCGCGTAAGGTGCTCAAACTTCGGCGAGACGCGGGCCCATAAACCAAAAGCGCCGTCTACGTGCACCCAGGCGCCCTGATCTTTCGCTTTCTGGCAGATTTCGTCCGCAGGATCGAACGCTCCCGTATTTACATTGCCGGCCTGGATACACACGATGGATCGCTCCGAAAGCCCCGGCAGCTTGTCGGCGCGCGTTCGCCCTTGTTTGTCTGCCTCCACGATGGTCACACGTTTTCTTCCGAATCCCGCGAGACTCAACGCCTTTAGCACGGAGGCATGTACTTCCGCGCCCACAACGACTTCCAGCGGCGGCGCGCCAAACATTCCATCTTTGTCGACATTCCATCCTGCTCTTCGCAACAAAGCATGACGCGCGGCCACCAATGCCGTGAAATTGGCCATGGTGGCGCACGTAACCAAGCCTCCGGCGCAGTCCGCCGGCAATCTCAGTGCTTCACAAATCCATGGGAGAACAACCTCCTCCAGTTCCGCCGCCACGGGAGACATGACCCGCAGTGCGGCATTCTGATTCCATGCCCCAGCGAGCCAATTAGCTGCCAGCGCAGCGGGAACCATCCCGCCGGTCACAAATCCAAAATAGCGTCCTCCGGTCGCCGCCACCGTCGCGGGCGAACCCAGTTCGTCGAGCTTTGCCAAAACGGCTAGCGGGTCACTCGGGGACATGGGAAACGGCTCGTGAAATCTGGCAAGCGCAGACACCTCTCGATGGGCGGGCAAAACTCTGAGTTCCCCGACGCTCTCAACGTATTGAATCGCTCGCACCGCGGCAGAGTTCAGCAGTTTGTAAGTTTCGGTTTGAGCAGGAGCCGTCTTTATGGGTTCCATTCGAGAATCCTTTCGTGCCCGTTTGGACGCACTCCAAACGACGTACCGATATAATGCCGCAACACCAAGCTATCAATTATCTGCAGGAAGGAAAGAGCCGAATTGTCCGGTTACTTCTTGACGACGGCTTCATCGGAAGCGATCTTACCGTCGCGGATATAGATGATGCGGTGGGCATGCTGGGCAATGTCGTTTTCGTGGGTCACCAGAATGATGGTGTTCCCTTGCTGATGAAGATTCTTGAAGAGCGACATAATCTCCTCGCCGGTCTTCGAGTCAAGGTTGCCGGTGGGCTCGTCGGCCAGGACGATGGAAGGGGAATTCACCAAGGCGCGGGCAATGGCAACGCGCTGGCGTTGGCCGCCGGAAAGTTCATTGGGTTTGTGGGTCATCCGGTCCAGCAGGTCCACGCGCTCGAGGGCTTTTTTTGCTTTTTCAATTCGCTCATCGGCAGGTGTGCCGTTATAAATCAGCGGGAGTTCCACGTTGTGCAGCGCCGTCGCGCGGGGCAGCAGGTTGAATGTCTGAAACACAAACCCGATCTCTTTATTCCTGATGTACGCCAACTCATCGTCATCGAGCTCGCTCACTAACCGGCCCGCCAGCCAATACTTTCCCGAACTAGGTGAATCCAGGCAGCCGATCAGATTCATCAGCGTGGACTTTCCCGATCCAGAAGGGCCCATGATCGCTACGTATTCACCTTTGCGGATCTCCAGATCAACGCCCCGCAGCGCGTGCACTTGCTCTGCACCCATCTCGTACACCTTGGCAAGCGCTTCGGTCTTAATGACAATGCCGGAACTAACCAAGTCTTCGCGGTACGAATCGGTGGCCGGCGTCTCAACAGGCATTCGAATCTCCTCGGCTCCAGGATGCGCGTCAGCTCTGCTGATCGTCCTGTTGCTTCTTGGGCGCGCTGTTGTCCACCTTCACGGGAGACTCCGGCTTCAAGGTACGCAGCGCCTTGTAGCTGCCAACAACAATCTCATCGCCGGGCTGCAAACCCTTTGTAATCTCAATGTCGGTAACGCCCGCGATTCCCGTTTCCACGGGCCGAAAAATCGCTTTCTTCCCGTTGACCACGAACACGCCTTGCACTTCTTCCTTCTTAGGGTCTCCGGCAGCAGCGGGCGGAGGAGCAGCGAGCGTCACACTGCTACCGCTTTGCTTCTTCGCATTCTTTGCCGCCTCTTCCAGATCCTTGCGCGTCCGCACCGCCAGCGCTTGGATCGGAATCGCGAGCACATTTTTCCGTTCCGCCGTCTTGATCTTCGCCGTGGTCGACAGTCCAGGCCGCAAATTCTCCGGCGGATTCGACAATGTCACCACGACCTTGAAGTCCTTAGCCTCCTGCGTGCTCGTCGTAGTCTGCGTGGTTGTCAACCCCGAACTCCGCAAGACCGCCTGCGAGCCGATCTCCGTCACTTTGCCTTTGAAGATCTTTCCAGGCACCGCGTCGATCGTCACGTCCGCCTCTTGCCCCAGCTTCACGTTTACAATGTCCGTCTCGTCCACCTTCACTTCTGCTGTAACTATGGACATATCGGAAAGTGTCATCAGGAAGCTGCCGTTCGAATTCTGGATGCCGGGAACCACGTAATCGCCCACACGCTCCGGCAAATAGCTGACGATACCGTTGATCGGGGAAGTGTAAACGGTCTTATGCAAAACATCTTGCGTGTGCGCGAGTACGGCGCGGCTTTGATTCACCTGAGACCGCGTCTGGTCCAACGTCGCTTTGAGTGATTGCACGCGCGCCTTCGACGATTCCACTGTCGCGACCTGAGCTTCGTAGGTCGACTTGCGCTGATCGAAATCCTGCTTAGGAATCAAGCCGTCTTTGTAGAGACCCTGCCCGCGCTCCCAATCCAGCTTGGCTTTCTCAAGATTGGCCTGCTGCGATGTCAAATCCGCCTGTGCAGCTTTGTAGCTTGCTTCCGCTGCCTGCACACCGGCTTCGGCCGAATTTGTGGCCGCTGCTTGCGCTTGCACGTCCGCACTCGCTTGAATGTTTTCCTGTAGTAGGAGCTTGTCGCCCTTCTTGACGCGATCGCCTTCCTTGACGAGGATATCGGTAATCCGTCCAAATCCTTGTGCCGTCACGTTCGTGTAAGTCGTCGGCTTGACTTCACCGGAGGCTGTCACTAGGGACACCAGGTTCTCTTGGTTCGCTACTTTGGCCGTCTGTACGATAACCACGCCTTTGTTAGCTTGGTTGATACTCACTAAAACAATTCCACCGAGCACTACTACGGCACCCGTCCCAATCGCGACCTTATGCCAAGTCTTCATTATCGTTCCCCTTCAAACCACCGCGTCGCCGCCGCACTTCCGAGTTATGTCTTCCAACCCACTCAAGGGAGATCTCAGAGTCTGCCGATTTGCTCGTACGTGGACAGAAATCTTGTCCACACCACCTCTGAAGTAAATACGCCCGTTCGGGCCGAAATGTTTCGCGGGAGGGCTACTCCATCTACGCGGTTCGGGCTTCATAGCAGGAGACTTACGGGGCCGACGCCCCCACCGGTGCAGCTGTGCCCAGCAAGGCATAGCTGGCCCCCGATGCCATTTTATGTTCAAACCTCCTGAAAGGAAAGAATTACCATCCCGCCCGCGGGGGGGCCCTCGCTGACAACTGACCCACTCTCTTGGACGTAAAAATGGGTCAATTGGTCATCAGGAAGACATCCTCATCTTCTAAAAAAAGAGCTCTTGCCGTCAAGAGAAGGCTGCATAAGCGTTGGGGTCGGTTTACCTGCCGGCCCTGTTTCTCAACAGGACAGACATCCGGTTTCTTGGCCGGTAGGGTGCGGCTAGAATGCAGCAGATAAACTAGAGAACTAGTTGCTCGGCTGTTGTCCACGCCATTCTGCCGCCACCTCTGGAGGCAAGTCTTTCAAGTGGCTCAGGAAACCGACAGCCTTCCAGATATTGTCGTCGGACGTCAGGCCTTCCCACGCGCCCATCCCCGTATAACGCACACCGTGCTTGACGATCCAAAACATCTGCCAGTCGGGTTTGGTCGGTGGATTAGAATCAAACTGCGGGACGCGCGGATAGAAATCGCTCGTGCCCCAGTGGCTAGGTTTTCCAGCGTCGCCGTGACAACCTGAGCAATCGTCGCGGTAAAACTTCAATCCAGATTTCAGATTGGCGCTAGTTGGCGGAAAGGGGTTTTGCATCCTGGGAGCACGCCGGGCAACGGCGGCGGCAAACGCCCTGCGAACAAAGAATGATTCCCAGCGCGGCGGATTGGAAGTCGCGGAGACGGGAAGCCATCCGAGCGAGCAAGCGATTAGACCGGTAAATGGGATCAGCAAAAGGCCGAGCAAAAAACAACTCGCAAATCGGCGCATAGACAACACCCTCCCCTGCGTATTGTAGTAAGAGTCTGTGGCCACTGACTCGCATCGCAGAGCAGGTTCAAGCAATCATATGGCGCCAGCACGCCGTCCTTACTGTGCCTGGCCCTTCTTCACCGCCACCGCGACCTTTACCGCTTTGGGAAGCGCAAACACCTCATCCTTCACGTCGTCGTACGTCACCGCAGTGATCAAACTGATCGTCAGATCGTCACCGTCTCGCGAAGTCGTCTTCGCCGCCATGCGCACTCCGCCAAAATCCTTGTACTCCTCAAACGTTTCCGTGGCATCACCCTTCCCGCCGCGCCACGCGGTGTTGAAGGCATAGCCCATTAGAAATCCGTTCTCTTTGTCGTAAAAGTGCTCATTCACCTTGCCCCAATTATTGATGCCCTTTAGGTGATAGCACGGCCGCCCGTTGAAGTCTTGCACATCCACGACTTCCATCGACTTGAAGTAGTTCAGCACATGCAAGTGGTAATACATATCTGCATCCCGCGCGACTGTCTTCACCACGTCGCCTTCGGCAATGTCCACTTTTCCGTCGGGAGGCAAGGCCCACGCGGTTTCGCCGTCATATCCCGTTTGATACTGCTTCCCGCCTCCGAGTTCGACCTTCAGCAACATCTTTCCGCCTTTCGTGTAGAAGACCGTCTCATAGTCCGCTTTTTGCGCGGGGGCCTCATACCGCCCATGCACCGTCATGGACTTGTGCCGCAGCAGCGCCTCTCTGCCGCCAGTCGCCTCCACGTGGCGCTTCAGCACTTCGTTGACGGTGGGCAGCCTTCCCGCATTCTGTGCGAACAAAGGAGCGACACTCCCAATAGCGGCGCAAATTAAAATTGCGAAAAGCCTGGGCTTTGAAGCACGGACCGCCGCGCCACTGCGTTCAACATTGCCGCACACACAAACCCCCTCGCCGGCCGTGCATTCCTTTGCTTTCAAGTCGCGCACAGCTGGGTGCGGCTGATGAGGGATACCCCGGCTCACAGGTGCCTCCTGAGGAGTCGAATCGGCGCTTTCATCGTGCGTATCGCTTATATGTTCCGGGATGCTCCGGTTGCCGGCCTGCGAACGATAGGTCAGGGTGTGTCCGCTGCCCATCGCGGAGCTTACGAAATTGCCGTTTCCCGACTTGGTACGGCGATAACACGAATGAAAATGCGTAAAGCGTCTTGCCCGCCGAGGTCCGGTTCGCGGTGTCCATGAACGAAACGATCCGATTCATAGCCCGATTGAGGATTTTGAGCTGCTTATCGGTCAACCACGAGGTTCGCCGGCCTGCCCAGAGTTGCCTGCGTTCCCCCCTGACTCGTATTCCCGGGCTGTAAGCGCGACGGAAAGCACGGAACGAATCGCGCAACATGCTGCCGACAAGCTGCGAGACTGCACGTGCGTTTGCCTTATCGCGCGGGACGTACTTCAGCTTCGTGGGCTTTGCAGTCAAGTCGTAAGTCGCGCCACTCCTGCCGGTACGGAGGCCACCCTCCACTTGGCGCAGGATGCCGTTCCGCACCAACTGCCGTACGTGATAGTAGAGCGCATCGGGAGCGCAGTTCAGGAGTTTCGCCAATTGTGAAATCGAGCCGGGGCCAGTCGACTCGAGCACATCCACGAGCGCTTGGCGCGTCGGTGAAGCGATGGCCCGGATATGGCGAACACTAGAGATCTCAAGCATTCGTGTATGGTGGCCTCTGTGAGATTTGCCATAAGGATACGCCCTGGTTGAAAAACTTACAAGTTTTTCAATTCGAGAATCACGGGTATAGTATTCGATGGCGTAAGAAGGGTTGGAGAAATTTGATGCCTCCGGAATCAAATAAGCAGATCGTCTCTCGCTTTATTACTGAGCTTTGGAACGGGCGCCGCTTGGACGTCGCTGAGGAGCTGTTCGCGACAGACTGCGTTACGCACCAGTTGCGATCGGGCGAGCCGATCACAACGGCTCCACGATCGCCGAAAGATTTGAAAGAGCATGTGGCCGGGTGGCTCGCGGCGTTCCCTGATCTTCAATTGACTTGCGAGCGCATGCTGGCCGAAGGGGACCTCGTTTTCACGAGTATCGTTCTGGAGGGGACGCGTCTGGGTGCTTGGGCTGGAGTTCCTCCAACGGGTAAGCAGGTGAGCATAATCTGACCAAAACAACGCTTCAGCACATTAAGAGCGCGCTAAGCGGTGTTTTCACGCATGCGAAGAATGAAGGCGCGTTCGATGGTGTGAACCCAGTCCAGGATGCCCGAATTCTAAGGAACGCACGCGAACCTGGTGAGACTTACGCGTACAATCTGACCCAGATACGTTGCGTTTTGGAGGCTTTGCCACTATTGTCCAAAGCAGTTGTCGCCACTGTGTCCTTTGCTGGATTTTGGGAAGGCGAACTGCGGGGGCTCGAATGGCCGGACTTCACCGGCGAATCTCTATGTGTTAATCGATCGATTTGGAAAACATTTGTAAACAAACCGAAGACACGGGCGAGTGCACAAGCTGTACCGGTTATACGCCAATTGGCAGAAATCCTGAACGCGTATCGGATCTCCATGGGAAATCCGGCAAGCGGAGCGATGTTCCACTCTGGAGACGGCGTTCCTATGGACTTGGACAAAGTGGCCCGGCGAGTCATCCGTCCCCTGGTAAGAACTATCGGGATGAAATGGTATGGCTGGCATGGGTTCAGGCGTGGCATCGCGTCGAATTTGTATGAGCTTGGTGCGGACGAGAAGGTCGTCCAACGTATCTTGCGCCATGCAAAAGCGCACGTGACCAAAGATCGTCACATCAAGGCCTTCGATCCCGCCGTTCTTGCGGCGATGAGAAAGCTGGAGACGTCTTTGGACGCCATAAGCCAGAGTGCACCCACAGTGCACCAGATAAACTAGGGCAGTTGTGCTAAGCTGTTGAAAGCAAACCGCGGAGAGGTGGCAGAGTGGCTGAATGCGGCGGTTTGCTAAACCGTTGTACGCGCTAAAACGTGTACCGGGGGTTCGAATCCCCCCCTCTCCGCCAGAATTTCATTCTAAAGGACTTGCACAAAAGCTACACGGCTTGACCTGATTTTCCGGGGCTTTTCCCGAAAACGCGCGGTATTAGGGAAAAGCAGGAAGATCAATGCGCCGCAAGCCGAAAGCCAAGCTGTACCTTAGATTTCGCACGCCGGACGGGAAGCAGTCTCCGTACTGTCCGGCCCTCTTCGACCACAAGTCCCGTATTCGTCCCTTCTGGTGCCTCGTTAAAGGTGTCGAGGAATTGCACCGCGACGGAACCTACTATCGTCGTGCCAAGCGTGATGGCAAGTGGAAATGGGAGTCGCTTGGCAATGACGCGCATGCTGCCTACGCCAAGCTGGATGTACCGCCAGTGATTCCTGTCAAGCCAGCAGGGAAGAACGAAGTAGCAGCACCGACAGTGAAGGACGGGTTCCGCATCGATGAAGAGATCGCGGTCTACCTGTCCAACGTCTCCAAGCTCGCGCCCAAGACCTATAAGGTGTATACGCGCAGCCTCGAACTGTTCCGGCAGTCCTGCAAGAAAATCTACGTCCACCAGATCACCAAGCAAGACCTGCAAGCGTTCGACACGGCGCTAATAGAGAAGGGTGACGAAGATCGCACGCGTCACAACCGCGTGCAGAACGTGGTCACGTTCCTACGCAACGAGGAAGGTCGCCGCCCCGGCCCTCCGATCAAGGACGTGAGCATCAAAGTCAAATACGTCGAGGCACCGCCAGAGGCGTACACGCGGCTGGAACTCGAAGACTTGTTCCGTGTGTCCGACGAGGACGAGAAATTCCTCTGGAGGTTCTTCCTTGGTACCGGCTTTCGGGAGAGTGAAGTCTCGGTCGCGGAGATCACGGATGTCAACCGAGACACGAAGACCATCCGCGTCGATGAGAAACCCTACTTTGGATTCAAGCCGAAGGACTGCGAGAAGCGCAATGTTCCGATCCCGGACGCTTTGATTTCCGAGATTGATGCACGCACCAAATCCGGATCGTGCTCGCTGCTTTTCGGGAACAACGGACGACCGGACGGTCACCTCCTGCGACTACTCAAGCAAGTAGCCTTCGGTGGAGGTCTCAACTGCCGCAAGTGCAAGGGAACGGTGAACGGGAAAGAAGTCTCGTGCGCCGAAGCACCGGTCTGCGAGAAGTGGATTTTGCACCGGTTTCGCAAGAACTTCGCGACCGACCGTCACAACGGCGGGGCACCCGCGCGAAAAATCCAAAAATGGTTGGGACATGCCGACCTTGAGACCACGCTGCGCTACTTGGCTGTCGGCGAGGACACAAGCGAGGAAGTTCGAAATATCGTCAATGGTGTCCACGTCGGTCTCTAGCCGAATCAAACCTGACGCCCGGACTCATGAACAAGTCCGAAATCCGTGTCGATTTTGTACGGGGGGCTGGCGGGACGTCAGGTCCGTCCAGCGGTACATGGGGCTGCTCTCCGACGCCCGGCTGGAGACCGCAGTGGAGGCGGCTTGGGCTACCGCCTGAACGGCCCGCGCAAAGCTTATATAAGGATGGAGGGAACGTTCGCCACTCGGACAGTCGGTTCCGAGGCGGGCGCTCCCCTTTTCGTTTTTAGTACCGACGTACTACCGAGTACCACGCAACTTTTGACGCGAACGCCGAAAAGCGTTCATCAAACGGAATAGGAGGGTGAGATGAGCACAATCACCGAAGTGCATGGAGTGGCAATCGTCAAACTGGGACGCCCGGTCAAGGAGTTCGCTTGCTACCTCGACGACGAGATCGACTGCGGCTGGCAGCTTCACCCGAGCTTTCCGTCAGCGGCGGCTTGGGCGAAGAAGGCAGTCGGGCGGGTCAACGCGAGGAACGCCGAGCGGCACGGCGCAGAGTGGGCGACCGAAGACGAGTTCGCCATCACCAGCTTCATGCTGTACAACACCGACGATAAGATCGCTGCGAGGTATGAACTGAAGGGCGGCAAGTGGGTCTGCGTCGAGAAAAGCAAGGAGCTTTACGAGCGATGAGCACAGCCAACGACTGGCTGCACCAGCAGGCGCTCGACATCGGCGCCGACAGGAAGGCGACGAAAGGCGAGCAAGCGAAGCCGCAGTCTGCCGTTCATTCTCCGAGCCAAGCGGACAACCCTGCCGGGAAATTAGAGTTCGTTACTTTCGACCCCGGTCGCAAGCATCTGGCGCGAATCGTCGCCGTCAACGGCAAGAAGGTCACGGTCCGCCGCTTCAACAAGAAGACAGGCGAGTGGCAGCCCAAGAACGAAAGCCGCGAGTGCAAAGCCTGCATCCCGCTGACCGCCACCGAAGCCGCGGAGAGCTTCCCCGGAAGCGTCGCCGTTTGGGCCATGGCGGCAAAACGTCCGAACGTACACGGGGGCAAAGTTACGCGACAGATATCGCGAAACCTTGCCGCTCCGCTAGTCGCGGCACCAACCTTTAAGTCTGTCGCCGACTTCGTGTCCGCGTACAGCGACAAAAAGAAGGTCATTGATGACCTCACGGACAAGTTCGTGGACAAGGTGGGAGAGGCGAAACAGGCGCAGGACGACATCATCCCTCACCTCGCGTTCATGCAGTCGCTCCTTTCAAAGAGGGGCACCCATCACCACCTTGTGATCGCCGCCCGGAAACGGGGCCACAAAATTCCATGGTGGACGGAATACTACGAAACTTACAGGGACAGGCTGTGGGAATCCCTTCGCACAATGGAGCGGCGGATCGCCGCGTACCGCAATGATCCGACCGAGCGGGAGCCGAAGCCAGACCACAACCCTATTCCGCAACTGACCAAAGCGGACCGCAAAAGACTCGTTGAAGCCAGCCACCGCGCTAACGCGCTTATTGCCGCGCTCGAAGCGGGGCGCGACGGGAAAACGGAAATGGCCAATTATAAGGCCGTGATGGACGCGAGGCGGTTGGACGACCTCGTTCAGGTTCAAGAGCGTGAGTCCGAATACTTCGACTTGCTCGACTACCCAGACCCGCCAGTCGGCGCGAGCCTCAAGGCGTGGAACGATTGGGCCTGGGGCTGGCATGGGAGCCGTCCAAACCGTTATCGACATTTCTAAAGCGCACGTGCGTATCCTCAAGAACGGTTTGCCCTATTACAAGCCAACCGAGAAGGAAAAACTGGAGGAGCTTCGCGAACTGCTCCGTCACGGCCCCGCCCGCATCGTGGACGGCGAGGTCACCCAGACAATGCACGCTCAGGGCTTCTGCTGGTCGTACCATCCGCACTCGTGGGAAGTCCGTTGCAACGGCAAGCTCACGCCGATGGAAATTTCCCGCGATTACGACAAGCTGTGGGAAGCGCTGGAGGAACGTGCGCTCTACGGAAGCGTGCGCTCGCTCACCGACTCCGAAGTGCGCAAGGGATTGAGTTCTGCCACAGGTGCGCAGGGTGTCAGCGGATTTCGACCGAGCGCCGCGTGGGCGATCTACGACCTCTATTGTCGCGATAACGCCACAGTGTACGACCCGAGCGCGGGCTGGGGCGGCCGGCTTGTTGGCGCTCTCGCCTGCAAGAAAGTCCGCAAGTACATCGCCTGCGAACCCGCGACCAAGACGTTCGCGGGGCTGAAGCGGATGAAAGCTGATCTGCATCGCTTGGTGCCGCAAGGCCGCTTGCAAGTCGAGATGCACAGGGTCGGCAGCGAAGACTTCGCGCCGGAGCCAAGCACCGTGGACTGCGTGCTGTGGTCGCCTCCGTACTTCGAGGGCGACGGCGTGGTCGAGGAGTATTCCGACGAGAAGACGCAGAGCCACGTCAGGTTTCCCGCCCGCGAGGCGTGGCTGTCGGGCTACCTCGCTACGACGCTAGCGAACGTGTACGCCGCGCTCAAGCCGGGCGGCACGCTGGCGCTGAACGTGAGCGACGCCATGAAACCGGACGCCGCCGCCTTGGCGGCCCGCGAAGGCTTCGCGCTCGTGCGCGAGATGCGCTACGCGCTGAGCCGGATAATCGGTAACAAGCATCAGGGACCGAAGTCGGAGCCGATCCTGATATTCGCTAAGGAGACAACAGACAATGAGCAAGTCTGGTCCCAGAGAACCGAGTATTAATACACAAGGGAAGGAAACCAAGGATGAAAAAAGAAGAAGCAACCCCAACGCAAAAAGATGCGATCCCCACGCTGGAAGAATACGAGGCGGCGCTTGCTGAGTTAGAGAAGATCAAAGAACGCGGGGCGGTGCTGCAGATCTTTGCCGCTCACATGTCTACAGCCCTGTCGTATGAACTGGCGCACGGGATTCGCCCAACCTCGTGGGAGAAGTTTGGCTAACAACGCGGCATTCCAAAACAAGTTTCCCGGTGCGGGACGGCAAGCGGCAACGCCCCGGTTCCGCCACCAGCCGTGACCTCTAGCGGCATAGGTGGCGGTCCTAAGAGACCCGCGCCGGGGAAGTTCTGGGTTGATCCACTTTCCTCAGTGCGCTTGGTGCCTCACCTATTCCCCCAAGAGCTTTGAGCGCCTTTCACTCAGCCGTCCACTCACTTACCCATCTACTCTGCTACTTACACGACCCTGTTTTTGGAGAATTCTGGGAGGAGCAGTGGCTATCTCATCCTCTCTTACAAACTCTCCTTGTCTTTTCTTATGTATATGCGAGCGAGGGAGGCTCTGCTCGGATTGAGGGCATTGAGGACATGGAGGCTCTCCTCGGGTCGAGGGCATCCCGCCAGCGCCGGTTGCGCGCCGAATAATTCATTTATCCGCCAAACCGCCGTATTGCTAAAGATGCAGCGGTAGCGGCGGGTCATCCGTCGGGATCGAGGGTCAGGGGGTTCAGCCTCCCTGACCCGAACAAAGGCTGAACCTCCGTTCGACCCCACTGCAAAATCCCACGGCTGCAAGGAAACATCTATGAAGGAAACTGCTTTTGAGAACGAAGAAGTGTTCATCGAGTCGCCGCGCGCCGCGCAACCAAACGGCAACGCGGGCGTCGCGACGCCAGCAACAAAACCCCAACCGAAGCCGCAGTCGAAGTTCGCTTCAGTCGGAGCCGACACCATGCGCAAGGCGAAGAAGGGCGGCGTCAACAAGAGCCGTACCGGAAAAGCGCGCCAAGTGACTGTTGAGTTCGGCAAGCCACCCAAGCACTTGTACGTCAAAGTCCACCCATCACCCACTTACCGTCAGTACGGCGTCCCGGTCTTCTTCGACAAAGACCGCGACACCGCGCACTACGTTCCGGCGGAAATGTACGAAGGCGACGTGCTGCCCGAACGCTTCAAGCGCGCTTGCACGATCACGAATGTCTTCACCGCCGCACTCGCAGACGGTTCGTTCATTCTGTGGACGATCAACCAATCGGCTACGAAGTGGTTCAAAGCCGCCATGCGCGCGATGGAAGCGGCAACCCACGAGTTCGTTCTCGTGGAAGCCGTGAAGGCTCGGTCAACCTACATGATCGAACCGAGCGATGGGACCGTTCCCGAACCGAAGTGGGAGACGTTGCCCACGTTCGAGGCACTGCTCGAAGGCGCGTTCGACTCCACCATCATCGGCGCGAACGATGAAGTCGTTGCGCGCTACATG
>DASSXG010000103.1:0-50290 GCA_035704085.1 Candidatus Acidiferrum sp. | reverse complement strand
GGATTGCAGTCTGCAACTCGACTGCATGAAGCCGGAATCGCTAGTAATGGCGTATCAGATCGACGCCGTGAATACGTTCCCGGGCCTTGTACACACCGCCCGTCACATCACGAAAGTGAGCTGTACTAGAAGTCGCCGTGCTAACCGCAAGGAGGCAGGCGCCCAAGGTATGACTCATGATTGGGGTGAAGTCGTAACAAGGTAGCCGTCGGAGAACCTGCGGCTGGATCACCTCCTTTCTAAAGTAGTCGTGGCTCAACCCGCTATGGTGTGCGGGTCATGCCACGCAATGCATCTTTGGGCTCTCACGGGCTCCGGGGATGCACGCTCAACCTCCAGTGCTTCGGTATTGGGGGAGATTTACTCACTACCCTTCTTTGGCTCCGGCTGAAGTTGCGGAAGATTCGGGCAGATTCTGTCAGATCGTGTCGAGTTTACCCTGAACGGTTTTCAGTGAAGGGTCAAAGAGCAAAACAATTTATCTGTGCCTCTCGGGCCGTCCGCCCTTGGCGGACGGCCCTTTTTGCTTTGGACCTGCAAGGTTTTCGCCGCAGTCTTTTTGGCCCTCCGAGTTTGACTGAACTAAGCGGATAGAACAGAAATCCGCGCTGCTTCACAATCGTTTGCGTACAGAGTATGGAATGAGTGCTCTGAATCGAAAAATGGATGGGAGGCGCAAAATCATGACCGATGTCTGTTTCGTGGCTATTCCAACCGAAGTCGCAGAGGCTGTCCGCTCCACCCTTAAAGCGCCTGGCTACGGATTCCCAGCGCATTCGGAACTCGCCTCCCACGATGCGCCGTGCCGCCACTGCCTGCGCACCACAAAAGCCGGCAAAGATCGCAGAATCCTCTTCACTTACGATCGTTTCGCAGGCGTGGAGTCGCTGCCGCAACCCGGCCCAGTCTATATCCACGAAGATTCGTGTCCGCGTTATGCAGGCGATGCCGGATTCCCCGAAGAACTTCGCAGAAGTCCCCGGACCCTGGAAGCCTACGCCCGGGGCCGGCATCTTCTCGCGCAAGAGTATGTGGCGGATGGAGAGTTTGAACCCGCCATCGAAAAGCTCTTCACCCGCCAGGACGTGGACTACATCCAGGTGAACAGCACTACCGCCGGCTGCTTCACCTTCCTCATCGAACGCGCCGACCGCCCGATCTCGCAGACTTCCCGCATGCAGAAATAGGGCGACTCACGAAGGCAGTCCCGTTGGAGCGTTCCCGCGTTTGGAGGAAGGCTGTCAGATTATTCATAGTCTTTAGCCGCAGCCGAGCGCGTACGCCGCATATAATCCACGACCGACCCGGGCCACAGCGTGGTGTTCTCGCCTGTCTTCTGGTCTTGATACCAGCTCCGGCAGCCTCCCGTCTGCCAAACTGTTCGCCCCATCCTCTGGACGATTCGCTCGACAAACTGTTCCTGGCTATCCGCTCGCAAACTCAATACCTTCTGGCCGCGCCGCCGCATCATTTTCAAGCAGCTCATTACGTAGCGCACCTGCGCCTCAATCATCAGCACGACGGAGTTGTGTCCCAGTCCCGTGTTCGGCCCCAGCAAAATGAAAAAATTGGGGAAGCCGCTGACCGTGACGCCGAGAAAGGCGCTCATTCTCTCTCGCCAGGCGTCATGAATCTCCAGGCCTCCGCGGCCCACAAGCCGGATGCCGATCATCGGCTCGGTCACGCGAAAACCCGTTCCATAAATCAATACGTCCACGAGCCGTTCCGTGCCGTCCGGCGTGACGATACTGTGCTCGCGCACTTCCGAGATGCACTCGGTCACCAGCTTTACAGTCGGCCGGTTCAGCGTGGGATAAAAGTCGTTCGAGAAAAGCACGCGCTTGCAGCCGAGAGCATAGTTCGGCGCAAGCGCGGCCCGCAGCTTCGGGTCCTTGATCTGTTTCTCCAAATGGTGCCGCGCAATTTCCTCCAGCGATTTGCGCATCCACTTGTTCCCAAGAAACGCCAGCACGCGAAACTCGTGCAGCCAGAACAGGTACTTGCGAAACGTCCACATTACTCCCGGCATCCGCCGGAAACGCTTCTTCCACGTTTCGCTGATAGAAAAGTCCGGCTTCGGCACGATCCATGCCGGCGTGCGCTGGAAGAGGTACAGCTTGCCCGCTCGCGGCGCAATTTGCGGCACGAATTGAATCGCGCTCGCCCCCGTGCCAATCACGGCGACATTCTTGCCCTCGAGTTCCACACTCGAGTCCCACGTTGCGGAATGAAAAGCAGGTCCCGCAAATCGCGCGATACCCGGTAGCTCCGGATAACTCGGCACGTGCAACGCCCCAATACCAGAAACGAACACGCGAGCATCGATGGTCATTCCCTCGCCGGCCAGGACGTGCCACAGGCCCTGGGCCTCGTCCCAGATCGCTTCGCGCAGCCGTGTATTCAGCCGGATGCGCGGGAGAATCCCGTAGCGCTTCGCGCAAGACTTTAGGTATTCCCAAATCTCTTCCTGGCCGGCGTACATGCGATTCCATTCTGGGTTCAAGTCAAACGAGAAACAGTAGAGATGGGAGGGCACGTCGCAGGCGCAACCTGGATACCGGTTTTCGTTCCACGTTCCGCCGATGTCGTCGCCCTTTTCGATCAGCAGGAACGATTCCTTACGCGCTTGCTGAAGCTTGATGGCCATGCACAAGCCTGAAAAACCAGCGCCGACGATCAGCACATCAACAGTTGCGTCGGGAGGCTTGCGCTGGTTTTGTGGATTCTCCCTCATACTAGCGCCATCGTGCTGCGGACTACTCGCACATTGCAAGACAATCTTTTTCGGAGTACGCTCGGCGATGCCTCACCCCTCCTGTCACTCAGCCCATCAGTTCGTGAGGCACGGCCCATCTCCCAGAACCCCGGGTGAAATCATCCGGAAGAGGAGGAATCCTATGCCGGCCGACAACAAATCCACGGTCCGCCGCCTCTACGAAGAAGTCTGGAACAATCGCCACCTTGAGGTCGCTGACCAAATCATCTCTCCCAGTCACGCTCTTCATGACAATCACAACCCCGAGTCGGACATCGGCCCCGAAGCCTACAAACGAAACGTCACGCGGTTTGTCGCTGCCTTCCCGGATCTTCGCTTTACTGTCGAGGACATAATTGCCGAAAACGACAAAGTCGTCGCTTGTTGGAACATTTCTGGTACTCACAAAGGGGAGTACCGCGGGATTCCCGCCACGAACAAGAAAGTGTCCGTCGAGGGAATCACCATCAATCATGTTGCCGAAGGAAAGATCATGGATTCGTTTGCCAATTGGGACGCTCTTGGTTTGATGCAGCAGCTTGGCGTCGTTCCTCGCCTCGGTCAGCCTAAAGGCGCCACCGCCCGCTGATCTATCATGCCAGAGGTCGACAGATCGGAGTTGCGGCATGGCTACCGCGCATTTTCGAAATGAAACGATTTACCCTCCTCCTTCACTACCCAAAAGGAGGTAATGCATCATGGCAGGACAAGTGTCCTCCCCAACCGAGCCCTTCTACGACATCCTCGTCGAGGATGCAGACGGCCGGCATCTCTGGTTGGAAGGTGTCCCAAATCTTGAGACCGCACGGGCGCGCATGCCGGTCCTTGCCGCTCAATATCCCGGCATGCGCTTAATACTTTGGAATCATAGGACGCGTACCATCTTGGCAAGCACCGACGGTTACTAGACGCTGACAGTTCTTATGTTTCCCGGCTGATCTGTTCTTTTTAGCGTCGTCAGAAAGATCTTGCTCAAGCACTCGGAATAGCAACGCGCCAGAAATCCTGCGCGACAGACGAGAACGCCACGCCAACGAATCTTCGTCCGTCGGGATGGCGCCACGTTGAAACGAATTTGCCTTCCACGGATTGGTGTGTGTCCTCCCGGGTCAATACAACTTTGCGATCCACAAATATTTCCACATCCAGGAGAATCAGGCATCCAAACAAGCTCACCGTATGTGTATGAGTCTGGACGTTGAATTCTTGCCCGGATCGCGCTTGCCCCTGGACTCGCACCGCTATCGAGGCTGCCACTCGCGCCGAACGGCGTCTCTCGATGGATCGAACATCATGCGTTGTCATGCCCTGCTCCGATTCCGCACATCATACGCTTGCTCTAAGCCTCTCGCTTGTTTGCTTCACTCCCCGTCCCGTTCCTCTCAAGGACCAACCATCCACCCACGAGAACATACAACAGGTAGGCAACCACAGGAAATGCCTCTGCTTATTAGTTTCTTATGACTTGCCTGGGATTCCTCAATTGCCGGCAAATTGTCCAAGACTCGTTGGCCTGCGAGCGGGTCGAACCGCACTTCATGTAAAGTAGTAAAGACGCGTGTCGCCGGCTCTATCGGCAATGAACCAAACTTTTGATAATCCGGGAGCGCTCCAATAAAATGGCCAGCGAAACAAAATTCACCGCCATCTCAGTGGATGCTCCCGCAAGCGCTGGAGAGAAGACTATCTT
Organism: Candidatus Acidiferrum sp.; assembly: GCA_035704085.1. Classification (GTDB taxonomy): domain Bacteria; phylum Acidobacteriota; class Terriglobia; order Acidiferrales; family UBA7541; genus Acidiferrum. The sequence continues at coordinate 45,845 of DASSXG010000103.1, read as the reverse complement.
CAAGATTCTTCTGGCCATCAGCTTTTGCCATCTCTTGAATGACACCGTTCAATCGCTCCTGCCTGCAATCTATCCGCTGCTGAGGGCCACGTTCAGTCTGAATCTCGGACAGGTCGGAATCATCGCCTTCACCTCGCAATTTACTGCTTCGATTCTTCAGCCCGTCGTTGGTCTCTATACCGACCGTCGTCCTCAGCCCTATTCTCTCGCCATCGGCATGAGTGTCACGCTCATCGGTCTTTTGGCTTTCTCCGTGGCTCCGACTTACGGCATGATTCTGCTGGCTGCAGCGCTCGTAGGAATCGGCTCCGCCGTCTTTCACCCGGAGTCCTCGAGGATTGCGCGCCTGGCCTCCGGCGGATTGCACGGCACCGCACAATCGTTCTTTCAGGTCGGTGGCAACGCGGGCACCGCACTAGGGCCCCTGATGGCCCTTGTGGTCATCAGAGGGCAATCTAGCATCGCCTGGTTTTCCCTGCTCGCGCTTCTTGCTATTCTTCTTCTCACCAACATCGGCAACTGGGCCAAGCTTCACAAATCCTACCAGCCTAAGTCGATTGCCGTGGCCCAGGAGAAGCTCATCTCTGCGCATTCCGGCGGACATCCCGCGTCCCTGCCGCCTAGGAAAATCGCGCTGGCCCTGGCGGTTCTCGTCGCCCTTATGTTTTCAAAATTCTTCTACCTGTCCAGCTTGATGAGTTATTACACCTTTTTCTTGATGAACAAATTTAACGTCTCCCTGAAGGGTGCCCAATTCCACTTGTTCATCTTCCTCGGCGCCGTCGCCGCCGGCACTTTCATCGGCGGGCCCATCGGCGACAGGATCGGCCGCAAGTACGTCATCTGGGGCTCGATACTTGGTGTTCTTCCTTTCACACTGGTCTTGCCTTATGTCAATTTATTTTGGACCAGCGTACTTAGCGTTTTCATCGGCTTGATTCTGGCCTCTGCCTTTTCTGCGATTCTCGTTTACGCACAGGACCTCATGCCCGGAAGAATCGGTGCGGTCTCGGGGCTCTTCTTCGGCTTCGCCTTTGGTCTTGGTGGCATCGGTGCGGCCCTTCTCGGCAAACTCGCCGACCTCACCAGCCTCACGTTTGTCTACCATCTCTGCGCGTTTCTTCCGGCGATCGGAATTCTCACCGCGTTCCTGCCCAATCTCGAGCCGGCCAAGAGTAGAACGCTCATGCCCCAGAAATCCACAAACTGATCTCATCGGCTTTCCGCGGGGTCAGCCAGTTGGTGCAGCGCTACGGGTTACGTGCTGTTCACCGTTGAACAGCCCCAAGCGCTCGCTGACTACGTGTTTTACTGCGACCACTGCGGGCGGCAGGATTTTGTAAGGTACGACTTCGTCTGGTTGCTTGGCTAAGCCATCTTCCAATCCATGTCTCCATGCGACCCGCAGTTCTGTATTGATGTGGACAATGTTGATTCCCGCGACGATCGCTTTGCCCAAGTCTTCATCATCGGTTCCTGAGCCGCCGTGGAGGGTCAGGAAGACCCGCGCCGCGCGTTTGATGGCAGCTATTCTCTCGATATGCAGGCGCTTCTTCGTTTCTCCCTGAATCATGCTCCTGAGCATGCCGTGCATATTGCCCACCGCCGGAGCCAGGATGTCCACGCCCGTGCTCTCTACAAATTGTTTCGCTTCTTCCGGGGTTGAAAGCCCCTTCGATAGGTCGGGAGACGTTTCATGTATTTCAGAGCCAGTTCCGATATCCCCGATTTCTCCCTCTACTAGCACGGAAGGAAGGATCGCTTTGAGCGCTTCCACCGCCTGCTTGGTTTGACGCACATTTTCTTCGAAGGGCAAGGCTGATAGATCAAAGACAATCGAGTCAAACCCGGCTTTTGTCGCCTCCACTGCCTTCGCGAGGGAGTGCGTATGATCCGCGTTAAGAAAAATGGGGAAGTCGAATTCCCCGCGCAAGCTTCGTACGACAGCCGCAATCTGGCGAACTCCCACAAACTCACGCTCGCCCTCGGATAAACCGGCTATAACTGGCACGTTCAATTCCCGGGCCGCGGCGAACACTGCCTTCAAGAGAACCAAGTCAGAAACGTTAAAATGGCCTATCGCCCGACCGCTTTGTTGCGCTTCCTGTAAGAGGTCCCGTAACGAATGCATGTGATTAACATCCTCTCGTCCACGCGCTGGCTTGATCTGGAGTCGATCTCAGCCACGGGTGAACAAAATGAGAAAACAAATCAGACGTTGGTCTCGCAGAAGACATGAGTATACCCTTCCTTGGACCGATGCTGGTGAGCCCCAAAGGGTCTCAGTGCCCGATCAACAGGGTTACGAGTTCTGATTAGTTTGGAAAAAAAAACCATCCCTCTCTTATTCGCTCATGCATCCAACCCTTGGCAGGTGGGTTTTCTGGAGCGTTGAATCGCCGTTAATCACGGATTTGGAGGAGGGAAATGAGTCAAATGATTGAAAAGAAGAACAAGGCGGTTGGAGGGGTAGCCCCGGCCAGCGAGCAGTCAACGTGGTCTCCGATTGAGCCTGCCTCCTTGAGTATTGACAAGGGCACTGCTGCTCTCGGGGAAATCGTGGTCTTCATCGACGGACAGACCGGGGCGGCAGGCATCCTGGAGTTTGCCGGCGTACTCGCCGAGGAGCACGGCGCGCGCCTGATCAGCGTATTCATGCAGCCGGAACCCACAGTTACCACGGCGCAGTCGTTCGCTCGTGGCAAGGGCATTGCTGAGGTGATCGAGGTGCACCAAGAACAAATCGAGGGGATCGAGGCAGACCACCGTGCGCTGTTCGAGGACATCGTCCGTCGTCACGGAATCCAGTCGGAGTGGAGATCCCTGCCCTACTTGAGCGGCGAGGTGGGCGTTCACGCGTACTACGCGGACCTGGTGGTGATTGCCCGCCCGGAGCCTGCGAGCCAGACGGCCCGCCCTCCTGGCCTCGCGGAGTCCCTCGTCTTGAGCTCTGGTCGGCCGGTCATCATGTTTCCGCCGCGCGGCACGGTATCCCAGGTCCGTCGTATCCTCGTGGGCTGGAACGCCACGCGGGAGTCCATTCGGGCCGCCGCGGACGCCTTGCCTTTGCTTGTGCAGGCCGAAGCAGTCGAGGTCTTGGTCGTCGACCATGAGCGCCACCGAGCGGGTCACGGCCAGGAGCCGGGGGCGGACATCGCTCGCCATTTGGCGCGTCACGGCGCGCATGTGGAAGTACGGCGCCTGTCGTCCGGAGCACAAGACGTTGGGCACCTGTTGCTGTCGCAGGCTACCGCTTTCCGCGCCGATCTCATGGTTATGGGCGCCTATGGCCACTCCCAGGTGCGCGAGTGGATGTTTGGCGGCGTGACAAGGACTGTCCTGTACGAGGCCGGCCTCCCGGTCCTGATGTCCCGCTGAACGTTGGTCCCAGTTGCGGCATTCATCCGAAATATGGATCACTACGATCAATTCAAAGCGGGTGAACTAGATCAGATTAACCAAAGCGCGCGAATGCTGTTCCCAGGCCTATCGAGGCAAGAGAAGCCGCAAAGACACTCGGCGTGACGACCCCGGAGGGCGTGCGGTTCGTGTTGGGGCAGTCTGCTTTTGTGCACGGCCTATGCGAAAATGGCTTTCTGGCGGTCCTGAGCCTCTTCATGGGTCGCCCGACAAGGAAGCTCCATGATGCCCTTCCGATTCGTTCTCCCGATCCTCATCATCGCCGTGGCGGCACTTTCGTCACCGAAACCGGCTCTTGTGCAGGCCGCGCCTCACCCGCAAGCCACGAATGGTTCTCCTGCCCGAGGCCCCATCGTGTATGTCAGCGATTTTGAGTTAGATGTTTTCTCCGGACGAGCGAAGACCCGCTCTGCGCCCCAAGCCGCTTCACGCCCAGCTACCACTTCACGGCAGACGGCATCCTCGGGTCAGCCCTCCGGTTCGTCTTCCACCGCTCAGCGAATCGCCTCTTCAAGTCCGTCACCGAACAAACGGAACGCCGCGCAAACCGCAGACCCTCAGCTTGACGACAATCCCGCCGAGCGCGCCAGCGAACTCGTAAACGCCGTCTCCGAGAATATCGTGAGCGCTCTGGAAGAGGCCGGCTATAAAGTTCACCGTCTGCGTGCGGGCGAGGCCCTTCCAGCGAAAGGCTTGCGGATCCGCCGTCTTTGCAGAGCCGGATGAGAGCAATCGCGCACGCCGCTTGCTCGTCGGGGGCCCCTCAACGACTCCTAGAATGGTTCTCTACTTGGGAGTGAATAACCTCGCAAAAGACGAGCAGCCGCTCTATGAAATTGCCAGCCCGCCAAGTCCCGACGCCAGGTACGGGCCCGTCATCACCGTCACTTCCTACGCGCCTGCCGCACGATTCGAATTAGCCAAGGAACCCACGGACGAGGAGCTGAAGAAAATGGCCAAGCAGGTCGCGGCGGATTTGGACTCACTTTTGGCCGCCAACCCGTTGTTATCGGCAGAATAAGACATCGCGAAGCCGCAACAAAGTTGAATTTCGAGACGTCTCACTTGGTCCTCCGGGTGTGGGGACTCCTTGCGGAATTCGAGCTACTTCGAGACCGCACGTGCTGCGAACTCAGGCGAGTATCGGACATTCGGGATCCGTCCCAAGTGACGGGCAATCCAAAAGTAACGCCAGAATCCGTGCATTTTGCATGCGGTCTACAGTTGTGAAGTAGCCTGTCCTGCGGTTCAGGTGTCACTCCCGGAACAGTTCAGGCCTCAAACACCTCCGCGATAGCCCCCGGTTCTAAGATGAAGGAATGACCCAGCCGTCCAAAGGTGTTGCCGTCTTTCTGGCCCTCTTTGGCCTCCCCTTTCTTGGCGGAGGACTGGCCTTCATTTACGCGCAGATCGTCAGCCGCGGAAATTTCAAAACCGGGGACTTGATTGTGGGAATCCTGTTCGCCTCGGTCTTTGTTTTTATCGGCGCAGGTCTGATCTATGCGGCCATCAGCGGATACGAACGCTTAAAGAAACAGGCCGCATGCGAGGAATCAAATCCCAGCTCACCCTGGCTGTGGCGGCAGGATTGGGCTATTCGCCGCGCAGAAAGCCAGAATAAGAACAGTCAAATCACCTACTGGGTGTTTTGCATTCTCTGTAATCTGATCATTCTTCCCGTCGTGGGGAAGCTGGTTCCCCAAATGGTGCGTGCCGGCGATCCCCGCGTGTTTCTGCTTCTTGGTTTTTCCTCGATTAGCGTCATTCTTTTTGTCGCCGCGATGCGCGCTACCATCCGGCACCAGCGCTTCGGCAATACCTATTTCGAGTTCGATTCATTGCCTTTTTCTCCGGGTAGGCGCGTCGGCGGCAGGATTCACTTGAAACTCGAAACTCAGGCAAATCACGGCATCGATTTGCGGCTCTCCTGCGTTCGAAAAGTCGTTTCCGGTTCCGGCAACGGCCGCAGCACGAGTCAAATCGTTCTGTGGCAAGCGGACAAGAATGTTCCCGCGGGAGCTGTGAGCCCCGGACCGATTGGCCGTGCCATTCCCGTCGATTTTTCGATTTCGGCGGACAGCCCCGTCACGGACCACGACAATTCGAGCGATCAGGTTCTCTGGCTCCTGCATGCACAAGCCGATGTGCCAGGGGTGGATTATTCCGACGATTTCGAACTGCCCGTCTTTCGAACGGCGGAATCGGAGGCTTCCGCACGCGAATCACAATCGGCGGCGGACCCAGATGTTGACGCTCGCGGTTTCGCGACCACGGCGCAGAGCGATTCGGATACCGCCCCAGCGGCGCAGCCTGCGGACGCAAGAGTCATCGTTTCGGCTCGGGACGGCGGCACCGAATTCTATTTCCCGCCTCTCCGCAATCCGGGGCGCGCGCTGCTTCTTTTTGGCGTCACGCTGCTTTGGAGCGGAATTGTTTATCTGTTGTATCTCGAGCACGCGCCCATTTTCTTTTTCATCGCTTTTGGATTATCCGATTTGTTCATCGTCTGGGGATTTTTCCACGTTGCGCTGGGAACCGCGCGGATTGGCGTTTCGAACGGGGAGATTCGTTCCCGGTCCGGAATTTTCGCAATGGGTTCCGCGCGCCGGTTTGCGGCGTCGGACGTTGCCTCGATTGTTCCAGTCGTCAGCATGCAACAGGGCGGCAATTCGGGGAACGCGCTTTACCTCATTCGAATGCGGACAAAGGATGGTCGCAAATTTACTCTTGCGGACGAAATTTCGAGCCGCCAGGAAGCGCGCTGGGTTGTTTCGCAAATCGAATCGCTCGCCGGCCTGAAACTGGATACGCACGTTGAGGTGGATCTGCCGTTAGGCGTGCCGGCTCAGCCGCCATTTCAACCAGGCGGCCAAGGCCGAGTAGTGAACAAACTGCGGCAGGGCTCCTCTACGCCAGCGTCTATCGCTGTGTTTTTCGTAATCGTGATCGCTATGTTCGGCTGGGTCTCCTGGCGGTCATTCGCGGTTTCTCCTCGCACAAGCAGCGCGCGCGCCGCTTCAGCGTCTCGTTCGAATCCCGTCGCGCGGCGCGATTTTTCCGCGGCGATGACGGACGCCGACGTAGCGCGATTGCGCGCAATCCCCGCGCAAGATCAGGCGGAAGAACTGCTCGAGCGCGCCATCGGCCACGACCGGCGCGCCCTCGAACTTCTCGAACAGCAGGCCGGGGAATGGACCGGCCACATTCAAATGAGTGAGCGCATGAAACAGCTCGACCGGCGTTCGCAATTCTCCAATGACCTCCGCGTTCGTTCCGCCAACGCAGACATCAATCTCGCACTGCAAGGGTGGCAGAAAAATAAAGGGGCGGCCGACCTCCTTCTTGGGCGGGCGCGCACTGACCAACGTTACCGGGCGTGGGCGGTGTATTACCTCGGCATGCTGGCGGGGCGAGGAGTAGACTACGACCGCATCCACGCCGAACTTTGGAATTACGCGCGATGTGATCAGGACGCGACAGTTCGGCAGTGGGCGGTCGAGGGTATGCGGTTTCTCGGGAAAGACGAAGTCCTCGACGAGCTATTCGTTTCGTTCACGGAAGATCCATCGATGAGCGTGCGAAACCGCGCCGGGTGCAACATCTCCGATTGCGGAATCTTCACGCGAAAACAACGGATGCGGATGGTGCCGAAGTTCCTCGACCTGGCAATGAATTCGCGAACGACGCCGCAGATGAGGAACTGGTGTTTCTTGGCGTTGCGAGAGATCACCGATGAAAACCTGCCTGCGGACGCGGTAGCCTGGAGCCGCTGGTACCAGGATCATGGCCCCGAAAAGTTGGCCGAGTTCCAGCGCCTCGACTGGTGGCAGGTCCGCGGCGGCGAGTAGCGCTCCGGCCCCAAGCTCCTCTGGCGGTCGGAAGAATACCTCAAAGACACCTGAATCTACTTCTGCGCGATGCAGTGTAGACTACCTCCTCGTCGGAGGGGACTCGACATGCCGGCCCCTGCAGAAAAACGAGACCGCATTCGAATCGGTGTTGATGTCGGCGGCACCAAGATCGAATTCGTTGCGCTGGAGCGAGACGGAAGAGAATTGCACCGGCATCGCATCGCTACGCCACGCTTCGATTATGGAGGCACGGTGAAGGCCATCGCCGAAGGAGTGGAAAAGATTGAAAAGGAACTGGGCCGCGGTGCGACGGTTGGCGTGGGAATTCCCGGTACGGTTTCGACCCAGACGGGCCTGGTGAAGAACGCCAACTCGACATGGCTGAATGGAAAACCGTTCGACAAGGACTTGAGCGTGGCGCTTGGCCGCGAAGTGCGATGCGCTAACGACGCGAATTGCCTGGCCGTATCGGAAGCCACGGACGGAGCAGGCGCGGGCAAGCATGTGGTCTTTGCGGCCATCCTCGGGACGGGATGCGGGGGAGGAATTGCCGTCGACGGCCGCGTACACAGTGGCTTGAATGGAGTTGCCGGCGAATGGGGTCACAACACGCTGCCGTGGATGCGCGCCGAAGAATCTCCCGGGCCGGCGTGCTATTGCGGAAAGAATGGCTGCATCGAAACTTGGATTTCTGGGACTGGACTCGAAAAGGACTATGAGCGCGCGACGCGGGTTGCGCTCAAGGGCCCGGAAATTATCGCACGAAGCGGCGCTGGCGAGCCCGCTGCGCTTGCCGCGCTCGACCGTTTGGAAGACCGCCTCACGCGCGGTCTGGCGGGAGTGATCAATCTTCTCGATCCCGACATCATCGTGCTGGGCGGAGGAGTTTCGCAAATTCCGCGGCTGTACCAGAATGTTCCGGCGCGATTGAAAGAATATGTCTTCGGCAAGGAGGCAAACACGCTTGTGGTCCCGGCGAAGCACGGGGATGCCAGCGGCGTGCGCGGGGCGGCGTGGCTGTGGCCGCTGGAGTGAAACAGCGCGCGAGTCTCTTTCATGTTCAGAATTTTTCCAACCCACTTGACGCGATTTTTGCCAAACTAGATGCCATCCTGCAGGATTTCTCTTGGAAAGGATCGCAGCGATGCTTGAGGCTCAAGCAAATAAAACGCCGGCCGTGGTGCAAAACATCTCGGACACGGCGCGGTGGGCGGCGGTGTTTCGCGCGCGAGAAACGGAACGGCCCGACGCGTTGTTTCGCGATCCTTACGCGGAGCGGCTGGCGGGCCAGCGGGGCGTGGACATCGCGAACACGCTCCCGGAAGGAAACAAGCACGCGTGGGCGTGGGTGGCGCGGACTTATCTTTTCGATGCGTTCATCACACAGGAGTTGGGGCAGGGCGTGGACCTGGTGGTGAATCTCGCGGCAGGATTGGATGCGCGGCCGTACCGCATGAATCTGCCATCATCACTGCAATGGATCGAAGTCGATCTGCCGGAAATTCTTGCGTACAAAGAAGAAATTCTCGCGAACGAAAAACCCAAGTGCAAGCTGGAACGCATCCGGCTGGATTTGGCGGGTGGCGATGCGCGGCGGCGCCTCTTCGCGGAGCTGGACCGGCGAGCAAGAAAAATTCTTGTGCTTACGGAAGGACTAATCATTTACTTCAGCGCCGAAGAGGTAGCCATGCTTGCGAAAGATCTCGCCGCGGGGCCGCATTTCCAGAGATGGATTCTCGACCTGACCTCCCCGGGGCTCCTGAGAATGATGCAGAAGACGACCGGAAAGCAACTGAGCCAGGTGGGCGCACCGTTCAAATTCGCACCGATGGAGGGGCCGGCCTTCTTCGAGGCTCATGGGTGGGAACCGATAGAAGTGAAAGGGCTGTTGAAGACGGCGACGCAATTCAAGCGGCCGCCGTTTTTTCTCCGATTACTGGGGCGCCTGCCGGAGAAAAAAGGGCCGGCAGGGAACCGCCCCTGGTCTGGAGTCTGCCTCTTCCGGAAAAAATAAAGCCACCCACTTGCTGAGTGTCCAGCACGATAGCCGTTGTGCGGGACACACTTCCATTCCGGCTCGCTGGACATTGAAACACTCCGCCGGGAGCGATCAGCGATCAGAACGGCGGCGTGATGCCGGTGTAGTCGCCGATCACATATGCGCTGTAGGGCCCATTCATCTCGATGGCTGTGCTCGGACTGAAGCCGGGGCTGTTGATCGTGCCGTAGCTGGCTACGATGACCCCTGACATTCCCGACATAACCGACATATCGACCCTGATCACCTGATGATTGAACTGATCGCTGATCAGGGTGTCGCCATTTGCCAGCCGCACCGCGCGAGTTGGGAGGGGCGCAGAATTGCTTCCGGCGCGGGTATTGGTGATGTACTGCCAGAACACATCGCCGTCTTCGTCGGTTTCGACAATGCGGCTGTTGTTCGAGTCCGTAATCAAAGTGTGGCCGTTGGGAAGGCGGCTAGCAAAGGCCACGCCGCTAAACGGCACGCCACCGGCCTGGGTGTACGTATGAACAATGGTGCTCGGAGTGGTGTGTGTGACCTCGATGACGCGGTTGTTGTTCTCGTCGGAAATGAGGATGTTGCCGTTCAGCCCAGGCAACAGTTCGGCGGCGTTGGGATTGCTGAGCTGGTTGGGACCGTTGCCGACGACGCCGTTTGTCCCATATTGCCACACAATCGAATTATCGGAGCGGCGGACCTCGATGATGCGCTCATTGCCCTGATCGGTGATGAGCACGTTTCCGCTGCTCGGCAGATAAGTGTTCTGGACCGGAGTGTTGAGCTGGTTGGGTCCGAACCCAGTAACGCCGAACTGACCGTATTGCCAGACGATGTTGCCGCGTTGGTCGACGAGGAGCACACGGTTATCGGCACAGCCGAACTTCTTACAGTGCGTGGTGACGCCGGAAGGGATGCCGGTGCCCGACATCAGGGTCAGGGTACCCACGCGCTCGGCGTCATTGGTGCCAATGATGACGTTCGCCGTGGTGTTGCCTGGACCACTCCCGAACTGCCAAACGATGTTGCCGGCCGGATCGATTTCGATGACGCGGTTATTGAACTGATCGGTGATGAGGATGTTGCCGGGATGATTGAATTTGCTCTGCGCATTTGCAGGCCCGGCGATGACTAAGCCGCCTGCTACCAGCAAGAACATGATGGATGCGAATAAACCCAAATATCGAACAGACACTCGTCTAGACATGACCCTCTCCTTTCCTGCTAGCTTTATAACGCTGCTTGGATAGGTTTGAACACCGCGACACCGGGATACAGCGGGGGACACCGCCGTGGAAACTTGATGCTAACACCCTAAACCCAGCACCCGTGAAAAATATTCCGGGAGTTTGAATCATCGAAAGGATTTCAGTAACAAATCAGGCCAGGATCTGTGAGGACACACCTAGCGCCACGAGGGAGATCACGGGCTCTAGACAAAAAACCGCCTCGCCCTTCCAGAATTGGAAGAGCGAGGCCGCGTTGTGTATTTTATGCCGCAGAATCAGCTTTGGCCGGCAGCCTGAGACTTGGCCATTTTCGCGGCATGCTCCTTTTGACGGCGCTCCATATCGGCCGGCGCAACGTCTTCCACGTGTTGCGCGAGGCCCCAGTTATGCCCGAACGGATCCGTGAGTTTTCCGAAGCGGTCGCCCCAGAACTGGTTGTCGAGGGGCATGTCCACCTTGGCGCCCGCGGCGACCGCGCGGTTGAAGACCGCGTCCACGTTCTCCAGGTACACGAACATGCTGCAGGCATTCTTTACCCCTGGCGTGGGCGCGACGGACACACCGGGGAACTCGTCGGCCAGAAAGATATGCGAGTCTCCGATTTTCAGTTCCGCATGCCCGATTTTGTCTGGACCAGCCGGCATACGCATGACTTCCGTGGCTCCAAAGACGGACTTGTAGAAATCAATAGCTTGGGCTGCGTTCTTGCAAGTCAGATACGCCGTAATCGTGTGATACCCCTCAGGGACAGCTTTGACAGGATTGGACATGGTTTTCTCCTAACGGAATTGGATGTGCGCGCACTGGAAACGGGGAGGAAGATTGGCAAGTGCGCGTAGAGGAGTTTGATACTCCATTGCACAACGCGTGTCAACAGCCTTGACGGACTCGGACCTCCCAACTGGGAACGAGCACAAAGGGCGGTCCTTCGGGCGAAGAGTGGACATAAAGATTGGTTTGCTATCGGTTTAAGTTACTTCATTGGATGAGGCGGAGTTCGTCGAAGCTGGATTCGAAGCCGGTGCCTTCCGGGGAACAGCACATGATGCCGATGTCCACGGCGGCGGCCAGTGGCAAATAGCCGAGGCGGGTGGAGATAAAGTTCTTGCCGTCGAGGGAATAAAGAACTTCCAGCGAAGAGCCTTTGCGGACGATACGCCACCAGAGTGGTTCCTTGGTGGTGACGGCGCGAACGGTGGACCAATCGGAAAAATCGCGCGTCACGACCACGCTGGCATGGCCAATGCCGTCCACAAGCTCGAGGCCGCATTTCAGCCAATTGCTGCTGTCCATACGCACCATCAGGCCGGCCTGATCGTAGAGCGCGGCGTATTTTCCGCTGATGCGGCTTTCCAAAGTGAAATCGCCAGTAACGGGCAGAAAGAAAAAGTGGCCGTTGTCGGTGACATAGTTATAGAAAGTCTTGCGCCAGAAGTCAGTCTTGGGCTTGGTGGTGACTATAAGTTGATCGCCGGATGGTTTTGCGGAAGCAGGCTCGTTGAACCATTTCATTTTGGCGAGAAGCGGTTTCCCGGAAAGCACCGACTCGGCGACTGGCGCCGACCCAGTGGCGGCAAAAGCATCGGCGAAAGCTGATCCACTCCAAATGACGGCACAACTCCATGTTGCGGCGTTTGTGAGGAATGCCCGGCGATTGGCGTTTCTCATAGTGTGCTCCTGAAAAAAGAATTTCCCGATTAGACGGGGATGATAACAATTCGGCTTGCTTTATCCCACGAATGACGATTCCCGGTTCTCAGAGGAGCGGGAGAGTTGATTCCCATCCTGTACGGTTCTCAGAACGCGAATCCGCACAAAGCCATCTATTTCCATGAATGGATTAAGTCGGTTTGACATAACGATTTCAGTTGTATTGAATTATCGTTTCTGCATTTGCCGCCTTACGGGGGATGCCCATATGAAATTGTCTTGCGGGTTCGCCATCATCGCTCTCTTGCTCTCACTCCTGACTGCGCGCGACTCCCGCGCGCAAGTCTCTGCCAGCCTCACCGGCATCGTCACGGACGCGTCCGGCGCCCCCGTGCCATCCGCCTCCGTGCTGGTCAAAAACACGGAAACAGGAGCGATGCGCACGTCACTGACCAATGACGCGGGACGCTATCTTGTTCTTTCCGTGCCCGTGGGCCAGTACGAAGTGAAAGTATCCAAAGGGGGGTTCCAGGACGCTGTCCGCAGCGGGATTCATCTGTCTGTCGGCGAGGAAGCCAGCGTCGATCTCCGGCTGCAGGTCGGCGACATAAAATCCGAAATCACCGTCATCGGTGACGCTCCCATCGTGAACCTTTCCACGGATATTTCCGGCCTGGTCGCCGAGCAGCAGGTGAAGGATCTTCCTCTGAACGGCCGCAGCTATGATCTGCTCCTCCCGTTAAATCCCGGCATCGTCAATTTCACTTCGCAGAAAACCGGCGGCACCGGCATCTCCAATTCCACGACTGCCAACAACTTCGCCGTCTCCGGCAACCGCCCGCAACAAAACATCTTCCTCTTGAACGGGGTCGAATACACCGGCGCTGCCGAAAACAACATGCAGCCCGGCGGCACCAGCGGCATGCTGCTCGGCGTGGACGCCGTGCGCGAGTTCAACGTGCAGCGCGACTCCTACACTGCGGAACTGGGCAAGCATCCTGGCGCTCAAGTCGTCATCGCCACGCGCTCGGGAACCAACCAGTGGCATGGGGCGGCTTTCGAGTTCTTGCGCAACAATGTTCTCGACGCGCCAAATTTCTTCGATCAAGGCTCCGCCCCCCCGTTTCAGCGCAACCAGTTCGGCGGTTCTCTCGGCGGCCCGCTCCGCAGCGACAAAACATTCCTCTTCGCCAACTACGAGGGCTTCCGTCAAAATCTCCATCAGACCAGCGCCGCTCTCGTTCCCGATGACAACGCGCGCAAGGGCATGCTGCCTTGCCAGCTCGTCACTCCAAGGCCAAATCCTTGCACCTCTTCCACGCCGCTCGTCAATGTCGGCTTGGCGCCTGGGGTCGCACCACTCCTGAATCTCTGGCCGGCGGCTGGGCCCAATGCGCCGGACTTCGGCGGCATCGCGGAACTTTTTAGCAGTCCGTTGCAAACCATTCGCGAGGATTTTGGCACCGCGCGGCTCGACCATATTTTCTCGCAGAAGGATTCTCTTGCAGGCATCTACACCGTGGATGACGGCGACGACTTCACCGCCACGCCGTTCGATCCTTTCGGCGCGGACATCGTCACGCTGCGCGAACAGGTGTTTAGCCTCGAGGAAACACACGTTTTCTCTCCCTCTCTTCTGAATACCGCACGCATAGGTTTTTCTCGCGCTGGGTATTTCTTCACGGGTGAGCCGACGCCTGGAACTTTGGCCGCCTCTGTCCCTGGTTTCCTGCTGGGACGGCGCGTGGGCGCCGTTGTCGTTGGCGGAAGCGCGTCCTCAAACCCGCAAGCTTCCATCGGCCGCGCCGGCAGCAACAACGGCAGCAATCTGCGAATTCACCGGAATTTATATACCTACGAAGACCGCGTCACATGGACTCGGGGGCGTCACCAACTCAGTTTCGGCGCGTGGCTCCAGCGCTTTCAATCCAACGAAACCATCGCTCTCAGCCAGTTCGGGCAGGCCACGTTCACCAGCCTCCGGACTTTCTTGCAAGGTAACATCTCGACCTTTCTCTTCGATCCCTCTCCTACGGAACTGAACTGGCGCTCGCTATTCGGCGCTTTCTACGCCGAGGACGTCATTCGCATCAGTCCAAAACTTACTTTGTCGCTTGGTTTACGCGATGAATTTTCAACCGGATGGAACGAAGCCCACGGCCGCGCCGCCAATTACACGTTCACAAACGGCGTCATCAATTCCCAGCCGCGCATTGGCGGATCCCTCTTTACCACCAACAATGCAACTTTTCTTCCGCAGCCGCGCGTCGGCTTGGCTTGGAGCCCACTGGGTCCGAAAACCGTCTTCCGCGCCGGGTTCGGCATGTACAACGATTTGCAAGACGCACTTGGCTATCGCACCGATCAGAACGCGCCTTTCAATCCGGTTTATGGCGTTGCGACCAAGGTCTCAAGTCTCCCCATTGATCCGGCAAATCCTTCCTCGTTCCCCGCCGGAAGGAAACTTGTGCCCGGCGGAGTCCAGCCCGACATGCAAACGCCCACGCTCATCTCCTGGTCGCTTCGCATCGAGCGCGAACTCTCTCCCAACACCGCCCTCACCGTCGGCTACGTTGGCTCCCACGGCTACCATGAACTCATCGGCATCGACGCCAACGAGCCCACGCCCATCATTTGTCCCGCCTCACCCTGCCCCGCTGTTTTCCCTACTTTCGATCCGAGCATGCCCACTAGTCCCACCAACGATCCGACCGTTGGTTTTGTGAAGGGCACGCCTTTGGCAGGAGCCCCCGTTCCTGCAGGCACTTTCTACATTCCAAAGGGAACACCACGGCCCAACGCCACCATCGCTAACACCTGGACCTGGTTTTCTCGCGGCGACAGCTCCTACCACGCGCTACAAGTGGATCTTCGTCGCCGCCTCAGTCATGGCCTCACTCTGCGCGGCGTCTATACCTTTTCGAAAACGCTGGACGACGGCGACTCCTTGAATCAGACCACGGCGGCAAACGCTGCCGACACCGTTTCGAATCCCTTCAACTTGCGTGCCGACAAAGGCCTCGCTACATTCGACGTTCGAAATGTGGGCGTCATCAATGCGATCTATAGCTTGCCGTTTGGCCGCGGAAAATCGTTCGCAAATGGTCTGCAAGGCTGGACAAACAATTTAGTCAGCGGGTGGTCGGTGTCCAGTATCGTCACGGCGCAAGACGGGTTTCCGTTTACGCCGCTACTGAGCTACAACCCATCCAACAATGGCGACACGCGCAATCCGGTCAGACCTTTCCTGAATCCCAATTTTACGGGTCCCGTAGTTCTCGGGAAGCCCAATCAATGGTTCAATCCTGCTGCGTTTCTCTCCCTGCCCACGAACAGCGGTTTCTACGGGAACGTCGGCAGGGACACTTATATCGGCCCGGGCCTTGTCACTTGGGATTTTTCAACGCTGAAAGATACGGCGATTCGCGAGCGTTTGACGCTGCAATTCAGGGCGGAGATTTTCAATCTCCTGAACCGCGCCAACTTCAACACTCCCAACCTCATTGTCTTCACGCCATCGGGACTCTCTGGTACGGCCGGCGCTATTACCAGCACGTCCACCTTTTCACGCCAGGTCCAGTTCGGATTGAAGCTGGTTTGGTAAGTTCAGCGTAAATCTCAATTCGAGGTTCCAATTATTCTTGTGGTCCAACTACGGTGATCGATTTCAGCATTCTCACCCAGCGCGCGGGCCGCTTTTCGTGTGGGGCGACGAGCCTAAAGGGGCCTTGCTTTGGGCCAAGGGGCGCTCCATCCATGGTGTCTGCGACAAGGACTTCTGAATCGAGAAACGCCGAATCCAGCTCGGCGAGGGAGAAGACCACACGGTAGCCATCGTCCGCTTCCGCGACGACGTAACTCGCCATCAGCGGTCCGCGAAGCTTTTCCCCCTGTGGAGCGCCCGCCCTTCGGAGCAATTCTTCCAGCGGCACGCCTTCGTACACTTCGACTTTCTTCTCATGTGGGTTCGTAACGCTAATCGTTTTCCGGGGCATGTTTTTCAGATCTGCAACCGTCAATACCACCGGAGCCGAAACCGCTCCGCCGATCTTAAGCTGGGCAGGCGCCGGAGAAGTTTGTGCGCTTACGGATTGCGCGCCCGGCGAAATAATTCCCAATGCGCACGGGAGAATTGCCAGAAGGACGATCCGGTGAATTCCATCCACCATGCGGGCCTCCATTTTGAGTTGTGGAGAGATTGTGGTCCGTCTAGCTCTTTTCCAACATAACTTCTGTGGATTTGATGATGGCCGAAACGGTGTCGCCCACCTTTAGTTTCATTTCATCCGCACTGCGCTTGGTGATCACGCTTTCGATCAGATTCTCACCTACGCGGATGACAACATGTGCCATAACGCCGCCAAGCTGAAGTTCTACGATTTTTCCTCCGAGCCGATTGCGCGCTGAGAGTGTCATAGCGTCAAGGATACTTCTGTCATTCGGAGAGGTCTACCCTTTTCCGTTGCCGACGAGGTTCAGAGTTTGGCGAGCGGGGGTGAGATTGACGCGGGTATTGCCGGGAGAGAAAATGCGCGGCGAAGCGGTTGGGCGTGGAAAGAGGGCACGTGTATGAGATACGACTTCCTTGTCGAGACGTACGAGACGGAGCGGATAAAGGTGGTGAGCGTTTGGAGCGAATTTCGCGAAGGGGAGCTGGCGGTGCGGCCGCGAGCGAGCGATGCGCGGGGGCGGAGCGTCCGGGAGCAGATGGTGCACCAGTGTGTGAGCGAGAATCTGTGGTTCATGAGCATGCTGGGAATTGACGTGAATGCGCCGCCATTGCCGGCGACGGAGACGCGGCTGGAGTTCATCAAGCGGTACGCGGAGGACAGCGCGAAACGGCTGGCTGTGCTGCGGGCGATGGAGGAATCCTGGTGGGAAGGGCAGACGAAGTTTTTTGATGTGCAGCGGTCGCGCGCGTGGGTGGTGGTGAGGAGGATCGCACACACGGCGCACCACCGGGGACAGCAGATGGCGATGCTGCGGATGCTGGGGCATGATTTGCACAGCAATTACGGGCCGACGGCGGACACAGGAGGACTGATGCAAAATCATGCGCCGACGATCTACGAGTATTCCAGTCTACAAGCGCTGCTCGACGGAGAAATGGCCGGAGGCGCGAAGACACCGCTGCCGGGCGCCGGCGGGAAGGCCGTGACCGAGCGCCCGGAGAAGTAGACAGACACGAATCGAGCAAACACTTTCGATTGAGATCCTTCGGGCCGCATAATGCGCGGCCCTCAGGATGACAAGCTCCTAGCAACGCTGCCCAGCGCTTCAACCAGGTGTGCAATCCTGCCCCGAGGAATTACCGGCCGAATTATTCCGGCTTGGTGATGACGCCGCAGGCGATGCGCGGCGGAGCGCCACTGCCGGTACCACCGGCGACAGCGTGAATAATGATGGCGGTGCCGCCATTGCTGAAGACAGAATGATCGTCTTCGCCCAAAGTCACATTCGGCGCGATGGTGCTGGCATTGGCGGTGCCGTCCGCGGCCACGATCAAGGCAAAATCGGGAATGTCGCCCAAGGGTAAGCCTTCATGGGAATGGCCCGCGCCATTGAAGTGCGGACCGGCGGACTTGAAGTCGGGAGGTTCGCACTTCGCGAACTGGTGAATGTGGATGGAGTGCTCGCCCGGAGGAAGATTTTTGATGTTAAGCGTGATTTTGACGCCCTTTGGCGCGGGCGTCAGAGTGGCGGTGCCGACAGTTTGGCCTTGTACGTTCTTGATGTCCACGGTGACGGGCTTTGCGCCCGCATTTGCATAACTCCGCTGCACGACGAACGCGCCGGTTGCGGACAACAACAGCGCGGCGCAAACAAGACCCTTCATGATGATTCTCCTCTCCGCTATTCGTGATGGAAGATTTTGACCCTCTCGGAAAGACGCCCCGTTTCAATTTAGCGCAAGTGCGGATGCGGAGGAAGAACGTGTCTTCAAAGAGATAGGACGGAGAACAGAGAACAGAAAATAGAGATCAGAGAATTGAGAATGGATTGCCCGGGGAACGGTGCGGCGCGAAAAAGGCCACCGATCAGCGGCGGCAAAGGTTGGGGAATGTTTTTTTCAAGTTTTCCAGTTTGGGGAGGTCGTTGTAGACGATGTAGGGACTATCGGGATTGTGGTCCAGATAATTCTGGTGATAGTCCTCGGCGGGGTAGAAAGCTTTGAAAGGCTCGACCTTCGTGACGATGGGGCGGGAATACACTTTGGCGGCATCGAGCTGCGCGATGTAGGCCTCGGCGATGCGCTTTTGTTCCGGATTGGTGAAGAAAATAGTCGAACGGTATTGGGAACCAGTATCGGGGCCCTGGCGATTCCATTGTGTAGGATCGTGAGCGACGGAGAAGAAAACCATCAAGAGCTGGCCGTAGGTGATCTCGGACGGATCGAAAGTGATGCTGACGGATTCGGCGTGGCCGGTGACGCCCATGCCCACGCTTTGATAGGACGGCGATTTGACGAAGCCGCCAGAGTAGCCCGAAGTCGCCGAAGAGACGCCCTTGACGCGCTGGAAAACGGCTTGGACTCCCCAGAAGCAGCCTCCGGCAAAGACCGCGGTTTGCTGGCTCTTGGCGGAGGCAAGCGCCACGTCAACCGCTGGCGCCGGGAAAGCTCCCTTAGGGGACTCCGCGGGCCGAGCGCCGAGGGCGCGGAACGCCGTCCATGCGACAAGGCCGATGATAATTGCTATGGCCAGGCTTCTTCCGACGGTAGGGCTGTGCATGTTGCTACTCCTCGATGGCGTTCCCAAGTTTAACTCTTTGGCCGCCTTTCAGCCTCTATTGGATGCTCGAGGATGGTTTCGGATGGGAAGACCCCCTCCCCACGGGTTTTGCATAAGTGTTGATTCTGAAGGGAGATCAAGTCACTTGTTTTGATACAGTTTTGCAAGTGTTGATTCTACAGAGGTTGCTGAGGCTTTCTCGTTTAAGGGCAGATCAACAACGGTTCCCACTCCCGCGTACACGTAGTGATCGCCAAAGGCTTTCTTCAAGGCTGCGAATTGCGGCTCGCCGGTGCAGTGTCCAGGAGCAACTAAGTCAAGCTTGTACTGGCCGTGCAGAACGGTGGCGATGCGTTCCACTTCAGGATCCGGCTTCTGGATCTGATGCAGCCCGCCGAACAAGATGTGCACATGCGGGTCAATCGCGGTCGCCTCATGAAGGATATTTTCCACGCCGGGATGCGAACAGCCGACCATCAGAATCACACCCTGCGGGCTTTTGATGGCCAGCGAGAGCTCTTTCAGTTCCAGCGTGCCAGGAGACGTCGAAACGCCGGGAAGGATAAAAAGACCCGGCGCCACTTCGGTCTTTTGGCTTACGGATATGAAGTTTGCGTTCGGCCAAGGCGTGCCCCCTTCCAAAATTTCTGGCGGATGGCCTCCGTAATAGCGCATCTCAGGGGGGAGTGAGGGGTCTTTGCGGTAGAAGTCGTTCGTCGGCCCACGGGCGAACAAACCCCAGATTTCGTCAGGAACATAAATCTTGACCTTAGGGTTGACGGTCAGCAGATAGGTGATACCGCTGGTGTGGTCGGCGTGGCGGTGCGAGATCACCACGAAGTCGAGGTTCCGGAGATCAACACCCATCGCTTTCACGTTATGTTCGAAGATTTTGGCGTTGTTGCCGGTGTCGAACAGGATGCGCTTACCCCCATATTCCAGAAGCGCAGCGAACCCAAAATCCATAGTTAGCGAAGGAGACTTGCCGAACGCGTCGTAGAGAATGGTCACGCGGCTTGGCGTTTCTGCGGAGGCGATGCCCGTGAAGGGCAGAACAAGTACAAGTACAGCGAGGGACCCAAGGGGAATTTGGCGACTCATCGCTTCCTCCTTAGCTAAGAGCTTGGCCTTCGGCATCCGAAACCTGCTGAATCTAGTTCTAGGTTCTAAGGCATGATGGAAGAATTTCTTCTTCGCAGTTGGCGGCCTCGTCTTCTTTCCCTTCGTCGTGAAGCAGTTTAGCTGATAAACATTCCTCGGAGAAGCATTAGCGCTGCCCGCTGAGCAAACGGCTTATCCGCGTGAGGCGGAGGCGGCGCGCTGCTTGGGCTTGGCGGCGGGTTTGGCGAGGAAGCTGACGAGTTCGGCATTGACTTCGTCGGCGTGGGTCCAGCCGATGTTATGGGGGCCGTCCTTGATTGTTACGAGGCGGGCGCCCTTGATGAGCTTGGCGGTGCGCTGGCCTGCGGCGGAGATAGGCACGATGCGGTCGGCCTCACCGTGAAGGACCAGGGTGGGAACGTCGATGCGGGCGACGTCTTTGCGGAAGTCTTCATACCAGGTTGGCACGCAGGCATAGCTGGCGGTGGCGGAAGCGCCGGCAGCGACGTTCCAACTGGCTTGCACGGCTTGTTCGCTGATGCGCTTGCCGAGGAAAACGTCGGTGTTGTAGAAATTCTTGAAAAATTCAGTGAAGAAGGCGTAACGGTCGGCGGCGACCGCTTTCTGGATGCCGTCGAACACGGCGACGTCTACACCTTCGGGGTTGTCGGGGGTCTTCAGAAGGTAGGGCGGAACGCCGCCGATGATGACCGCCTTGGCGACGCCCTTCGAGCCATACTTTCCGATGTAACGAGCGACTTCTCCGCCGCCCATGGAGAAGCCGACGAGAGAGAAATTCTTCAGTTTGAGATGGGTCACGAGCTTTTGCAGGTCCGCAGCGAAGGTATCGTAGTTGTAGCCGGTGGTGGGCTTGCTGGAGTTGCCGAAGCCGCGACGGTCATAGGTGATGACGCGGAGACCGGCGCTCAGGAGGGCGGGGACTTGCTTTTCCCAGGAAGCGCCGCTGAGCGGATAGCCGTGGATCAGAACGACGGGGTCGCCGGAGCCGTGGTCTTCATAGTAAAGCTCGATGGCTGCGGAATTTTCCTGACCAACTTTTACGTAGGGCATTGTGATTCTCCTTCTGCTGGATTTCTGAGGTCCAAGATTCGAGAGTCGATTGGCTGATTGCCAGGGGTCCGGAATTCTACATCCGCCAACGGGTGCGAAGATACGCAAATGAGATGATCAAAAGGCGCGCGGGGATACAGACCCTGAGCGGCGCGGAGCGATTATTAAGAAGAGGTGTTGGTGGCGTTGCCGTTGGCGGCCTTGAGCTGCGGGTTTTGGTCCGTGCCTTCGCCGGAACTTGGACTCTTATGCTCAAAATTGCTTTTGACGGAAGAGTGTACGGCTTGGCGCCAGGGCTGGGCGCCGTAGGTGCTAATGTATTCGTGTTGAGCGACTTGGATGGTTTGGAGAAGGGTCTGGGCTAGATAAGCGAGGGTGGAGGCCGTCTTGGGTTTGACGTGCCCACGGGCGGCGGCGGCAAAGAGGCTACCCAGAGCGGCGCTGAGATCGCACGCAGAAAGATAACGGCCCGAGAAGAAATGGGAGATGTCGCTTCCGAGCTCCTCCGCGGCCTTGGCCTGGGCTACTTTGCGGGCGTGAGAATAGCAGAGATGCGGATGGGTTGAAGAGCGGGGAGTACGGCAGCGGCGGCCATCGGCAAAGGTAAAAGAACACAAATTGGCGCGATTTTTTTTACTTGTAACCGTGCGACAGTCTTTTTCGACCGTGACGGCAAAGCGGTCGACTTCGAGGGTAACCGCACAGCGATCCTTGTCTTGTGCGGCCGCAGGGAGATCGACGGTGGGACGAGTAGACATGGAAGTCTCCTGAAAGTTTGGATTTCTAGACAAAAAAAGCCGGCAAGGACGCCGGCGCTACGAACGGGCGCAACAAGCGGGCGGGGCAAGCCCCGCCCCTACGAAAAAGCCCCAGAGGGCGGGGTAAACCCGCCCCTACAAAGAAAAAGCCTCGCGGGAGCGAGGCGCACTTCTGATCAAAATAATTCTACCAGAGTGGCAAGTGCCTTGTCAAGGAAAATTTAGTGCTGGAGTGGGTAGTGGGTCAGTTTGAATTTTGAGCCCTTCTGTCACGATCCATAAAATTCAAACTGACCACTACCCTGGAGTGAATCGCTTTGAAATTAGAGATATTTCTTCACACGCCTTGCTACATCAGGCCGTCGAATACAGGTGAGCAGTGTTACTGCACGATCAGGGTGAGCTGGATGGACGGGAGTTGCAGAGGTTGGCCCGACGAAGACGTCGCGGCCAGCGTGATGGTGATTGTCGATGTGCCTGAGGGAGTGACGATTGAAGGAGGCGCAACGGCAGGCGCCAGGGCAGCGCTGCCGCCTCCACAGCCCGCGACGCCAAGAAACGCGCAGAAAATAAAAGCGCTGAGAACTCCGCAAAACGCCATGCGGTTCCTGCCTGAGGACGTTTCGAACGTGCGGGAACCAACGATGGAAATCAGAAACGCCAGTATGAGCGCAGCGAGCGGCAGCATCGAAAACGGCGGAAGGCGGCGAAGGGGAGCTTGGGGTGGAAAGAGGGCAGGCCCTTTGGTGCTTACAGTGACCGTAAATAGGGCGGATGCTCCGTTCGCTAGAGTGAGAGTTGCAGGCGCCTGGCACGTTGCCGCGAATGGAGCCCCGCTGCAGGCGAGCGAAACAGTGCCGTTGAAGCCCGGGCCGGGGGTCAACTGCAACGAGTACTGCGCAGTCTGACCAGGGGAGACGGAAGCGCTGGTCGAACCGCCGGGAGCGGCTCCCCCTGTGAATGCCGGATTCGCTGTCGCGCTAAGCGAGACGCCCTGCGGCGAGCCTGAAACATCATCTGAAATCAAGAGATTTGCGGTGCGCTGGCCGGAGGCAACCGGACCAAAGACCAGCGAGATCGTGCAGTTCGAGGCCGGTGCAACCGGGGCGGTGCAATTGTTGACGAAGCTGAATTCCGAAGGGTTGAGCCCACCGAGGGAAATGGAAGAAACGTGCAGCGTTGCATTCCCGGAGTTGGTGACGGTTAGCGTTTGCGCCACGCTGGATGTTCCCTGGGTAGTGACGGGGAACGAGAGCGCAGCGGGAGAGAAAGTGATGGCAGGAACAGTGGCGATTCCAGTGGCGCTGAGAAGGAGAGTTTGGGGTGAACCCGGAGCATCATCAGAAATCAATAGATTCGCGGTGCGTTGGCCGGGGGCGGTCGGGGTGAAGACCAGCGAGATGGTGCAGTTTGAGGCCGATGCAACCGGGGCGTTGCAATTGTTGACGAAGCTGAAATCCGAAGGGTTAGGCCCACTGAGAGAAACCGAAGAAACATGGAGTGGCGCGTTGCCGGAGTTGATGACGGTGAGCGTTTGGGGCGCGCCGGATGTTCCTTGATTTGTGGCGGGGAACGATAGCGTGGCGGGTGAGAAAGTGACGGCGGGTGCGGCGGCGACTCCGGTGCCGTTGAGGACGAGAGTTTGCGGCGTACCAGGAGCGTTGTCCGCTACTTGGAGAGTGGCTGCGAACGTACCTGCACTGGGGGGCGTAAAGCTAATGCTGACGGAACAGTTGGCGTTGGGGGCGAGTGTCGCCGTGCAGGTATTCGATTGAGAAAAACTGGCGGCGTTCGTTCCACCGATGGAAATGGAATTGATGGTTAGCAGTTGGCTTCCGACATTGATCATCGAAAAGACCTGCGTAGGGCTAGTGCTGCCCACGGGGGAACTGAACGTGGCGGCGGTGGAAGGAAAGATCGAGACAGCGGGGCCGCTGACTGTGTGAACGGGAGTGCCGGAAATAGCGATCCCACCGCAGCATCCGAGCGGGGCCCCTCCAACACTGAATGGAGAACCAGGAATTTCGGAGAGATTGCCGGTTACCTGGTCAACTTGGAATGCGTGGATGCTCGAACCGTTTAGATCGAAAGAGTAAATGTACGGCCCCATCGGGTCAGCAATGACGCTGCCCTGGCCTGAGAGAGTCGCGGTCAGCGGACCCAGCACCTGAGTAAGCGCGCCGGTAACCTGATCAATGGAATAAACGCGGACACCCGCGCCCCCGTTTCCAGTCCCGTCCCCTTGAACATAAAGAAAGTGCCCGGCGTTTTCAGCTATGATTGCCGCAGGGAAAACCTGAACACCTAAATCCAGGAGTGGCGGGCAATTGTTCGCGGTACCATCCACGGGCGAGATGACGCAACTTTGAATGCTACCGGAGATTCCTCGTTCACCGCCGTAAATAAACCTAGCTTGCGGATCGATGGCATAGGATTCCCCGTCACCGGGGAGAATATCGGCCATGCCCTGGTAGGCTAATTTGCCGGTCGAGGGATCGATGGAATAAACTTCCGCACCACCGACTGCCACGCCGTTTTGGCCATGCTGTAGACCGACATAAAGGCGAACGCCTTTGGCGTCGGTAAGTAGCTGCACGGGAGCGCCACCACTGTTTGTTGGGATGCTCTGTTGTGCAAGGAGCGCCGGACTAGAACCGGATGTGCTGATGGCCAGCGAAGCGACGGAACTCTGTCCCTGAAAGTCGCCCGAGAGGTAGCCGACGAACAGAAACTTCCCGGACTGTTCGGCGGCAATCGACAAGGGTAGCGAAGGCGCCATACTGGGGTTGACGGTCGGGGGAACTGCAAACGGAGATCCCTGGACTTCGGAAAGCGCGCCTGAGGCTTGATTAACGAGGAACATCGAGATGTCATCGCTCTTCGGGTTCAAGACGAAGAGAAATTTACCCTGGCCATCGATCGCCACTAGTCCGCCCTCAAACCGTTCGTTGAAGGGAGAGCCGGGGATAAGACTGAGGGCCCCGCTTTGGCTGGCTTTGTTGAATCCGGAGATGGCAGAGGAAGCCGGGCTTAGCTGGGGAACAGAGGCATAAACATACTGTTGAGAAGTCTGTGCAGAAGCCGGAGGAGCCATTCCGAGCAAGATGCTCAACAGCACAAATAAGCGGAGTGTTCGCATACGTTGCGGAATTCCAGTTCGAATGATCAAGGGAGCGAGCGGAAAAGTCTCTATGCGTGTGGCCATGTCTTCCTCGGCCGTGGTGCATGCGGCGCTTTCAGGTTCTGAGAGGGAAACAATTGCAGATTCAAGGTAGCGTCGGGGAGAGCGAGAGTCAATCAAAAAATAACTGATTAGGTATCTAGGAAATAATATATATGGGGAGCCGTAGTGCAAGTTCTGGGGCCCATAAAGCTCCTGCCGATCTCTAATTCCGTGGAAGAGTTACTCACACAGAACAAATAGAAGAAACAGCCTGGAGAGCCGGTTCGCGCCGGATAAGTGTCAGCTGGGTGTCCAACGTGGGTTGCCGCTGAATAGGCCGGAGACAAATCCGATCTGGTAGCAGATAAAGACTCCGAAAGCCAAACTGAGCAGACCGGAGCCAGTGACAAAGGTGCGATTGAGCCAGACAAATCGCTGGCCAGCAAAGGAAAAAGGCAAAGCCAGGGCTGCGGTGATCAGCATCATCCCTGCAATCGTGCCAACTCCAAAAATCAACAAGTAAAAAACGGCCCAGTTCGGTTCGCGAATGGTGCTCAGCACGAGCAGTGCGACTGCTGCCGACCCTGCCAGGCCGTGCACGATGCCAACGAGCAGAGGGCGGAGGGAATGGAAGAGTCCCAGGCGCTGAAAAGACCCGCTCAGCCAGCGCGGGGTGGCGAGGCTATCGGCGTGATGGTCGGCGTCAGGGGCATGGGAATGCCAGTGAAAGTGCAGGTGGGAGTTATGCTCATGGACGTGTGCATGCTGGCCGGTCACTCGCGGGTGGACGGGAGAGAACTTTTCGCTGAGCCACTTCATGGCGCCGGTTAGATTCAGAACGCCGAGGAGAATCAACATCAGGCCGACGGAGAATTCCATCGTGAGGCCGAGACGCGCAGGGATGGCCATGCCAAACAAAATAATGGCCGCGCCAACGGCGACGATGGTCAAAGTGTGGCCGCAGCCCCAGAGGATGCCGATGAGCGCGGCTTTGGAGATGGAACGTTCGCGGCTGACGATGGTGGACACAGCGATGACATGATCGGGATCCGTGGCATGCCGCATCCCGAGAAAAAATCCGATGGCGAGAATGGCGAGTCCGCTTGTCAACTGCGTTTCCCTTCAGAAGCTTTCCATGCGAAGCATACCTGACATGAAAAATTCCTGCTTGAGAATTTGCAGACTGCTGCTCACGCTTCGCGAAGGATGCGCATCAGCTCCGCGGCGGCATGGGGCAAGCGGGCTCCGCGCCGGGAAACGAGGTAGACGTGGCGGGGCATGTTAAGCTGCGGTACCTTCAATTCTTTCATCCAGCCGTGCTCGATTTCCCATTGGACGCACATCCGCGGCACAATCGCCACGCCCATGCCCATTTGCACGAAGCGCTTGATGCTTTCAATCGTGGGCATTTCGATGGGCATGTTGAGAGCGGTGCGATGACGGGCGAAGAGCTCGATCACGCGGCGGCGGAACGGGGATTCGACGATGTGGGCGATGAAGACTTCGTCACCGAGGTCTGAAACGTCGACTTCGCGCTTTTTGGCGAGAACATGCTTGGGAGGAACGACGAGAGTGAGCTCATCTTTCAGAATTTCGGTGGCCTGGAGCTGGGCGTCGCGAGGCACGTAGGAGATGGCTCCGAGATCCAAGCGATAATTCAGCACTTCATGAGGAATATCGCGGGAAAACATGCGGTGGACACGCACCTGGACGCCGGGATGCTTCTCCCGAAACTTGGCCAGAGCGGGGAGCAGGGCGTGAATGGAGCTCTCGTTCACGCCCAGGGAGAGTTCGCCGCGCTTAAGGCCCTCGAGCTCGGTGAGACCTTTCTTGACTTCATCGCGGAGATTGATGAGGCGTTCCGCATAGTCCTTCAGCAGGGTTCCGGCATCGGTGAGGCGGACTGGCCTCGAGCCACGCACGAAAAGGGGCTGGCCAAGCGAGTCTTCCAGCTTGCGGATCGCCAGGCTGATAGCAGGCTGGGTCCGGTAGAGCCGCTCTCCAGCGCGGGAGAAGCTGCCCTCCTTAGCCACCATGAGAAATACTTGAAGTTCACCGAGATCCACGGTTCCTCCATTTGTGCCAGTATAAGACAGTGTTATCAAAAGCAGAACAAAGATAAATTGGACTGGAGGGTTGCTCCCATGCGTTACTAGAGCATGGGAGACTCTATGGACGTCGTACGGATTTTTGACACAACGCTCCGTGACGGCGAGCAATCGCCGGGCTTCTCGATGAACACCGAGGAGAAGATTCGCCTGGCGCGGCAGCTTGCTGCCCTGAATGTGGATGTGATTGAAGCGGGATTCCCGATTGCGTCGAAAGGCGACCTGGAAGCCGTACAGAAGGTTGCGCGGGAAATCCGCAACGTGCCGATTGCGGCGCTTGCGCGGGCAAAGAAGCAGGACGTGGACGCGGCGATCGAGGCGCTGGAATCAGCGGCCGCGCCGCGGCTGCACGTTTTCCTAGCTACTTCCGACCTGCACCTGCGCGTAAAGCTGAATCTGTCGCGAGAGCAGGCCCTGGAAGCGATTGGATCGATGATTCGCTACGGGCGGCAGCATGTGGGTGAAGTGGAATTCTCCGCTGAAGATGCGGGACGCACAGACATAGATTTTCTTTGCCAGGTATGCCGCGTGGCGGTGGATGCAGGCGCGACGGTGCTCAATCTTCCGGATACGGTGGGATACGCGGTGCCGGAAGAATATGGGGCGATGTTCACCAAAGTTCGTGAGTACCTCGGTGACCCTGACGGAATTGCCCTGAGCGCGCATTGCCACGATGACCTGGGCATGGCAGTGGCCAACTCTCTGGCGGCGATACGCGCAGGCGTACGACAGATCGAATGCACAATCAATGGGATCGGCGAACGAGCCGGGAATGCGTCACTCGAGGAAGTCGTGGTCGCACTCGCGGTGCGCAAAGAGAGCTTTGGCGTCACGACGGGGATCCGCCTGGAAGAGCTTTTCCCGACCAGCCGGATGCTGACGGAAATTACCGGCGCGCAGGTGGCTCCCAACAAGGCCATTGTGGGGGCGAACGCGTTTGCGCATGAGGCGGGAATTCACCAGGACGGAATTATCAAAAATCCCCTCACGTACGAAATTATTTCCCCGCAGACGGTTGGCGTGCCGGCCCGCTCGCTGGTCCTTGGCAAACACTCCGGCCGGAATGCTCTGCGGCTTTCGCTGCGGGATTTGGGTTACGAGGCAAGCGATGCGGAGCTTGGCGAAGTCTACAGCCGCGTGACGGCCCTGGCCGATGAGTCCAAGCAAGTACGGCCGCGAGACATTGTGGCCATCGCGCATGAAGTGATCCGGCGGCGTTCCGCGGCGATGGCAGTGGAGTCATCCTCCGCAAGCTGAGTTTCCGCCGTCAAATGAACTGCGCCGAAGAAATCGCCACGCGCTAGACGTATTTGCGGACGGCTTCGCAAGATTTTGCTCTTATTCGGGGACCAAGATGAAAAAGACCCTTGTTCTCTTGCCAGGAGATGGCATCGGGCCGGAAGTGACGCGGGCCGCGGCGACAATTCTGCGCGAGTCCGCGCACGAATTTAATCATCAATTTGAATTCAACGAACTCCCGATCGGAGGAGCAGCGATTGACGCCGCGGGGACGCCGCTTCCGAACGAAACGCTGGACGCCTGCCGCAAAGCTGACGCTATCTTTCTGGGAGCTGTCGGGGGACCGAAGTGGGATTCCCTGCCCGTGGGGAAGCGGCCGGAAAGCGGGCTACTGGGCCTGCGCCAGGGATTGGGGCTGTATGTCAATGTCCGGCCTCTGAGACTACTGGAGCCACTGCGTGGAATTTCTCCGCTGAAGCTGGACCGGCTGGGCGATTTGGACCTGGAGATTGTCCGAGAACTCGCTGGCGGCCTGTATTTTGGCGAACGAGGCAGCGCAACCGAGAAAGGCGTGGAGCGCGCATGGGACACGGAGTCCTATTCAACGCCGGAGATTGAGCGCATCGCAACATTTGCCTATGCGCGCGCGGAGAATCGCTCGCGGCGGCTGTGCTCGGTGGACAAGGCCAACGTGCTGACGAGTTCGCAGCTTTGGAGGCGGACGGTTACGGCGATGGGCGCGGTGTATCCTTCGGTGAAAGTCGAGCACATGTACGTGGACAATGCCGCTATGCAATTGACGCTGCGTCCGTCGCAATTTGACGTCATGCTGAGCACAAACTTGTTTGGCGATATTTTAAGCGATGCGGCCGCGGCGCTTGCCGGCTCGATCGGGTTGATACCCTCCGCGAGCTTTGGCACGAGCGCTCCACTCTTTGAGCCGATTCATGGTTCCGCGCCTTCACTCGCCGGAACGGACTCGGCTAATCCCATCGGTTCGATTCTGAGCGCGACGATGATGCTGCGGGATGCGTTTGGACTCGCGCTGGAAGCGGATTGGGTGGAACAGTCGCTGCAGCGCGTCCTCGCCGGCGGCTATCGCACGCCGGACATCACGGAGCCCGGCGCCCGGGCGGTGGGCGGGTCGGTGTTCACAGAAATCCTTCGCGAAGAAATGCAGCGCACGCTGGAGCACGCCGAGCGCTATGGCTGGGGCGTCTGAGACTTCCTTTACTGATCAGGCCAAGACATTCATCTAGCCGGTCGATCCGGGCTCAAACAGCTCGAAATTCAAAGGACGCACGGAACGTTGGGGGTCAGTGAGCAGCGACGCCAGCGTGGCTCCGCGCCTTGCGGGAAGCCGCTGAGAATGCTACTTTTACATTTTCCCAGGCGGCCCGCTTCCAGCAGGGGTCAGGGATCATGAAGTCACGCGAGCTCGGAAGCGGGTTGAGAATCCGATCCAGAACGGCAGTTGTAAAGGGTACGAGTCATCCATACTCATCGCGAGATTCTTGACCGTGCTGCGCGGCGGACGCTACGCCACTAGAACTACGCTTGCTATGGCCTATCCCAGTTCCAATTCGAAGAGCGTTTTGCCCGCTACGAAACCCGGCGAAGTTACCTATTGGCGAGTGGAAGGATCCTTGCTGGAGCTCGGAGCGATGCGGCCCGTGGGTTTCTTCACCTGGAACTCGCAGAGCTTTTCGGAGCGCTGGGCGCGTCGCTTAGGGATGGCGGGGATGGCGCTGATGAGGCCTTTTGCTTATGCCGCCAGCCGTACATTTGCCACGCGATTTCTGCACACACTGCTGCGGGGAGTCAGCCGCGACCGGCTGGACCTGCTTGGCGAAGAGTATTTCCATTATGTGCTGAAGCCACGATTGCGGCCTGAAGCCGCAGAGAAGCTGGTGGAAGCGGTTCGCAACGGGGAGCGAGTCGTCCTTGTGGGACAGCTTCTGGAGAACAGTCTGCGGCCATTGGCGCATCATTTCGGCGTTGAATCGTTCGTTTCGAATCACCTGGAATTCCGCGATGGAAAGGCGACCGGCCGGTTGCTCGATCCCATCGTGCGGCCGCGCGGGCCGCTCGCATGGATTGCGAGCGGTTCAACGGATGGACGGATTTCGCGGGAGAAGCTGCTGGGCCGGCTCGGCTGGACAGGAAAGCCCGAGCTGCTGGAGATCGCAGCACGGACAACGGCACGCCCGAAGACGCAAAGCGGCAACAGCCGAGTTGCGTTGTTTGGGGATACACCGCGTGTCGAACGGCTTTCGGTACGCGAAACGCTCGCGGGCCGGCACATCCTGCTGATCGGAGTGACCGGATTCATCGGCAAGGTGTGGCTTGTCGATCTGCTCGAGAAACTTCCTGAGATTGGCAGAATCACGCTGCTGATCCGCCGCAATCGCACGACAACAGCGCGGCGCCGATTCGAAAAGATTGTCGAAGAATCTCCCGCGTTCGACACGCTGCACGAGCGGCACGGCCGGAAGCTCGGTTCTTTTCTCAAAAAGAAATTGGAAATCCTCGAAGGCGATTTGAGCTTGCCGGGGCTGGGGCTGGATGAAGCGGCGCAGGCGCGGCTGGCAAAATCGCTGGATCTGGTGGTGAACAGCGCGGGCTTGACGGACTTCAATCCCGATCTGCGCGAGGCAATCTCGTCGAATGTGGATTCGGCGCTGCACCTGCTTGCATTCTTGCGCAAGTGCGATCATGCGGGGCTAATGCATCTTTCTACCTGTTATGTTACAGGCATGCGCGACGGCCGCGTGGCCGAGGATTTGCCGGACAACTACAATCCCGCCAACGATCTTCAATTTGACGCGGAGCGAGAGATCGAATCGCTGCGGGAAACGATTCGGCGAATCGAAGCACGCGCCGAAGGCCCGGAACTCACGAAAGCGCTTCGCCGCCAGGCACTGGGACGGGGCGGCGATGATTCATCGGCGCCCGCAGCAGAACTCGATGGCGTTTTGAAACGCAATCGTGCGAGATGGGCGCGGAACCGGCTGGTGCGCGTGGGAATGCGCCGCGCGCAGCACTTGCGCTGGCCGAATACGTATACTTTTACAAAAAGTCTCGGAGAATCGGTTCTGGCGCGGCGGGGCAGGGATCTTCCGATTGCTATCGTGCGCCCGTCGATCGTGGAAAGCTCGGAGCGTGCGCCTTTTGCGGGCTGGAATGAGGGGATTAACACCTCCGGGCCGCTTTCGTATCTTCTCGGGACGAATTTCCGTCAGCTTCCCTCGAATGAGCGGAAGTGTCTCGACGTGATTCCGGTGGACATGGTTTGCCGCGGGATGACGCTCATCGCCGCCGCGGTCATCGGGCGGCGTCACGCACGGATGTACCAGCTTGCGACTTCGGCGATCAATCCGGTGAACATGGGCCGCAGCATCGAGCTGACGGGGCTGGCGCATCGCAAGCATTACCGGACAACGCAGGGCATGGACAGTTGGCTCAAGGTCAAGTTTGAGTCCATCCCCGTGTCGAAGCAGCGTTATGAACGGCTATCGATTCCCCGCCAGAAAGCCGTAGTTTCCGGAATCAACCGCGCGGCCATGACGCTGGGCATGAAGAAAGCGCCGCTGGCAAGAGCGGAACGCGACCTGATTCGCGCGGAAAAGCTTATCGAACTGTACGAGCCTTTCATTCTTCACAACGAGCACGTTTTCGAATGCGAAAACGCGCGGCTGCTCTCTGCCGCTTTGCCTCCCGAAGAGCGCGGGCTTTTCGATTTCGCGCCCGAGGCCATTCATTGGTGGGATTACTGGATCAACGTGCACATCCCGGCGCTGCGCCGATGGTGCTATCCGCTGATGGAGGGCCGCCCGCTCGAGTCGCGAGAGCCGCGCGCGCTCGACTGGTCCGCGGAGGCTGCGTACGAACCGGCGCTTTCGAAAGCCGCGACGCCGTCCGACCCTTTATGGCGATCTTCGTAACCGGTGCGACCGGCTACCTGGGCAGTTATCTTGTCGCCGGCCTCTTAACCGGGCACCGCGACACCTTGAACCTCTTGGTGCGCGCAAAGACCGAACAGGAAGCGCGCGAACGGCTCTGGACTTCGCTCCAACTGCATTTCGAGTTTCCAGAATTTCTTGAGTACGTTGACACGCGCGTGCGAATTTATCGCGGCGATCTGACCAGCGACTGCTTCGGCCTGTCCGATGAGGAATATCACGCGCTGGTGGATACGACGGATTCCTTGATTCACTGCGCGGCGTCACTGAATCGCAAATCGGAAAAACAATGCCTGAACGTGAACCTGCGGGGCACGCTCGAAGTGATTCAGCTCGCGCGGCGTGCGCGGAATCGCGGTGGACTAAGAAGGTATTCGCAAGTGTCGACCGTCGCGGTCGCAGGGAAGAGGCACAACGAGGTTGTGACGGAAGACGCTGCGATTGACTGGTGGCGCTCCGATTACGATCCTTACGCGCGCACGAAGAAATTCTGCGAGCATATGGCCAATCAATTGTTGCCGGACGTGCAGAAGACAATTTTCCGCCCGGCCATCATCCTCGGGGACAGCCGGCGCGGGGAAACATCGCAATTCGACATGGTTCAGGCGTTTCACGTGCTGGCGCAGATGCCTGTTCTTCCGCTGCGGCCTGACGATAGAATCGACATCGTGCCGGCGAACTACGTCAGCCAAGCAATCGTTAAAATTCACCAGAAAGATGACCCGGCCCACGGGATCTACCATTTGTCTTCCGGCACGGGTTCGCAAACCTATCTCGAACTGACCGATGCCCTGGCAAAAGCGGGAGGCATGATGCGCCCGGTGTTTTCGCCCATGCTGGGGTGGCCTTTTTCTCATACCCTGAATTGGGTTGCAAACCGCGGGGGCGCTCTGGGGCATGGGGCTTCTCTGCTCAAAGTGTTTTGGCCCTATCTTGACTGGAACACGGTTTTTGACAATTCGCGCGTCGTCGCAGAACTTGGCGAGGCGCCAGCGAAATTCTCGACTTACGCTTATCCGCTCTTGAAATTCAGCCGCGAGAACCATTTTCGGTACCCCGCGAAGCCGTGGCCATCCAGTGCGGGGACGGAGAGAATCGCCGCAGCCAGGAAAGCATATCGATGACGGACATTCTGCTTGTCGCGTGGGTCAGCACGCTGATCGAGATCCGGCGCTTCGGCTGGATGCTTGGTCTCGGAGAGCGTTGGACTCCCGGCGAAAAACTGAAGCTGCTCTTCGCGGGTTACAACGGAAACCGGAATACCGGGTCCGACCTCCGCGTGCAAGAAACGCTCCGGCAGGTTCGACACGTCCTTGGCGCGGAAAACGTAGATTTCAGCGTCATGACGCAGAATTTCGATCTCACGCGCGGTTATTTTGAGGGCACGCGGCAGGTCCACCTGCCCGATGTTTTCCCGCCATTTCTTTTCCGCGAAGTCCATGCAAATCACGGCGTGATTGCCTGCGAAGGCTCGATGTTCAAGAGCAAATTCGCGAATGCCCTCACCACGATGATGATCGGCGCGCTGGGCATGGCTTCGGCGGAGAACAAGCTCTCCGTCGGATATGGCGGGGAAGCCGGATATATGGACCCGCTGATCGAAAGCATGTGCGCGCACTATGTAAAAGATTCGCTGATTATTCCCCGCAGCGCGGAATCCCAGGCGTTGCTTCATAAACTGAGTATTCCCACGGAACTAGGCACCGATACTGCCTGGACATTTGAGCCGCATCCGCCCGAATATGGCCGGAAAGCGCTGTGCAAGGCAGGATGGGACGAGAAGACGCCTATTCTTGCGCTCTGTCCAATTCTTCCATTTGTATGGCCGGTCAAGGCTTCCATCGCGAAATACGTCTCGTTGGTGACTACCGGCGCCTACAAGGAGAGCCAGTACCGTACTGTTTATTTTCATCAATCGGGTCCGACAGTCCAAGCGAAGAACTCCCGCTACCTTTCCGCTTTTGCGAAGGCCACTGCGGCATTCCTCCAGCGGCACAAGGTGTTCCCGATCCTCGTGGCCATGGAAAGACTGGATGCGCGCGCCTGCCGCGAATTTGCCGGACACCTCGGCGCTGCCTCCGTGCCCGTCTTTACCTCAGACGAGTACGACATATTCCAACTCGTCAGCATTCTCCGCCAGTCCTCTCTCATGGTCTCTTCTCGCTATCACGGCATCGTGACCACCATGCCCGCGATGGTGGCTTCCGCGGGCGTGACAATGGACGAACGCATTCGAAACTTGATGAATGAGCGCGGCCACCAGCATCTTTTCCTTACTGTCGATGAACCCAACCTTGAGCCCAAGCTCTTGAACATGATGGAAACGCTGGCCGCCGAAGTGGATTCGGTACGCGACGGCGTTGCGAAGACCGCGGTGCGCAATTTAAAGGTCATGGCGCGGATGGGTACTTTCCTCGAAGACGCCGTCCATCGGGCGTATCCTGAGTTTCCGTTGCGCTCCGGCGTTCTCTCGTGGGAAAACTATCTGCCGCCGCTGAGCAAAAACCTGAGCGCGCTCGTGGAACGGTACGACTCCTCCACAGCGGCACTCGCGGCTGCACGCTGATTCTTCATGCCCAACTTTCTCGAAAATATCTTCGCCCAGCTTAAGCGCGCGGATCGCCGCGTCGTGTTACGCGAAATTCATGACGATCAATTCGTAAGCGTGACGGGCAGGGAATTGCTCGAGCAGATTCAGCGAGTACGCGCGTTTCTGCGCGGCTCCGATCTGCAGGCGGGCGACCGCTGTGCGCTCCTCGCGCCTAACTCGATTCGCTGGGTCGTGTTCGATCTGGCACTCATGGCTGAGGGCATGATCGTCGTGCCGCTGTATTCACGGCAGGCGCCCGCGGAACTCGCGGGCATGATGAAAGACTGCCAACCGAAACTGCTCTTTATGGCAGATGCCGCACCGGGAGAGGGCGTGACGCAAGTCTGGCCTGCGGCGCCGCGCCGCGTACTTTTTGAGGAAGTTCTGAAGCCCCCTTCATCATCGCAACCGGTTCCAGATACACCCAACGCACGTCAGGAGTCCGACCTCGTCACCATCATCTACACATCGGGAACCTCGGGTGAGCCCAAAGGCGTATGCCTAAACGTTGGGAACGTTACGCATATGCTTTCCTGCACGACCGAACGGCTCGATCAATTGATGGGTGAAATGCACGTGCCAGACCGCGTCTTTCACTACCTTCCGTTTAACTTTGCAGCTTCCTGGATCGTTCTTCTTTCTTACCTATCGCGGGAAAGCGACCTCGCGCTATCCACCGATCTCAATAAACTTGCGGACGAAATCCGCATTGCCTCTCCCCATTATTTCTTGAATGTGCCGACGCTGCTCGAACGCGTGCGCAGGGGCGTCGAGGACGCGCTTTCGAAACGCGCTGCTTTCATTCAAATCCTTTTCAGCAAGGCGCGCGATGCCTGGCTGCGCGAGCACGCCGGGCGAGGCGCCACGCTCGATGCACTATGGCTCGGTCTGGCTCGCATGCTCATCTTCGGAAAAATTAGAGAGCGTTTCGGACTGCATCTGAGGACCTTGATTTGCGGCTCTGCGCCGCTGTCGCCGGAGACGCAACAGTTTTTTCTCATGCTTGGCATACCCGTGTTACAAGGGTACGGACTCACGGAAACCACGGGCATTTGCACGCTGGATGACCCGAGGGTGCCCGTCGAGCCCGGTTACGTCGGCACAGCCATTACTGGGATTGAGATGAAGATCGCCGAAAACGAGGAGATCGTGCTCCGCGGCCCGCATATCTTTCCCGGATATTGGAACCGGCCCGAAGAAACCGCGCGAGTGATGCGGGATGGATGGTTTCATACCGGCGATCAGGGCGAAGTGAATGTCCGCGGCAATTGGCGGATCAGCGGCCGAATCAAGAACTTGATCATTCTGAATTCCGGCCACAACATCGCGCCCGAACCGATCGAAGAAAGAATCGCGCGCGCCCTTTCCGCGGCGCAACAAGTTGTTGTAGTCGGAAACGGGCGGGGCTATCTCTGCGCGCTGGTCACGGGAGCGGTGGAACTTGGTGCCGTTCAGTCGGCGCTCGATGAGGTGAATCCGGACTTGCCGCATTATCGCCAGATTCGGAATTTTAAGGTGATTCGCGAGGCGTTCACCCTCGAAAACGGCCTGCTAACGGCGAACGGCAAACTACGCCGCGACGCCATCAACGCACGTTACGCATCCGAAATCAACGCCATGTACGATGCCAAAGGTCAGCGCGAGGCGGTCAGCAGGCAGCACGCATGAGAAGTTTCATAGGCAAAACGCTGCGGTGGGAGTGGCGGGACAGCATGATCGAATTGATACTCGACCACGAACCCGCCAATGAAATCGGCACGGCCATGCTCGCGGAGCTGGAGAAGTTTGTTGGCGCATTTGGGGCGCTGGCACCGGAGACTTCTGTCTGCATAATTTCGAGCGCGCGCAAGTCCGTTTTTTCGGCAGGCGGAGATTTGCGCGAACTCTATCACCGCGCTGAAGCGGCTCCCGAAAGAGAACGCCCAGCGGGCGTGCGCGAATTCCTCGAACGCATTCACGCCGTGCTGAACGCGATCGATGCTGCGCCATTCGTCACAATTGCCGCTGTCCACGGCATCTGTTTCGGCGGTGGATTCGAGCTCGCCCTTGCTTGCGACTTGATCATTGCCGACAAAATGGCGCGGTTTGCATTCCCCGAGCTGCGGCTGGGATTCATTCCTGGATTCGGCGGAATCCCGCGCCTGAAACGCGATCTGGGGAATGCCGCCGTTCGGGATTTGCTTTTTACCGGCCGGACGGTCAACGTGAGTCGCATGCATGCCGTTGGCCTTGTCTCTCAACTTGCCGGCGAAGGGGAGGCCCCGCGTATCGCGCGTTCGACCGCGGCCCAAATTACAAAACTTGACGCGGCCACCCGTGCCGCCGCCAAGAAATTCATCAAACCCATCCCGCACGAAGAGCTTCGCCGCGAAATCGACCTTTTTTGCGAGCTTTTCACGCGGCCCGCTGTTATGGCTGCGCTGAAGAAATTTGTCGAAGAGTCCAGGCCTATGCCCTACTTGGCTTAACTCCATCCGATCCAGAATCGCGCAACGCAGATTTTATTCCTTACCAAGGAGATGATAGATTTACAGACCGTATGCGGACGCTTGAACAGACGACACAGGAAGTCCTCGACCTGGCAGCGAAACATTTTCAATTGCCGGCGGGGTCGCTTTCGCCTGGAGACGATTTCTTCAAGAAACTTGGCATTGACAGCCTGCAAACCCTCGAAATGCTCTCGCGCCTCGAAAATCATTTCGGCGTCGAGCTGCCCGATTACGAAGTTCAAGGCGTAAGCGATTTCAAGACCCTGGCCGAGCGGATTCAGTCCCGCCTGTAATGCTGGACCTTTCCAAATATCAATCCGTTGGAGAAGCTCTGAAGGACGCGCTGGATCAGTTTGCGAACGAAGTGTGCTTGATCGAGACGGACCGCGAACGCGAGAAAGAGCGGCTTACCTACCACGAATTCAAGAATCGCGCACATCCTCTCGCTAAGGCTTTGCAGGAAGCCAGCTTCGGGGCGGGCGATCGAGCCAGCATCATCATGACCAATCAGTCCAAGTGGCTGATTTCGGCGTACGCCATTTTCTTCTGCGGCGGCGTGCTTGTTCCGCTGGACTATAAGCTCACGCCGGAGGAGCAGTGGCAACTTCTCAAACACTCCGGCGCCACTGTACTCATCACGGAGTATCCGATCTGGCGGCAACTCAGCGGTTCCGTGGGCCGCGCGGCGGCCACGAACGTCCGCCTGGTTCTCGTGACGGAGGCCCCAGTAAGCGCAGATCTCAGCGGTGCGCAGCGGTGGGAAGAGTTTCGGGGTTCTGGTGAGCCGGTCTTCGTCGCGCGCAAACGTTCGGACACTGCCAGCATCGTGTATTCGTCTGGAACCGGCGGCCGACCCAAGGGCTGCATGATGACGCACGAAAACTATCTGGAGCAGTGCGTCGCGCTGACTTCGATTTATCCGTTCTGGCCTGACGTCCGGTACATGAGCATTTTGCCGACGAATCACGCAATCGATTTCATGGTCGGTTTCTTTGGACCATTCACCTGTGGCGCCGCAGTGGTCCATCTCCGAACGTTGCGTCCCGAATATGTGCGCGAAGCATTTCCAAAGTACAAGATTACGTACGTCAGCCTGGTTCCGCTCGTATTGAAGAACCTGCAGAAAGGCTTGCAGGCGCGATTCGATGCGTTGCCCCGCGCCAAACAAAAAATATTCAATGCGCTTGTGGCGCTCAACAGAGCGCTGACAAAAAGCCGGCCGCGGCCCGGCATCAGCCGCCGTTTGCTCACCCAGGTCCACGACGCGTTTGGCGGAGAACTGCGAGCTATAATCGTCGGCGGCGCTTTTTCCGAGCCGCAAACGCTTCAATTTTTCTACGATTTGGGAATCCCGGTGGCGAACGGGTATGGCCTGACGGAGGCCGGAACTGCCATCACCGTCAACGATTTAAAACCGTTTCGCGCCGATACCGTAGGGAAGCCGTTGCCCGGCATGGAACTGCGTATAGTGAATCCTGCGAGCGATGGTGTCGGGGAAGTGTCCGTGCGGAGTAAGACGGTGATGGCCGGCTATTTGAACGATCCTGAGCTTACGGCGGAAACCATCGTGGATGGCTGGCTGATGACCGGGGACCTCGGACGCATCGACGAGACAGGGAACTTGCAACTCTTTGGCCGCAAGAAAAACATGATCGTCACCGAAGAGGGGAAGAACATCTATCCCGAGGACATCGAAACGGTCTTCGAAAGTCTTCCCGTGAAGGAATTCTGTGTTTTTGCCGCCAATTACATCTGGCCGAAGCGCTCGATGACCGGTGAACAACTCGTGCTCGTGATCCATCTCGACCCCGGTCAGGAATATGCCGAGGAACTCCGGCGCGACATCAACTCACGCAACAACCGCCTGTTAAACTACAAGCGTGTCCACGGGGTCGTCCTTCTCGACGAAGATTTTCCCCGGACCGCTTCTCTAAAGATCAGGAGAAATGTCCTGGCAGAACGCTTGGCGAAAGTGGACACCGCCAGCGCGATTTTGCCGCTGTGAAGTAGGGTTTGACACAATTCTGTCGAGAGGAGTTCGCGTTCTAGGTTTTCTCGCGTTCAAATGGAAAGTTTCTTCGCCATCGTCAACCCCGCCGCCGGTGGCGGCCGCTCCGCGAAACTTGCCGGCCCTGCTCTTGCCCGCCTGCGCGAAAAAGGGTTGAAAATAAACGTTATCGCTTCCACGGGCCCGGGCCACGCAGTGCAGCTTGCCCTAGAGGCGTACGACCAGGGTTACCGGCGTTTTCTCGCAGTCGGGGGAGACGGCACGGCACATGAGATTCTGAATGGGGTGTTCGCGGGCCGCGCGAAGGTAGGACGCATTGCGCTCGGTTTTCTGCCCATTGGCACCGGCAACTCTTTTCTGCGCGATTTTGCGAAGGAGGGCACGGAAGCGTCGCTGCAGGCGCTTCTCGATGGCCGCAAGCGCACGGTCGATCTGATTCGTCTGACGCACTCAACCGGCGAGGTCTATTCCTTCAATCTGTTGAGCATGGGTTTCACCGCCGATGTTGCGGCACTTACGAATCGCGTATTCAAACCCTTTGGACATTTCGGCTACCTGCTGGGAGTTTTCGTCCGCGTTTTACAGTTGCACCGCCGGTCTTTCCCCTTGCGATGCGATGACGATAAAGACTGGGATGAGCGGCGCTCGCTCTTCTTGACATTTAACAACAGCAAGTATACCGGCGGAACAATGCTCATCGCGCCGCACGCGGATCCTGCGGATGGGCTCATTGAATTTGTGCACTGGGGCCCGATCGGCCGGCTGGGCTTGTTGCGGATGCTGCCGCGGCTCTACGACGGGTCGCACATCAAGCATCCTTTGGCTTCGCGCCGCGCCGTGCGCCATGTGGAATTCAAATCGCTCCAGCCTGCGGATGTGATGATCGATGGTGAAGTCTTCTCGCTGGAATGCCGGTCGCTCGATGTTCTACCCGCCGCGGTGGACGTCTATATATGAGGCGGACGTGGTTCGTTGTCCGCAGCGCGATTCTCTGGGTCCTGAGCGGCTTGCATTTTTTCATTGTTGCGCCGCTGCTGGTCTTTCTCGGAATTTTTCTTGACGCTCGAAAGCACGATTGGCTCCAGCGCACGTTTTGCCGCCGTATCGCGTTTCTCTCTGGCGCGCGGGTCGAGGTTCGGCGAGCGCCGGGGTTCGACGCTGGCCGGACGTCCTTTTTCGTCGCGAATCATGTCAATCTTTTTGATCCCTTCATGTTGTACTGTGCCATTCCACAATTTGTGCGCGGATGGGAGCTGGAATCCCATTTCAAAATCCCCGCCTACGGCTGGCTGATGAAGCGCTTCGGCAACGTCCCGGTCCCCGACGTGCGCCGCCCGTCGGATCTCAAGCGCATGTGGCGGCTCACACAAGATGCCGTTGATGGCGGCACGAGTCTTATCATTTTTTCCGAGGCCAAGCGTACGCGCGACGGTCATGTGGGGCAATTTCAGGACGGCGGCTTCCGCGTAGCGCAGCAGCTCGGCATCCCCATCGTGCCCGTCAGCCTGGTTGGATCGTTCCAGCATCATCGCACCGGTCACTGGATGCTCTGGCCGGCGAAGGTGACTGTGCACCTGCATGAGACCATTGAAACCAAGGGGTTGACAAAGGAGGATGTCCCGGCGCTTCGCGAACGCGTGCGTGCAATGATTGCCGGGCCGGTCGAAGAAGCATTGAAACGCGAGCAGGGAACTCGTCAATCCGCAAGGGATGCCGAGTCGAAAACTGTGCCGTAATTCAAAGGCATTACCTCTGCCTACCTGTTCTGCATCCGGATTTGGAATGAGTCGCCCGAGAAATTCTTGAATTAAAGCGACAATTTGATTCCTGGAAGGACGCGGCCAGCCCGGGTTTCTTGCCACGTGAAAACGATGCGATGGATGACAGTGATGGTCGAAACCACAGCGATTACCCAGAGCACAGGCCCCATGCGATTGAAGAGCCCGCCGATAATTAGCAGCACCAGCCGCTCAGGCCGCTCCATAAATCCGACTTTGCACAAAGGAATGAGCGATTCGGCCCTGGCGCGCGCGTAGCTCACCATGACTGAACCCGCCGTTGCAACGGCCGCCAGCACCACATAAGGCGTTCGCCCGCTCACGGAATAGTATACGAGCAGCCCCATGTACAAGGCCATGTCCGCGTAGCGGTCCAGCGTCGAATCGTAAAATGCTCCGAAGGCCGTTACGCGGTTCTGCCGCCGGGCCACTTGCCCGTCGAGAATGTCGAGGAAGCCGGCGATAAAAATGATGATCGCGCCGGTGCGGAAGCTGCCGACGGCGAAAAAAGCGGCCGCGACGAAATTCACCACTAGACCGAGAAAGGTCAAGAAGTTAGGGTTGATGCCCGTGGCAGCGATAGCGCCGACAATCTTGTCGAGCAGCCACTTGCTGCCGGTTCCAATCGCCCCCGTGATCGTAGCCATATCTTTATGAGTGTCTCAAACCACGGCTGATTTTGTGAAATCGGGAGAAGTCGCCCAAATCTGCGGCATCCTACACCAGTCCCAGCGCGAATCGCAAATTACCTGCCAATTTGGATCAGCTTCCATGCAGGATTTAAATTGGCAGTATGGGCCAAATCTTCTTGACGCGGGGTAAGCTTCAGCCTACAGTCGGCA
The DNA here is from genome assembly GCA_035704085.1 of Candidatus Acidiferrum sp. GTDB lineage: Bacteria > Acidobacteriota > Terriglobia > Acidiferrales > UBA7541 > Acidiferrum. The sequence continues at coordinate 3,835 of DASSXG010000103.1, read as the reverse complement.
AGTTTAAGGAACTTTGATCGACAATGACCCAAGAACTCAACCGCCGTGCATTCCTTCTTCATGCTGGCACCGGACTCAGCGCCGTATGGGTTTCGGCGAATTGGCCCGCGCTTCTGGCTGCGGGCGAGCATGCGCGCCACGCGGTGCAATCGGCTACTACGCCAGAGCTTGAGTTTTTCACTCCCGAGCAACTCGTTGAGATTGATGCCGTCGCAGCTCGAATTATTCCCACGGACGATACTCCAGGGGCTCGCGAAGCCGGGGTCGCTTACTTCATCGACCGCGGCCTCGTGACTTTCGCCAAGGGGCAGCAACAAATCTTTCGCGACGGCCTCCCCGCTCTCCACGCGTTGACCAAGAGCGCGTTCCCACAGTGCTCCACTTTCTCTCAGGCCACGCCTGACCAGCAGGATCAAATCCTCCATCGCTTCGGCCAGCAACCTGACGGCGGACCGAACGTATTTACCACCGCTCCCGCTGCGCAGAATTTCTTTGAAACTGTCCGCTGGCTCACCATCGCCGGCTTCCTCATCGACCCGGACACGCGTGGCAATCCCAATGGTGTTGGCTGGAAACTCATCGGCCGCGATCGAGCTCATACCTTTCAGGCGCCTTTCGGCTACTACGACAAGGATTATCCTGGCTGGCAGCCGACGCCCGCTCCACAAAAGGGCGGCACAGGCCAATGACAACCGATCTGCCCAAATACAAAACCTCCGACGAAGTGGACTTCGTCATCGTCGGCTCCGGCGCCGCCGGCGGCATCATGGCCAAAGAACTTTCGTCCAACGGCTTCCGCGTCGTCGTTCTTGAGCAAGGTCCTCGCCTTTCCGAGTCCGACTTCACCCACGACGAAATCAAAATCTTCAACGAAGATCTCCTCACCAATCACCGGGAGCTTCAGCCGAACACTTTCCGCAAGACGCCTGATGAGACCGCAAAGCACCAGCGCGCCATTTTCTACGGCCGCTTGGTCGGCGGCACCAGCGTGCACTTCACCGCCAATTTCTGGCGCTTCCACGAAATCGATTTCACCGAGCGCAGCAAAGTCGGCCCGGTCCCCGGCGCCAATCTCGTCGACTGGCCCATCACCTACGCTGACCTTGAGCCTTACTACACCAAAGTCGAATGGGAAATCGGCGTCTCTGGCCTCGCGAACGCCAGCCCCTTCGATCCTCCGCGCTCTAAACCCTATCCAATGCCGCCGCTCCCCGTTAAAGGTTGTGGCGTCGTCTTCGAACGCGGCGCTAAAAAGCTCGGCTGGCATCCGTTTCCTGCGCCCCTGGCCATTTTGTCTCAGGCGCGTCCCGGGCGCAGCGCTTGCGTGAACTGCGGTTTCTGCGAAAGCTTTGGCTGTGAAGTCGGCGCCAAGTCCAGTTCTCTCGCCGCGGCCATTCCCGCTGCGGAGCGCACGGGCCGCTGCGAAATCCGCCCCAATTGCTATGTCCACAAGATCGAGCTGGATGAAAAGGGCCGTGCTACTGGCGCCGTCTACTTCGACGACAAAAAGAACGCGCATCTGCAAAAAGCCAAAGCCGTCGTTCTTTGCGCCAACGGCGCGGAGACTCCGCGTCTCCTGCTTCTTTCCGCCAGCAAACAATTCCCCACCGGCCTTGCCAACTCCAGCGGCTATGTCGGCAAGCACCTCATGCTGAACAGCAATTCCGGCGTCACCGCCACGTTCGACCATCCTCTCAACGATTACAAAGGATTCGCTACCAGCCGAGTCCTCCACGATTTCTACGAGCTGGACCCGCAAAAAGTCGGTTTTTACGGAGGCGGCGGTCTCGATGCGCGCTTCGATTTCACGCCGATCACTTTTGCGACGGGTGGTTTCCCGGTAAGCGGAGCGCCTGGTGGACTTCCCCCCAATACACCGCGCTGGGGCAAAGATTTCAAAGCCGCTATCGCTCACAATTTCACGCGCACTATGGAAGTGTTCTGCCATGGCACTTCCTTGCCCGTCGAAAATAATAGTTTTTCTCTCGATCCCGACTTGAAAGATGCCTGGGGACTTCCCGCGCTGCGCATGACCTACAAGGATCATCCTGACGATCTCAAGCTCACGAGTTGGCTCTCCGCGCGCGCAAGCGAACTTCTTGACGCTGCTGGAGCCACAAGGCACTGGGCTCAACCCATTGGAGAGCAGACTGTCGCCTTCCACCTCCTTGGCACCTGCCGCATGGGCAACGACCCGAAAACCTCTGTCATCAACTCCGACCATCGCACTCACGATGTGAAGAACCTCTTCCTCTGCGATGGCAGCAGCCTGGTCACCTCCGGCCGCGGCCAGCCCACCATGACCATCATGGCGCTGGCCTTCCGCGCCGCCGACCGCATTACCGCGCTGGCAAAGCGCGGTGAAATCACCGCCTGACCTCAGCATCGGCCGAAGCGATTCTTTCAAAGAGCTTTTTAATGCTGCCTCATCCGCCGCCAGTGCGCGTCTAATTTACAAGCGCGAGCTGCGGGCATCGGGGAGGAATAATGGCGGAGACCAACCAAGTTCGTGATTCAGTTTTGCAGGCCATTGGGAATACGCCGGTGGTACGGCTGCGAAAGGTTGTGTCGCCGTCAATGGGCGATGTTCTGGTGAAACTGGAGTACTACAATCCCACCGGCTCATACAAAGACCGCATGGCGTTGGCAATGATTGAAGGGGCTGAGGCGCGTGGAGAGCTGAGGCCGGGCATGCACGTGGTCGAGTGGAGGGGGGAAGCACCGGGTCGTCGCTGGCGATGGTCTGCGCCATTAAGGGATACCGCTTCACGCCCATTTCCTCGGACGGATTTTCCGACGAGGACGTGGCCCGGCAGGGATCGGAGTATGGCCATGGTTGCTCCGCACGTGGTCGGGGTTCAAAAGAGACAACGCGGCCGATAGGAATGGCACGGCTTCGCTGACTGTTCAGATGAGTGCGCTTCGAGGAGACAACGTCAACTATGAGTTCGTCACTCTCGTCATTAAAATCGCGAACCTCCGCCGTTAAACACTCACCGTCGTCAAGCGTTAGGGCGGCGACCGTGCCGACGTCGGCCTTGTCCATCCACTGCGGGAGTTCTGCATTCGCCATTTCGCATAGTATATACAACAAGGTTCTGATAAATGGGGCCTCCAGAACAAGTGGGCTGGGTGCTGCTGCGCCATCTGTCTCTTAGTCCCTCATTGGTTCAGCACAGCAGAACACTGAAACACATGCAGTGTTCTGGTCGAAAAATACGTTTCATGTTCTGCAACGCATCGAAATAAGACCACGCCAACGAATCGGTTGCTCGGCAACTGGTCTGCAAAAAGACCGCAGGCGAAAACCTCGATTTGGGCTTTTTGCCCGGGATGTGCTGGCGGCGCAGCTCGGATTCTGGCCCTTCAGAAATGCGCCTTAGCGAAGGCGCGGCCCGATCCGCACTTCAGATACTTCTCGAACGCAAGCGCGCGGTCTTCGTCGGTAAACGCGATATAACTCTTGATGCGCCAAGGTCGATACTCGGCGGTGTGTGTCACAGCCCCGGAATTGTGCTTCGAGAGTCTGGCGTCCACATCATCGGTGATGCCCGTATAGAAGTGCGCGGCGTCCGCCAAGCTCTGCAAGATGTAAACGTACTTCATAATTCGTCCGCCTCCGCCAAGGCTACGGCGCGACAGCCTTCGCCGATGGCGATATTACATGAAGTGAAATGGACGGGAAGATCTGGCCTGCCCGCCTCCGCCAAGGCTACGACGTGGCCTGCCGAGCCGAAGCCTGCGGAGCAGGCAAAGGCTGGTGGGCCTGGGTGGACTTGAACCACCGACCTCGCCCTTATCAGGGGCGCGCTCTAGCCACCTGAGCTACAGGCCC
>DASSXG010000073.1:0-135234 GCA_035704085.1 Candidatus Acidiferrum sp. | reverse complement strand
AGCAATCCAGCGATACCGCCGAGGCTTTTCGCGAATCTGTCATCCCGAGCGGGGTCGAGGGATCGGGGCAAGATGTCTGAACCGAGAACCATTCCAGTGCGTGCACAGTCTGTTGCCGGCTCACAATTTGGAGCGAGAATCGTAGACCGAAGTCATTCTTGAGGAGTAGGCGCGAATGAGCCAGGGGAGAAATCTTTCGATGGCGACGAACACTTTGCCGTGGAAGGTGATGATCTGTTCACGCTTGCCCTGGGCGACGGCGCGGAGAATCTGCCGCGCGGCTTGCGCCGTAGGCATCTGAATCCAAGCGGGAACGGGATCCGCCGCCTCAGGATGTACGGTTCCTCGGTTGTCCACGCGGCGGATATTGCTGGCGACGAAGCCGGGGCTGATGAGGGTCAGCTTGATGCCGGCGCGGCGCAGCTCCGGGGTGATGGAATTGGCGAGGGCGCGAACGGCGAATTTGCTCATGCAATAAGGCGAAGCGCCAGTAGTCGAGACCCAGCCGGAAACGCTCCCGATGAGGGCGAGATTTCCGCGAGTCTTTTCGAGCTCGGGCAACGCGGCGTAGACCGTGCGCAAGACTCCGAAGACATTGGTCTCGAACTGGCGACGGTAATCCGCGAGGGAAAGTTTTTTGAAAGCGCCGACGACGCCGAAGCCGGCGTTGGCGAAGACGACGTCGAGCTTGCCGAAGTGACGGATCGACTCGGCGACCGCTTGTTCGAGGTCGCCATCGCGCGCGACATCGCACGTCACGACGCACGGGGCCGGGAGCGGAGTCGCGCCGCCATGCCCGGCGATCCGTTGGGCGACACGCTCCAGCTCTTCCCGGCGGCGTGCCGCGAGAGTGAGTTTTGCGCCAGCCTGGGCTAACTGCCACGCGAGTTCCTCACCGATGCCAGAAGAGGCGCCGGTGATGAGCACCGACTTGTCGCGGAAAAAAGAATGTGTGCCGTTCATGCGGATACCTTAGCACAGGAAGGAAAGGGCATGAGTCTGCCCAGGGTGGAGCGGAAAACCCGCCACAAGCCGTGGGGTGGGTTGGGAACGACTCCACAAGTACTGGTGGAAATTAGGGAACGAAAGTTTGCTTCTGGCCGTTCGTACGGCGAAGGCGGGGCGTACGGTTGGACAGCTTGAGAAAGCCAACATAAAAATAATCTAAAAATACTCTTGACAAGAAACGGCGAGGCAAACGATACTCCCGTCGCGCCAGCATCTGCCTCCCCCTGGAACCACGTTCCGACGTTCCACTCCTATCCGCACGCCGGACAAACCGTCAGCGAGGAGTACCGGTGTCGGCACAATTAGAAAAAGAAACGATGAGTTCTTTAGAGTTGGATAGGGAAGTCATTCGCTGCAAGACCTGCGGTCTCGTCCAGTACCGGACGCGCACGGGGAATTGCCGGCGTTGCGTGCGCGCCTTGCCTCAGCGTTTGGAGTTCCTGATCCCTCCACCGGCGCCTCCGGAGGAAACAGCCGCTGAACCTACATCCGAAAGATTCGCCAACCAGCAAACGGTCGAAAACATCGGCCAGCGGATCCGCCAGTTGCGCGAATCGCGCTCGATGACGCAGAGCCAGCTGCAATCGCGCTCGAAGGTCTCGCGCTCCTACTTGTCGCGCATCGAAAGCGGGCAGATGACGCCGAGCCTCGGGACGCTGGAGAAAATCTCCGAGGCGCTGAGCGTCGGCTTGAACCGGTTCTTTATCCCGGAGTCCGACGGCGAAGCGCTGCTGGAGGATCCGTTCATCCAGGGATTACGCCCGTTCCTGCGCCAACTGGATTGGGAACAGTGGCAGTCCATCCTGAAGAGGCTGCAGGCGATCAGCGACCACGTTCATGCAGCGCCGATTTATCTCCGCCCTATCGGTAATCCGGCGCGGCTGCCGCAGCCCGCGTCGGCGAATGGCAATGGCCACATCGGCACGGGCCATTCGAGTGGGCTTGCGCATACGCACGTCCACGGCCATCCGCAGGGCTATCCGCTGCGGCGTCCGGGAGCGCCCTTCGGAGCTCAGGGCAAGCCGGTGTTTCAACGGCCGCTCGCGCGGTAAAAGTTTTTTCGGCAGAGCACGAAATAACGCGGTGTTTCCGACACGTTCGGGGACACCGCGTTTTTTCTTTTGGCCAAGATTTATCCATTGAGGAGGCTACTCGCGGATGACGGAAACTTTGGCGGAGGGCACTTCCAGGCGCATGAGGCGGTGATTGCCGTCGAGCAGAAGAAGGATTTCGAGATCGGAGGTGCTGACCTTCAGGCCTTCGTACGTTTTGCCGTCGGCGGAGGCAGAGCCGGTGGATTCGACGGTGATGGAACCGGGTGTCAGCTCCTGAGGAATGAGCACAGGAAGAGTCTGGGCGCCGCGCTTGGACCAATCGTAGATGCGCGCGAGGACGGCGTATTGATGATAGAGATTGTCATCCAGAACGGCGACCAACGGAGTTCCAAAGGAGAAGGTCTGATCGTAGGGGTGAGCGCCCTGCATCTCCAGGGTAATTTTCGCGACGCCATTGGTGAAGAGTACGTGGGCGCCGTTGGTTTTTTCCGCTTGCGCGGTCCAGTCGTAGGCAATCGGCGCGCCGTCGGGCTGCAGCGTCAGTGCGCCAGTGATTTTGCTTGGGGCGCCCCCGGGCGGATTAATGTTCGCAGTGCCTTTGGCGGTCCACCCGCCGCCCGAAGGAGCAATTTCAAATTCTTCATGGCCGACGGTCTGGCCATCGAGCTTGATGGCGAACTTGCCCTTGTCCTGTGTGAAGACGGACGGGGCGGAAGACGCGAGGCCTTTTTTCTGCGCGGCCATGGCCACAGCGGCGCAAGCCACGATCCCAAGAGTTGCGGCAATCCATGCGGTTCTGAATTTCACGGCGCGGCTTACCTCCATGCGTATTCTCTCTCAGGGGATTGGTTTCTCAACGACGAGATGCGCTTGGTTTCCGCCGGATGCAACAATGCTGCGGCGAAGAATCTCCGCAACCACTTGGCCCGGTTCGCCGGAGCCTTCCACGCGCTCGTCGGCGAGCTGATAGGAAGGCAAACGCTGGGCGTAGAGAGAGCGGAAGCTGGCTTCGTCGCGGAAGAGCGGACGGCCGGTCATAGCCATGCAGCGCGAAAGCAAAACTTCAATCGGTGAATCCAGCCAGAGCACGGGAACGCCGGCGGCGCGAAGGAACTCAGGACAACCTGGCTGCGCATAAGTGCCGCCACCAAGCGCGATCACGGTGCCCTCTTTTGATTCGGCGGCGCGGCCGAGCGCGGCACGGAGTTGATCCGCTTCGATCTGACGGAAAGCGGGCTCGCCAAGGCGCTCGAAGATTTCCGGAATGGTGAGGCCGGCGGATTCCTCGATGCGGTCATCAAGGTCCACAAAACGCCAGGCGAGCTGCCGAGCCAGAAGCGTGCCAACAGTGGTCTTGCCGGAACCCATGAAGCCGGCGAGGCAAAATAACGGGACGCGAATCTGCGGCCCGCGCAAAGGAGGTGTAGTTGTCACGCGTTTGCTGCGCGAGAAACTAGTCGCGCTTCAGAATGCGAATTGTACCACTGTAGGAGGAGAGTTCGACTTTCGCCAGGCCCTGGCCAACGGTGCCAAAGAAACCCTTGGTAAACTTCGAAGCCATGTGTTTGATGCCGTGAGAATCGGGCTTGAGGTACGCGGAGGCCTGATTGTCCACGGTGCCCATGTTGGTCCGTGCGGTCAGATCGAAAGAATCGCTACCCGAGAAACGCACCTCAACGAGGCCCTTGCCGCTCTTCATCGTATACAAGCCGGTGCGGACAAAATCTCCATCAAATAGAATGTTTCCCGAAGTAGTAAAGAGACTCACGTTGTTGAGCGCTGGCTGAAGCACCTGAGCGCCACCGCTGATGGACTTGAAATCCAGCTTGCCGGCGCACTGCGTGCAAACTAGGGAACCACCCGTGGTGCGGACGATAATGTATCCAGAGACTTCCTTGAGATGGACGTCGCCGGCCACGCTTTCCAAAGTCATGTCGCCCATGACTTGCTCGACGTAGATCAGCCCGTTTTCCGTCTTGAGCTGGAGCTCGGTCTCCTCAGGAACGGTGAGCTGCAGACTGGTTTCGAGGTCCAAGGGCTGCGCGGCGGCATCCAGAACGGTGGCGGTGACGTCCACGCGGTCGCCCACCTGCTCCATGTCGAAAGCAATCTTATCGGAATTTTGGCGAGCTTGTACGTCCACTTCGGCATTCTTCCAGGACTTTACTTCGATGCGGCCATTTGCCACGTTGTGAATCGCCACGACGGGCCGGCCCTTTACCGCGAAATGCTGTTCGACTTGTTTTTCGGCTGCTTCCGTGGGAGCAGCAGGCCACAAGAAAACCCCCGCACCGAGGAGCGGGAGAAACCTCCATTTTGCATGTGACAGAGAAGCGTTCAGGCCAATTGCTCGGATGCTCATGTCAGTTGATGCTCCTTCCGCGATCTAACATCGCGGACAGTAATTCCGCTTTCTGCTGGTAAGCCTCGGACAAATATTCACGCGCCAGTTGGTCCTGGGGCTCGTCGTTCACGCGTCGCTCACACTCAGCAATAAATTCGTCGACCTTCTTCAGGTTCTCCAGCAAGGAGGCGTCCACCGGCGAAGTGCTGGCAAGGATCATGCCCTGGGCCAGAGGCTCCTGTTCGTTAAGCGCGGTGCGAGTTGCAGCAAAGGATTTGTAAGTCGCGCTGGGCGGGAGTGAAGAAGGCGGTTCGGTCACGCCAATATTCTTGCGAAGCTGGAAGATCCCGGCGGCGACAATCAGCAAGCCTACCGCAGCAACACCCAGACCGCGCCTACCGAACATTGTCGAGAAGTCTTGCCACCAGGTTGCGCGCTCGACGTTGAGCGGGAGAACAGGCTCCCGGATGATTCCTTCCATCTCGAGTTGCGCGCGGAGGGAAATCCAAACACGCTCAGGCGGGGTAATTTCAGAAGGCATCTTCCGCGCCACGTCCACGATGCTCGAGAGGTCCGCAAGATAGTCGCGGCACCCGCGGCACTCGGCCAGGTGTGCGGTAACTTCCATTGGCAGGGGGGCCAGGCCTTCCTGCTCAACAACTACTTCCACGTCCTTACACTGCATGACTTTTCACTCCAGGAGAACAGCCGCTGGATGGCTGTCCCGCCAACTACTTTCGAACTCGCGCGGACGAAACTCCCTGTGGCTTCCCCGCGAAGTTACCTGCACACCCGTGAATTGCGCCCATTGTAACTCAATCATCCTGCGCCGTCTGTGCTTTAGCAGCATGACGTTCCTGCCGGGCCTGCTCGCGGATTTCCTCCTGGAGCAAGTCGCGCAGACGAGTGCGGGCTTTATGCAACTGCGATTTCGAATTTCCCACTGAACATCCCATGATGTCCGCAATCTCGTTGTGCTCGTAGCCCTGAACGTCGTGGAGCACAAAAACTGTTCGATAGCCCGGCGGAAGCTTCTCCACCGATCGTTCCAGATTGACCCGGTCCACCGCGCCGCTAAGGCGCAAGTCCGGCGCTCCAATGTCTTTCCTGGGACCGCCAGTTTCTTCGTCCGGCTCCGTCGTTTCTTCCAGTGAGGCCACAGGGAGCGACTTCTTACGCAACCGCATCAATACGACGTTGACCGTCATTCGATGCAGCCAGGTCGAAAAAGCCGACTCGCCTCGGAACGTTCCAATTTTGCGAAAGAGCTGCAGGAATGCTTCCTGCATAAGATCTTCCGCGTCGGCCGGGTTATTCACCATACGCAGGCATAGAGCGTAGACCCTGCGGCTATGGAGCTGATACAAAAACTCAAACGCCGCGGCGTCTCCGGCCTGGGCCAGCCGAATGGCCTCCGCTTCAGTCACCTGTTTGGCGGACTGTAGCGAAGCAAATGCACTCGGATCACGTGGTCTGTTTCGGGCCAACGGTCCAGTGGCGGTGCATCCACCCTTTCGGATGCACCGTATACCCCCTTGAGTTGTCCTGTCCTCAGCCCCCATGTGCTAAACAAACACCCGGAAGGGGTACTTGTTGCAGGGGTGACTTTCCGTGTTACAACGAAGGAGCAGGCTTAGTTATTGTCCCGCGATCTGGGTCATTCGTCTATGGCGGATGATCATCTGGCGAACAAGGGCTCCCGGTTCCCGGGCCTCCGATTGCTGGTGGACAGTGCTTTGAAAGGTTCCGAGTTGGTCTTCGGGCAGGGCCATGAGGAAGGATTTGAACAGTACAATGGTCTCTCGCAGGCAAGTGTTCAAATCGTTGTGGTTGACGTCTACGGTGTCCCAAGCGCCCGGGGCATTGTTGTCCGCACACTCCGCAAGAGTATTTGCTGCATCACAATAATCCTTGGAGAGGTCTTCCACCATTTCGCAAAGGGTGTTCGCTTTGTGGAGGAATTGCTGCCTCTGGGACAGCAGAACATGGCTAAGAAGGGCACTCATTCGTGCCGACCGCTGGCCCCTATGGCCCACAAAATTCGCGGGATCGAGGGGAGCGGCATTGGGCATCGTGCCGTAATGCTTGGCGTGCTCGCCCAGGGCTCGAAGCAGGCAGGTTAGCGGCCGTGTGAGAAACGTGCAAAGCCCTGACGAAATACCCATGTTGCCAAGCGCTCTTTCCAGACTGCCTTGCCGCCGAAGCTCGATGGATTCGTTGAGTGAGACGCTGAACATGACATAACTGCACTCGAGACTACGGACCTGATTCTGGAAAACGCTCGCTTTATCCGCGGTCAACCAGGCGCGCCAATCGTCCTGGACAGATTTACCGCGGGCAGAGAGGGGGCGGTTATCATTTCTCACGGAAAGACTCCATGGAGACAAGCCGGGAGTATATCAGGAAGTTTTCTTCAAAGCACCCGTCTGAATCCCTGTTCTACCTAATTTCCCAGTCAATAGAAAGGCTGCCATATGCCTAGTGCACTTGGCGCGTCAAAAACGATGGAATACTCTGCGTCGGTCTCGCGGAAAAAACTCAGTTCCTTGCTCACGACAGCCGCAAGCCGCTATACTCGCATTCCATCGCCTCCGAAGGGGATTCCCATTGCAATTTGAGCCGCGCGACCAGTTTGAGCAGCGACAGAAGAAACTCGAGCAGATCCAGGCGCTGGGATACGATCCCTATCCCCGAGAATTTCGTTGGACGGATACCGCTGCCGCCCTCGTGGAAAAATATGAAGCCACGCCCGGGCCGGAATTGGAAGCCAGCAAGCGTGAAGTACGCGTAGCCGGACGCATTGTTTCTCTTCGGCTAATGGGCAAAGCCGGGTTTGCACACCTACAGGGAGCGGGCAGGCGCATTCAAGTTTATGTTAAGAAAGACGTTGTCGGGGACCGGGGATTCCAACTGTTTCAGCTTCTGGACTTGGGCGATTCGATTGGCGTGCGCGGCCATCTGTTTCGAACCAAAACCAACGAATTGTCCATCTGGGTGGAAGAGATTTTCTTCCTCTCGAAAGCGCTCTTGCCTTTGCCGGAGAAGTGGCATGGCCTGACGGACGTTGAACTGCGCTACCGGCAGCGGTATTTGGACCTGATCGCCAATGAGAAATCGCGCCAGGTGTTTGTGACGCGCGCGAAGATTATCCAGGAATTGCGCAGGTATTTCGACGCCCGGGGCTATATCGAAGTCGAAACACCGATGATGCACCCCATTCCGGGCGGCGCGGCCGCGCGGCCGTTTATCACGCATCACAACACGCTGGACATTGATTTGTATTTGCGCATCGCGCCGGAGCTGTACTTAAAGAGACTGACCGTCGGCGGCTTCGACCGCGTTTATGAGATCAACCGCAACTTCCGCAATGAAGGAATTTCCACGCAGCACAACCCGGAATTCACTATGTTGGAGTTTTACGAGGCGTACAGCAACTACCGCGACTTGATGGACATGAACGAGGAGCTTTTTGCTTTGCTTGCGAAAAATATCACCGGCTCGACCACGGTAAAGTACGGCGAGACGGAACTGGATTTTTCGAAAATGCAGCGGCTCACCATGCGGGAAGCGATCGTGAAGTATTGGCGAGCGGCCGCAGGCGAAGCACCTGTGTTGGAAAAACTAGCTTTGCCAGGTGGCGCCGAGGAAGCGGCGAATCGCTATAACCTGTGGGCCAAGCAAACTGGCGCGCCCTACGCGGCCGCGAAGGGAAAGCTGACCGACGGCGAATGGACCGGGCTACTGTTCGAAACGATCGCGGAAGATAAGCTCGTTCAGCCGACCATTCTGTACGATTTTCCGACGGAGATTTCGCCGCTTTCGAAGCAGAAGCCGGAAGATCCATCGCTTACGGAACGATTTGAGATCTACGTGGCCGGAATGGAAGTGGCCAATGGATTTTCTGAGTTAAATGATCCAGCCGAGCAGGAGCGGCGCTTCCTGGCGCAAATCGCGCAGGGCGGCGAGGAAGTACCGAAACAGCTTGATGTGGATTACATCCGTGCGCTATGCCTTGGTCTGCCGCCTACGGGTGGGGAGGGCATCGGAATTGACCGCTTGACCATGGTGCTGACGGATTCGCCGTCCATCCGCGACGTCATCCTGTTTCCTTTATTGCGCTCCGAGGGTGGCGGCGAATCATCCTCCACTTCCGAAGCGCACGGCGCTTAACGTATTCTTCCAACCACGATGAGATTCGAATGGTTCGTGGCGCGGCGGTACCTGCGTTCGCCTTATCGGCCGGCAGTGCTACGGCTGGTGACGCTGTTTTCTGTCATGGGTGTGGCGGCGGGCGTCACCACGCTGGTGATTGCGCTGTCCATGAACACAGGGTTTCGCGAGACGCTGCAGGACCGGCTGCTAGGAGTGACCGCGCATGTCTCCCTGACACGGCCGGGCTCCGGAGGAATCCGAAACTACGAAGAAGTGGCCGCGAAGCTTGCGACGACCACAGGAGTTCGCTCCGTGACTCCGGCGGTTTATCAGACGGTGCTGCTTTCTTTCGCGGGGCAAGCGCGCGGAGTGGTGAGCAAAGGAATCGATCTGGAACGGGAACAAAAAAGCGACGAAGCTTTGCAACGTATCGTCGCCGGGCGGCTGGACTTTTCACAGGACGCCGACGGCATTGACGCGCTCTTAATCGGCAAACAGCTTGCAAGCGAGTGGACGCTTGGGCCCGGCGATTATGTGACACTCACCAGTCCACAAGGACGATTGACACCTTTTGGATTGATGCCCCGCACACGGCGTTTTCGAGTCGCGGGCGTTTTCGATTCGGGCTTTTACGACTATGACGAAAACTGGTGTTTCATGACGCTGGCTGCCGCACAGGGACTTTCGGGCTCGGGCGACTTAGTCAACGTCCTCGAATTCCGCTTAACCCAGCCCGAACGAGCGGGCGAGATTGCGGAACGCATCAAGCAGGCAGCGGGGCCGGGATGCTCGGTGAGCACCTGGATGGAAGAGAACCGCGCGCTCTTCAGGGCCCTGCGGCTTGAAAAACTGGTCACGGCCATTTTTATCGGATTGATTACTTTTGTGGCCGGTCTCAATATTCTTGTCGTCTTGTCCATGACCGTAACGGACAAAGCGCGGGACATCGCCATTCTCCGATCCATGGGCGCACGGCGCGAACAGATTCGCGCCATTTTTCTTTGGCAGGGAATCAGCATCGGGGCAACTGGAACGTTCGTAGGCCTCGTGGTTGGATATGCATTTTCGTTTGTGGCCGGTAGTTATCGCCTGATTCCGCTCGATCCGCTGGTGTACGCAGTACCTTATGTGCCTTTTCACCCGAGTTTTCTGGATGGCGCTTGGATTACCACCGTGGCGATGGGAATCTCGATCATCGCGACGATTTTGCCGGCACGAGCTGCAATGCGGCTGCAGCCGGTGGAAGTTCTTCGATACGAATGAGGGAGCCTGGGCTGGCTGACAATATCCATATTCTAGGGACGATTTGGAGGTAGATTTGCTCCTGTTAACAAGGAGAGGCAAGTGGGTAAGACCCGGGGGCTTCCCTCAACCCTCGGCCGAAAATATGCCCACTGCAAGCTACTGAAAACAGAAAGATTACGAGTGTTTCACTTTGGCTCTCAATTGCCCTCTTTTTGGCAGGCAAGAGACTGGCGAAAAAGGGAAACACTTTGGGTTATCTGCTACGCGGTTGAGGGAGGTAGCTCGCGGCACGGCGATTGCCCAAGCAGCATCTAAGTAATTAAGAAGGAGTGAAAGGTGAGGAAAGCGACTAACGCAAAAACAAAATGACGCAACCCACCCAATCCGCCGAAGCAAATCCAACCCACGATCCGCGCAACGCGGGGGTCGTACTGGAATCCCGCCGTTTGAAGAAAACGTATGGCAGTGGCGAGCGGAGTATCCAGGTTTTGGTGGACGCGAACCTAAGTTTGCGACGCGGAGAGATGGTTGCGATCGTGGCGCCTTCCGGAGCTGGCAAAAGCACTCTGCTGCATCTGCTTGCCGCGCTAGACACGCCGACGAGCGGTACAGTATACTTCGCAACGAAAGCCATTGAAACGAATGATGACGTGGCGCTGGCGAGATTTCGGAATAGTGCCGTGGGATTTTTGTGGCAGCGCCACCAATTGTTGCCGGATTTTACGGCCGCGGAAAACGTAGCGATGCCGCTGCTGCTGCGCGGCGAGGATTTCACTTCCGCGCTGGGGAAGGCGCGGACGTGGCTTGGGGAGGTTGGCCTGGAAAACCGTGCCGATCACCGTGCGGGGGAACTCTCCGGAGGGGAACAGCAGCGCGTCGCAATTGCCCGGGCGCTCGTCACCGGGCCGTCCGTGTTGCTGGCAGATGAACCTACCGGAGATTTGGACGAGCAGAATGCTTGGGCCGTGTTCGAGTTGCTGGCGCGGCTGCACCGCACGCACAAGTTGACGTCCCTGATCGCGACGCACAACCTGGCGCTCGCCACGCGGTGTGACCGGGTTCTGGGATTGGAACATGGCGTTCTGCGTACTCGCGAAGCTGCAGCTTCAGCGGGCGGGGTCCCTGGGGGAGAAGCGAGCTAACGTGTTCGAACGATATACGGAGAAAGCGCGACGCGTCATATTTTTTGCGAGGTACGAAGCCAGCCAGTATGGCAGCCCGTACATCGAGACGGAGCATTTGCTGCTCGGCTTGATGCGCGAGGACAAAGCCCTGGCCAACCGCTTCCTGCGCCAGCAGGGCTCAATCGAGTCCATTCGCAAGGAGATTGAAGGGCGCATCACCATCCGCGAGCGCATCTCCACGTCGGTGGAAGTGCCGCTGAGCGCGGAGTGCAAGCGCATCCTTAACATGGCGGCGGAGGAGGCCGAGCGGCTGGGCCACAAGCACGTGGGCACCGAGCATTTGCTTCTCGGAATTCTGCGCGAAGAAAAGTGCTTCGGCGCGGAGATCCTGATGGAGCGCGGCCTGCGGCTCTCCACGCTACGCGAAGAACTGGCGCGCACGTCCGGCGAAAAGACGACAGCGGCGCGTCCAAAGGAAACCTCTTTGCTGGCGGAGTTCAGCCGCGACCTTACGCAAGCGGCTTCGGAAGGCTCGCTCGATCCGCTTGTCGGGCGCGAAGGCGAAGTCGAGCGAGTGATCCAGATTCTTTGCCGCCGCACGAAGAACAATCCAGTTCTCATCGGCGAGCCCGGCGTTGGCAAGACGGCCATCGTTGAAGGCCTGGCGCAGCGCATCGCTGACGGCGACGTTCCGCCATTCCTCTCAGACAAGCGCATCCTTTCCCTCGATCTTTCCCTGATTGTGGCCGGCACCAAATACCGCGGGCAGTTTGAAGAGCGCCTCAAAACCATCATGAAAGAACTGATGGAGAGCCAAAACTCCATCGTCTTTATAGACGAATTGCACACGCTCGTGGGCGCCGGCTCGGCAGAAGGCTCGCTCGACGCCGCGAACATTCTGAAACCGGCACTTTCGCGCGGCGAAATTCAGTGCATCGGCGCAACCACGCCGGGCGAATACCGGAAGTCAGTCGAAAAAGACCGCTCGCTTGAGCGCCGCTTTCAGGCCGTAAAAGTTCCCGCTCCCGATGAAGAACAGGCCGTCCAAGTGATTCAGGGCGTGCGGGAACGCTACGAGAAATTCCACGCCGTCAGCTACACTGACGAGGCGCTTCGTTACTCGGTTTATCTTTCGAATCGCTACATCCCCGACCGTTTTCTTCCCGACAAGGCCATCGACTTGATCGACGAAGCCGGCGCCCGCGTGAAGCTGCGCCAGGCTACCGTCCCCGAAGAAGTGGGCGAAGTGCAGAAGCGCGTGAAATTCATTACCCATCGCATGGAAACCGCAATCGCCAACCACGAATTCGAAAAAGCGCGTTTCTATTCCGAAGAGGAACGCAAGGAAAAGGAAAATCTCCGCGGCTTGCGCGAGCGCTACAAACTGGACGACGCGTCGACGGGCATTGTGACCCGTGAAGATATCGAAGAAGTCGTTTCGCGCTGGACAGGCATTGGCGTCACTTCCATTAAGGAAGACGAGCAGCAAAAGCTCCTGCGCATCGAGCCCGAATTGCACAAGCGCGTGATCAGCCAGGACAAGGCCATCACCGCGCTGGCACGCGCCATTCGCCGCAGCCGCGCCGGACTGAAATCGCCGCTGCGTCCGGTAGGCTGCTTTTTCTTCCTCGGGCCCACCGGCGTCGGCAAGACGGAAGTAGCCCGCCGCCTGGCGGAGTTCCTGTTTGGTTCGGAGAAATCGCTGGTTCGCTTCGATATGTCGGAGTTCATGGAAAAGCACTCCGTCTCGAAACTGATCGGCGCCCCTCCAGGTTACGTGGGCTACGAAGAAGGCGGCCAGTTGACGGAGCGCGTCAGGCGGACTCCTTACTCGGTCATCCTTCTGGATGAAATCGAAAAGGCCCATCCAGACGTCTTCAATATTTTGTTGCAAGTATTCGAAGACGGCCAGTTGACCGACGGCCTCGGCAATACCGTGGATTTCCGGAACACCATCATCATCATGACCTCCAATCTCGGTGCGCGGCATTTGCAGAAGCGCACCTCTCTGGGTTTCCAAGCCGGTACCGACGAAGCCGGAAACAAGTCCATGGAAGACATGGTGATGAACGAAGTAAAGCGGGCGTTCAATCCGGAGTTTCTCAACCGGCTGGACGAAGTGATTATATTCAATCCGCTCGGAGACGAAGACCTGTTGCGCATCATCGATTTGCTCGTGGGCCAGCTGAACGACACGCTGATTCACCGGCAAGTCCAGGTGGTTCTGTCGCCGGAGGCACGACAGTGGATACTCGAGAAAACGTGCGCGGACCGCAATTACGGCGCGCGTCCGTTACGGCGGGCCTTGCAGAAATACGTGGAAGACCCGCTCTCCGAGGCGCTGATTCAGGGTGGAATTCAAAGGCCGGCGACGCTCCAGATTTATGTCGCAGGGGAAGGCCTGTCGTTCCGCCCCGTCGGTGAGGCAACCCCGGTCGTCCACTAGCGAATCTGACACAACGCACGGCCGGCCCACACCGGGACCGGCGGGAGATAAACAACTTGAGTTTGGGGGCGCGGCCTTGATCACCTCATTGGCCGCTCAAAGAAGAGTCTGTTCGCCGTTCCGGTTTTTTGCGGGTTCCGTGATGGGCATTCTCGCGATGGTGTTGCTCTTTTCCATCGCCTCATCCGCAGCTACTCGCGAGAATTCCGGCACGGGCGCATCCGCGTCTTCACCCACCATTCTTTTCGCTGTTTCCTTTGATTACATCACGGGTAAAGAGGTTATAGAGGACCAGTCCGCCGTCCCGCACGTGGACGCCACGCAAAAGTATGTCATTGAACGCATCGAGTTTATCGGCAACCGCCGGGTGCGCACCGACACCCTCAAAGCGCGCATCTTTAGCCGCGATAACGATCCTTACAATGAAGAGACGCTTCGCCGCGATTTCCAGGCGCTCTGGAATACCCAGTTTTTTGAAGACGTAAAGCTGCGCGTGGAAGACTCCCCCACCCGTTCTGATGCCAAGATCATCATTTTCGAAGTCAAGGAACGTCCGCAGATCCGCCGCATCCGCTACGACGGAATCCACTCTGTTTCCGAATCCGACATTCTTGACCGCTTCAAGGAGCGCAAGGTCGGACTGACCGTGGAGAGCCAGTTCGATCCCACGAAAATCAAGAAAGCCGAAGTGGTGCTAAAAGAGCTGCTCGGTGAACATGGCCGCCAGTTCGCGAAAGTGACTCCGGAATACGAGCGCATCGCCTCCAGCAACGCCGTGATTCTTGTCTTTAAGGTGGAAGAGGGTCCCAAGGTAAAGGTCGGCAGGATCAAGTTCACCGGCAATCACGCCTTCAGCGATCGCAAATTAATTCGCGCGATGCGTCACGACCGGCCCTACGCGATTCCTTTGTACTTCTGGAATATCTCGGTACTGACGAAGACTTACGATCGCGAAAAACTGAGCGAGGATCTCGAAGTCGGCGTGCGCGGGCTCTATCGCGACAACGGCTACTTCAAAGTCTCCGTCGGCGAACCCATTCTCGAAAATGTGGACACCACGCACGCGCGTCTCGGCGTTCCGCTCGTCACCGGGAAGGGCCATGGCAAGGCCGTCAACATCACGATTCCCATTCAGGAAGGCGATCGCTACCGCATGGGTACGCTGAAGATCGTCAGTGCAGATCCGGATAAAGCCTTATCACTCAAGGTCGATGCCTTGAAGAGTGCTTTCCCTCTCAAGCAAGGCGACATTTTCTCCACCGAGAAAGTCCGCAAGGCCTTGGAAACCTACGGCAAGATTTACGGGGAGTACGGCTTCATTGACTTCACGCCCGAACCAGACACCGAGATTGACGAAGAAAAGAAAATCATCAATCTGACCATGAAGTTTGACGAGCAAAAACAATACTTCGTCCGGCGCATCGACTTCAGCGGGAACACTACCACACGCGACAAAGTCATCCGCCGCGAGTTGATGATTGATGAAGGCCAGCTCTTCAACAAGCGCCTGTGGGAATTGAGTATCCTGCGCCTCAACCAGCTCGACTACTTTGACAAGATAGAAGCGGACAAAGCCGCGGAGATCAAGCGCAACAGTAAAGAAGGCACGGTTGACATCAACCTAAAGCTCAAGGAAAAAGGAAAGCAATCCATCGGCTTGCAGGGCGGCGTCAGCGGACTTGCCGGCAGCTTCATCGGTCTTACCTACCAGACCAACAATTTTCTCGGCCTCGGCGAGACGCTCACCTTTTCCGCGCAGTTCGGCGATCTGACCCGCAGCTTCATGTTCGGATTCACCGAACCCTATCTTTTCGACCGTCCGATCTCCTCGGGGTTTACGATTTTTTCCAGCCGCTACAAGTTTGACCAGGCCCGGCAGGCGGCGCTCCTAACCGGCCAGGCCGTTAGCGTCAATCCAGAATTCATTCAGAATTACAATCAAGACAGCACCGGCTTCACGCTTTTTGCGAGTTATCCCGTGCGCAAGTTGTCGTTCGCACGGTTCGCCCTCCAGTACGGCTTGACGCGCACGAATATCACCGCGTTCAACGACGCTTCCAAACTGTTGTTCACCCAAATTCAGTTCCGCAGCATCGCCGGACCGAGCGCGCTCAACGGCATCGTCTCCAGCACCATCACACCTTCGATCTCCTACAACACCATCGACAACCCCGTAAACGAAACTCGCGGCAAGAGTTTCTACTATTCGGTAGGTTTTTCCGGGCTCGGCGGCAACGTCAAGAGCGTCGCTAATGTCGTCGATTGGAAGTACTTCCATCCGATCAACAAGCGCCGCAATGTTTTGAGCTTCCACGCGTCCGGAGCTTTCATCACGGGTTACGGCGGCGGAGAACCGCCCCCCTACAGCCGTTTCTATATGGGTGGAGAGAGCGATATCCGCGGCTTTGACATCCGCTCCATCACTCCGGTGACGTTTATCCCCGTTGCCACGACGCAGCAGATCACTTACACCTGCAACACGTGTCTCAACGGTTTCGGTCAGCCAACGCAGCGAACCTTTAGCGTGCCGGTGCTGGCTTACACCATTACCTTCCCGGGCGGCGACACCCAGGGCTACGGAAACTTCGAATATCGCATCCCCATCGTCGGTCCAGTCACGGCGGCGTTTTTCGTTGATGCGGGCACGAACGGCATCCTCCGTAAGAATGCTTTGCGGCTCGATCCAACCGGTTTCAGTAACCTGAATACGCAATTTTCCGGAGCGGGGTTGAAAGAGCAACTTTCCATTGCTCCGGGCACGAATTTCCGTCCGCGCGGCTCGGCCGGTATCGAATTCGTGGTGCAGCTCCCGATTATTCAGGCCCCGTTCCGCATC
Organism: Candidatus Acidiferrum sp.; assembly: GCA_035704085.1. Taxonomy (GTDB): domain Bacteria; phylum Acidobacteriota; class Terriglobia; order Acidiferrales; family UBA7541; genus Acidiferrum. The sequence continues at coordinate 119,024 of DASSXG010000073.1, read as the reverse complement.
TACTATGCCTATAACGTGCATCGGCTGCATTCCCAGCTCGTGGCGCCACCGGATTTCATCAATCCGAGCGAGAAAACGTTCTTGAAGAACACCTATCCCGATATCTTCGGTAGTCAGATCAAACCGACCCTGGATAGGCTCGTTCTCAATCCCGGGAGTCTGAATTATTTCGAGCCGCAGCGTACGTTTCGCTTCACGGTCAGCCGAACCTTTTAGTGTGTGAGGATTTGGATGAGCCCTGGAAAATCTTGGGAGTTCAACATGTCTGAGCGAAGGGAACTAGACGGACCCGCGCGAATGTGGGGGAGGAAGTGGGCATGAAGTGGCGCAAGGAACCAATCAGCATCCTGCTGGCAGTTTTCGCCTGTTTGTGGGCCAACGCTTGCGGGGGCAAGAGCGCGGCCAATCAGGTCGTGGTCTCGGTGACGGGCCAGTTCTCCATCATGGTGCCTGGCCTACAATCCCAGACGATTGCCGCTGCTGTCACCGGCGCGACCGACGTGTCTTCCACATTTACCTGCAACTATACGACGACGCCAGACCCGACTACGGCCGTCCCCAACCCGAAGCCTTCAGCGTCCGCTACTTGTGAAAGCGCCAATGGCGCGGTCGGCGTTCTCTCCAACATCCAAAATACCAGCACCACGGTCGCCTCGACGGCTACTTTCACCTCCCCTCAGAACTTCCCCGATCAGACAAAATTGCCCAACGTTGTAGTCACCATCACGGCCACTTCACATGCCGACCCTAAGAAGACCGGCACGTTTAACATCGCTTTCGATTCCGGCATTCGCATCACCCTTTCGCCCAAAACAGCCACTCTCGGCACTGGCGAAACTAAACAATTTTTTGCTGACGACCCGACCGGGGCCATCCATCCGAATAGCGATCTCACATGGGGCTTGACTTTCGAGTCCACTGCCAGGACCAATAGCATGTCCTGCAGCGGCGGAACCAACGACTGCGGTTCGCTGGCTCTGGTCAACAACATCGAAACTTACACCGCGCCGGCTAAAGTCCCGACGGCGGCCCCGGCCTCAACAACGACTCCTGTCAATGCCGCAGGCATCGTCACAATCTTTGCCTTCTCCAAGACCGACAACGCGCGAATCGCGCAGGCGTCCATTACTATCGTCCAGGCCGGCAATATTACCTTTAGTGGAATTTCGCCGTCCGTCGTCCCGCAAGGCGGCCTCCAGCAAGACATCTTCCTGGCCGCAACGAACGCGACCTCCCAAATCGGGATCACCTTGACCGGCCCCTCCGGTATCGTCCCGATTAACTTGGCCAACCAGGTCAAAGTTGTTTTTCCGGCTGGCGCATCTACTTCTTCTATTGGTGTGCGACTGCGCCTGAATTCGGCGCAGTTAGCGACCGCAGGGCACTACACGTTGGCCGTGAGTAGCAGCAACCCCTCTATCACAGTCACCGGCGGACCATTTCCTCTGGACATCGTTCCGGTTCGGCCCACCATCGTCAGTTCCAATCCATCCAACATTCAGGAATCCACTCTTGGGACTCCCGGTGGGACTCCACTCTCCATTGACGGCGGTTATTTTGGTGACGCAAACTTTGCTACTGTTAAGGCTCTTTTCAATAACCTGACCCAGAAAAATACGACGGTCGCTAGCGCGCGGCAAATTACCGGATTTCTGCCTGATTCCATCGGAACGGGCGCTCACGCTGGACTCTTTCCGCTAAGCGTGCAGTATTCGACCTCTCCAGGCCCCTTTGCCCTCCCCACTGCAACGACTGCCTATAGAAACGTCGCTGTAATTCCGGATTATGGCAACAACGACGCGCCGTTGGACACTAACAACAACAAGCTTGCCTTGGCTGCAATCGCAGCCCCTCCAAATTCCATCATCTATGACGCGCCGACCTTGCCGCTCATTTCCTTCGCCGCGACCTCGGTACCCAGCGGGATTGCCATTGATTCCGTTCTCGGTTACGCGGTCGTGACACTCGCCGGCGTGAACTCCAACAACGTTCAAATCATCAACCTGGCAAGTGGTACGCCTACTGTCGCCGGCTCGGCTTCCTCGGGAGGCAACGTCGCGACTGCTGTAGCGGTGGACGACCAGTTGCATGTCGCCGTTGTAGTGAACTATGCCAGCCGGAGTCTCTCGGTGCTTTCCATTCCTTCCGGCACCTTGCAGCCGGGAGGAGTGGTGGACCTGAGCGGCGTAATTCCTGCTCCCGTCCCAGCCAATCCTTCATTTGTTCAACCGTTTCCATACTCTGTCGGTATTGATCCCTTTTTGCATCGCGCCCTGGTGGCCTTCGCCTCAACAAACATTGGTCTCATCGTAAATTTGGACCCCAACCTGAACGTTAATGCCAGCCCTTCCCCCTGTCTTGGTATCGCCCCGGTGCAAACTTACTGCCCTATCGGCTACGTAACTCTGGCTACGGGATCGAATCCCGAAGTCGCATTCGAAGCCGGTGCGCACCTTGCCTACGTGACTCCCGGCGGCGCGGGAATCATCTCTGCGGTGAATCTCGCCAATCCCTCTTCGGGGTCTGTGGGAATTGCCAGTGCGGCTCGCGCATCGAATGTTGTTACCGTTACGACTTCTACCGCGCACAATCTGGTTCCCGGCAATCCTGGAACCGTGCTCATCGGCGGTTTACCGGCCGGCACGAAAAAAACGAATTTCAACGGATCCTTCTCGGTGGCCAACGTGCTCGATGCCAATAATTTTCAATATTTTCAGCCGGATGTGGACGATACGGTCTCCTGTGCCACTGGCTCCAGTTGCACTGCCAGTTCCGGGGTTCCCTTCCTCACCTATCAGGTATCTCAATCGGTCACCGGCATCGCCATCAATCCGGTGACGCGCCAAGCCATTATCGCGGACCCCAACGCCACGTCCAGCCAGTTTAATTTCATAGACGCGCAGAACCAGGGTGTCACTCCCATGACGGTTTTTCTTGGAGCCACCGGTTCGGCAAGCACCGGAAATCTTGAACTTGGCGCCACCAACGTGGCGTTTCAGCCCTTCAGCAACACTGCGCTTTCACTTAATCCTAAAACGGGGCCGGCGGTTGGCTCGCTTGCCTTTACAGGCCAGGTGTCCCTCTTGGATCCCTCACTCTTTCAGCGCCCTGCCATTGTGGATACCAAGCAAAGTGACCTCGCCACGGTGTGTGCCGCAAATTGTGGCTCAACCACTCCTGCACCGGTGAACGTCTCCATAGCCGGTACCATAGCCATCGATGCCGTTAACAATCTGGCACTGGTCTTGAATTCCGGCAGTGACAACATGACCGTCTTCAAACTTGGCAACATTAAGCCCGTGCATATCGAACGGGTGCGAACTCCAGCGATTGACCCGGCGAGTTTCGCAACGCCGACGAACCTCGCCGCGGCCGTGAAGATCACGCTTGGAACGGCGCCAACGGCGGTCAGCGGCGTGCAAATTTTTGGCACGGGCTTCGACTCGGGGTCGCAAGTGCGTCTGGACGGCGTGCCTTTTGCATCGTCGTCATTGGGCAATTTCACATTCGTGAACAGCCACGAAATCGACGTCACGATCCCAGTTTCTGTTCCGAACCCCGCCGGTGGCACTCTGAACATCCTTGCCGGACCTCGCCACTTCGCTCTTGACGTGATCAGTAGCGCTGGCGTCAATTCGAACGTGACCGATTTTACCGTGCTGGAAGAGATACCCCTTCCGGGCTGCGGGACGAGCGCCCCTCTTACCGCCGCTGCGCCCGGCGGCGTGGCCATCGATGAAGTGCACAATCTCGCCCTCGTGACCAACGCTGGCTCCGGCTGCAATCAAGTTTCTGTCATCAGCCTGGACCCCGCGAACATCTTTTCTCAGACCGTGAAGAACATCGCTACGGGTGCGACACCGACGGGCGTCGCTGTTCTTCCCCGGCTTGCTTACATCGGTCAGCCAGCCAACACCTCGGGGGTCGCTGTCGTGACTAACAACACCGCCAACACCGTTTCCATTATTGACCCGGTGAACCTCAAAACCCTTGGCGACGTAACAATCACCGACGTGGCCGTCGGCACAAGCCCGAGCGGCGTCGCCATCGATCAGGAAACAAACCTGGCTGTCGTTGCGAATACCAATTCGAACAACATTTCCACTCTCGATCTCACGCCTCTGGCCGTTGACCCCACCAATGCTTCCAAGAAGATTGCCCAGCCGACAGTCACCACCGTTGCCGTAGATCCCAATCCCATCGCCGTCGCTATCGACCCTGACCGCGGCACAAGTGGGCGCGGTCAGGCTGTGGTTACCTGTCTTATCTTGAATGGCGCCTCCGCAGCTTCCGGTGCGCTTGACGTTGTGGACATCGGCGGGACTACGCCGGTCAAGTCAACCACGGCGTCGATCTCCGGGATTCAGTCCACGCCCACGGGCATTGTGTTTGATCCCTCCGTGCCTCCTAACACTCCCACCAGCGGCACGGGCACCGGCACCACGAACCCCGGCCTCTTTTACGTGGTTTCCAGTCAGGGTAACCAGATCACTACATTCAATCCGGACAACAGCCAGACGCGGACGATCCCCGTGGGCATCAATCCCGTCGCGATCGCCCACAACTTCCAGACGGGCACGATACTCTCCGTGAATTCCCTGAGTAACACCATTTCGGTCGTGGATTCGCAAACGTTCAGGACCAAGGAGACGCTTGGGATCGGTGCTAAATCCATCTTTTCCGCGGCGATTCAAACATTCACCAATCTGGCCGTCATCGCGGATCAGGCCAATAACCGGGTGCTCCTGTTCCCGCTGCCAAATTAAGTGGAATTTTAGCAAGTAAATTGGATCGAAAGACGTTTCGAGCGGCAAATGGAAGCAGGGAATCGCGAACGGCAAACCGATTCGAACGAGGGAGGATGTACTCCGCGGCGCGCTTTCCGATTGCGACAGACGAAGTCGCTCGGATATACTCTTGGGTTTGCAGCGCGTCATTTTAACCTGCTGGATGGCGGGAAAGATTCTAAGAAGCCAAGCTAACTTGGCGCAGGTTGGTCTCGGTTCGCCGGGGCGAACCATAACAAGGAGAAAAAAGTGAATTCCAGAATGTTGACCGCTCAAGGGTCATGCAATAGTTCGATTCGAATGGCGGCTCTGATTGCCGCCGCACTTCTCAGCACGGGCACGGCCTGGGCGCAAGGAACCGCTGCGGCTCCCGCGGCCGCTCCGGCAAAAGTCGGCGTCATCAATATTCGCTCGGCCATCGTGGCCACCGCCGAAGGAAAACAGGCGTCCGCGGAATTGCAGTCGCAATTCGCGCCGCGGCAAACGGAGCTCGAGAATCTCAATAAACAGATCAACGATCTCCGGCAGCGTCTTAGTAACAGCGCTGGAAAGCTGAGTGCCGACGAAGAAGCCCGCTTGACCAAAGAGGGCCAGCGGCTCGCGGCGCAGCTCGAACGCAAGAACAATGAATATCAAGAAGACGTGAACGCCGCGCAGGGCGACGTGATCGACCGCATCGGACGTAAAATGGTGGACGTGCTGGACCGTTACGCGCGCGAGAACGGCTACTCGATCGTGCTGGATACATCGGCGCAGAACACGCCGATTCTCTACGCTTCAAACCAGATTGATGTCACGCAGGACATCATTCGTCTGTTCGATCAGGCCTACCCGATCAAGGCCGGAGCCGCCACGCCGCAAAAGCCGGCCACAGCGAAGCCGGCTGGGACAACACCGCCTGCCACAAAGCCGCAACAGTAGTTCCCGTCTTGCGAGACAGGGTTTCTCCTGCTTCGCAAGACCCTTGCGCCTCTGACTTTTTGCGAAGACGCCCTGACCTGGTCGGGGCGTTTTTCTTTCCGCTCGTGTTCCGCGTAGAATGCCATCTGCCTCTGAAGCAAATCGGAAACGACTTCCGATTCGTTGACAAAGATATCGTGCGCGGGAGATTCACATGAAGCCAATCGTGGTATTTCTTTGCCTGTTTTTCATTGTGCTCATGGCAATGGGAACGCTCGCGTCCGGCGCAGGCGCCCCGCCAGACCGGCAGGTGGCCATCACGATTGACGATCTGCCTGCGGGCGCGGCGAATTCCATGTCTGCCGCGGAGATCACCGAAATGACGGCGAAGCTGCTTGCGACTTTGAAGCAGCAGAAGATTCCCGCGGTGGGTTTCGTGAACGAGCGAAAGCTTTATTTCCACTGGGGAGAAGTGGACGAACGAATCCGAGCTCTGAATCTTTGGCTGGACGCCGGGTTTGAACTGGGAAACCACTCGTACGGACACACGTCGCTTAATCGAGCGGGACTCAAGGAGTTTGAAGAATCCGTCATCCAGGGCGAGACGGTTACGAGCCTTCTCCTCGCCCAGCACAAGCTGAAGCTGCGGTATTTTCGCCATCCGTACCTCGACACGGGCCGCGATTTGCAAACCCGGCGCGAAGCCGAGGCGTTTCTTGTGGCGCGCGGCTACCGCATTGCACCGGTCACGCTTGATGCGTGGGACTGGCATTTCGCAGGCGTTTACGACGACGCGAAAAAACGCGGTGACACCGCGCTGCAACAGGAAGTGGTGAGCGCCTACCTGGCTTATCATGCAGCGGTTTTTGATTATGACGAAAAACTCGCGAAGGATCTGCTGGGCTACGAGCCGAAGCAGATTCTGTTGCTTCATGCGAACAATCTCGAGGCCGAGCACATCGGAGACCTCCTGGACCTGATGCGCAAACGGGGCTATCGCTTTATCACACTGGAAGATGCGTTGAGCGATCAGGCCTATGGGCTGCCAGATACTTACGTCGGAGAAGAAGGCGCGGGTTGGCTCGAACATTGGGCGATCACGCGTGGCCGGCCGCCCCAGGGATTTCCTGTTTTTCCGGCAGCGATCGAAGAGCGCGCCAAGGCGCTCCCGCACCCGCAACCATAAAATGCGCGCCTGCGACGCACGAGCGCCTTACTCTTTGAGCGGATTTCCCTAACGATGGCGACAGCGGTGTGCGAAGTGTGCCGAAGTGAAAGGAAGTCACAGTTACGCGGACGGTGGTATTATTTTTTGGTTAGGACTAGGAAGCAGTGTTATGGCGAAGCCGCAGCAAGATCGAGGTCCTCTGTCCACGCAGCACTCCACGGCTCAAGAACTTGAAATCTCAGATTTCCCTCAAGACCTCGACATTGTGGATGAGGCGTCCATGGAATCGTTTCCTGCCAGTGACCCACCCTCCTGGATCGCAAGAGAACCCAAAGGGACGCAGCCCAGCATCCCCACGAACGTTCCGGCGCGAAGTTAGGCGCGACCTTCAAATGGAGGGTTCCGGAAGAGCCATCTTGCGCCGTGTCAGCCGAGAGTGACACCGTGAATAAACTCGGATACAGCTTCGACCGATAAAAGGGCGCAGCGTCCGTCTTGGGGCTCCTCGAAGGCGGCCAAACTAACTCTCGAAGAGCGATCAAGGCGCTTTCAAAAGGTCCCCCAAGACGAACGGAAGAAACCTAGGTCAGATTAAGGTGTAACGCGGACGCTGATCGCCACGTATCTGCCATTGTCCTCGCGGTAGGTGACGTCGGCGTTGGCATTGACTTTGAGTTTGCCCTCTACGGTCGTGTTCTTGTCAATGAGGAAGGTCATCGTTTTTGGGCTGTTCTGTTGCTGGAACTGCTGCCCCGGTGTTGACGTTGCAACCGATCCCACGGCGAGAGTAAAAGAGTCTTTCGCAACGGCGGTAATCTTTCCGGACACAGACTGCGATTGAGCAGAAGCGTCTTGGTTTGTCAATCTGGAGTGAGCGTCGTTGGTGGTTGTGGGGAATGCCCAGCCCGCGGTTACTAGGATTAGGCTAATCAGGGTGGAAAAGACAATTCGAGCTGCTTGCTTCATCGCTAAAGCCTCCTCAAATGTTTGGGTGAGCTTGATAAGGTCGGCACTGGAGATGCCATAGATGCTACACGGAATGAAATGTCTCGGAACTTGAACCGGCTATTGAACTTACGGCAGGCATGCCGGAAGTCGACTAGTAGGCAAGGTGAGTACTATAACCGGAAATCTCTTCTCGACGGAGTTCCAATCTTCCTATTTCTTTCTCGAACCGTCCCGGAGTTCACACCCTGCGTCTGGGTAAAAGGACAGCTGCAGGGGGTTTTCGCAATCGCATCGCAAGTTCGCATTCTGGTAGAATGCCGGGATGAAAAGACGAACCTTGCTCCAATCGATTCCTGCGGCAGCGCTGCTCCCGGCGGCTGCCTGGAGAAGTTTGCGCTCAGAAAGACGTGGGAACCCGGAAAAGCCGATGGCCGATGAAAGGGCCGACACTGGGCCAACCTCGGCTGCGGTTTACGAGTTGCGCGTTTATCACGCCTATGAAGGCAAGCTGGACGACCTGCTGGCTCGCTTTCGCGACCATACGATGGCGCTCTTTGAGAAGCACGGGATGCGGAGCATCGCGTACTGGACGCCAACCGATGAGCCACTGAAGGGCAAGACGCTCGTCTATATTCTCGCGCACCCGAGCCGGGAGGCTGCGGACGCTAACTGGAAGGCGTTTCGCGATGATCTGGAATGGAAAAGCGTGCAAGCTAAATCGGAAGCGAACGGAAAGCTCGCGGAGAAGATTGAATCGACTTTTATGGCTTTGACGGAGTTCTCCCCGCCGTTGCGTTAGATACGGTTGTACACTTAGCTTGAGTCGACATCACTCACCGTGAAACTTGCGGGGGGCGAGGTCTATTTCTTTACCAGCATCGCCAAGGAAGCCTTGGCCAAATACTCGGTACCAAGCGTCGAGTTAGGGTCAAGGGCCAGTTCCCCAAGCAATCGAACCGCTCCTTCATGCTCTCCCCGGAGATTTAGCACTAGGGCCTTATTGACCAGCAACGTGCCCTTGGTCTCGGCATCCGGATCGGCAGCCAGCCCCCTATCAAGAGCCGCAATCCGCTCCTTGTCATCATTCGTGAGTGCAGCGAGCTCCTTCCATGCGGGCGCAAACTGTGGCAAATGCTCGACCAATTGGCGCACTGCTTTGATCTTTTGCACAGGATCTTGCGCCCATTCTAAGGACAAATACGCAAGATAAGTTCCGGTCGGCAGGTCGCCTTTTTTCTCTCGTTCCAGTGTGTCGAGAGCGGTAATCGCGGTGAAAAAGCCGCGTGGCGACAACTCCAAGGTCTTACGGTAATCCTCGCGCCTCATCAAAGTCCTTCATCAGCAGATGTGTGTAGGCCGCGTCATAGACTGGGTAGGGCCACTGCGGGGCGAGGGCCGAGGCCCGCTCAAGAAGGTTAAGAGCCTTCTTGTAATCTCCCTGGCCTCCTGCTTGACGCGCTTGCTGGTGCGGTGACCGCGCTTCGCTGGGGACATTCGTATCCCCAACGATCTCATACCGAAAGGTTCCGACGACTCCCTTGAGATCCTCCGCTGTGAGTGTTCGGCCATCTGCATTACGGAAGATAATCAAAGGTGACTTCTCCGATTTTCCGCCGTGACTTGCATCGCAGCCGACGGCCGCCATACCGAGAGCGATGAACAAGGTGAGCAATGGAATGGGTCGCATATCCAATTCCGCTCTGATTCCTTTTCCAGGTACGGGAAACTATAGCACCTAGCGCGGCTTAACCTGACCTTGCGGGGCCAAATCCCCCGTATCTTGCTTTTGCCGTGTAGCGGGAATATACTCTAATTTCGCTCTGAAGCGGTCGAACGACGAGGTGGGCGCAAGCCCACTTTTTTGTTGACGCCGGACGGAGTGCATTGCGGACCGGCTAAGGTCGGGGAGTCTCTGCGTGGATTTGGAGAAAATCCGCGACGCGGCCGAGAGGGTGGCGCGTTCGGAAGGCCTGGAAATCGTTGATGTCGAATGGAAGATCGGCAAACAACGGTTTCTGCGCGTGTACATCGACCGGGTACCCAAGCCGCCGGCAGCAATCAGCGATGCTGCGGGGCTGCTGGGGAGCGCGGAGGTGGTGCACGACCCGTATCCCAAGATCAGCCACGTGGATTGCGAGCGGGTCAGCCAGCAATTGAGCGTGATTCTCGACGTGGAGGAGCTGATACCCGGGCCGGGGTACATTCTGGAGGTCAGTTCGCCGGGGATGGACCGGGCGCTGAAGAAGGCGGCCGATTTTGAGCGCTTCAAGGGGCGGCTGGCGAAAATTACCACCGCTGAACCGGTGGAAGATGCCAAGTTTTTTGAGGGACGGCTGGCGGGCTTTGCGGATGGGAAAGTCCGCATGGAGCTGAAAGGCAAGCAAGCACGGACGGTCGAGCTGCCGCTCGAGATGATCCGCAAGGCGAATCTGGTCGTGGAGTTTTAGCGGCCAGAGAATCGGAAAAGAGATTAGGGAACGAGATATGGCGAATTTGCTCTACCAACAGATTGAAATGCTGAGCCGTGAGAAGCACATCGAGCCGGAGATCGTGGTGTCCGCGATTGAAGACGCGATGGTAGTGGCGGCACGGAAGTATTACAAGACGGAAGAAGATCTGCGCGCGAAGTTCAATCAAGAAACCGGGCAGGTGGACGTGTTCTCCGTGCATGTGGTGGTCGAGGAAGTGACCGACCCGAAGAAAGAGATCGCGCTGGCGGAAGCCAAGAAGAAGAATCCTGCGGCGGAAATCGGCACGGAAATTCTTGGCCCGAAACCGACGGACGTGCTGGGGCGAATCGCGGCGCAGACGGCCAAGCAGGTGATTCTGCAGAAAGTGCGCGAGGCCGAGCGCGATACGATTTTCAACGAGTACAACGGCCGCGTGGGCGAGCTGGTGACGGTGATCGTGAAGCGTGCTGAAGGGCCGGACCTGATCGTCGACATGGGCCGGACGGAAGCGCGGCTGCCCAAGCGCGAGCAGTCGAAGCTCGAAACGTACAACATCGGTGAGCGGCTGCGAGTGGTAATCAAGATGGTAGACCGCGCGGCGAAGGGGCCGCAGGTGATTGTATCGCGCGCGGACGCGAGCTTGGTGCAGCGCCTGTTCGAGATGGAAGTGCCGGAAATTTATGACGGCACGGTGCAGATTCGTTTTGCGGCGCGCGAAGCGGGCGAGCGTACGAAAGTAGCCGTGATGAGCCGCGACAAGGATGTGGACCCCGTGGGCGCGTGCGTGGGCATGAAAGGCATGCGCGTGCAGTCGATCATCCGCGAACTGCGCGGCGAAAAGATTGACATCATTCCGTACAGCGAAGAGATGGTAGCGTTCGCTCAGAAGGCGTTGAGTCCCGCGAAAGTGACGCGCGTGCAAATCACCGATCCGGAAAACAAGAAGCTGGAAGTGATCGTGGAGGATTCGCAGCTTTCCCTGGCGATTGGCAAGAAGGGACAGAACGTCCGGCTGGCGAGCAAGCTGATTGGCTGGGACATTGACATCAAGAGCGAAGAAGAGAAGCGCCAGGAAATCGAAGAGCAGATGACGGCGCTAACCGCGCCGGCAACGCCGCTGACTTCGCTGGCGGGCGTAGGTGCAAAGACCATCGAAAAGATCGAAGCCGCGGGAATCAATTCCGTTGAAAAGCTCGCGGGGATGACGCCGGAACAGTTGATGGAGATTCCGGGCATCGGCGAAAAGATGGTGGACAAGATTTATCAGGCGGTGAACCGCTTTTACGAGAGCGGCACGGAAACAGCGGCGGCAACCGGCGAAGCGACTGCAACGGGCGAAGAAGCCGCCAGTGCCGAGACTCCTGCCGAAGAGGCTGAAGCCTCAACAGAAGCCGCAGAGACGCAGGAACCGGTGGACGCCGCTGGAACTGCCGAAGCAACTGACGAACCTGCCGAAGTGGAAGAGGCGGTTGCCGAGGCTAAACCCGCAAATACAGATGGCGATGCGGAGCAGGCGGAGGAAACGAAATCGTAGTCCAAACAGAGCGCATGACTGACGCAAACCAAGTCCGAATCAACGAACTGGCTCGAGAACTCGAGGTCAAGGCCAAAGCCATCATTGACCTGCTGCCTGGCTATGGCGTCACGGAAAAGAAGACGCATTCCAGCTCGATCCCTGCGGATGTCGCTGAAAAAGTGCGCAAACAGATTCAGGGAGCCGCCGAGGCGGAAGCACAGGCGGAAGCGGCTGCCAAAGCGGAGAAAGAAGCAAAGGATGCTGCGGCGAAGGCCGCGCGGATGAGGCCTGCTGGGGCATCTGCGCCGTCACAAGCAAGCGTTTCGCCTGCGACGCCAAAACCACTTGCTCCTGCGGTTCCGGCGCCACACGTGGCAAAGCCCGCTGCACCGGCAGCGCTAGTGTCCGAGGCTACCTCTTCGGCGCCCGCCGCCCCCGCGTTCAGCGTTGCGCCAACAGCGGCGAAGCCGACTGCACCAACACCGATTCGCCCGGCTGTGCCAGCGGGGCAAGCTCCTCCCGCCGCGCGCCCTGCTGCTCCGACTGGCCGCCAACCCGGTGCGATGCGGCCCGCAGCCACCGCTCCCGCTGCCGCGCAACCTTCTGCGACGCGTCCTGCCGCCGCTCCTGCGCGTCCCGGAGCGTCTGCTCGGCCTGGCGCAGTAGTTCGGCCGTCGCCGACAGGAAATCGTGGCCCATTGCCGACCGGCAACCGTGGACCCGTGCCGGGCACGACGCCTGGTTCGCGCGCAGGCGGTCCGCGTCCGGGCCAGCCCATGCGGCCACAACAATCTGGGCAAGGACGGACGTCCGCCCCGCGCGCAAGCGGACCCGGCGGGACGCCATCGCGACCCTTTGAACAGCGGCGCGGACCAATGCCGACGGGCACGCGTCCGGGGCCGCGCACTCCGGGTCGTCCCGGCATGCTGCCGCCATTTCCGGAAAAGTTACCACCGAAGGCGGAGCCCGGTAAGCCGTTGTATACCCGCAAGCCGCCACAGCGGCAGCGCCCCATCGCCGATAAGCGGGAGATTGAGGGGGAGCGTAAGCTGCACCCTACGCGCCAGCGTCCTGGTGCAGGACGGAGTTCAGCGGTTGCGGTGATTACGCCGCCGGAACCGCGTCCGCCGCGCGAGGTCACCATCACGGAAGGCATCACGATTCGGGAGCTTGCGGAAAAGCTGGACGTGCGCGCGAAGGATCTTTTGAAAAACTTGCTCGATCGCGGCGTGTTCGCCAGCATCAACCAGGCGCTGGATGTTCCAACAGCGACGACTCTGGCGGAGGCCTTTAGCGGCGTGGTGAGCGTGGTCTCTCTCGAAGAAGAAATGGTCCTGGAGGTCGCGAGGGAGGAAACCAAGGAAAGCCTGAAGCCACGGCCACCGGTCGTGACGGTGATGGGGCACGTAGATCATGGCAAGACGAGTTTGCTTGACGCGATTCGCCAGGCTGACGTAGCCGCGGGCGAAGCCGGCGGCATCACGCAGCACATCGGCGCGTACAAAGCGGTAGTGAACGACCGAGCGGTGGTTTTCGTGGACACGCCGGGCCACGAAGCGTTTACGCGGATGCGCGCGCGCGGCGCGAAGGTGACGGATATCGTTGTGTTGGTCGTCGCGGCTGACGACGGCGTCATGCCGCAAACAAAAGAAGCAATCGACCACGCCAAGGCGGCAAAGGTACCGATCATCGTGGCGATCAACAAAATCGACAAACCGGAAGCGCAGTTGGATCGCGTAAAGCGCCAGCTCGCCGACGTGGGATTGATGTCCGCGGATTGGGGCGGGGACACGGAATTTGTGGAAGTATCCGCGAAGCAGAAAATCGGCATTGAGAAACTACTCGAAACGATCCTGCTGGTGGCGGATTTGCGTGAGCTCCGCGCCAATCCCGACGCTCCCGCGACCGGCACGGTCCTCGAATCGCGCGTGGACAAGGGCCGCGGCCCGGTGGCCACGGTTCTGGTGCAAAACGGCACGTTGAACGCCGGCGACTTCTTCATCTGCGGTTCCGTCTTCGGCAAAGTTCGAGCGATGTTCGACGACCGCGGACGGATCGCGAAAGATGCGCCGCCCTCCACGCCTGTCGAAGTGCTCGGATTGCAGGGCATACCGGAAGCAGGAGACCTCTTCCAGGTCACCGACGAAGCCAAGGCACGCCACATCGTGGAATACCGGCAGAGCAAGCAACGCGACGCAGCGATGGCTCGCAGCAGCGGCTCGCGCATCACGCTAGATCAGTTGCACGAACAACTCAAGGCCGGTGACGTGAAGGAACTGGGGATCGTCATCAAGGCAGACGTGCAGGGCTCGGTGGAAGTTCTGAGCGAAATGTTGCCGAAACTGTCCACGGATCAGGTGAAGTTGAAGATTATTGGTTCCGGGGTCGGCGCCGTCACGGAAAACGATGTGCTGCTTGCGTCGGCTTCCGGTGCGATCATCATCGCTTTCGGCATCCGGCCGGACCGCAAGGCACTGGAACTGGCCCAGCAGGAACATGTGGACATCCGCACGCATACGATCATTTATGAAGTGTCGGACGAGATCAAAAAGGCCATGGAAGGCCTGCTGGAGCCGGTGGTCACGGAAACGTATCTGGGGCGCGCGGAAGTGCGCAACACGTTCCGCGTCAAGGGCGCGGGGACGATTGCGGGCTGCTACGTCGTGGACGGTATCCTCAAGCGCGACGCGCAGGTGCGCGTGATTCGAGATTCCGCGGTGATCTACACCTCTAAGCTGAGCTCTTTGAAGCGATTCAAGGATGACGCCAGCGAAGTGCGCACCGGTTTTGAATGCGGCGCGGGCGTGGCGAATTTCAACGACATCAAGGTCGGCGACATCCTTGAGTGCTTCAGCGTCACGAAGATCAGCGCCGCGGAAGCGGCCGAGAAGACGAACATCAACACCGCCGCGTCGCGCAAATAGCTGGTATCTGTCCCCCGGAGCCGCTCATGCCGGTCGGCCTGCTCACCCTCGAGCTGCACATCCCGGACGCGCAATCGCTGAAGGACAAGCGGCAGGTCTTGCGCAGCTTGAAGGACAAGCTGCGTCGCGAATTCAACGTGGCGGTGGCGGAGCTGGAGCATCACGACACGTGGCAGAGGTCGGTGGTCGGCGTGGTCACGCTTTCGAATGAAGAGAAGCATGTCAAGGAAGTCTTACAGAAGGTTCTGGACGAGGCAGATCGCATCCTCGGCTCTTTTTTGATCAACCAAGCAGTCGATATTATTTAGAAAGTGCAGTAAGGGCGCCTATGAGTCCAGCAAATCACCGGCACGAACGCGTGGGCGAGGAGATCGCGCACGAAATCAACGCCATGCTGGCGGGCGAACTGAAAGACCCGCGCTTGGAAGGCAGTGTTGTCGCCAGCGAAGTGCGCGTCCAGCCGGATATGAAGCACGCGCGCGTGTTCATCAGTGTGAAGGGAACCAACAAGGAACAATCCGACGCGATCAAGGCGCTGGAACACGCTTCCGGCTACATCCGGCGAGAACTGGTCGAGCGGCTCCAGCTTCGCCGCGTCCCGGAGCTGCATTTCACCCTGGATCTTTCGCAGGAACACGTCGAGCGGATCGAGCAGCTCTTAAGGGAAATGAAGAAGGACAATCCTTCCGCTCCGTGAAGTAAGGATGCCACGCCAGCCACAGCCGGCGCCGTTTGACGGCGCACTCGTCATTAACAAACCGAAGGGGAAGACCTCGCACGATGTGGTGGATGCGGTGCGCCACCTGGCGGGATTCCGGCAAATCGGGCATCTCGGAACGCTCGATCCGCTGGCTACGGGCGTTCTCGTCTTGCTGCTGGGGCGGGCCACACGGCTGGTGCAGTTCTATGCGGGGCGGAGAAAACGTTACACAGCAGGTTTCCGTTTTGGCTTTGCCACGGACACGTACGACTCCGACGGCGAAGCGCGGGGCCCGGATGTCGCCCTGGCATTGGACGCAGCGGTGCTCGAAAAATTTGCCTCGGAACGCATCGGGCGATTCGAACAGAAGCCGCCTTCATTTTCCGCAAAGAAGGTTCACGGCCGGCCCGCTTATGAACTAGCGCGAAAGAAACAGCCGGTCGAACTCAAGCCTGTCGAAGTCGAACTGTTCGATTACAAGCTCATCGAGATCGAAGGGAATATCGCGCGCTTCGTCATTGAGTGTTCCTCGGGCACGTACATCCGCTCGCTGGCGCATGAAATGGGGCAGAAGCTCGGGTGTGGCGCGCACCTGGCGGAAATTATGCGCACGGCCGTGGGAGAATTTTCGATGGAGCAGGCGATCACGCTCGAGGAGCTCCTGGAAGCCAAGAAGTCCGGAAAATTCGCGGACTGCCTGATCCGGCTGGAAAACCTGCTGCCCAATCTTCCGCGCGCTAGTGTGCTTCCAGTGATTGAAAAGCGCGTGCGGCACGGCGCGAAATTCAACATTTTGCTTTCGCAACTCCAGCCGGGCCGCGTCGAGCCGTCGCCGGGCGCGACGACCGAACTCGACGGCGGCGAGGCGAAGCCACCGCGCCTGCGCGTATTCGGTCAGCAGGACAAGCTCATCGCCATCGCCGAAGCAGTGGTTCCCCGGACGTATCAGCCGATCGTGGTGTTCGAACCGCTTCCCTAAAAACTGTGGCCGTTTCAGTGAATCATGGCTGAGGCCGGTTCTCGGGCGAGGGAGACTGAAGGGTCCCGGGAGCGGCAGCGCCGCGTCCGGCGCCAGGATCGCCTCGGCCCGCGAAAATCGTCCGCGTCACATGATCTGCAAGCCGCAATCTGCGTGGAGTGATCACAATCAAAAGCTCCGTATCTTGAAGCGAATTGCTCCTGACACCAAACGCGTAGCCCGCGCCGGGGAGCCCCGCGAAGCCTGGGAGCCCCGTGATAGTGCGCGTCTCCTCCACATCGGCAATGCCGCCAATAAGGCTTGGTTCGTCTTCTTTCACGCGCACCGTTTGCGTCAGGGTCCTGTTGGAAATGACCGGGATGCCGTTGACATTAGAGCCGGAGAGCGCGCGAATCTCGAATTCGAGCTGGAGAGTGACCTCGTTGTTGGGATGCAGCGACGGCGTGGCTTTGATTTTCACGCCGAGATCCACGTACTCCGAGCCAGGATAGGGAGTCTGTCCCACGCCGTTGGTGTTGGTGGTGGAGTTCGCGAAACTGGACGAATCTTGAATGACCGCGACGATCCCTTGATTCGCGGTGGTTCCCGTCGCAGTCAACGCGACATCGGGCAAGCCGCTGCTCGTTAATATGGAGGAGATGATGGCTGAAGGAGAAGCCGGAGCGTTGATCTCAATGCGCTGGGCGAAAGTGCCCTGACCCTGGCCAAGATAAACGCCGAGCGTGTTCGCGCCTTTGTTCGTCACCGCAATGTCAGGCACCGTGCCGTTGGCGAAATTGGCGATAACGATTCCCGCCGGATTCGTAGAGGTTTGCAGGGGAGATCCTGAAGCAGCGGTGAACGTGCCGTCGGCATTGCTGCTGCCGAGGAGAACCGACACCGTGGCGTCGCCCTGGTTCACAATCGCAAGGTCTGGCACGCCATCGGCGTTCAAATCGCCGGTCGCTATGGCCACGGGAGTACTGCCCATGGGTATCGGCGAATTCGCAGCTTCCGCAAATGTGACGTTATTATTCTGGTCCACGGAACTGAGAAGAATGGTGACGTTGTTCGAGGCTTGATTCACGATGGCGAGGTCCACTTCCGGGGCATTATTGGTCGTGTTGATGATCTTGTTCCGAAAATTCGCGTGGACCATCGCGACGGGTGCGTTTTCCGTGATCGTGGAAGTATTTATCAGTTTGAAGGGCGAACCGGGGAATTGAGCGAAAGTTCCGTCGCCATTTCCCTTGAAAAAGGAAATGGAATTGTCTCCCTGATTCGCGACGGCAATGTCCAAAAAGCCGTCGCCATTGAAATCCGCGACCACGACTGAGCTGGGATTTGTACCCACGGCAAACGGAGACCCGGCGGCTTCGGCAAAAGTTCCGTTGGCCTTGCCGTTGGCGTCAGCATTGCCCAGCAACACAGAAATGTTGTGCGAGGTGGAGTTCACCAGGACCACGTCCGGCGGCTGAGTCGTCGAGAACTTTGTGGTGTCGCTTCGGAAAACCCCTGTGGCGATAGCTACCTGTCCAGTTTCATTGGCACTGAGGGTTATGGGCTGCGGCGTGAACACCGCAAAGTTCCCGCTGTCCCGATTTTGCAAGATCGTGAAAGTGTGGGTGTTGGCATCGTTAAATACGACCGCAAGGTCGGGCAGAGTGCCTCCAGTAAAATTATTGGCCACAAGGGCGCCCGGATTGTTGCCGACCGTAAATTGCGTTTCCGGGAAAATGGTCCCAGTCAAAGCTCCCGTCGACGAGATGGTGGACCCGTTGCCAAGGCTCCCGGAGAGCAGAGAGAGCGTGATCGGAAAGCGATCGCCAACGAAAAAGGTCGCGGGCTTGCCGTCTTGCGCACGGAGGAGAACTTGCCTGCCGCTCTGCACCAGCGAAAGCGAGTCGGAGAAATTCGCGGCGGTAGTGGGAAGCGTCAGCAGGAAGGTGGAGAGCCCGCCGCCGAAGGGGTAGAGAGAAGTGGTGGGCGAAAGTCCTTTTGCAGCGAAAACCTGTGCGAGGTTGGTGAGAAGGTTGGTTAAAGTAGTCGAAGTCTTGAGTTTGTTGATGTCCTTCACAGTCAAGGGAATCAGTGTCGTGGAAGTCGGCGGGGAGATGCCGAGCTGGCGCGCTTTGTTCCGGTCGACCTCGAGCAGCTCGATCTCCAGCATCACCTCGCCGCGCGCTTTGTCCAACTGCTGAATTACTTCACGGGCAAGCGCGAGCTTTTCCGGAGTATCACGCATGGTGATGGTTCGGCTGCGTGTGTCGAGTCCGACCCGCGTGGCTCCGGTAATCTCGCGAAGAATGCGCAGCATCTCGGTGGCATCTTCGGGGCCGACGGCCGATGAGAGCGGGAAGGTTTGCTCGGCTTCCAAGCCATACTCGCGGCGCTTCTCCTGGTTGTCCGGGGCGACGAACATCAACGTGGGATTGAGCGGGCGCCAGAAAGTTCCGGTTTGTGCGGCGAGCAGTGAAACAGCAGTGTAGAAGTCCACATTGTCAACGCGCAGGCGCGTGTTGCGAGACGTCAAGTCGGGATCAAAGGCTGCCTTGATGCCAAACAGGCTGGCGAGTTGCTCGTAGACGGTCTTGGTGTCGCCGTTCAGATTCAAATCGTGCCTGCCGGGTTGCGGCTGAAGCTTGGGCAAGCCGGGAATTTCTGCCGTGGCTTTCGCGGGGGGCTGGTCCTCCATTGCTTTTAGCTGTGCCTGGCGTTCCGCAACGAAGGCGTTTCCGGGGTCAATCCGGAGAGCTTCCGCCAACTCCTCGGTTGCAGGACCCATCCGGCTGGCCAGGGCCAGTCGCTCTGCGGCTTCCACATGGCTGCGCACCAGTCTGGAGCGCAACGATGCGTAGCGTTCCACGATGGCCTGGTCGCCCGGGGCGAGGCGTGCCGCCTCTTCGTAGGCTGCCAGCGCTTCCTCGAGTTGCCCCGCGGCCAGAGCCTTGTCACCAAGCCCAGCAACCTTCTGCGCTTGCTTAAGATCATTGTGTGCCGCTTCCCGCTGGAACTGAGGAGAGGAAGGGGCCTGTGCGGAGAGCTGGGGGCAGAAGAGGAACATCGAGAGAAACAGAGTAGAGGCTTGACGGAGGGTGCGCATAGGCGGCAGACAGGATACCCTATCTTGGCTGCAGCGAAATCGGACTAAAACAGTCCGGTTGACCCAAGCCCAGTAATGCGGTAGTCTTATGGGGTAGTTGCAAATCACTAACAACTGGAGTTTCCGTGCTTTCGGCTTTTCTAGTTGCGCTTCGTGAAGGTGTTGAGGCCGCGCTCGTCGTTGGCATCATTCTCGTCTATCTCTCCCGCACAGGCCGCGAGCAACTGTCGCGATTTGTCTGGTATGGCGCAGCGGCGGCCGCGGCTTTGAGCCTGGCGGTCGCCGTGGCACTGGACCGCTGGCAGATCAGCGAAGACGGCTTCGAGGGGCTGATGCTGCTGGCCGCTTCGGTCTTCGTTGTTACGATGATCGTATGGATGAACCGCGTTGCGCGCCACCTGAAAAAAGAAATCGAGGAGAAAGTGGAAACGTATGCGCAGCGGGCGGGAAGAGCGGCGGGCTGGGGCATTTTTCTCTTCGTTTTCCTGATGGTTTTGCGCGAAGGCGTGGAACTGGCTCTGATTTTGCGGGCTGTGGAGCTTTCCAGCGAGGGGCTGCAGACCTGGATCGGTACGATCGCCGGAATTGCCGCGGCCATCGCGGTGGGGCTCTTTTTTTTCAAGGGCACGCTGCGGATTCCCCTGCACCGCTTTTTCTCAGTGACCAGCGTTATCTTGATGCTGGTGGCGTTTCAATTGGCGCTTACCGGCCTGCACGAGCTGAGCGAGGCGCGTTGGCTGCCTTCGAGCAAGGCGGAGATGGCCATTCTGGGCCCCATTGTTCGCAACGAAGTGTTTTTCTTCGTGTTGATTTTCGGAGCGGCCATCCTGCTCATCCTGCGCGAATGGCAAGCGGCAGCGCAGGCGAAAATCGATAAGGAAACGCTGAACGAGGCGGAAAAGCGGCTCCTCGAATCGCAGAACCGCCGCCAGCGCCGCTGGATGGCGGCGGCGGCAACCGCGTCCCTGGCAGTGATCCTGGTGCTCACCGCGGATTTCATTTATGCGCGGGCGAATTCGGCGTCGCCTTCGGCGCGCGCGATCAACGCGACCGGGGACATCGTGCGCGTTCCGTTGAGCGTAGTTCAGGACGGCAACATGCATCTTTTTACTGTAAACGCCGGCGCGCAGACGATGCGGTTCATGGTCATCAAGAAACCCAATGGCTGGGGCGTGGCATTGGACGCCTGCCGCATCTGCGGGGCAGAGGGCTATCGCCAGGACGGGCAGAATGTCATTTGCCGGCACTGCGCGTCGGCGATTTACATTCCTTCGATTGGCAATCAAGGCGGTTGTAATCCGATTGGGGTGCCTTCGCACGTGGATGGAGGAGAACTGGTGATCGATATTTCCGCCCTCGTTCAGGCGTCAAAGGAGATTCCTCAGTAGAGAAAGGAGTTAGCTCGCCCCTGCGATCGCTTTCCGAAATACGATGTTTCTTCGACTCGTTGCCGACTCGTTTGGACGCCGTCCGCGCCGCAAGCTCCTGACCGGAGCGGCCCTGGCTCTCGGTATGGCCGTGGCGACGGCGGCCCTGAGCGTCGCGCTGGACGTCGGCGACCGCCTGGCGAAAGAATTCCGCAGCCTGGGCGCGAATCTGCTGGTTACCCCGCAGGCGGATTCGCTGCCGCTGGAAATTGGCGGAGTGGATTACCGGCCGGTGAATGCGGGGGCGTATTTGCCCGAAGCGGATTTGCCGAAACTAAAGACGATTTTCTGGCACAACAACATCGTGGCCTTTGCGCCGATTCTTGAAGCGCCAGTCGATGCTTGGACACCATCTTCGCAAACCTGGATTACGCCCACCGTCATTGCGCATACCACAATGATTGGTACGTGGCTGAATCATTCTGTGACGCTTCCGGACGGGAGCTCCTATTCAACCGGCGTCGACAGAACGAATCCCTGGTGGCATGTAGAAGGAAGGTGGTTCAAAGAAGGAGCAGCAGAATGCATCGTGGGGCGGTCCTTTGCCTCACGCGCTGGGGTAAAGCTCGGAGACACTTTAGGTATATTCACTCCGAAGCGTAACCTTTCGTTGAAGGTTACAGGAATTCTCTCGGGGGGAGACCCCGAAGACGACTCCATTGTGACGGCAATCGGCATTGCGCAAGAGTTGGCCAGCAAGCCAGGACGATACCGGAAGCTGTATGTTAGCGCGATGACGAAGCCGGAAGACGACTTCGCGCGGCGCGATCCGAAGACCATGAAACCGGATGAGTTCGAGCGATGGTCTTGCAGTCCGTATGTTTCGTCGATTGCGTATTCGATCAAGCAGGTCTTACCAGACGCGGATGTGCGCGTGATTCGCCGCGTTGCCGAAGGCGAAGGCCAGATTCTCACGCGCGTTCAAGTGCTGCTCTGGCTCGTCACGGGAGCGGCCCTGCTTGCGGCGGCGCTGGCCGTAGGCGCATCTTCGGCGGCTTCCGTGATCGAAAGACGCACCGAGATTGGCTTGATGAAGGCGCTGGGCGCGGGCTCCGGCATCGTCGGATTCCTCCTCGCAGCGGAACAACTGTTGCTTGCGTTCGTGGGCGGAGGAGTTGGCTACGCTTTGGGAATTGTTCTGGCGCGCCTCGTGGGCGAAAAAATTTTTGGGGTTGCGCCTGAACCAACGCTACTCGTTTTTCTAGTGGTGATCGGGTTGGCTGCTGCCGTCACGCTGCTGGGCAGCGCCATTCCCCTGCGCCGCGCTTCGCATTATGAGCCGGCCCCCATTCTGCGAGGCGAATGATGCCTGACTCTCGCACAACCAATCGAGCGATGTTCTGGCGCATCATCCGTCGGTTGCTGGGTGCCAACCGCGCCCGCCTATTCGTGATGCTGCTGGCGTTGGGCGCAGGCGCAGCCGTCACTGCAGCGCTTCTCAATCTTCAGGTTGATGCCAAGCGGCGCCTGACCACTGAATTTCGCGCCTTTGGGCCAAACGTGCTGGTCCTCCCGAAACATACATCGTTTCCAGGGGCCGAAACTTTACCTGAGTCCACAATCCGTTCCGTACCTGTGACCCTCGGAAGCGCTCACGTCACTGCGACTTCGTCACTCTACGTCATCGCGACTGTTTCTTCACCCCAGTCGGGGAAATCCTTCTCTACGGTGGTCGTTGGCGTCAGTCCCAGGGTCATCGGGTGGGTCGTGGCCCGCAGCAAAGAACTTCCTCCGCTCACTGCTAAAGAACTTCCTGTTGGGCCCATTTGCGTGGTCGGAGGACGAATCGGTAGGCAATTGCAAGTCGAACAAGGCTCAAAACTCATCTTGAGCAATGGAGATCAGCAGGAAACGTGCTTGGCTGCCGGGCTTGCTACCAGCGGCGGCCCGGAAGATGATCAAGTCGGAGCTGACTTGCGGGCGACGCAGCGCTTGGCTAATTTACCCGCTCGCATCAACGATATCGAACTCACCGTTCCAGGAACGCCAAGCGAGATTCAAGGCTACATTGCCAACCTACAACGCGCAATTCCCGACGCCGAGGTGCGGCCCATCCGGCAATTCACGGAAGGCGAAGCAAAGATTTACAACCGCATTAGCGGCTTGCTGACCGCGACGGTGGGAATCGTGCTGCTGCTGACCGCGCTGTGCGTGATGGCGGCGATGACCAATGTGGCCATGGAACGCAAGATGGACGTTGGCTTGATGAAAGCCATCGGGGGAGCGACGCGGCGCGTGCTTCGGCTGTTCCTGGCGGAAGCGGCGCTGCTCGGTTTTGTAGGCGGTGTGATTGGAGCGGCAGCGGGAATTTTTCTTTCGATTGGATTGGGCAAAGCGGTCTTCGGCGTGGCGGCGCGGCCGCGGCTGATTGTGTATCCTGTAACTGTGGCGTTTACCGTGATCGTCGCGATTCTCAGTGCGTTTCCGCTACGGCGGCTGGCGAGCATTCGCCCTGCGTCGGTTTTTCGAGGTGAAGCGTGAGTTCCGCTGTTACGGCTCCTCCGCTGACCGCGGTGAAGCAAGTGGTCATTGAGGATTTGACCAAGCGATATGGCTCGCTTCGAGCGCTCGGCGACATCACCTTCGCGGTAAAAACCGGGGAGTGGGTGGCACTCATGGGCCCATCCGGCTCCGGCAAAACCACGCTCATCAATATTCTCGGCGGATTGGACACGCTGACCTCCGGGCGCGTGGTCGTTGATGGCGTTGATCTTTCGAAGCTCAGCGAAAGCGAGCTTGTTCGTTACCGCGCCGAGAAAGTCGGCTTCGTGTTTCAGCAATTTCATCTCGTGCCGTATCTCACGGCGCTGGAAAACGTGATGCTCGCGCAGTATTTCCACAGCGTCACGGACGAAAAGCAGGCGGAAGAAGCACTGAAGCGCGTGGGCCTGGGTGACCGCTTGACGCATCTCCCCGCCCAGCTTTCCGGCGGCGAGCAGCAGCGTGTAGCCATTGCGCGCGCGCTGATCAATCAGCCGAAAATCATTCTCGCAGACGAGCCGACCGGCAATCTCGACGAAGCCAACGAAACGACTGTACTGCAAATATTTCGCGAGCTGCACAATTCAGGGCATACGATCCTGATGGTCACGCACGACCCGGACATCGCGCGGCAGGCCGACCGCCGCATCGAACTCGCCCATGGGCATTTGCATTTCGACACAGCGCAGCACGGGCCAGGCCATCCGCTGAATTGCCCGCTGGCCGACACAGCAGACTGTTGCACGCCCATTTCCACGGATGACGAAATCCGCTTTGATCATCTTCTCGAGCAGATTTGGACCTGCCGCGAAAAAGGGGAACCCGCGCAGGTCGAGCACCTGCACGCTTCCGGGCCCGCTGGAAAGCTGCCGGTTGTGAGCGAAGAGCCGGCCGCGCGCGTCCTCTTGCGCATGTCCGATCTGCATTTGGTGGCGATGAATAACGGGCAAGTACAGCTCACGCCCGTGGGCAGCCAGCGAGCGCGTGACGTCGTCCGCCGTCACCGTCTAGCCGAGCGCCTGTTTAAGGACACTTTTTCCATCGAGGATTCCGAGGCGCACACCCAAGCCTGCAAGTTCGAGCACATCATCAGCCCGGAACTCGACCAGCGCATTTGCACTTTTCTCGGTCATCCGAAAACCTGCCCGCATGGAAATCCCATTCCGCCGGGCGATTGCTGCGACAGAAAATCAAAGGGCTGAACGCACTCCGAAATCATGCCAACTCCCCCGGACCCCCGAAAAAAGCCTACCAGCGTGAAAATTCACGTTACGAATGGCACCGGCGTGGACATCACCTGGGCGGATGGGCACACAAGCCATTACGACTTCGCCTATTTGCGCGAGGAGTGCCCTTGCGCGACGTGCAATGACGAACGCGAGAAGAAGCAAGCTTTGAAGTCTCTGGCGACTGGATTTGCGTCGTCTCCCGTGCTGCCGATGTTCAAGCCGAAGCCGGGCGCCAAGACCGCCACGCAGGTAGGCAGCTACGCCATTCAGATCGGCTTCACTGACGGGCACTCGACCGGCATTTACAGCTACGACCAGCTGCGCAATATCTGCCCCTGCGCCGAATGCGCCAAAGCCTTCCGAACCGCTTCGGTACGCTAGTTCTCCTGCCTAGTTTGGCCCTCCGGTTGAACGTTTCCGCGCTTTTATGAAATGCTCTGGTCAGATTCGAATGAATCCACATTTGCGGGGTGAGGTGAACCATGGCCTGCAGTCATCACGAATTGAAGCACGTTCCGCTTTTTTCGCTCCTTGACGACGAGGAGGCTGCCGTTCTTGCTAGCCAAGTCGAAGTGAAGCGATTTGCGCCGCGCCAACGCATCTATAAAATTGGCGACCCCGGCGGACAGGCCTACGTCATGATCTCCGGACGAGTTCGTGTCACTACCGTCGACGAAGATCACCAGGAGGTTGTGGTCGACGAGCCGGGTCATGGGGAATTCTTTGGCTTCGCTTCCATGCTGGAACAAACTCCACATCAGACCGAGGCGATCGCGATAGAAGAAACTGCCTGCCTGGAAGTCGCACGCAACAACATTGCCGTTCTTCTTCAGCGTAAGCCTCATGCCGGCATGGACATGCTTACGGTGCTCGGCAGGCAGTTCCATGCGTCACAGCAGCTTGTTCGGTTGCGAGCCAGCCGTCACCCCAACGAGATCATCGAAAAGGAATCCACCCTCGGCGAACGCGTTGCCGATTCCGTCGCGCAGTTCGGAGGTTCGTGGACGTTCATCATTCTTTTCGCCATCTTGTCTACAGCCTATGTGGCCGCCAATGTAATCCTGCGCAAGGCCGCATGGGATCCTTATCCCTTCATCCTTCTGAATCTTTTTCTTTCCCTGCTCGCCGCCATTCAAGCCCCGGTGATTATGATGAGTCAGAATCGCCAAGACACGAAGGACCGCTTGCGCGGTGAGCTGGATTACGATGTCAACCGGAGGGCCGCTTCCGATATTCAGGGCCTGTCACGCAAATTGAATCTGCTCGGTGAAAAAATCGGCGACATCGAGGACTTGTTGCGAAGGAAATAGGCTGCCGGTTTTCCTTCCTTCGCCCGCGCTAGACTTCACGCCCGAAAAATGCGAGCATTTTAGCCTGCAAGTTAACGCAACCCATACATGAGCAGCAATCCCATCAGCCCTGCTGCCGCAGGCAGCCGCGGCAACGGTATTCCGCGCGTTCTCGTTGCCACGACGGCACTCCTGAGCTTCATTTCCTTCTGGCGTGCCGCTGCGATTGTCCTCAATGACCTGGCCTCGTCCGCGTACTACGCCGGTGGCGAAGCCGAAGGCTACATCGGCAAGGCCGCGCCGTGGTTCATCCTCGGCATTATGCTGTTCTCGTACGCCGTGCGCGCGGTTTACGTCGAGAGCTGCAGCATGTTCGTGCGTGGCGGCGTCTACCGTGTCGTCAAAGAGGCGATGGGCGGAACGCTTGCAAAATTCAGCGTTTCCGCATTGATGTTCGATTACATTTTGACGGGGCCAATCAGCGGGGTGTCGGCAGGACAATACATCGTTGGGCTCTTCAACGAGACGTTCGACTACGTCCATATCCCTTTGCACATCTCGCCCGGATTTGGCGCTGCGTTCTTCGCGATCCTCGTGACCGTCTTTTTCTGGTGGTACAACATCAAAGGCGTTCCTGAATCCAGCCAGAAAGCCATGCGCATCATGCAGGTCACGACAGTGATGGTCGTGATTCTCATCGGCTGGTGCATCTACACGGTTTGGCTGCGGCATCCTGCGCTGCCTCCAATTCCTCATCCGAAAAATTTGAAACTAGGGCCGAACGCCATGGGCTGGCTTTACGGCGTGCACTTCGCGCACTTCGCTGGATTGATCGCCATCTTTATTGGCCTGGGGCATTCCGTGCTGGCCATGAGCGGCGAAGAATCGCTCGCGCAGGTCTACCGCGAAATCGAACACCCCAAGCTGCCGAATCTCAAGAAGACCGGCCTGGTTATCTTCATTTACAGCCTGGTGTTCACTTCGCTGGTCTCGTTTTTCGCGGTGATGATCATTCCGGACGGCATCCGCCAAAACTACCTGGAAAACCTCATCGGCGGCCTGGCGATGAATCTGGAAGGACCGTTTTTGATTCGGCTCGTGTTCCACGCTTTTGTAGTCGTGGTCGGCACTATGATTCTTGCCGGCGCGGTGAATACGGCGATCGTCGGGTCGAACGGGGTGCTGAACCGCGTTTCAGAAGACGGAGTTCTTGGCGACTGGTTCCGCCAGCCGCACCGGCGTTTTGGAACATCCTACCGCATCATCAACATCATCGCTGCTCTGCAGATCATTACCATCATCATTAGCCGCGGCGATGTGACCTTCCTCGCCAATCTCTATGCCTTCGGGGTCATCTGGAGCTTCGCGATGAAGGGGTTGGCGGTCCTGATCCTTCGCTACACTCATCCTGGTGACCGCGAATATCGCGTGCCGCTGAACTTCAGCATCTTTGGCGTGGAAATCCCTCTCGGACTTGCCCTCATCACGCTCACGCTGCTGGGCATAGCCGTCATCAATCTTTTCACAAAGAAAGACGCGACCATTGCCGGCGTCACCTTTTCCATTGTCCTCTTTGCCGTCTTCACGATCTCTGAAAAATATTCGCAGAACAAACGCAGCGGCGCGAAACACGTGGAGATGGACCAGTTTCACCTGGAGATGGAAGGGGAGCTCACGCCCCAAGCGGTTGGCGCCCGCCCTGGGAATATCCTGGTGCCGGTGAGCAACGTTCACGCGCTCTATCATCTGGGCAATGTGCTGGACCGCATCAAGCCCGGCCGCCGCGATGTCGTCGTTTTGCACGTGCGCATTCTGCGCCGCTCCGCCTCGGGTGAATTTGAGCTAGAGGCCGAACAACTTTTCGGCGGCATCGAGCAGGACCTGTTTTCACAGGCGCTGGCGCTTGCAGAAAAGCGTGGCAAATCGATCCGGCTCGCGGTCGTTGCAGCAAACGAACTGTGGGACGGCATCCTTCGCGCCGCGACTTCTCTGCAATCCAGTACCATTGTTGCGGGGCGTTCGGCAAAAGAGACAAACGAAGAGCAAGCGCGGCAGATCGGGGACTCCTGGGAAAAGCTCGGCGATCCTAAGCCGCAATTCAATCTCGAAATTCATTTGCCCAATGGGGACAAGATCTTCAAAGTCCTCGGCCCGCACGCGCCAAATCTGACTGCCAACGAAGTTAATCTTCTGCACCGGCTGTGGCTGCGTTTCAGCGATACGGTCGCGCCGTTGGAGATGCACCACCACGACGTGGTGCACTTCGCGCTGGAAGAAGTACAAAAAGAAATCGATGAGGGACACGAAGATATCGTCCTCAACCGGCTGCGCGCCCACCTGGAAGAAAATCAGAAGAAGCGCAAGCCTTCCTCTTGAAGCCGGCGGGACTCGGCCCGCTTGTCCCCCGACGAAATTTCGGGTAGGTCAAGCCAACTGCGTTGTGCAGTGGCCGCAGCGCTTCGCCGCAATGGGTATGGTCATAGCGCACTGCGGGCAGTCTTTGGTGGAAGGTGCCACAGCGGGCGTCGGCTTTTTCGTCAGGCGGTTCATCCACTGCACGACGAGGAACACGCAAAATGCGACGATCAAGAAATTGATTACGGTGTTGAGGAAAATACCGTAATTCAGTGTGGCCGCGTGCGCTGCTTTCGCCGCGTCCAGCGATGCGTAACTCTTGCCGTCTAGGCTGATGAAGAGCTTTGAGAAATCCACCTTGCCAAGCAGTTGCCCCAACGGCGGCATCATTACGTCTTCAACGAGCGACGACACAATCTTTCCGAAAGCTGCACCGATGATGACTCCAACCGCCAAATCCACGACATTCCCACGCATGGCGAATTCTTTGAATTCCTTCAGCACGGACTTTCTCCTTTATTCTTTTGGTGGAGGTAAACCACGCCCCAGGGCGGATTCTCAATCTCTGGGGGGTTATCTGTTGAGCGGATTATATCCGAAGCGAGCGGGAAATAAAGAGAAGCGAAAAGGGAGAGGATTTTCCAGCCAGCCGCTAGCGCGACCGAAATATCAGCGCGGAGCCAATCAATCCGCGCAGCACGAGGATCGCGCCACCGGCGGCGAGCATCGGCCCCACCCATGGGAATGACGCCCACTTGATCGCTAGCATCAGCGCGCCCAGAAGCGCGAGCGACAGCCCGCGCGTCCAATTTTCCCAGCGCAACCACCACTGGCCCGGCTTGTAGAGTGCGCGCAGCCCCCACAGGATTAGAGCCAAACTGAGAATCAGCCAGGCGATGCTGCGGCGATCCACATAAATGCGCTGTGCCCAGCCCAGCCAAATCACCAGAGCGCCAAGGAATACGAAGATGAATTCGGTCATCAGCCGCAGAAGGCGCTCAGGAGGGAGCATTGCTTTGGCGTCCGCTCAGGCGACGCGTTCGATGCGCAGCTTCTGGATGGTCACAGGGGTCTTGGGCCGGTCGCTCGAATCGCGCGGCAACTTAGAGATCTTATCCGCCACATCCTGGCCTTCGACGACTTCGCCGAAAATAGTATGGCGATTGTCCAGCCAGGGCGTGGCCGCCACGGTGAGGAAAAACTGGCTGCCATTGGTTCCTGGGCCGGCATTGGCCATGGAAAGCTTTCCTGCTTTCGAATGCTTCAGCGAAGGGTGAAACTCATCGGCGAATTTGTATCCCGGTCCGCCCATGCCCGTGCCCTGCGGGCAGCCTCCTTGAATCATGAAGTCCGGTATGACGCGATGAAAGATTAGGCCGTCGTAGAAAGGCCTTTTTTCCTTCTGGCCGGTCTTCTCGTTCGTGAATTCTCTCGTGCCCTCGGCGAGTCCAACGAAATTTGCAACTGTTTTTGGGGCTTCCCTTTCGAGCAGCTTGACGACGATGTTGCCTTGCGAAGTTTCGAAAATGGCGTATGTTCCGGCAGGTCGGCTCATGCTTTCTCCTTTTGCCCGGAATCATCGTACACGAGCCGCAGCACGCCGCGCCAGTTCGCCTGCGACGTCTTGGATGTCCGAAGAGCTGTTAGCTTTGCTTAGTAGCTGCGAATCTCAGGCGCACGTAATCCGCAGTCCATTTGCCGTTCGCATCGCAGAGTTCTGCACGCAAAGCGTCGCGCACTTCGGCAATATAGGCGGGCCGCTCGGACGGTGGCAAGCAGGCCGTGAAACTCTCCGCAAACGTCTCGAGCCATCCCGTAACGTCACCCGGAAGCGGAGTGGGTCGAGGGATCAGCGCGATGTAATTGATCGAAAACCGCGCCGTCGTCAGCCGCTGGGAGTACTCTTCGACCGTAGGGAAATACCAGGGTGTGGCCGCTTCCCCATCGATCCCGCGGCGATTCAGCGCATTGACCAGCGCCCTCTTGATTTTCTCCACACATCCGTAGCCGCCGAATTCGGCAACGAACCTTCCGTTCGGTCGGAGCGCCCGCCACACCCCCGCGAGCACCGCATCGGGATTCCGCATCCAGTGAAGCGCCGCATTGCTGAATACGGCGTCAAACTCGCTCTCGAATGACAAGTGTTCGCCGTCCATGGCGCGCGCATCAAGAACCAGCTTCCGCGCTGCCTCGACCTGTGCCGCGCTGCCATCCACGCCCACGACTTCACACCCCATCGCCACAAGCTTCGCAGTCAACACGCCGTCTCCGCAGCCGAGGTCCAAGATACGCTCGCCGGTTCGTGGAGCAAGCAACTCAACCACCGGCGCTCCCAAGTCGGCGACGAAGCGGGCGTTACGGGAATACCGTTCCGGATCCCACGTCTGAGCATACGTCATGAAACGTAACCGGACCCCGGACAGTCTACCAGCCTCTCAGCTGGCGCAGTTCCGTAATGTGGGCAGCATGGTGTTTGCCATGCCATTCGTAGACGAAAAGGAGCCAATCGACGGTACGCTCGCCATGTTCGGGGTGGATAAGGACTCTTGCGAAATGTTCCGGCTTCAAAGATCGCCAAAGCCGATCCCACCGGGTGTGGACAGAATCTAATAATGTCTGAGAAACTTCGATCGGCATCGTCTTCGAGTCGGCCAACTCCGCCCAAGCCGCTTCGTTGTAGGGCTTGATCGTCGGCTTCTCCTCCGTGAGCGCCAGTTTCAATCGTACGTACGCATTCAAATGGCTGTCCGGAACGTGGTGCACGACTTGGCGCACGGTCCAGCCTCCTGCGCGGTATGGCGTGTCGAGCTGCGCATCGCGCAACCCTTTCACGGCGCCGCGCAATTTTGCCGGCGTGGATGCGATTTCATCCATCGCTTGCTGCCGGCGTGCAGCCGTGATCTGCTCTGGCATTTCAAATTTTCCAATTGGGTATCGCGGATCCATCTTCGTCCTCTCCTCGGGCGACCTACCAGTACATCGGACTATAGCGGGGCACTGCATAAGGGTCAATCCACCTCGCGACATGATGTCTCTCCATTTTGGCTGCACTGCATTCCATAGGCCCGAAAGGGGAATGCTACAATGAACGGCCCGGCTGAATCCGGCGGGCACGGTGCCGAATCTAATGGTTGGAGCGAAATTGAATGTATAACGTGATTATTATTGGCAGCGGCTGCGCCGGTCTCACTGCTGCGATTTACGCCGGGCGCGCGAACCTGAAGCCGCTTGTCCTGGACGGGCACGAGCCGGGCGGCCAGCTCTCCCTCACCACCCACGTTGAGAATTATCCCGGTTTCCCCGACGGAATCATGGGGCCGGAACTGATCGAAAACATGCGCAAACAAGCGCAAAAGTTCGGCGCGGAATTCAAAGCCGGGGCAGTAACGGAAGTGGACGTTAGCAAGCGTCCGTTCAAAATCATCGCGGGCAAACATTCGTATGAATCGCAGACTTTGATCGTTGCCGCAGGCGCTTCGGCGAGGCTGCTGGGCATCAAGGGCGAAAAAGAATTGATCGGCCACGGCGTTTCCACCTGTGCGACGTGCGACGGCTATTTCTTTCGCGGCAAGCCCATCGGGGTGGTCGGCGGCGGTGATACCGCTATGGAAGAAGCCAATTTCCTCTCGCGTTACGCCAGCAGGGTGTATGTCATTCACCGCCGCAAGGAACTTCGCGCTTCCAAGATCATGATTGACCGCGCCAAGTCCAATGAGAAAATCGAATTTGTCATTCCTGCCGTCGTCGAGGAGATTTTCGCCCCCAAGGGTCATGTCGAAGGCGTGCGGCTGCGCAATCCAGAGACAAAAGAAACTACGCAAATTCCCCTGGATGGCGTGTTCGTTGCCATTGGCCACGACCCCAATACGACCGTGTTCAAAGGCAAACTGGAAATGGACTCCAACGGTTATCTCATCGCCAGGCATGG
This sequence comes from Candidatus Acidiferrum sp., assembly GCA_035704085.1. Lineage (GTDB taxonomy): Bacteria > Acidobacteriota > Terriglobia > Acidiferrales > UBA7541 > Acidiferrum. Next base: position 86,861 of record DASSXG010000073.1, on the reverse strand, counting down.
CAGCTTGACTGCGGTCCCGGGCGTCTTTATTGCCGGCGACGTGCAGGACCACCGCTACCGCCAGGCGGTTACCGCCGCCGGCTCCGGGTGCATGGCCGCTATCGATGCGGAAAAGTTTCTGGAAGAGCACAAGCCCTAGTCTCGTGCTTTCCGGGCTGCCATAATTGACCTCGCATGTTCCGCGCGACGCTCCTTAAGCTTGCCGAAAACAGAGCTTTCGCCAATTGGGTTACGTCCAATGGCACCACGCGCCGCATGGCGCGCCGCTTCGTCGCCGGTGAAACGCTGGATGAAGCCATCGCCGCCGCCCGCGCGTGCAACAACGCGGGCATGCTTGCCAGCCTCGATTATCTGGGCGAAAACGTCACTACCACCGGGGACGCTCAGCACTCCCGCGATGCCTATCTGGAAATTTTCGAACGCATCGCTCAGGAAAGGCTCCACGCCAATGTTTCCTGCAAGTTGACGCAGCTGGGCCTCGACCTCAACGTGGATTTCTGCCAGGGCCTGGTTATGTCCATCGTGGAGTTCGCCGCGAGATTCGACAATTTCCTGCGGGTTGATATGGAGGGCTCAGCCTACACACAGCGCACCATCGAGCTCGTCAAAAACGTCCGCGCGCGCAATCCCGCCGTTGGCACGGTCATCCAGTCTTATCTCTATCGCAGCGAAAAGGACGTGGCGGATTTGCTGGCCTATGGCTGCCGCATTCGCCTGTGCAAGGGTGCGTACAAGGAATCAGTGGAAGTCGCCTATCCAAACAAGAGGGATGTGGATGCGAATTACATACGCCTGATGCAGCAGTTGCTCCCCAGCGGCTTCTACCACGGTATCGCTACGCACGATCCGCGCATGATCGCGGCAACGATTCGCCATGCCGCCGCCAGACTGATTTCCAAAGACGATTTTGAATTCCAGATGCTCTACGGCGTGCGCACCGATCTCCAGCGCCGGCTCGTCAAGGATGGCTACCGGCTTCGTATTTACGTCCCTTACGGGAAGGACTGGTTCCCTTACTTCATGCGACGCCTTGCCGAACGCCCCGCCAACCTGGGCTTCCTGCTGCGCAATTTCTTTCGGTCGTGAGTTTCGGCCTTTTTCTTGGCATGCGTAAATGGTCCTGCTTTCGACCGAACATCTCAAGCAGGCTCGGAAGCCTGCTAGGCCGCTGCTTTTCGGCGCTTCGCGATCATTCGAATTCCGCGTTTAGGGCGCAGCGTGACTGACGCCAGGATTTCAATCGGCTGATCGGGCACAAGTTCGAGATGATAATTCTGTTGAATCATTGCCAGAAGCAGTGTGGCCTCCATCATCGCGAAGGACGCTCCTACGCAAACCCGCGGACCCCCACCAAACGGGAAATACGCGAACCGGGGAATCTTTCCCGAGCGAACAGGGTCTTCTCTCCAACGCTCCGGGTCGAATCGTTGCGGTTCGGGAAAAAAGCGCGCATCGCGCTGCGTTCGCCATTGCAGAATGAAGACGTTTGAGCCCGCCGGCATGCGATAGCCTCCGAGTTCACACTCCGTGACTGCTCTTCGGCCAATGCCCCACACCGCTGGATAGAGACGCAGCGTTTCCTTGATGACCATTTCCGTATAATGCATCTTCGGAAGGTCATCGGGTGTTGGCACGCGCCCGTCCAGGATGGTCCTCAATTCTTCCGCAAGATTTGCCTCGATCTGTGGGTTAAGCGCAATCAGGTAGCAGGCCCAAGACAAGACAATCGCCGTCGTTTCGTGTCCCGCCAGAAAGAGGGTCATCACTTCGTCGCGCAGTTGCGTGTCACTCATCGGTTTACCGTCTGCGTCGCGCACTCGAAGAAGCATGTCCAGCAAGTCCTCGCGTGTCTGATTTGCGGAGCGCCGCCTACGGATGATGCCACCGATGATTTTGTTCAGATTCCGGATGGCCCGCCATTCCCGTGGCGCGAAAAAAACCGGAATGTCGAGCTGAAAAAGAAGCGCCAGGCTTGCGTTAGTGATAAATCGCTTCGTCACCGCTTCCATGGCCTCCCCGACTCGCGCAGCATCACCGGAAACTTCAGCTCCATACAGACATTGCGCGACGATTTCGAGGGTCACGCGCATCATGTCTTCGTGTACGTTCCGCTCTCCCTCGTCCTTCCACGAATCCAGCATGCGCCCGGCTGCCGCGGTCATCACTGTGGCGTAGGCCTGGATGTTTTGCCTGTGAAATGCCGGCTGGATGAGGCCCCTTTGGCGCCGCCAGAAATCACCTTCGCTGGTCAGCAATCCTTTGCCGAGAACACGGGCGAGGGCGCGGTAGTCCGCGGACTTGGTAAAGTTGACGGCGTTGGTGACAAGAACGGTTTCGATATCTCGAGGATGCACCACCAAGTAAACGGGAACGTGGGCGAAGCGCACGCAAACAACGTCCCCGTATTCATCGGCGCATCGCTGGTAGAAGCCCAGCCAGTCGTGCGAAACTTCAACGAGGCTGCCCAGCAGGAATCTCCCTTTTGGCCCGGGGGGAAGCCTCGGAGACACTTTCGTCGCGGATGTGGAAGCAGTTGCCATGGGTGACGCTCAGTTTTTGCGGCAAACGGTTACGCCGTCGCGCAGTGGAATCAAGACGGGATAGAGTTGCTTTGATTCGTAGACCAATCGGTTGAATTCCTGCACCCCTTGCGTGTCCCTGTCGTCCGGCGCGGCTGGCCGCGCCGCTTTGCCGGACCATAAGGTATTGTCGGTAATGAATAAGCCGCCACGCTTCACCTTTGGCAGCGCCGCGCGCAAGGCAGCAGGATATTGATGTTTGTCCACATCGTTGAAAATCAGATCGAAAGTGCCCGTCGTTTTTTTCAGCAGTTCCTGGGCGATGCCGACACGCACCTCGATTCGCTTGGCGACTCCCGCCCGCCGAAAATACTCAGTCGCCCGTTTCGCTTTCTCTGGATCGCCGTCCGTGTAGGTCACCTTGCCTTTCGGGCCCGCGGCACGTGCCAGCCAAATCGTCGAATAGCCGATGGCCGAGCCCATCTCGAAAATGCGTTTCGCGCCGGACACCTGTACCAACAGGCTCAGCAGCCTCGCGACTGCCGGCCCGATAATGGGAACGCGGTGCTCCGCGGCATATTCTTCCATTTCGCGAATTACAGCATCGCGCTCTGGCAGAAGTTGATACAAATATCCTTCGACGTCGTCCTGAATAAAACCGCTGCGCAAATTCTCGTCGCGAATCATAGGGTTTCTCCGGGCTTCAGCGCGTGAATTTTCAGACCTTTGATCTTCTTCGATTCGCGGCGCAGCTCTTCCGCCGTTCCAATCAAGAATGGAAACGTAGCATAGTGCATGGGAATCACATGCTTCACTCCCAGCAATCGAATCGCGTAGGCGGCTTCGCGCGGGCCCATCGTAAAGCAATCGCCGATCGGCAACATGGCCAGGTCCGGCTTGTAGAGCTCGCCGATCAACTTCATGTCGCCGAAGAGCGCCGTGTCTCCCGCATGATATATCGTGAATCCGCCGGGCATGCGAATGATGTACCCAGCGGGCTCGCCGCCATAGTGCCGCACGCCGTTGTCATCGATCGAGTTCGAATGAAACGCATGCGTCATGGTGATTTCGAAATCGGCCACATTCTGGGAGCCACCCTTGCCCATCGGACAGGCTTCCTTAACAAGCCCCTGACGCTCAATCCACAAGCAAGTCTCAAAAATCGCCACAATCTTTGGCCGGTGCTGTTTAGCCAGTGCCAGTAAGTCACCCATATGGTCGGAATGCGCGTGAGTCAGAAAAATCGCATCCAGCCGTGCCACTTTCTTCAACGCCTCGGGGCACCAGGGATTCGTCATGACCCACGGATCGATGAGCGCAACCTGCCCCGACGGCGTCGTCAACGAAAACGTACTGTGGCCAAAGTACGTTATCCGGTTGCCCTTGGTTTTGAGCATCAGCTCTTTCCGATTGAACTTCTCAACGCAGCAAGAATCTTACAAAGGCAGACGACCATTACCTTAGTTGGATCCTGCGGCGAGCAGTGAGCGGATTGCCGCCTCGTACTTCTCGCGGGTCCCTTCCCCCAACACTTCCCCGACCTTTCGACCATCCTTGGCATAAAAAAAAGAAACGGGAAGAGATCCAGTCCAGCCCGGTTGCACAGCGTTCCGGAACTCTTCCTCTGCGCCAACAGTCTTCCGGTAATTGGGAAAAACCGGCTTGTACCGCGCAAGGAACCGTCTCATCAGGATCAAGTCCCCATCGTCATCGAGGTTGACTCCCACGACCTTCAGCCCTTGCGGCGCATATTGCTTCGCCAAGTCGTTCAGCATCGGATATTCGTCGCGGCAAGGCTCGCACCACGTCGCCCAAAACGTCACCAGCAACGGCTTCCCGCGGTACTGTTGCAGCAATTTTTGATAACCCTGCGCGTCAATTCTGTCTGGATCGCGCGGTGCGGCCACTCTGGGAGCTTGCTGGGCTGCCAGCATAGCAGCCGTCGCCAAAATAGCCAGGGCAAAAAGTATTGTCCTAATTTTCATGGGCCTTCCTTCCACTTCCATTCTATCTGCACCCCGTCGGTTGAGAAACCCCTTCCCCCCGCGTACAATTACCATAGACGGCTTGTCTCGTTCGGCGGCTGCGTGATATAAGAATTTTTCGACAGGTCGTGCGCTCTCGTCGGCGAGCTGCTGGCCCGCTGGTCGAACAAAGGAGACCCTGAATGGCTTACGTGATTGCCGAGCCTTGCATCGGCACAAAGGACACCGCCTGCGTGGACGTCTGCCCGGTAGACTGCATCCATCCTCGCAAGGACGAAGCGGAATTCGAGAGTGAAACTCAGCTCTATATCCATCCGACGGAATGCATCGATTGTGGCGCCTGCGTTCCCGTTTGTCCCGTGACGGCCATCTTCGCGCTCGAAGATCTGCCGGAGAAGTGGAATAGTTTCACCCCCGTCAACGCCGATTGGTATGCAAAAAGGGGCAAGTAGCTCGGCCTATTGAGGTGGTACTGGCTTCCGCGAGTTCTCGGCGGCACGCTTCGGTGTGCCGCTTTTTTTCTAGGTCCGGCCACCCCATCGAGATGACTAGGCCAAGCAGGGGGCTGGCCACCTGCGCTGTTCCCCACCGGGTTCGCAAGGCAGTTCCAACTCTTTTCCTCTCCGAGCCATCTATCCTTCAGTCTCGGTCCTGTGGAGGTCTTGATTGAAACCTGGAATGCGGAGCTGGGTCTTTGCGATTTCTCTCTTGAGTCTCACTTTTCCATTTTCTGATGTCGCCTCCGCCCGGCCTCAGACTGTTCCCAAAACGCAGTCCCACACTGCCTTCCACACGATAGAAGGCAGCTGGGCCGGTCCGCTTCAAGCCGGCGACGCTGTTCTCCATCTCGTTCTGCATATCTCGAAGGCCGAAGACGGCGCGTTCAAACTTGCAATTGACAGTCTGGACCAGGGCGTCTACGGCATCGAGGTAACCTCCTTCTCGCAGAAAGGTCCTATCATCAATTTTTCTGTGTCTTCTGTTGGCGCTTCCTATGAAGGAAAAATTTCTGCCGATCGCAGCAGAATTGACGGCAACTGGACGCAAGGCGCCGTCAGCCTGCCGCTCATTTTTCATCGGCAAGCTGCGGGGGCGGGTGCGCGAGGGCCCTCCGATGCTGTCGCAAGCGCCGAAGGTGTGTGGCAGGGGGCGCTCGAAGGCAACGGCATGCGCCTCCGTTTGCAATTGCACGTCTCGCATGACGATCGAAAGCAGCTCCTGGCCGCGCTGGACAGCCCTGACCAGGGCGTCAGCGGGCTCCCTGCGGTAAAGGTCAGCCAGAAAGAAGCCGCCTTTCATTTTGAGATTCCCGTGGTAAGCGGTACTTACGACGGCACAATCAATGTCACCAAAACCTTCATCGCCGGGAATTGGACGCAGAACGGTGTCGCACAGAAATTGGAATTCAAGCGCTCCGACCAGCTCCTCGAGCTGCGCCGCCCGCAAACTCCAGCCAAGCCTTATCCCTATCGAGAGGAAGAAGTGGTCTTCCCCAATGACAAAGTAAAGATTTCGCTCGCGGGCACGCTCACCTTTCCGCCCGGCAAGGGTCCCTTTCCGGCGGCTGTGTTCTTCAGCGACTCTGGGCCTCACGATCGCGATGAGACTCTCGCCGGGCATCATCCCCTGTTGATTCTTGCCGACCATCTGACCCGCAAAGGCATCGCTGTTCTTCGCTTTGATAGGCGCGGGATCGGCAAATCCACCGGCGATTACCCGAGCGCCACTACAGAAGATTTCGCGAGTGATGCCGAAGCAGCGCTTGCCTGGCTGAAAACGCGCAAGGACATTGATGCTGGAAAAATCGGCCTGATTGGCCACGGCGAAGGAGGGATGATCGCGCCCATCGTGGCGACGCGTTCGAAAGATGTCGCCTGGATCGCGCTTCTCGCGAGCCCCGGTCTCAAGGGCGAGGACACTCTGTTGCTCCAGTCCGAAGCTATTCTGAAGGCTGCCGGAGTCGACGATGATCAACTCGCGCGAACCCTGGATTTCAACAAACAAACCTATGCGCTCATCCGCCAGGAAAAGAATCCCGCTACGCTTGAAGCGAAATTAAACAACCTGGTGCAAATGAGCGCCATGAGCGCTTCGTTGCCGCCCGCCGCCCTGCAATCCCAAATGCGCGCGCTCTTCTCGCCTTGGTTTCGATATTTCCTGGACTACGACCCCGTCCCGGCATTACAGAAGACCACCTGCCCGGTGCTCGCCCTCCATGGCGAGAAAGACATGCAAGTGCCGGCGAAAGAGAATTTGTCCCGGATCCAGAAGGCGTTGCAGGACGGGGGAAACAAGGATCTTCAGTCTACTCAGCTTCCCGGCTTGAACCATCTCTTCCAACACTCGCCCACGGGCTCTCCCATCGAATACGGCGGCATTGAAGAGACCATGGCCCCGGAGGCCCTCAACGCCATCTCCGATTGGGTACTGAAGCATTCCGCTCCTTGAACGAGCCTTGCCCTTGCTTTCGTCGAAGCACAGGCCGCACCGCATCGACGTAAGTATTTCGCTCTTACACGCCGCGGCTCGAATTCATAAAATCGCCCGCCGGGTTATTATGGTAGAGCGAAAGTTAGAGAGAAGAATTTGTCCCCATGCCCCAAGTTTTCCATCTCGCTCTGCTCATCCACGCCCATCAGCCTTGCGGCAATTTCGAGCACGTCCTCGAAAGGGCTTATGACACTTCGTATCTCCCGTTCGTCGAGCTCCTCGAAAAGCATCCAGGCGTTCATCTCGGCCTCCACTACTCCGGCCCGCTTCTCACCTGGATCGAAGAGCATCGCCCCGAATACTTCGCGCGCCTGAAGAAACTGGTGCAAAGCGGCCAGGTGGAGCTTGTGGGTGGCGGATTCTACGAACCCATTCTTGTTTCGATTCCCCCGGAAGATCAGCTCGAACAAGTTACGCGCCTTGCCGCCTATCTCGAAAAGCATTTTGGCCAGCGTCCCACTGGCGCCTGGCTTGCCGAACGTGTCTGGGAGCCGCAGCTTCCCTTCGCGCTTGCCGCCGCTAACGTTGCTTACACGCTCGTCGACGACATGCACTTCCTCTCCGCGGGTTTCGAACCGGAAGAGCTCTTCGGCCCTTACATTGCCGAAGACCGCGGCCAGACGGTTTGGCTCTATCCCGGCCAGAAAAAGCTGCGCTATCTCGTACCATTTGGAAAAGTGGAGGAAGTGATTGCCTACCTGCGCGATGCCGCCAGCGTCCATCCCGGCGGCGTCGCCGCCATGGGCGATGACATGGAGAAATTCGGCGTTTGGCCCGGAACCCACGAGCATTGCTATAAGAATGGCTGGCTCGCCGAGTTTTTTACGGCGCTCGAGGAAAATTCAAAATGGCTGAAAGTTTCGACCCCCGGCGAATATCTGGCTACACACTCGCCCCTGGGCCGCGCCGATCTTCCCACCGCCTCCTACTCGGAGATGATGGAATGGGTGCTCCCCACGCGCGTTCGCCAGCGTTATCACGCCGTCGTAAAGGAGTTCAGCGCCCGCCCGGAGATTCTCTCTTTTCTGCGCGGTGGCTCCTGGCGCGGCTTCTTGCGCAAATACGCCGAATCCAACCTGCTACACAAGAAGATGCTGCGTGTCTCCGCTCGTATTGCCGCCGCGCCCCGGCACACGACCGGTTCGAAAGCCGCCGAGGAGCTTTCGCAGGCGCATGATTTGCTCTTACGCGCCCAATGCAATGACGTCTATTGGCACGGCATCTTTGGCGGGATTTATGCCCCGCACCTTCGTACCGATCCTTGGCGCAATCTGATTCGCGCCGAAGCCATTGCGGATCGGCAGATACCCGGCGCGCTCGCCGCGCGGGTCGAGCTGCTCGACTACGACGCAGACGGCGCCCTGGAGTTGCTCTTCACTGCTCCCGAATTGCAAGCGCTTTTGAAGCCCAGTGACGGCGGCACTATCGCCGCGTTCGATTTCCGCCCTGCGGTCGCCACGCTCGTAAACTCCATCCTCCGCCGCCCCGAGGAGTATCACGCGCGCTTGCGCGAGGCCGCAGGCAAGCCCGCCGCCGGCGCAGTCGCGTCCATCCACGAACAAACGCGCGTCAAGGAGCCTGGCCTCGAACGCTATCTCCGTTACGATCGCTGGCCCCGCCACGCCTTCCGCGTGCTGCTGTTCGATCCCGCGCGCACGCAGCTCGACTATGAAACGCTCGAACTTCAGGAGGATGCCGGTTTTGCGGGAGGGATATTTACGGTAAAAAACTCCGCCCCTCATGAAGCTGAGCTCTTTCGCGCGGATGCGCTGACGTTGCACGGAAAGGCGGAAACGAGGACGCCCAAGCTTCTGCTCATCAAGCAGTTTTCCTTCGGCCCCGGGCCCAATGGCTGTGAAGTGACCTGCGAAATCACGCTGAAGCTCAAGGAGCTTCTCGAAAAGCCCCTTGCCGTCGGCATTGAGTCGGTCATCAATTTTTTGGCTCCCGCCGAGCCGGACCGCTTCTTCGAGACGCCTACAGGACGCCTGAATCTCCGCTACAGCGGAACGCTTCCCGCACCGATCCTGCGCCTGGAAGACGGCTGGCAGCGCGTCCGCGTCGCCCTGCATGCGCCTCTGGCGGAAGAATTCTGGGTCGCCCCGATCGAGACCGTTTCTGAGTCCGAAGAAGGCTTCGAGCGCGTCTATCAGGGCTCGCAGATTCTCGCCATCTGGCGTCCGCCCCTCACTACGCAGAAAACCTGGTCTGCCCGCCTCGTCTGGCGCATCGAAGCGTTTTAATCTTCACTACCGAAAACAGCCAAAAATTCTACTTGACACGGGTTAGCTTCTCCGGCATATTATGACTTGTATAAATTTGCGTCTCCTCTCAGCGCACTGCCTTCATATCAGCCAACAAGGTTGCAGTAATCGCCTTCCTCAGAGGATTCCCTTGGCCGAGCTTAGTCCCTCTAAGTCATTCAGAATCAACACTTGCAAAAAGTGTATCAAAACAACTGACTTTATCTATCTTTAGAATCAACACTTACGAAAAACATAAGGGGAGGGAGGTATTATCGTTAACTTGGGGTGTAGCCCTCTACATCCACGCATGATTCGGTTCGCAGGTGCGCTGATCTCTGATCCCTGGTCTCTAATCGCTGGTCTCTAATCTCCAACAACTGCTGTCCGCTCTATTCCGCTATCAGCAGATTCTGCGCGAAGGGCCACTCTTCATCGACCCATTGTCCGTCGCAGCGGAACCCTGCACGGGCCGCCATTCCCGGGATTTCCTCGGCATTGTACTTGTGTGAGCTTTCCGTCCAAATGGTTTCGTCTTCGTCGAGCATGACGCGTAGGTTTGCCGCCGGAATTTGCACGGTCTGTCGCCGGGCGGAGCTCAAATGCATCTCGATGCGCCGTTCCACGCTATTCCAGCGTGCTTCGTGCCGGAAGCAGCTCAAATCAAAATTCGCGCCAAGTTCCCGGTTGATCCGCGCCAGCAAATTCAAATTGAACGCGGCCGTCACGCCCGCCGGGTCGTTATAGGCCAGCAATTGCAGCTCGACGCTTTTCTCCAGATCCGTGCCTAGCAGCAGTGCGTCCCCCGGCTGGAGAGTTTCCCTCATCTCGCGCAAAAACTCTTCGCTCGCGTCGCGATCAAAATTGCCAATCGTGCTCCCAAGAAACAGCACCAGCAAATGGTCGCGCTTCCCGCGTCCTTCGGCAACGGCGCGCAATCCCTCCAGATACGGTTGCTCGTATCCGACGATGCTCACCAGATCGATCTGTCCAAGCTCCTTTTCGCACGCTGCGAGCGCAGAAGGCGAAATCTCGATGGGGTAGTAATACGTCTCTTGCCGTTGCGAGAGCGCTTCCAAGATCCAGCGCGTCTTTTTTCCGGAGCCGCTTCCCAGTTCCGCCACCTGAATCGGCGACGGCAGCCGCCCCACAATTTCCCCTGCGTATTTCTGCAAAAGCCGCGCATCCGCCCGCGTCAATCCGTATTCCGGTAGCACGCAAATTGTTTCAAACAGCGCCGAGCCCACTTCGTCGTACAAATATTTTGAGGGAAGTTCCCGCTGGCCGGGTTTCGTCATGCTTGCGCGCACGTCGGTCGCGAACTCAGACACATGTCGAACGGAAAGGGAAGTGCTGGCCATTGGGTCTCCCGGGCTTGGGCTTCTCAGTCCTCGACGCAACGGAACGTTGCGTATACGTATGGATAATGTGGCTGAAACCAGTTTCGGAAGGAGCGCCGCAGCATGCACGCCGCTGTTCGCGGCGAGCCGCCTTTCATTACATAGTGTTTGCCGTCAAAGAAATTCGCTGAATACCCCGGGTAGAAAGGCATGGCCGTGAACCCCGGAAACGGTGCAAACTCCGTCCGGGTCCATTCCCACCCGTTTCCAACAAGATCGTGCACGCCGAAGGCGCTCGCTCCCGATGGATGCGCGCCCACCGGTGAAGGATCCCATTCATGAAAATCAAAATTTCCGCGCTGCTCGTTCGGCGCCTCTTCGCCCCACGGATAATTCCGCTCCGCTCTTCCGTCCGCCGTCCCGTATGCCGCCCGGTGAAACTGCGCCTCCGTCGGCAACTTTCGTCCGAGCCACCGCGCGTAAGCCGTGGCCTCCGCGTGGCTGACGTAAACCGGCCACTCCTGCGGCAAGCGAATCTCTCCGAACATCGTGCGGTACACCCAGAGGTTGCCGTCGCGCCTCCAGAACATCGGGTGCTCGACGCCTTCTTTTTTCTTCCAGTCCCAGGCTTCCGCACTCCACAGCGAACGATTCTCATAGCCGCCCGCTTGGATGAACCGCAAAAATTCGTGGTTCGTTACATTATGGCTTTCGATTGCGAACTCCGCGACGTTCACTTCATGCGCACCAAATTCATTGTCCCAACCGAACTCATCTCCCTGCGCGCCCTGCAACCCCAGCGTCGCCCGCCCCGCCGGAATGTCCACCAGGTGCGATTTCACGCGCGAAGCTTTCCACGCCGCGCGCTCTGGCCCGCCAATCTTTCTCCCGCTCGGCAAACGGTGCAGCATGTACGCCAGCGTCTCGGCGTGCATCAGCCGGTGCTCGATGGCCACCTCCAGCATTTGCATCAGTTGCGGGTGCCCTTCTTCGGGCCGCCCCAGAGCGCGTTCAATCGCGCGGTCCAGCGCATCGCGCACCCGCCGGTTGTAGCGATCGACTTCCTCGCGCGCCGGCCAGTCAGCGGGTGCGTCGCTCGGCATCCCGCCATCCACAGGGTCAATCCCGAAGGCAAACAGGTGATCAAACGTCCGCTGAAAAGATTGCAATCCAAACGCTCGCTGCGCGAGCAGATTCCAGTCAAACGCCTCAACGTGCCCAACATAGAAGATAATGCGGTGTCTCTCAGGAATAGGCCGGTCGTAAATGGCCTCGTCGCGCACCACACGAAAAACATCATCGGTGCGCGCGCGTGCGTCAAGCAGGCGCGTGTGAAGGTCGTGCCGGATGCGGACAGCTGCGGCTGGTGCTCCCATGGCGTCTACCCCTTGCTTTGATGCAGCTTCCAGGAGAAAGATGCGCCAAAATTCGGCGCCGGGAGGCTAGGTACATTAAGATGTTCGCGCTGGAAACTGGGGCTGTCAATCGAAATGAATACGAAACCTGCACTTTCTGCGGATAGTACCATCGAATTTCGTGACGTCTCGTTTCACATAAACGATATTCCTGCCCGTGTAATCGTTTCGGGCATTTCCTTAAGAATTCCTCATGGTGAAAGCCTCGTCCTGCTCGGCCGCAGCGGCAGTGGCAAGACCACACTCCTCCGCCTGATTAACGGCATTTTACTTCCCACCAAAGGCGAGATTCGTGTCCAAGGCCGCGCTACCTCCGAATGGGATTCCATCCGGCTCCGCCGCGGCATCGGCTACGTCATTCAGGACGCTGGCCTCTTCCCCCATTTCACCGTCGAAGAAAACGTCGCCCTCGTTCCCACTCTGGAAAAATGGGACGCCGCCCGCACCGCCGAACGCGTCGAAGAAATGCTCCAGCTCGTCGGCCTCGATCCGCGAGAATACGCACGCCGCCATCCCCGCGAACTTTCCGGCGGCGAGCGGCAACGCGTCGGCGTGGCGCGCGCCCTTGCCGCCGACCCTCCCATCCTGCTAATGGACGAGCCCTTCGGCGCGCTCGATCCCGTGACGCGCGCCGAGCTCCAGCGCGAATTCAGCGCCCTGGCCCGGCGCCTCGGCAAGACCATCGTGTTCGTCACCCACGATCTCCGCGAAGCCCTCCTCCTCGCTTCGCGCATCGTCTTGCTCGAAGCCGGACGCATCGTTGCCAGCGCGCCGCCCCAGGAATTTCTCGCTCTCGATCACCCTGAAGTCCGCGCCTTTACCGCATCGCTTGGCGTCGGCCCGGGAGCGCTTGCATGAACCTCTCTTCGAATCTCCAGGCAAGCAATTGGACTTTCCTCGCTGAACATCGCGCCGAAATCCTCGGCGCCACGCTCGATCACCTCACACTCGTCGTCATCGCCATGCTCATCGCTGTTATGATCGCGGTCCCTCTCGGGATGTTCATCGTGCAGCGCCCCGCGCTGCGCACGATCGCGCTCGGCATTGCCAGCATCTTCCAAACTATCCCCAGCCTCGCACTCTTCGGCTTTCTCATCCCCATTCCGTTCATCGGCGGCATTGGCAAGCGCACCGCCATTGTCGCCTTGGTTCTCTACGCGCTTCTCCCCATTTTGCGCAACACCTACGTCGGCCTCACCGGCATCGACCCCGCTGTCCTCGAAGCCGCCGAAGCCATGGGCATGACCCGCGCACAAATCCTCTTCCGCGTCCGCTTCCCACTTGCCCTTGCCGTCATCCTCGCCGGCATTCGCACCGCCACCATCATCACCATTGGTATCGCCACCATCGCCGCTGCAATTGGCGCCGGCGGTCTCGGCACTTTCATCTTTCGCGGCGTCGCCCTCGTCAACGACTCCCTCATTTTAGCCGGCGCCATCCCCGCCGCCCTTCTCGCCCTCTTCGCCGATTTCTTCCTCGGTCTGCTCGAGCGCCGTCTGAAAGTCTCTTAGTCAGCATTTTGAGCAAACTCACTACTTTAGAATCCTTCTCTCTGTCTCTTCTCTGTGAACTCTGTGCCCTCTGTGTTAAATTCCTTGTTCACCCATGTTCTCCCACTCCTAACATGTCTCGCACTCTGCTCCGCTTCCTTCACTTCCTATACCTCCTCAACGTCCTCTACTTCCTCTCCGGCTGTCAAAAACCAGCTCAATCTAAAATCACCATCGGCTCCAAATTCTTCACCGAGCAAGTCGTGCTCGCTGAACTCGTTGCCCAGCAGATCGAAGCTAAGACCGGCATCCCCGTCATCCGCAAGACGAACCTCGGCGGCTCCCTCCTCGTCCACAAAGCTCTTCTCGCCGGCGAACTCGACCTCTACGTCGAATACACCGGCACCGCCCTCACCGCCGTCCTTAACGAATCACCCGCCAGCAGCGACTCCGCTGCCATCCTTGCCCGCGTCAGGCAGCTTTACTCCGACCGCTTCCATCTGGAAGTCACCGAGCCCCTCGGCTTCGAGAACACCTTCGCCATGGTCATCCGTGGCGACGACGCCAGGAATCTCCACCTTCAAACGCTTTCTGACATCGTCCCGCTTGCTCCCAAATGGCGCGCTGGCGTCGGCTACGAATTCCTCGAGCGTCCCGACGGTTTTCCCGGCCTCAGCGCCCGCTACCATCTACACTTCGCCGAATCCCCCAAGGTCATGGATCTCGGCCTCATCTACCGCGCCCTTGTGGACCATCAAGTGGACGTCGTCGCCGGCAACTCCACTGACGGCCTCATTGACGCCCTCGGCTTCGTCGCCCTCACCGACGATCTCCATTACTTCCCGCCCTACGACGCCGTTCCCATCATCCGCCAATCCACTCTCGCTCAATTTCCCCAACTCCGCGCAGCCCTCGCCGATCTTGCCGGCAAACTCTCCGCCACTGACATCCGCCGTCTCAACTACGCCGTCGACGCCCAACATCAGGACACTGCCGCCGTCGTCCGCCAGTTCAGAGCCTCCAAAGGGCTCTAAAGGCCCGCGACTCGTCCAAGTGCGGCGATGTGCCCGCTCAAGTACAATATTTCCTCGTTAACGCTTCGAGCTGGATCGCGGGAAGGATCAGTGCCGTTCGGCAGTCTTATAACATGGGGTAAAATTTCTGCTCTTCATCCGTCGCGAAAATTATGAAACGCTGGAAAACACTTCTCCTGATCCTTCTTGCGATCGCAATTCTTGCCTCTATCTATGGCGTCGTCTTGATCCGCCGCGGCTTCAGCACCACGGAGGAGCCTTCCACTCTGGAGAAGGTTGTTGCTCGCGCGGTCCGGAATCTCTCCATCCCATCCACCGCGCGCATCGAAACGAATCCGTGGAAAGCGACTCCGGAAATCCTTCACGAGGCCCGCGATCACTTCCTGGACCGCTGTGCCGTTTGCCACGGTAACGACGGCAGCGGCCAGACCCAGGTCGGCCGCAATCTCTATCCCAAGCCGCCCGATCTACGCTCGCCGGAAACGCAGAGCCTCACCGACGGCCAGATCCACTACATCATCAAGAACGGCGTGCGCCTCACCGGTATGCCCGCCTGGGGGAATCCGCACGACGAAGCGGACAGCGACGGTTGGAAACTCGTGCTCTTCATTCGCGATCTTCGTCCACTCTCACCGGCAGAGGAATCCCAACAGCAAACCACCGTACTCGCGGCGCACTACACCGGTTCGCCGGCTTGCGCAAAGTGTCACCAGCAGATTTACGACGCCTGGAAGAAAACGCCCATGGCCAATGTCGTGCGCGATCCCCGCGAGCATCCCGACGCCACCATCCCCGATCTCTCCACCGATCCCCTTGCCAAATTCACAAAAGACCAGGTCGCCCTCGTATACGGCAGTCTCTGGAAGCAGCGCTACTTCACCAAAATCGGTGATGATTATTTTCCCGAGCCCGCGCAGTGGGACGTCATTCACCGCGTCTGGCGTCCCTATTTTGTGGCCAAAGGAACAGATTGGTGGGAACCCTTCTATCCTCCCGA
This sequence comes from Candidatus Acidiferrum sp., assembly GCA_035704085.1. GTDB lineage: Bacteria > Acidobacteriota > Terriglobia > Acidiferrales > UBA7541 > Acidiferrum. The sequence continues at coordinate 71,348 of DASSXG010000073.1, read as the reverse complement.
CAACATGCGGCGCCCCACGGGTCCCACGTGCGACGGCTGCCACTCCGTGGATTACAATATCCATACCAAACAGGTCGTCGAGTGGAATGTCGGCTGCGAACGCTGCCACGGCCCCGGCAGCGAACATGCCGCCCATCCTTCGCGCGGCAATATCCTCAATCCCGCTCGTTTGGACTACGTCCAGGCCAGTGACACCTGCATCCAGTGCCATTCTCAGGGCCGGCCCCCGTCGAATCCCATCGAAGGCAAATACTACGATTGGCCCGTCGGATATCGCGTCGGCCAGAATCTTCGGGATTTCTGGCAGCTCGAGGAGCACACGCTGGGCCAGGCCAGTTTCACTCATTTCCCCGACGGCACCGCGCACAAAAATCGCATGCAGGGCAACGACTTCGTTCAGAGCGTGATGTATCGTCGCGGCATCACCTGCTTCACCTGCCACGATGTCCACGGCACCGCCAACTACGCCGAGCTAAGAAAACCCGCCGATAAACTCTGCCTAGATTGCCACGGCCCGCTCTCCCTCAACGGCCCTCGCACCGCCACGCTCGAAGAGCACACCCATCACAAAGCCGGCTCTGCGGGCAGTCAGTGCATCGCATGCCATATGCCCAAGATCGAGACCACCATCGCCGACGTCAAAGTCCGCGCCCACACCTTTGCTTTCATCTCCCCGGCCATGTCCGACAAGTACCAAATTCCCAATCCCTGCATGTCATGCCACGCGGACAAATCCACAGCCTGGGCCAACGAAGCCCTCCGCCCCACGAATCGCGCTTCCTTCGCTAGGGAGAGCTCAATGGCCGTGGGGCACCACGCTGCTGGATTCAAATCAATCGGCGCCGTTGGAGCGTCGCGGTCTTGCGGGGACCAATATGGAGCTTGGTTTGCCGCCACTGCTTTCTTATCTTGGCCTGGCTCATGGAAAGCAATGGCGGTGTCACGACAACCTCTGGCAATCTCCATACGCAGGGCAACGCCCGCGGATGTCCCTGCCATTCTTGATTGTCTGCGTGCAGCCTTCGAAAACTATCGGCAGTTCTATACGCCCGGCGCATTCATCGATACGGTCCTGACACCCGAGACGCTTATCGAGCGTCTCCGGAAGATGGCTGTATTTGAAGCGATAAATCATTCTGGCGAGGTCGTCGGCACAGTTGCCTGTAGCGTGGTCAATGGTGGGGAAGGCCACATCCGCGGCATGGCGGTTCTTCCGGCCTACCACGGCGCTGGAATTGCCGGGAAACTATTGACCCGGGTGGAATCGGAGCTGCGCGAGTTGAAATGCACCCGCGCCACCCTCGACACTACGGAACCACTCCAGCGGGCGATGCGTTTTTATGAAAAATATGGATTTCGTCGTTCGGGCAGGATCACGGACTTCTTCGGCATGCCACTCATCGAGTACCACAAGTTGTTGTAATTGGAAAACGCGCTGGATGATCGATACAGTTCCGTCTTAGTACGTCAGCGACCATCCTACAATCGTCATAGTGAGCAGCAGCAGCAGCATCCCGGTGCTGATAATACTCAAGGTTCTCCCATGGCCCAGCAGATAGTCGCGCGATTCCGGGTCAATGCACAACAGCACGACTACGAACACGACTACTCCCCAAGCCAGAAGAATGGGAGCTCCTGGATACTTGCCTATGATCGCGAAGAACTCTGTGGGAGGTTGGCCCGCCGGGATCCACCAGGGGAGCATCGGCGCAATTCCTGCCGCCAGCGAAAATGTCAGCAATTTGCGCGTAAACCAGCCCTTGACCTTCGGCCGGGCCTCTTTCCAAATGAAATAGTCCCAGGCAAGAAGGCCAATCGCCAGGGGCACCCAGCCATAGAAGGCGGCCTTCTGGTCCAGCCACCACCACGCGCGAAACAGGCTACGACCCTGGCTGGCGTGGGGAGCCAGCGCAAGACGCGGCAGCACAAACATCCCCAGGAGGGTGTTGCAGAGCACGGCCACCAGGATGGAGATCAAGCTCATGAATTGGAACCAGTACCGCGTCGGAACGCGCTTGCAGCGCGTGCACACGGACTGTTTGGGCAGGAAATTCAGTCCACAGCGGTCGCAATACACGTCTACTCTCCCGGTTCCCAGGGGTGGGACTCGCGCTGCAATCTCCTTCAGCTTACTGCGGCTGCTTCGCCAAAAACTACTGGTCTGAGGGGCAGTTTTGGTGTCAGTCGTTTCTCTTGCCCAAAAGCTTTCCTCGCAGGACTCGATTCGAGCGCACCGTTCCAGCGTCGGACAAAATGGGCTCTTTTCCAGCGATGGACTCGTTTCCGCGCTCTCAGGGAGCCGGATGGGAAGAGTACCGGCTTTCCCATCCGTTCAGTTGCTCCTGCGAGACGCGGTTTGGTAGAGTGCCTACTCACGAGTGATTCGCTGGTTTTCACTTAAACGGAGTTATGGATGGCGATTCCAAAAGATCTTCTCGACATTCTGGTCTGTCCAGTGTGCAAGACCCCGGTGAGACTGCTGACGGACGGCTCGGGCCTGAAATGCGGAACTTGCCGGCGAGTGTATCCCGTGCGCGATGAGATTCCCGTGATGCTGCCTGAAGAAGCAAAAATCGAGCAAGAATAATAAACGGGAACGCGAAAAACGCAGAACCCTCATGCCGACCAACATCGCTGATTCCGTCCCTCGTTTGAAGCGCCTGATCCCCCGGTTGCGCGGAAAGCGCATCGGGGTCCTCGGCGATTTGATGCTGGATCGCTACCTCTGGGGGACGGCTTCGCGGCTTTCTCCCGAAGCCGCTGTTCCCGTAGTTGATTTTGTTTCGCAGAGCGAGTGCCTGGGCGGCGCGGGAAACGTAGCCGCAAATCTCGCGGCGCTTGGCGCGCGCGTGGAAATTTTCGGCGTCATAGGGAGCGACGAGGCCGGCAGGGCGCTGCAAAAATGTTTGCGCGCGGAGAGCATCCTCGACAAAGGCATCGTTGCCCATTCGAAACGCGTGACGACGGTGAAGACGCGGATCATCGCGCGCCACCAACAGGTGGTGCGCGTGGATCACGAGCGGCGCGAGACGCTCCGGCCGGAAACCCAAGAAAAACTGTTACGGTTGCTTTTCGCCGCGCTCAAACGGCTCGACACTCTGGTTCTCTCCGATTATGACAAAGGACTCATCACCGATGATTTTGCCGATCGCGTGCTCAGTGCAGCGCACCAGTTAAATGTTCCCGTTTTTGTGAAGCCCAAGACGTCGCGTCTGTATGCTTACCGCGGGGCGCGAGCGATTGTCTGCAACGCCAGGGAAGCGAGCTACTACGTTACCCACACGCTCACCGATGAGAAATCGTTCGAAGAGGCTGGCCGCAAGCTTCTTGCCCATTTTGGCTGCGGCGCGATTGTGATTACGCGCGGTGAAAATGGAATGAGCGTTTTCGAAGAATCGTCGCCGCGGCACTTGCACATTCCTGCGACGAGCTTTGAGGTGACCTACGCGCTCGTGGGGCAGTCCGGCGTAGAGCGCGGCGCGACAGGGCGGCAGGTTTTTGACGTGACGGGAGCAGGCGACACTGTACTCAGCGTGCTTGCCCTCGCGGTTGCGGCGGGGGCAAGCCTTGTTGACGCTGCGATGCTTGCGAACAGCGCCGCTGGGGTCGTTGTGGGGAAACTGGGCACAGCCAGCGTCAGTCCACAGGAACTTGTCCACGCCCTCGATGACATTAGCCGGTAGGCGTGGCGAAAGAGTTTCTATATGGACGGCTAGGAACCAGGGACGGGGAAACTGAAGGACTTGTCGGGCAAAACCCAGACTTCGACGAGTTTTGTTTTGCGGCTTTTTTCCGTATCGGAAATATCGGGCATCGGCGAGAATGGGCTGACCTCGACCGAAATCGCCACGGCGTTCGAATCACGCACTCCTTTGGCGCGGATGATCTTGTAACTTTTCACCGGACCGTAGTAACCCGAGAGTCCCCAGTCGGCGAGAAAGTCCTTCATGGTATAACTCGGACCGGGCTTCCAGAGCTGAAAGCCCAGTTCAGTGTTACCGGTTCCCAAGGCATCGAAGAAGCGTTCCGCCGCCTTCTTTTCGGGGTAGTAGCGAAAGGTGAAAAACAGGGCGACGATTGCGACAATCACAAGCGCCGCGACGGTGAAAGCCATGGCCCGTGATTTGTCTGGTTTTGCGGCAGGCGGATCGAGAAGTGACATTCGGTAGTCTCCTGCCCCGCGAATGTGAGAATGAATATTGCAGTTGCCTGGATGCTATCCCTGCTCTCCTGAGCAACAATAAAATCCTAGCAGACTCACCATGTCCTAGCAAAATTAGCGAACTGGAAGTGGAAGGGCGGGCTCGGTTTGGCCGCGGTTTCGCCCGGTTGGATGATCCGCAAGCGATACCCGATCTTCTCCCCCGCGAGGAATTCTAATCGGCGGCCTGTTTCTCTTTGATCAGTGTGCCCGTCGAAGCGACGCATTGCCAAGTTCCATTGGTTTTGATCCAGGTATCCACGAACCGTTCGCGGTGTACGTATGGCTTGCCTTTTTCCGAGCCCTTCACCCGGAAGATCCCGACGACTACGGCCGCATTTCCATACACTTGCACATTGCTTTGCTCCGTCACGGCCTGGGATGGCCGGTAGTCAGGCGACTTGATACTCGCCAGGAATTCACCCTTGGAGTAAATGCTTCCGTCTATTTCGATGGATACAAACGTATTTGCGAGGATCATGTCCAATGCCTTCGTATCTTTCTCCTCAAGCGCGTGGTTCCACGCTTTTTCAAGTCCAAGAACCCACCCGCCATCGTCGCCAACACTTTTCTGTCGTGCGACCGCCAAGGCGACACCGAACAGCAATAACGCCACAGCCACAGCGATTTTTCTCATGGGTCTTTGCCTCCGGACGGACACTCAAATCCTTGAGCCGATATCTTTCAGGGTAGGGCAAAAAAGCCGCTTCGAACCAACGTCCGCGGATGAAATTTCTGGTGGTGTACGTGCCGAATTTTGCTTCCGGGGGGTGGCTCAATCTTACGCTTCCAGGGCGCCGGCTGAGCCGGCTGGGAGCTCGATCTGGTATTTGGTGCGGGCTTTTTCGGCGTGCTGTTCGAGGGCGAGCCCGATTAGTTTGTCGATAAGTTCGCGGAAGGAAATGCCGCTGGCTTCCCAGAGCTTGGGATACATGCTGATGGAAGTGAAGCCAGGGATAGTGTTCACTTCGTTGAGATAGATTTTGCCGCCTTTTTTCTCGAGGAAGAAATCGACGCGGGCCATGCCGGTTAACTCAAGCGCTCGAAATGCGTCCACGGCATACTTCTGAATCTTATCAACTTGCGCGGGCTTGAGACTTGCGGGGATGAGGAGCTGCGTGCCCTCTTCGAGATACTTCGCGGCGTAATCATAAAATTCGCGGTGCGGCACGATTTCGCCAGGAACGGATGCTTTGGGATCGTGGTTGCCGAGGACGGAGACTTCGATTTCGCGGGCAACGACACATTGCTCGACGAGAATTTTCATGGCGAACTCGGCGGCAAGATTCAATGCGGGCGCCAGCTCTTCGCGCGAATGCACTTTGGTCATGCCGACGGAAGAGCCGAGCGTGGCGGGCTTCACGAAAACGGGATAAGCGAACTTGGCTTCGATGGCGGTTTGGATTTGTTTTGGCTTACTTTCCCATTCGTGACGATGAACGGTGATCCAGGGCACGACGGGAATTTTCGCGACTTGTAGCAGGCGTTTGGCGACGTCTTTATCCATGCCGATCGCGGAACCGAGCACTCCCGCGCCGACGAACGGCAATCCCGCGAGATCGAGCAAGCCCTGAATGGTTCCATCTTCGCCAAAAGTTCCGTGCATCACGGGAAAAACGACGTCGATGCGCTGGCCGCCGCCGCTGCCGTCCAGCTTAATGAGGGCGGCATCGGTGGGGTCGGCGGTCATCATCACGCGCTGGCCGCCCTTCAAAACTTCCGGAAGCATTTTCTGCGCGGCGCTGCCGATCAGCCAGTGGCCTTCCTTGGAAATCCCGATGGGTACGGCTTCGTACTTGTCCGGGTCCAGGCCGCGAATAACGGAAGCGGCGGAGGCCAGCGAGACTTCGTGTTCGCCGGAGCGCCCGCCAAAGAGGATGCCAACGCGGAGACGTTTCTTGTTGTCAGGAGTCACGGGATCAGCCTTCTTACGGTAATCAGTTGTCAGGTTTCAGTTATAAGTGAAAAAAGTGGATTGGTGGAGTGGATGTTTCTTGTGGCGTTCTGAATTGACAACGGAAGATTTTGGTGACCAAGAAGTCGACGCAAACAGAGTATGCTATTTAGTCTTCGAGACGGCGGCTGAGGATGGCTGAAGTTTTCGTCATGTGGCAAGAAATCAAGACAGCTGGGCCTGTTCGCTCGTGGCTAGCGTTTACAGCGGGCGTTCTCGTTTGGTTATTCCGCTATCTGCTGTATCTGAAAGTGCGAACTGGAGTGTCTGTCATGGACAAGGGCCAACTGCCATCAGAAGGCCCGGCGTATCTCTGGCTGATCCCTCGGTTCTGGATGAAGGTCAATTCTTTGCCTTGGATTCTTCTGCTTTTTCTAGTGTTTGCGGGTCTTGCCGTTGGAAAGCGTAGAGACGAAAAAGGCTGGACATTTGCGTTCGTCGCTGGCCTCGCTTTTCGAGGAACTCTTTATCAGGTCATTTCTCGAATGTGAACGACGGATTCCTACAAAATTTTCTGGCCGAGGCCGGAAAGGACCAGTTCAACGCCGAGGAGAGCCGTGCGATTGTGTTCGTCGAGGATGGGATTGATCTCGACGACGTCCATGGAAACCATGGACTCCGTGTCGGCGATCATTTCCATGGCGAGGTGCGCTTCGCGGTAAGTGACGCCGCCGCGAACAGGTGTGCCGACGCCAGGCGCATCGGTGGGATCGACGAAGTCCATGTCCAGGCTGACGGCGATGCCAGCGGTGTCGTCCATGGCGTACTTGAGGGCCTCGGACATGACATCGCGCATGCCGCGTTCGTCAATGTCGCGCATGGTGTAAACGCGTACACCGGATTTCTTGACGATTTTGCGTTCCTGGGCGTCGAGATCGCGCGCGCCGACGATGACAATGTTGCCGGGCTCCGCCTTGGGCTTGAAGCCGCCGAGGTCGACGAGTTCGGGAGCGCCATAACCCATGATGGCGGCGAGCGGCATGCCGTGGATGTTGCCTGACGGCGAAGATTCGGGTGTGTTCATGTCGCCGTGCGCGTCGAGCCAGAGGTAGCCGATTTCTTTTTTCTGTTGGCGGAAATGAGAAGCCACGCCGGCGGCGACACCGACGGCGATGGAGTGGTCTCCTCCGAGAACGAGGGGAAGAAATCCTTCGGTGAGCGATTTCTCGACGGTGTTGGCAAGGTCCTGGCAAGTTTCGGCAATTTCCTGCAGATACTTGGCGCGCTTTTCGCCGACGGGCATTTCTTCGGGCTGCTTGACTTCGAGGTTGCCGATGTCTTCGACGGTGTCGCCGAGCTTTTTGATGGCGGCCTGAAGGCCGGCACCGCGAAGGGCGGAAGGGCCCATGTCCACGCCGCGGCGGCTCTGGCCGAGGTCCATCGGTACGCCGATGATGCGAACTTTTTGTGCCATGCCAAGCTCCAGTGAATGGTGACTGGTGACTCGTGGCTGGTGATGGGTCGAGCTAGTAGCGCTGCGGCGGAGCACGCCACGAAATCGAAGCCAGCCTCTAAATCCAACAGAAATGCAAGAACAGCGGGAAAAGTGCCGAACTGCCCCGCACTAAGGATATACGCGGTAGAGCATGCGGGGGAAGGGGATGACCTCGCGAATGTGCTCGGTGCCGCAAATCCAGGCGACGGTGCGCTCGAGGCCCAGGCCGAAGCCCGAGTGGGGCACGCTGCCGTAGCGGCGCAGGTCGAGATACCACTGGAAGGCCTCTTCGGGGAGGTTGTATTCGCGCAGGCGCTTGACGAGCAGATCGTAGTCGTGGATGCGCTGGCTGCCGCCGATGATTTCGCCGTAGCCTTCGGGAGCGAGCATGTCAAAAGCGAGTGCGAGGTCGGGACGCTGGCCGTCGGGCTGCATGTAAAAGGCCTTGATCGAAGCGGGGTAGCGGTGCACGAGCACGGGCCGGTCGTAGGCATTCGAAACGATGGTTTCCTCGTCGCCGCCGATGTCGTCGCCGAATTTCGTGGGGTTGCCGTTTTTTTGGAGAACGTCGATGGCTTCTTCATAGCTGATGCGCGGGAAAGGCGGCTTCACGCTTTCGAGCTTTTTTGTGTCGCGCTTGAGTATATCCAGTTCGCGAGATTTATTTTTCAGGACCGATTGAACGATGGCGCTGACCAGGCCTTCCGCGAGTTCCATAGCTTCGTCCAATTCGACGTAGGCGGCTTCCGGTTCGAGCATCCAGAATTCGGTGAGGTGGCGGCGGGTTTTTGATTTTTCCGCGCGAAAAGTGGGGCCGAAGGTGTAGATCTTGCCGAGGGCCATGGCCAGCGCTTCGCCGTAGAGTTGGCCGCTTTGTGTGAGATACGCCTTTTGCTCGTCGATGTAATTCACTTCGAAGAGGGTCGATGTGCCTTCGCAGGCCGCGGGAGTAAACATGGGCGCGTCGGTGAGCGTGTAGCCCTGGCCGTCCATGAATTCGCGGGCGGCGCGGATGGCTTCGGCGCGGATGCGAAGGATGGAAGCCTGGCGCGGGGTGCGGAGCCAGAGATGGCGGTGGTCGAGGAGAAAATCGACGCCGTGTTCTTTAAGCTGAATGGGGAAGGGCGTGGACTCGGGGACTTTTTGGACGATCTGGATTTTTGTCACGCCGATTTCGAAGCCGCCCGGGGCGCGCTTCTCCGCGCGGATTTTTCCGGTGACGATGACGCTGGATTCCTGGGTCAGGCCCTTGAGCGATTCGAATGCTTCCGGATTCTCTTTCAGTGCGCAGACGCCCTGGATGATTCCCGTGCCGTCGCGAAAAATGGGGAAAAGGAGTTTGCCGGACTCGCGAAGGTTATACAGCCAGCCCTTGATCGTGACTTCCTGACCGTCATACTTGCCAGCCTGCTCAATGGTGATGGTGGTCATGGTGAAGAACTTTGCGTAATTTCCAAACGAGGAGTTTACCAGAGAAGGGTTAGGGCTTCTAAGCGGACCAGGTCTTTTCGAAACGATCCATTGCAGCGCGGGCGGAGGCGAGGTGCTCGACGGCACCCGGGGCTTCGGGGCCGGTTTTCTCTTTTAATTCCAGGACCAACGGCAAACTAGTTTGCGGAGCAGACTGGAGGGTTTTTATGGCAGTGGCCCAGTCAATCGTGCCGTCGTACGGGGGCAGGTGTTCGTCTTTTTCGCCGTGATTGTCGTGGAGGTGGATGGAGAAAACGAGTTCGCGGAGCGGAGCGAAGCTTTTCTCGAGGCGTTCTGCTTCGGGAAAATCGGAGAGGTGCGCGTGGCCGATATCGAAATTGAAGCGGAGCCCGGTAAGTCGCGTTTCATCCACGAAAGCGCGAAGGTAGGCGGGATCACCCATCTCGCTAGTGGTGTTCTCCACGCAGAGGGTGACGCCCGCATGATGAGCGTGCAGGATCAAGTGCTCGAGCGTACTGAAGGCGGCATCGCGCTTGCGCGGGTCGGCGGTTTCGCGGGAGCCGCCCATGTGCAAGATAAGACGCGCGTAGGGCAGATCGTCGGCGACGTCAATGACACGCTTGAATTCGTCCATAGCTTCGATGCGGCGGACACGCTCGACTTCACAGATGGAGAGGGGCGTGCCGCTTTCGCGCGTGGCGCTCATGTCCCGGCTGGTAGGAGCGTGGAGGGAAACAAGCTGCAAGCGGTGCTTTTCGAGCGCTCCGGCCATGGCGTTGATTTCCGGCTTCATCGTGTATTCAAAGTGGCCGCGCGTGCAGAAAATCTCAAGGCCCTGGAACCCGGCGCCGGAAATCTGGCCGAGCAGTTCCGGGGTCAATTTTCGCGATACGAAAAGATAGGTGGAAAGTAGTCTTTGCATGGCGTCGTCGCATGTCCGGGGCCAGGGAGCAAACCCGATTTATTTTCCTCCCATTAGTATCCCATGGCGGAGCCATCATCGCGCGGGTCGGCCGCGCCCAGCCGCTCGTTTGTTTGCGGGTCGATGCCGATGGCGTTTACCAGGCCCATGTGTTTGCGTATCTTGGCTTCGTGGCCGAGGCTGGGCGTTTCATACCAGCCACGCTCGACTTCGTGGCCGCGAGCGCGCAGCGCCAGCTCCATGCTCTCCGGAAATTCCCCTTCCATGCGGATGCGATTTGGAAACCACTGATGATGAAAGCGTGGCGCGTTGACCGCGGCCTGAGCGTCCATGCCGAGGCGCATCCAGTTGATCACGCTCAGCAAGGTCGCGGAAATAATCGCAGGGCCGCCGGGCGAGCCAGTAACGAAACTGAGCTTTCCGTCGCGCAACAAAATGGTCGGAGTCATGGAGCTGAGTGGACGGTGGCCGGGAGCGATGGCGTTGGCGTCAGATTGCATCAGGCCGTAAAGCGCGTTGGGCAGGCCAGGCTGAGTGGTGAAGTCGTCCATTTCATCATTGAGGAGGAAACCAGCGGAGCAGGTCACGTGCGAGCCGTAGTTGTCGTTCAGTGTGTAGGTACTGGCGACGGCGTTGCCTGCGGTGTCCACAACGGAAAAGTGCGTGGTGTGGCGGCCTTCGCTAAGAGCAGAAAACATTTGCGGAGCCGTAGAAATGCTCGACGACTTTCCGCAGTCGTGAGGCTCGCCGGCCCTCACTTTGGTGCTGGAAGAGGCTTTCGCGCGATCGATCGTGGCGGCCCGTTCCTTGGCGTAACAGGGGGAGGTCAATCCTGCGACTGGGACATCGGAAAAATCGGGGTCCGCGAGATAAGCGGCACGGTCGGCAAAAGCGCGGCGCATCGTTTCAGCGACCATGTGAACGCTCTGGGGATCATCCCAGCCCTTCAGCGGCACGTCCTGGAGCATGTTCAGCCCTTCGATTACGGCGACGCCGCCGGAGCTGGGGGGAGGCGATGTCAAGACTTCCCAGGAGTGGCCGCCGCTTTCGTATTTCGCTTGCAGAACCTGCCGGACTTTTACTTTGTAGTTGGCCATGTCATTCAGACTGATGAGCCCTCCGTTGTGGGCCATTTCCTCCACGAGGATTTTCGCCGTTTCGCCTTGATAGAAATCAGCCGCACCATCTTTAGCGATGCGCTTCAGCGTGGCGGCCAATTCTGGCTGTTTCAGCGTGTCTCCGGCAGCCAGCATCTTGCCGCCGCTCAGAAAAATCCGGCGGCTCGTGGGGAAGCCTTCGAGGCCGGGGCTCTCTTCTTCCAGTTCGTGGGCGAGTTTGCCGCTCACGCGGAAGCCCTCTTCGGCGAGGCGAATGGCGGGCGCCATCACGTCGGCAAGCTTCATCGTGCCGTAGCTCTTTAAGGCGAGTTCCAGGCCCGCAACCGTTCCAGGAACTGCCACGGATTTGTAACCGATGACGGACGCTTCCTCATCGAGCTTGCCATCCTTGCCGATGTACATGTTTTGCGTGGCTAGGCCTGGCGCGGTTTCGCGGTAATCGAGGAAAGTAGTTTTTCCATCGGCGAGACGAATCAGCATGAACCCGCCACCGCCGATATTGCCCGCGGCTGGCTCCACAACTGCTAGAGCGAAGGCGACCGCCACGGCAGCATCCACAGCATTCCCGCCGCGCTTCATAATTTCCACGCCAGCCTGAGAACCAAGAGGCTCGTCAGTTGCAACCATACCGTGCACGCTGCGAACTGCTTGCCGGGGCCAGGGCTTCGAGGCTACAACGCGATCGCTGGTCTTTGCGGTGCTTTGCCCCATCGAGGCGGGAACCGGAATCACGTTTGCGGCTGACAAGACGAAGAAGGCCGTGAAGACCGTTTTCCCGATGTGAATCATCAGCAAGAGACACTAAGTGATTCGTGGGATAGCGTCAAGGCAGGGGACAGTGTGGGGAATACTTCTTGAAGCAGGTGGACCGGGACGGTAACTTCCATGCAAGTTGGGACGATTAGGTTTCGCTGAGAAATTCGACGGTCGGGGGGCCAGGAAGCAGGCCAGCTTTGGTGCCGCGGGCGATCAGCTCTTTGACGGCTTGCTGGCCCTTTTCGCCATAGCCGAGCGTCCATCGATTGACATACATGCCGACAAATTTATCAGCCAGCTCGGCATCCATTTCGCGGGCAAATTGCATGGCGTAATTCAAGGCTTCTTCACGATGTTCGAGACCGTAGGAGACGCTGTCTCGAATGGTTTTGGCAATTTGCCGGCCGAGCTGCGGCCCGAGAGCACGGCGCACAGCGTTTCCACCGAGGGGAAGAGGCAATCCGGTTTGCTCCTGCCACCAGATGCCGAGATCTATTACCCGGTGCAGTCCCAGTTGTGGAAAGAAGAGCTGTCCTTCGTGGATGAGCAGACCTGCCTCGACGAGATTGTTCTGTACCGCCTCAATGATTTTGTCGAAGGGCATGACAACAGCTTCAAAGTTGGGTTCATAGAGCTTGAGCGCGAGATAGGCCGAGGTCTTCGAGCCTGGAACGCCGATGCGTTTTCCGGCAAGCTCTTGCGGCTTTATGGATTTGGTTGAAACGACGATGGGGCCATAGCCCTCACCGAAGCTGGCTCCGCAATCGAGGAGGATGTACTTGTCTCGGAGAGCGGGGTAGGCGGCGAAGCTGATGGCGGTGACATCGTAGGTTTCGCTGAGTGCGGCTTCGTTCAGCGACTGAATGTCGGAAAGGACGTGTGTGTACTTGTAACCGGGAGTGGCCAACTTGTGCGTGGCCAATGCGTAAAACATGAACGCATCGTCGGAATCCGGGGAGTGCGCCAGTTTGATCTCCACCGGCTCTTTTTCAGTTTTCGAGGCCGCCTGTTTGCCTGCCATGGGTCTGCACGTTTCCTTCTCTAGTGCAACGCCGGCCTTGCCGGGATGGAGTCGCCTGGGCTTTGCGTTCTCCGCAGAGAGGCATCCCCCGCGGGCGCTGTCGGGGGACGTTCGGAAGAAAACTTGCGCGTAGCAAGGGCTTGGGTGGCGCCGGGCCGGGCGATTCTTGCGAAGGAGAGCGTAGCATATCAGCGGCCGGCGGACAAACACTCGGGCAAGATGACGAAGTCTACAGCCGGACGTGGACCACGGGGAAGATGCGCGGTCACCGTGGCGTGCGGCATATACCTCAGTCGCCCTTTCTGGCCCGGCTATCGATCCTATGGGCTGGTAGTCAAGACAAAATGTTGCATTTTCTTTGTATTAAAACGATATAATTCGCGGATTCGAACAATCTTGGTGGCTGTGGTCGGCAGGCATTTTTTGTGTTTGTGGAGGGTTTCAGCCGATGAAGACTGTTTCATCTACATTACGACATCCCCTGTGCAGCCATTCGACGTTCGGCTTGCTGGTGGCATGCCTGGCGCTTAGTGTCCAAGCCGCTTGGGCGCAGACGATTCGAGTGGACGCGACGCCAGCACACGCGATCAAGTTTGATCCGGACCAGGCGCTGGGAAGCTCGATGGACATCCTACCCGCGAACCTGGTGGATACGGTTTACAGCGAGCCGATCCTGAAAGAAGCGCTTTCTGCGGGCTGGGGACCCATAACGTACCGGCAGAACACGGAATTGACGATTGCGGCGTGGCATTGGAACCCGAATGGTGTTTGGAGCGATGCCGCACACCAGAGCGGCTACTTCACAGGAAGCGCGGAACCGAAGGAGTTCTTGCGGCAGTCGTTCGGCTATTCACTGACGCATCGCGGGAGCACGCACAGCGACGCTTCGCAGGGCAAATATTCCCGAGTGACCGACGGGGATGCGACGACCTACTGGAAGAGCAATCCGTACCTCACAAAGAAATTTACGGGGGAAGAAGATGCGCGGAACCCCCAGTGGATCGTGATTGATTTCGGCACGCCGCAGGACATCGATGAGATTCGAATCGCCTGGGCGAATCCCTACGCGCGCAAATACGCCGTTCAGTATTGGGCAGGCGAAGACGCCTTTGAGAAGCCGACGGCGGGATTGTGGACACTTTTTCCCGGCGGCGGAGCGCAAGACGGAAAAGGCGGAACCGCTGCGCTGAAATTGGCAGAATTACCCGTGAAGGCTCGTTTCCTGCGCATCTTGATGACGGAGTCGTCCAACACCTGTGACACGCATGGCAGCGATGACCCCAGGAATTGCGTGGGCTACGCAGTGAATGAAATTTACGCGGGGAATCATGCGGCGAGCGGAGAATTTATTGATCTCATCACGCATGCGCCCGGGCAGAATCAGACGGCGGTGACCGTTTCTTCGACGGATCCATGGCACACGGCCGGGGACATCGAACCAAGCCGGGTTCAGACGGGCTTCGATTTGTTCTTCACCAGCGGAATTACCAACAAGCTGCCGGCAATGATTCCGGTTTCGCTAATTTACGCGAACCCGGAAGACGCGGCGGCAGAACTCGCCTACATTGAGAAGCGCGGTTACCCCATTTCGTACATAGAGACCGGCGAGGAGCCGGACGGGAAAAAGACATCACCGGAAGACTACGGCGCGCTGTATCTGCAATGGGCAACTGCTTTGCATCGCGTTGATCCCAAGCTAAAGCTGGGCGGCCCAGTGTTCGAAGGCGTGAATGAAGACATCAAGGTGTGGCCTGACGCGCAGGGAAGGACTTCCTGGCTTGGACGATTCATCGATTACTTGAAGGAGCGCGGGCGGCTACAGGACCTGGCGTTCGTTTCGTTTGAGCACTATCCGCTTCCCCCCTGCGAAATCAATTGGACGGATTTGTACCGCGAGCAGGAGCTGGTGAAACACATCCTGCAGGTGTGGCGAGAAGACGGTGTGCCGGGAAATGTGCCGCTGATGAATACGGAGAGCAACATTTCCTGGGCGCTGACGGAGCCGATGACGGAAAACTTCGCGGCGCTGTGGCTGGCGGATAGTGTTGGGGCGTTTCTTGCAAACGGCGGAGCGGTGTATTACCACTCGCCGATTCAGCCGGAACCCCTGCGTTCGGGTTGCCGAGGATTTAGCACATACGGAAATTTTGTGGCCAACGAGAAGCTGGAGATTCAGCAGCACACTTCGCAGTATTTTGCCAGCCGGATGATCAACCTCGAATGGGTGAAGCATGGAGCGGGCGTGCACCAATTGTTCCCGGCAGAAGCGGACGTGAAGGACGACGCGGGGCACACCTTAGTGACGGCGTACGCAGCGAAGCGCCCCGATGGGCTATGGTCGCTGATGGTGATCAACAAGGATCCCTCGAACGAGCAGGCGGTAAAGATCGAGTTTTCGGATGCGGGCGGCAAGGCACCGGGACATTTCGCGGGCAGGGTGACGATGGTGACGTTCGGCGCGAACCAGTACGTGTGGCATTCGGAGGGGCCGAAGAGCCACGCTGATCCAGACAGCCCGCTCGTGTCGAAGACCATGAATGTGAAAAGCGGTGAGGCGGTAACACTGCCGAAGGCGTCAGTGACGGTGCTGACGGGCAAAGTGGAATGAATGCAGATTCGCAGCTGTTGCCGATAGCTGGGCATTAGAGCGAAGAGACCATGCGGGCGATAGCGTCGTCGAACGTGGACTTGCCGTCGAGATAGGGCTGCCAGAATCTTTGCAAGAGTTTGAGATAGTCGTTCCACCCGCGCTCATAAAGTCCTTCACGGACGGCGTAGGGAGTGTAGCCGCCGCCGGGCGTTCCGCTGTCAGAATCGCCTGCGGGTGCTCCCGCAGAAGTGAGCACAGGCCGGAGGACTTCCCCGGTGGTGTAAAAAACGAGAGCGTGCCAGAGGTCGCGAGGGATGGCTTTGTCGCGCTGGCGGCATTCGCGGACGATGGCTTCCTCGACGGACTCTGCGATACGATGCGAGGACTCGTGAAAGAGCACTTCAAGAGCTTCCGCGCCCTGATTGCGCGGATCGAGACTGGAAATCGTAACGCGCAGGGGATCGAGCGTGGTGTACGCGCCAGCCCAATTGGCGTAGGCAGAAATCTCGACACGGATTTTTCCCCGCGGCCAGCGAGTTTGGTAAATATCCGCTAGACGCTCGGAAAGGCCCACGCCCTGTTCAATCACGAGCGGGGAGACGCGCTGAATCCAACGCCGGTTGGCGCGATCGTGCTCCGGCCACAAGTGGGCGCGATAGATGGGCGCGGCGGCTTCGAGGACTTGTGTCAACTTCGGGGGTAAGCCCGCATCGCAAAATCTCCGCCGTTTGCCGGATAGTTCGTCGCAATCCTCAAAGTCACTGAGCTGATCTTTCAATTGGATGAGTTCGGTCGTGAAGAGCAAGTCTTTCTCAGCGAAATTGGAAACGTAAAACGCGATGGCAGAATCCCAGGCTTGTTGCTCAGGGGCCGCAAGCGCGGATTTTACATCCGGCGCCATTTTCAGGGCCAGCTCAGAGTTCTTCGCGCTCTGGTCCTTTGCCCCTGAGACGGAACGCAGCCTCGCTTCATGGTAGAGCGTGTGATGAAGGTTGATCCAAAAGCCGCTGTGAAGTTCGAAAACGGGAAGAGGACCATAGGTCGAGCCGTATTGCGTGTGGGCGTTCGTTCGTGCCGAGGCGAACAGAACGAAGTTGACAAGAAAGAGTAGCGCTCGCGTGGGTATCCGGCGGTGCATTGGGAATCGCACGATAGTAGCGCCAACGCTTCTGAATCACAAACTGGGCTCGCCGAAATAAGAGGACGGAAACAAGTCCTGTGGTTCGACCACTAGGAGGCGCAGCGCACCCTGAATAGGCTCCCCGTGTGGGAGTTGGACGCTTTATTCCACTTTAGGATCGGCCTCGGTGCCGATGGCGCCTTTGCGGTCGGCAGCGTGCAGGACCCCGTTCGAATCGTGGAAGAAGGAGCGCTGACCGGTTCGTCCATACTGCAGCGGGGTCGCGGCCAGCTCGTACTTCGCGGGAGCTCCCAGCGTGCTCGCCCCGACGATCACGTAGCGAAACGCGTAGCCATTTTGCATGCCCGTGGCCAGGTCTGAATCGAGCAATGCGGCAGCATCGGCATTGGCGGCCCCATGAACTGGAGGGCCCAGAATGGCCAGAGATTCCGGTAAACGCGAGAATTTTCGACGATAGGCCTCAACAGCCTCAGCAATTGACTTCAGGGCAGCCAGCGCTCCACGCTCAGTTTCCTCGATTTCGGCCGTGTCCCACTCCAATTCGAGCGAGGGAAGATCTAGGAGCAGTAGGCCAAACGAGAGCATCTTCCACTGGCCGTCCTCTCTCACGAAGCCCATGGTGATCTGATGGACGTTTGCGCCCATGGTGTCGGTAGCCTCGCGGAGTTCCATGGGCAGGAAAGCAATGTTGTCCCGGAACTCCGCGCCACCGATCTGCATCTCGGTCGTGACAGCGGGAGTTTGGCAGCGCACGATCGGGCGTCCCGCTGGATTTGTTGAGATGCTGGCTTTGCCTGGCTCATTGAGGAGCACAAAGCGTTTCATGAACGCGACACGCGCGGAGGGTGTCATGCGTGCAAAGGCTTCCTTGTTGCGCGCGGTTAGGAAGCGGGCAAAATCGGTCTGCGTCTGCGAACACGCCGCAGACAAAACGTCACGAAGGGCGGCGACAGGGCTCGTGGCTGCAACAGGGGCGCTGGGTGCGCTGCTATTGGCTACGGAGCTGGATTCCTGCGCGGAGACACGACTCCCCGCAAGGAGCGCCGTTAGAGCCAGGAGAAAAAATCGCGGGTTGCTTTTAGGATTCCGCCCGATCACGTCAGTCTTTTGCCACGCTCAGGATGGTCGAGAGGTTTTGCGTGAAACTCGACCGCGGCATCACTTCGTCGCAGCCCGCTGCCTGCGCCTGGGCGGCAAGATCTCTCTGGACGTGCGACAAGAAACCCACGACGCGAAGATCTTTCTGCGCGAGCCGCAAGCGCTCGATTGTTTGGATCGGGTGGCTGCGCGCGTTCAAATCCACGATAACGAGTCTCGGCGGGCTTTCCATCAGGCTCATCAGTGCATCGCCGTTCGTGGCCACTTTCAATTCCACGCCAAGCTGCTTGGCGGTTTCCGCCAGCTTCATCTGAAAAAACAAGTCATCCATCAGCGCTACGACTCTTCCCATCTCTCTGGTCCTCGCTCAGATCACACTCAGCATTATGCGCTACTTCTTCTCTCCCTTGATGATTGCTAGTAAGATGAGTCTCTTCACGGGAGGTGTTGTATGCAACCTGCCTCTGCCAGCGAAATGCAGCCTGCCATCGCGCTACTGGAAAAGACGCCACGACTTCTCGAAACGCTACTCTGTGATCTGCCTGGAGAGTTGCTCCATTGGAAGCCCGCGCCGGACCGGTGGTCCATCTCCGAAGTGCTGGCACACCTCGCGGCGCTGGAGCAGGTGTACGCGGAGCGTGCGTTGCGCATGGTCACCGAAGATTCTCCGGCGCTCCTAAAATACGATCTGGCAGGCGCGACTGCGAGCGGAGAATATTCGCGCGGATCGGCGGGAGAAAACCTGGCGCTCTTCATGCGCACGCGCCACTCGTCACTTGCGCTCTTAACAGGTCTCCCGGCTTCCGCCGGCATGCGCACGGGTGTGCATTCTGAACTCGGGATCGTTACGCTCTCTCACATGCTCAACGAGTGGGCCAATCACGATCTCGGCCATATCCGGCAGATTGCGGAACTCTATCGCGCGCAAGCCTTCCATCCGTACTCCGGCCCATTCATGAAGTATTCGAATCTCAAACCGTGAGGAACTCGCCCGAGGATTCGCGCCTCGCAGGATGCGGGCCCCGAGACGTTACGCTGTACACGCGGCCCGGATGCCATCTTTGCGAGGAGGCAAAAGCGGCAATCGCGCCTTTGCTGCGGGAAGTTGGCGCCGTACTCCATGAAGTAAACATCCATGGGAATGCAGTGTTAGAGGAACGCTACGGAAACGATATACCAGTGATCTTGATCGGCCAACGCAAAGCGGCGAAGCATCGCGTGGATGTAACTCAGTTCCGCCGACAGCTTCAGGAAGCTGGAAAGAACTGAAGACCCTGGCAGGACTGCTTCAACGTTGAAACTGCAAGGCTAGTGGCCGCTGCTGGTCGAATGCACGCCGACGGTTTCATCGGGTACATCGCCTTTGCGGCCCTTGACGCGGTCGTAGACGCTGATCTGGCTGACGGAGCCTAGCGCTTCGTTGTAAAACGTCGGGACTCCGAGCGCGGTGCGCAGCTCCTCGTTGAATTTCCTCAAATTCTCCAGGTGTGTCGCGAGTGCAGGGATTTTCTGCCCTTCGTCGGTGAGCAGAAACTTCTGATAGCCCGCGTCCCATAGCCTGGTGAACTGGCCATTCAACATAATCGTGGGAGGGATAGTCATTTGGTAGAGGCCGTCGGGACCTTTGCGGAACTCCGCGCCTGAGCCGTACTTTTCCACGCGGACCACCCCGCGCGTGCTTCCGACGGCGAATCCCAGTGCCGCAAGACTCTCGATGGCCTTCGGTGAAAAACGCTCTTCGACATTCCACATGAGGTAATCAGAGTACGATGTTCCTCGCGACCCTGTAAAGTGCTTGCGCTATCCGTTCTGAGAACCAGCGCCCCATGGTGGGGCAATATCTCCGGGCTATGCTGGCGCATCTAATCCGGAGTAAAATGGTCTGATATCCCGGCTCTTGGATGGCTGGGAGTGTCATGCGCTCCGACGAGGTATGGTCATTACGAGCCACATCGCTGCATCTGCCCGCGAATCAACAGCTAAGAGGCACCGTGTGGGTGAATCTTTGTTGGAGCGGATTGGGAACACTCCCTTGTTGCGCCTAGAGAAGGTAAGCAGGGAATTCCCTAATGTAGAATTCGGGGCGAAGGCGGAGTGGTTTAATCCCGGCGGGTCGGTGAAAGACCGTCCGGCGCTCAGCATGATTAAGGCGGGCCTGGCAAGTGGCGCACTCAGCCCAGGGAAGACGATTATTGACGCGACGAGCGGTAACACCGGGATTGCTTACGCCATGATTGCTGCAGCGCTGGACTATCCCGTGAAGCTTTGCTTACCGGACAGCGCTTCACATGAGCGCAAGCGTATCCTAGGGGCTTACGGCGCAGAATTGGTAATCACGCCTGGCGACGAAGGGACGGACGGCGCGATTCGCAAAGTGTACGAAATCGTCGCGGCCGATCCGGAGAAATACTTCTATCCCGACCAATACAGCAATCCCGCGAACTGGCAGGCGCACTACCGCACCACCGCCAACGAAATTTGGGAGCAGACCTCCGGACGAATAACGCATTTTGTAGCGGGTCTGGGGACGAGTGGAACGTTTGTAGGGACAGCACGGCGGCTCAAGGAACTGAATCCATCCATTCGCTGCGTGAGCCTGCAACCCGACGCTGCCTTCCACGGGCTCGAGGGTTGGAAGCACATGCCGACGGCGATGCGGCCGGCGATTTACGATGACACAATTGCGGACGAGAATTTGACGGTTTCGACCGAAGACGCGTATCGCATGGTGAAGCAACTGGCGCACGAAGAGGGCCTGCTCGTCAGTCCCAGCTCGGCCGCTGCTTTGCTTGGCAGTTTTGATTTAGCGTCGCGCATTCCGAAAAAGGAGAATGCCGTCGTCGTCACGGTTTTTGCGGATTCCGCGTCCAAGTACCTGAACGAACGATTTTGGGACGAAGCATAAAAATGGCGGACGAGCACACTGTCTGGATCAGCGGGCACTTGGCGGAGAAGATTCGAGCTCATGGCGCCGAGACCTATCCGCATGAATGCTGCGGGGCGCTGCTCGGACGCGATTCGTCCGCGGCAGACGGGACCGATCCTGAGGAGGATGCGCTAACCCCGCCCCGGGAGATTCTGAGATTGTTCCCGCTGATCAATCGGCGGGACGATTCGCCCCGCAATCGATTTTCAGTGACGGCCGAGGATGTGCTCAACGCGGAAAAAGCAGCGCGTGAACAAAAACTCGAGGTCGTGGGCTGGTATCATTCGCACCCGGATCATCCGGCGCGCCCCAGCCAATACGATCGCGAGCACGCGTGGCCGTGGTATAGCTACATCATCGTCAGCGTGCAGAACGGCGCGCCACAGGACATGACGTCCTGGCGGCTGAGTGACGATCGCCAGGAGTTTTCGCCGGAAGGCATCGAGATTCGCCAGCGCGCCGCTGTCTAGCGTAGTGATTCAAGAATCGTGGAGGGACGAAATGCCCGTGAAAGTGATGATCCCAACGCCGCTTCGGCAGTACGCAGGGAAGCGCGATTCTGCCGAGTTCAAAGCCGTCACCGTCGGTGAAGCGCTCAGCCACCTCATCACCGAGTTCGCGGACCTGAGAAAGCACCTGTTTACCGATGAGGGCAAGCTGCGCAGCTTTGTGAATGTGTACGTGAACGACGAAGACATTCGCTATCTAGCGAAGGAAAACACACCCACCAAGGATGGCGACACCATCAGTATTATTCCGTCCATCGCGGGCGGCCGTCGCTGAATTCAGGCCTTTTGGTGAAGCGTGGAATCTCGCTTCGTTTCGCGATTTGCAGAACAGGCTATGGAGTAGGAATAAGTAAGGAGCAGGGAATCGCAATGGCCACAACCGTACAACCGCAGACAGACGCAAATCCTGCGGTGAGTCTTTCGAACGAAGAAATCTTACGCTACAGCCGCCACTTGATCATGCCGGAGGTCGGCATGGAGGGGCAGCTCAAGCTGAAGAACGCCAGAGTGCTGTTGATCGGCACAGGCGGGCTCGGCGCGCCGCTGGGGCTGTACCTCGCCGCGGCTGGCGTCGGAAAACTTGGACTGGTTGATTTTGACGTGGTGGATTTCACGAATCTGCAGCGTCAGGTCACCTTTGGCACAAGCGATGTTGGCAAGCCGAAGAGCGAAGCCGCGCGTGCCCGTCTTTCGAATCTCAACCCGGACATTCAGATCCAATCGTTCGAAACGCAATTGACCAGCGCGAACGCGCTTGAACTCTTTAAAGATTTCGACGTCATCGTCGACGGCACCGATAATTTCCCGACGCGCTATCTCGTCAACGACGCTTGCATTCTTCTTGGAAAACCTAATGTGTACGGCTCAATTTTCCGCTTCGAAGGGCAGGCCACGGTTTTCGGCATGCCCGATGGGCCGTGCTACCGCTGCCTTTATCCCGAACCGCCTCCGCCGGGGCTCGTGCCATCGTGCGCGGAGGGCGGTGTGCTTGGTGTTTTGCCTGGCATCGTCGGTTCGATCCAGGCGATGGAAACGATCAAACTTATCCTTGGGACCGGGGGAAGCCTGGTAGGCCGATTGCTACTTTTCGATGCTCTCGGGATGAAGTTCCGCGAGTTGAAATTGCGCAAGAATCCAAATTGCCCGATGTGCGGAACGCATCGCACGATTACCAAGCTCATCGATTACTTCGAATTCTGTGGTGTGCGCGGCGAAGAAGCTCCTGCTCCGAACCTGCAGGTGCCGGAAATTACGCCGCGTGAACTAAAGTCCCGGCTGGATCGCGGAGACGATCTTTTCATTCTCGATGTGCGCGAGCCGCACGAATATCAGATCTGCAATCTCAAAGGCAAACTGATACCGCTGGGAGAGCTTACGCGGCGCGTTCACGAGCTTGATTCTTCGAGGGAGATTGTGGCGCATTGCCGCAGCGGCAAGCGCTCCGCCGAAGCCGTGGACTTCCTGCGCAAAGCGGGTTTCCGCAAAATCCTCAACTTGAAAGGCGGGATCCTCGCGTGGTCGGAGGAGGTCGATCCTTCTGTTCCCAAGTATTAATCGGCGGTCGGGCAAATCTATGCCCATGACGGTAGGGCCCGCGAATTGCCGGCGATCGGCCTATTTTCTTGCCGCCGCAAGTTAGTAGAGGCATACTTCCTTCATCTCAGGAGAAAAAATGGCGGCGACGAAAATCACAGTCAACAACAACGGCTCGATCCGCGTGGAAGGTGATTTTGAGATTGTCGATCCCCTAGGCCAACCGTTCGGGCTGGCAGATCGCTCCGTGATCAGTCTTTGCCGGTGCGGGCATTCTGCCAATAAGCCGTTCTGCGATGGCTCCCATAAGACCTCTGGATTTACCGATCCAGTGGTCGCCCGCGAGCTGCCACCCAAACCCAAACTCTGAGCCCCTGCACCTAGCCGGGGCGAACGGCTGTTTCAAAGCGTGAGACTGTCTCAGGATGAGACACTCCTAGATTTTGCCTTGATACTCGCCCTTCCCCGGATAACTCTAACGAAACAAAAATGATAGAGCTCTAGTCCTCTGCCTCGCAATCCCCTCCACTGTCTCGTCCTGTTCTCACACCCTGTGGATTTCCTGCGGACTTTGATAAACATCCTGCTTTCTATTAGTTACAACAAGAGGGATTTGGTCGAGAAACGGGCACAAACTTGCACTCTCTGGCAGTTGGGTGTTTTTCTTCGGGATTTGGGGGATTTCGTGGGCGGTTGGGACAGAATTAGCGGGTTTCTTTGGACGGACGACGGTACCGTTCCCTCGTCAAAGCTACGTTACCCGATGATAGTTGCATCTTCGGCTGCGCTGTTCTGCGTCTTTCTTGCCGGTGTCTTTTACCTCCGCCAGACCCCCGTCGCGGGCTCACCACAAACTTATGTGTATCTAGAGATGGGCGGCACGCTCTTGAGCTTCTGCTACGCCGCCAATGCACTGGTTCGATTTCGCGGGACTCATGATCGCACGGCACTGATACTCGCCTTCGGCTTCGTACTCTCCGGCATTATCGAGACATTGGGCTATTTTGGGCTAAACAATTCACTCGCTTCCGGCACTATGGTGTTGTCTCAAGTTCCTGTGGGATGGATGGTGGGGCGCACGCTGTTGGCAGTGCTCCTTCTCGCGGCCATCGCCGTCGAGCGCTTCATGCCTACCGCGAGGCAGCCCAGCAAAGAAACCGCTGCCGCTTTACTCGTCGTAGCCGTGGCCGCGTATTTGACGAGTGCTGCTTTCCTGGCTGCGCCTGCCGCGCCGATTGCGCATGCTGCGGCCTTGTTGTCTCGCCCGTGGGATCTCCTCCCAGCGGGATTGTTCCTGATTGCGGCCGAATGCTTTCGCCGCCGCCTGAGGAAAGATGACACCAGGAAGAGCGCCGCGAGTGTGCTCGACTATTCCTTGTTCCTCGTGGGTTCTCTCAATGTCATCTGTCACCTCTCAGCCGCTTTTTCTCGCCAGTTGTTCGATGGCCCATTCTTTCTTGCGGAGTTGAGCAAGACATTCAGCTATGTCGTGATGCTCTCCGGGGCACTGCTGGATCAGGCCAGGCTGTTCGAGCAGGTTCGCTCGATGGCCGTGACCGACTCGCTCACCGGACTTGCGAATTACCGCCGTCTCATCAGCGTTTTGGAGGCGGAGGTCGACCGCTCGCGGCGAACGCAACGTCCCTTCTGCGTCGTGCTCCTCGATATGGACGGTCTCAAGACCATCAACGATCACTACGGCCATTTGACCGGCAGCCGTGCGCTGGTGCGGCTCGGCAAGATTCTGCGGAACCATTCCCGGGCGATCGATACCGCCGCGCGCTATGGCGGTGACGAATTCGCTCTCGTCTTGCCGGAAGCCGCAAAAGACATCGCATCTCGCGTCGTCTCACGCATTCGCGAGCGGCTTGCCGCAGAACCGGAACACCCTCCGCTTTCGGTAAGCGCCGGTGTCGCCGCGTTCCCGGGGGATGGGGACACGCCAGAAAAGCTTCTCGGCGCCGCCGACAACGCGCTCTACGTCATGAAGCACCGTGGCAAGAGCAGCGTCCAGAATCTCACGCGGATTGCCGCGTGCCTGTGAGGATGATCAACGACCATGCCTCCCAGGAGCAAATTTACGTTTCACCGGGTCGAAAAGCGCATCCCGATGGAGATTCCCGTACTCATTGACGGTCATCGCCAGGCGCCCGGCTCGGAATCTACCTTCACGGAAAACGTGAGTGCGCGCGGCGCGCGCGTGGTAAGCGTGCGCCGGTGGGAACCAGGCGAGCCTTTGTCGTTCGCCTCGCACACGGGGGAGTTTCGCTCTTCGGCCCGAGTTGCATACTGCCAGCCACTGCAAGGCGACGGCTTTGCTATTGGCGTGGAGTTCCTCGTGCCAAAAGGGCGATGGGTAGTTCAATTCCCAAGATAGCTTGACGATAAAACGGCAAGCGGACAGGAGGGAAACGACTGGAACAAGGAAAGACAGAAAACTGGTGCAAAAATTTTAAGAAAAACTGAAGCGCTTGGCAGATCTAAAAGGCTTGCCAAGCGCTTCATCCTTTTTGGAGTTTCGTTTTCCTCATGGGTTTGACACGAAACAAAGTTTTTACCGTACGCGGCGCTGCCGCCGAGCGAGAGACCAAAGTGGGATATGATTGGGTTCGAATCATTTTTTCTGCTAGAAGAAAGTTTCCGCTGAGGCGAGGATGCTTACCAGCAAATTGTGCGCGAAGTCGGATTTTGAGACGGAATGGTTTCAGCGCTGGCGCCCAATCATGGCCCACTATGCGGGCAATAACATAAGGTTGGGCGGGGCCTTTCTCCATAGAAAAGAGTGGGAGCTAGTGTTCATATGTCAGGCCCTGGATGAACGCGGACTCTTGGAACGAGGCAAGAAAGGAATAGGATTTGCGGTTGGACGCGAACCCTTGCCGGCGATCTTTGCGAGCAGAGGGTGCGATATATTGGCTACAGATAACAGCTCGGATTCCAATGGAGCCTGGAGCGATCAATGGGCTTCCGGCAAAAGCGATTTGAGCCAGCCTGAAATCTGTGATCCTTCCGTTCTTGAAAGCCACGTTGAATTCAGGCAGATCGATATGAATCATATTCCTATGCTTGTGAATGAGTTCGATTTCTCTTGGTCCTGTTGTGCGTTAGAGCATCTCGGTTCATTGCAAAGCGGATTTTCGTTCCTGTTCAGTCAATTGCAGTGCCTTAAGCCTGGTGGTGTCGCCGTTCACACGATGGAGTTCAACCTATCTTCAAATTGGCGGACCATCGAAACAGGACAGACCGTTTTGTACCGCAGAAAGGATGTTGAGCGCTTCGTCAAATTTGTCGACTCTCAGGGACATGTCGTTGAAGCAGTCGACTTTACCGAAGGAAGAGATCCTGCCGATCGATTCATCGCTCGCCAGCCATGGGATGACCTTAAAAAGAACGTTGCCCATCTAAGATTAAAGATTGGCGGCTTCGTTTGCACATCTCTGGCTTTAATTATTAGAAAGGGCCTGTAAGCTGCAGTTCGAAGTCCCGGCAACCCGGCAACCCAATATGCGGCACGAATTGGCAGCGCAGTACCTCAACCTAATCAGGAATATCCGCAACTGGCCTGCGTATTTTATCCCCAGACTCCGCAAAAGGTTTGAAAAGCTTTCCTTTGTTGCGCGCGGGCATGGCATCCGTTTCCGCGTGCCTAACTACACGCTGTACTTAGTGTTCAAGGAAATATTCGTATCGGATTTCTATGATATTGATGCCTTGTTGAAAAAGCTCCCGCCCAGGCCGGTGGTCCTGGATATCGGCGCGAATGCGGGGTATTTTACGATGCTGCTCTTTTCCAAGATGGTGGAAGCCACCGTATATGCCTATGAACCGATTCCTGCCAACTATGCATTGTTCCAGGAGAACATTGCCCTCAATCCTTTTCTGGGCGACCGCATTCATGCGTTTAACAAGGCGGTAACCGGAACCTCGCAAGAAACCGTTCAATTATTCATGGAAACCGACACCGAGAATTCCGTTGTCGCCTCGGTGTACGGGGACTTCGCCCAGCGAAACCGGTTTGCCCAGCGGGTGCCGGCCATTTCGCTTCGGCAGATATTCGAGGAAAACGGGATCGCCAGGGCGGATTTGGTGAAAATTGACTGCGAGGGAAGCGAATACCCGATTATTTATGACAGTCCTTCTGCCTGCTGGGAAAGAATGCCCTTTTTGGCCATTGAAGTACACGATCTGGACTCAGATCGAAGAAATGTGGGCTGCCTGAGCCGGTTCCTGGAAAGTCGAGGTTATGAAGTAGCATCTGTGCCGGCTCAGGAAAACTGCCACACGCTCGAAGCAATCCGAAAAAACAAGTAACCCTTGCTATGATCAAATACCGATGAACCAAGTGCTGTTCGATTGCGAGAGATCAAAACATCCCAATACCGGTTTGTTTCACTTTTGTCAGCGCCTAGGGAGTGCCTTAATCCGGCACGCCGACCCCGCCCGCGAACAATTGACGTTTTACGTTCCCCACGGGCAGCGCAGCATGTTTGGCCCGAAGCAGGATTATTACTTCCACCTTGGTATACATAAGTGGTGGATGCCCCCCACACGTTCCTTCAATCTGTGGCACTGTACTTACCAGAGTTCTCGCTTGCTTCCTCCGCCCGGGAATACACGGGTAGTGCTGACCATCCACGATCTGAATTTCCTGGTAGAACATAGGGCAGAGCCCGAAAAAATAAAAAGAAACCTTGGCCAAGTGCAGGCCAACGTTGACCGGGCTGACCATATTGTATGTATCTCCAGGGCTACCCTCTCCACCGTGACCAGCCACCTTCGACTGGGGAACCGCCCCGCGCAAGTCATTTACAATGGATGCAATGTCAATGACTTTCCGAATTTTGACCGTCCCGCTTACCGCCCCGCTCGCCCTTTTATTTTCAGCCTCGGTGCGTTTATGCCCAAGAAGAACTTCCATGTTCTCCCCGGCCTCCTGGTGGGCAATGACTATGAACTGGTGATTGCTGGAAACCCGAATGCCGATTACGAAAAGGTCGTCCGGGCAGCAGCCCGGAGTCACGGAGTGGAAAACCGGGTACGGCTGCTAGCTCCCATCAACGAAGCGGAAAAATTCTGGTACTTTAGGAATTGCCACGCCTTTGCCTTTCCTTCTTTGGCCGAAGGCTTTGGCCTCCCGGTCGTGGAAGCGATGTATTACGGGAAACCCGTATTTTTGTCCGAACATCCTGCCCTGAAGGAAATCGGGGAAAGCGTGGCATATTACTTCACTGACTTTGACGCGCAAGCGATGCGGCAAGTTTTTGATCGTGGAATGGCAGATTGGCAAGCGCCGGGCAAGTCTGAACAGATACGGCAGCGGGCCTTGCGCTTCACCTGGGATCAAGCGGCATGTGATTACCTTAGCCTGTATCGGCAATGGGGACCGGGTTAAGACGTGAGTATCTCACGAGGTTGCGGAGAAGAATGGAGTGGCGAAGCAAATGGCCGGGTGGAAAACCGCGCTATTTTGGCTGGAAATTCACACGAATTAAACTTCCCCCGATTCGAAACTCGCTGCCATCGTGCAGCATGGCAGCGCGTGTTCGTTCTTCGTCGTAGAACGTGCCGTTCGTTGAATTCATGTCTTTCAAATTGATATGCGTCTCTCTTACTTCCAGCAGGCAGTGATGCCGCGAAATTTCCGGATCCTCCAGCGGAATATCAGCGCCTTTTCGGCCCAGCACCACACGCGGCTTGGTGAGCGCATGGTTTGTCCCCTTCGAAGGTCCCGACAATATGCTGAGAACAACTTTCTTGTTTGCAGGCAGCCGTAATCCCGGATCGGGCGGAGGCAGATTCACATTCGAACTTGTGGCGTCCGCGCGCGCGAAATTAGGAAGCGGGGACATCACCACTGTGGAATCGACGCGCCGTTTGATCTCCAAAATCGTCGTTTTCCCGCATTTCGAGCACTTGAACTGTACCTTCGTGTGGCCGCCAAATCCCGTGTCCTTCAACACGTGTTTCACGCCGCAATGAATACAATCCGTCTGCATTTCTTGAATGTAGCACCTCCCGCTGCGGTCGCGACGCCGACGACAATTTCGCTGGCAAAATAGTAAATCCGCATCTACACCTCCGCCGATTCCGTGCGCCGCCAGCCTTGTGCTGGCGTGTTATGTTACGATTACAGTTTCGAGACCCTTCAGGAGAGCGTGTGTGCCGGAACATATTTCGCGCAAGGAATTAAAGCAGGACAAGATCAAGGAAACCATCGAGCACGGTGCCGAAGCTGTCATTTCTCACGGCCAGTTCACTTTGATCGTTGTGATTCTCGTGCTGGTGGCAGTTTTCTCTTATGGCGGATGGCGTTTCTACAGCGATCGCCAGACGGCGCAAGCCAGCGGCGACCTCGACGTAGCTATGAAGGCCTACCAGGGACGCATCGGCGCAGCCCCCGACCCTTCCGAGCCCAATGAGCCCGTCTACGCGGACGATGCCGCGCGCCTCCAGGATGCCTTGCAGAAGTTCACGAGGGCTGCCACCAAGTATCCGAGTACCAATCCCGGGAAACTCGCGCGTTATTATGCTGCGCTGTGCCTGGAAGATTTGGAGCGCCACAACCAGGCCCTGGAAGAATTGCAAAAGATCAGCGGCAGCAGCGACAAGGAACTTGCCGCCATGGCCCAATACCAGATGGCGATCATCTACGCACGTACGGATAGGCCCGCCGATGCCATCAAGATTTTCCGAAAGTTGGCCGATAAACCATCCGTCCTCGTGCCGCGACCACTGGTATTGCTCGAGCTTGCTGGTCTCCAGCGCAAGTCGAACCCACAAGAAGCCGTCACCATCTACCAGCAGATCAAGAAAGAATTCCCGGATTCCCCGATTGCGGAGGAAGCCGACCGCGGCTTGGACCTGCTTTCACCGAAGTCCTGACCTGCTGGCCACTTGCCGTCGGGTGGATCTGCCGGAACGTAAGGGAGCGGCCCATCGAAACGGTTCTCACTCCTGCTCCTTGGGCGATGCGCGCGGAGCAGTCTCGTGGCCGCCGCTATCCGGAGCCAACGCATCCCTACCGCAGTCCCTACGCACGCGACCGGGATCGCGTCATTCACTCCAGAGCCTTTCGCCGGCTGGAAGCCAAGACTCAAGTTTTCACCACGCGCTATTCCGACCACTTTCGCAACCGGCTGACGCATACCCTCGAAGTCTCGCAGATCGCTCGCACCGTGGCCTTGGCCCTGGGCCTGAACACCGAGCTTACCGAAGCTCTCGCTCTCGTTCATGACATCGGTCATCCACCCTTCGGCCATGCTGGTGAAAGCAAGCTTGACGAGTTGATGCGCTCGCGGGGCGGCTACTTCAATCACAATCTGCATGCGCTCCGGATCGTCGAACAATTCGAGCAGCGCTATCTCGATTTTCCAGGGCTCAATCTCACGTTTGAAGTTCGCGAGGGCATCATCAAGCATTCGCGCGATTATTCCGTTACCGAATTCCCCCAGCTTGCGGAGTATCTCCTCGACTTGCGCCCGCCCCTCGAAGCCCAGCTCATCGACTGTGTGGATGAAATTGCGTACAACATCGCGGATATTGACGACGCTCTCGAAGCTGGGCTCCTGGACGTCAAGGCGCTGTGCCAGGAAGTCCAGTACTTCAGAAAAGTCTATACGGAAGTAGACGCCGCGCATCCTGGCGCACGTGAAAAATTGAAATTCAACGAAGCTCTCAAGCACGTACTGGATTCACTTGCCACCGATCTCTTCGAGTCCACGCAGCAGCGCGTCTTCACGGCCGGTGCGGTATCTACCGATGACATTCGCTGCGCTCCGAAACGCCTTGCCGGATTCAGTGACGCCGCAGCCTCCCGCAACGCCCAACTCAAACGCTTCCTATTCGCTCACATTTACAACCATCCGGCGATCACCGAGGACCGCGACCGCTCCGTGAAGTGTCTCGAAGAGCTCTTCGTTTATTATCTTGGGGCGCGTGGCTCCATGCCGCCTTCTTATGAAGAGCTTGCGCGAACAGAAGCCCGGCACGTGATCGTCTGCGACTACATTGCCGGCATGACGGACCAGTTCCTTCTCCGCCAGCATTCCCAGCATTTTGACAATGCTACTCACAGGCAATCCGCCACGCCAGAGTGATTGCCAGGTGTTCGATTCATATGACACACCCAACTGCAAACCTGAACCAGGTCCTGGACTCTTTGGAAAAGCTTTATGGACCACAGAAAGCAGCGGGACCGAACGATCCCTATGAAATGATCCTCTATTTGAGTTGCGGGTATCCCGCAACGGATGCCTCCTGTTCGAAAGGGTTTGACGCTTTGAAGCGCGAAATCGGGCTTAGCCCCAAGGAAATTCTCGCGGCCCCCAAGGGCAAACTAGCAAAGTTGCTGAGATTGGGCGGTATTGTTCCGGAGTTGCGCGCGGAGAAGTTGAAAGAAATCGCGCGGCTGGTAAGAGATGAGTATCAAGGAGACTTACGCACGGCCCTGAAGAAATCCATCCAGAAAGACAACAAAAAGCCGGGCAAAGGATTCCATGCCACGAAAAAAGTTCTTCAAGAATTCCCTGTCATTGGCGAGCCCGGCGCGGAAAAAATCGTGCTCTTTTCGAAGCTGGCTCCGGTGGCGGCGGTACCTTCCGCATTCGTCTGCGTGCCTGTACGGCTGTGATTTAGCCAGGAAGGAAAGAACTACGCTGTAGATTACCGTGCCGCTCGAGATCTTCTGAACACAGGCCTTCCGGAAACTTTCGATGCAAGGCAAAGAGCATACCTGCTGCTCAAAAAGCACGGCCAGCAGATTTGCAAGCGTTCAAAACCAAAATGTGAGTTTTGCCCGCTGACTGGACAGTGCGCCTATGTCCAAAGAATGGCGGCCGACAGCAACGTCGAATGACCGGCCCCTATCAAAACCGGATGAACGGCCCGAACGAAGCACGCAGGTTGTGATGTGCGCCTCCGGCAAAATAAATTTCATCTCCGGCCTCAAACCGCAGTCCCACCGGACCGAGATGCCCCTCCAAACCTGCTCCTGGATAAACCGACCCGCTCACGTTGTTCGATCGCAGGTTGTCCACCGAGCTGACGAACCCTGCAAAGTTTGCTGGCCGGGGATCCAGCCGGAAGTTGACAAAACCGCCCTTTAACGTGATGAAAGGACGAATCGCTCCGTGCCCGGCCACGATCTTCGGGCCGAAGAGCCCATGTAGGACCTTGAGATTGCTGTTTGCCACGGGAACGGGGCAGCCTAGGCTTAAACAACGTTCAGTGAAGGCCTGCTCGAAGTCATAGTTCATTTCCCCTTCTAACATCACGTGAGGAAACACCTTGATGGCCGCGCGTCCGCCCAATCCCGCGAGATTTGTCTTTGTCTCGGAGAGGCGGAAATAATCGCCATAGGCTCCAACTTGAATATGGTCCTGCGCCGATGCCAAAGGCACAAGCCAGCCTGCTAGAAACAACAGAAGTGCAATGCGCTTCATTCGAGGTCTCCTTGCACGTAGATGTTGGAATCGCAGACAGCAGGGGCTGCTGTGGGCCAGGGGGGCTGCTTCTTGAACTTAGATGGCCCGTCGCATCGCGGAGTTGCTAGGGCCTTTAGAATCAATTAATTCGCTACGTTCGGGCCAACGTAAGAAACAGCGTTAGGTAACGTTTCAGTTTTTGAGTGATCAGAAAATTCTCTTTCACGTGCTGATGGCCATGCTCGCCCAGCCTGGTGGCGATTTCCGGGTGCGATAAGAGGAACCGGATTTGATACGCCGTCCCTTCAATAGAATGCGAAAGCAGGCCCGTATGTTTATGGATGATCTGGACCGGGATGCCGCCGACGGCGGATGCCACAACAGGTTTCTTCTTCCAAAGCGCTTCGGAGACGGTAAGGCCGAATCCTTCGCGCAGGCTTTTCTGAATGACGATGGTTGAGGCACGTTGCAATGCGTTGACTTCCAATGGCGCCCACGCGGGCAGTTCCAAGACTTTGATGTCGGGATCATGGTCCGCTTCGCGCAAGACTTCCTTCAGTACAATGGCCCCTTCCGGATCATCCGAAGCGCTCCCTCCCGCGAGCACAAGCTGGCAATCGAAGTATCGTCTGACGATTCGATATGCGCGGATTACACCGACAGGGTCCTTCAAACGGTCAAACCGCGAGATTTGGGTCAGGATTGGCCGGTGCGGATCGATCTGGTATTGCGCGAGGACTTGATGAATGAACTCCGGTTCAAGTTCGCAGTTTTTCTCGGAAAGAGGGTCAATCGCGGGATAAAAAAGGTACTGTGGAATGGGAAGCTGCCGTGAAAATTCCGGCGAAGAGAACATCGCCCCATCGTACCGTGCCACGAATTTTTCCAGGAAATCCCAAACCGCCAGGTTCGGATGCGACAGATCGATGTGGCATCGCCACACCCAGTGATTCTTCCCTGCTGGCCGCGCACCAATAAGGCCGGCTGGCTGCGGATCGTGGATGACCACGAATTCCGCGTCGAGAGGAAGGCTTGCGCGGTTCCGTCTGTTGTATTCGAGAAAAATGTCAAAGTCTTTTTGGCTTGCGTGGTACGGCGCTCCATGCAGCGCATTGTGAAATGCCTTGGTGACGTCAAAGAAATCCTGCCCGCCGCTCATGACGTCCCATTTGATATTGAGGTACAATTCCTCCGCGAGGGGCATCAGGCGCGTGAGGATCTCAGCCACGCCGCCGCCCACCGCGGTGGAATTGATCATCTCGATGCTGCGGCCTCGCAGCGGTTTTGCGAGTGCGCGAAGCTCCTCGATCTCGCCCGCGCCAAGCAGCTTCGCGTAATCATCCAGAGGGATGCGGCCCAGGGCCAGGGCATTGCTCACGCTTTCCTCCTTTCGCGGTCAATTAGGCGAAGCACTTTTGCCCGCGTGCTGTCCAGCGTGTTCGTGTAGATGTCGATGTGATTTACGCTCTCAGCGAGCGCGTTCCGGTCCAGGCTGTCGGCGAGCCAGTGCGAAAAATCATTGGTCCGCAACTGCAGGCGCAGCCGCGAAGAAATGAAATGAAAGTAGAAGCTCGCGTGGCTGAGGTGTGCGATGCCATCCCTAAACTCCTCCAGCGTTCGTGCGCTGCGTCCGAGCGGCGTCGTCACTTCCACGCTTTCGCAAAAGTAGAACCGCTCCAGCGCCGACTGCTCGGCAAAGTGGGGATACGCCGCGCAATAATCTCCCACCACGCGGCACAGATCGCTGCGCAGCGCGGCAATCGAAACGTAGTCGCGAATGTCCAACGCTGTGAGTTGCTCTGCAAGATCGCTGCGGTTGGCGTCCGCCAGCACCCACTGAGCAAAATCATTCGAAAAGCCTTCGGTCAGGAAGTGATGGCTGCCCAGCGTTTGAAACGTGTGATGGAAGATAGAGGCGTCGTTGCATTGCTCGAGTCCCGCCAGCAACTCGGTCAGCATGCCGGCGGATTGGTTCCCGATGCGCGTGAGATACGAAACGGTGACGAATTCGAATGGCGTTTCGGCCGTTTTCATGGCGACTGGGCGGCCTCCGCCCGTTCCGGCAGTTCAATGCGAATTTCCGTTAGATCGGAGAGCAGGTGCGCTGCCCAGCGGTAAACATTGTGCTCGCGCACCTGGCGGCGCAGACGCTCCATGCGATTAGCCTGCTCCACTTCGGGCATCTCCAGAGCGCGGTGAATTGTCTCGGCCAATAACGAAACGTCGTAGGGATTCACTAGCAAAGCATCCGCAAGCTCGTGCGCCGCCCCCGCAAACGTGCTGAGGATCAGCACTCCCTGTCCGTCCTCACGAGCAGCTACGAATTCTTTGGCAACCAGATTCATTCCATCGTGCAGCGATGTAACCAGGCAAAGAGAGGCGGCACGGTAATACCTCGCGATCTCCTGGTGCGAATGGTGCTTCTTCAGGAGCACGATGGGTTTCCATTTGGCGGTCTGGAATCGCGCATTGATACGCGCCGCTTCCGCGCTGACTTCGTCGAGGAAATTCTTGTACCCCTGGATGTCGGTGCGGCTGGGCGCGCCGATTTGTACGAAAGTGAAGCGCTGCTGATAGGCAGGGTTCAGCTCAAAAAAACGCTCGAGGGCGCGAAAACGTTCCAGAATCCCTTTGGTATAGTCCACGCGATCCACGCCCACACCGAGGAGCGAAGCCTCGATGCCCATTTCAGCGCAAAGTGCGGCACGCTCCGCGCCGGAACTGACCGATTTGTTGGCAGCATGCGAGTTTTCAGGAAACGCCACGCTAATGGGATAAGGGCGCACGCGCGTGACGTGGCCCTGCCGATTTACCGCAAAACGATCCCACTCCGTAAGCGCTTCCAGCGCTCGGTCCACAGTCTCCAGAAAATTATTGCAATGTGATTGGATGTGGAATCCGATCAGGTCTGCCCCTAACAATCCGTCCACCAGTTCCCTTTGCCACGGACAAATGCCAAAGACCTCGGGATTGGGCCATGGAATATGCCAGAAGATCGCCACGCGCGCGTCCGGCCGCGCTTCCTTGACCATTCGTGGAAGCAGCGCGAAGTGATAATCCTGCGCGAGAAGAATCGGCGATTCGGTGCCCTCCATTTCCTGCAAGACGACGTCCGCGAAACGGCGATTGATTTTTTGATACTCCAGCCAGTCCTCCGGGCGGAAGACTGGACGCGTATGCGCGATGTGGCAGAGCGGCCACAGCCCCTCGTTCGAAAAGCCCTCGTAGTAGCCTTTGTCTTCCTCATCGTTCACCCACACGCGCCTAAGCGTGTAACTCGGATGATCGGGCGGAACGCGCAGTCGATCATGAGCATCCACAAGTTCGCGGTCGGCGTTGCCGGAGCCGTTGGCGATCCACGTGCCATTGCATGCGAGTAGAACAGGCTCCAGTGCCGTGACCACGCCGCTTGCGGGCACAATCATGTTGATCGATCTATCTTTTTCGTTAAATACGTGCATGTACGGCTCGCGATTCGAAACCACAAACAGCCGTTTTTCCTGAAGCTTGTTGCGCACACTCACGCGCAGACGCTCCGCAGTCCACAGCGAAGCGTTCGAATCCCGCAATCGCGCCTCTTCCTCCGCCACAGCGCGCGCCGTGTTCAGATCGCGCGCCAAGTGCCTCACCTCATGGTCGATCTGATCAAGGATTTCGCCTTGCGGAAGCGTTGCAGGTGCGTTTGGGTGGCCGGTGCGCAGCGTGCGCAGCCAGTTCGCCGTCCGCGTCAGCGGCCCGGTAAACGTCCAGCGAACCAGAATCAACGCCAGGAGACTGATTAACAGCGTTTGCACCGTGGCATTGAGCAGGGAATCGCGCAGGGTGCGGGAGACTTGCCTGTCAATGTAATCAGTATCATGGAACAATGCCAGCGTCCCCACCACCTCCCCATCGCTATGAAGCGGCAGCGCGCAGATATGAATGTGAACTTTATCTTCCTGGTAAACGCCAGTCTCTTCCAAGTTCAGGAATTCGCCGACAGCGGCATCTCTCTGTGCGGCGCGAACAGTGGCCACTGGTCGTAACCTGAACTGGGGTCCGAGGCCGGAAGTAATGGCCAGCACCACCCCATTTGCGTTGTAGATTGCAACGCCTTTCAAGTGTTCGCGTTGGACGAATCGTTCCACCAAGCGCTGCAGGCTTTTTTCGGGGGCCCTATCAAGCAGCGGCTCAACACTTTCTTGAAGACTCTCGCCCAGAATCTCCGCGCGGCGGGACAGGTCATTGCGCAAATTCCTCTTCTCCGTCCGCACTTGGTACGCGGAAAAGAGTAGAGACACTACAGCGACGCTCACGATCAGGGGCAGGACGATTTTCAGAGTCGTGCGCACTTAGACTCCTCGCTTGGTCTGTACTTTAATTTGCCGTGCCGAAGCAAGGCCCGGGCGATTATCCCCCATTTGATTTGGATTGGTGCCATTATCCAGGCGCACGATTGCAACCAAAGCTACGTAAAATCCTGTGTAAATCGCTAAACCCCTATGAATTCAGCATGATGCGCGAGATCTCCGGTAGCACCTTAAATGCCTCACAGGTACTAGTCCTGTGCAATTTTTCCTCTCTCCCGGCCCTAAGAAACGCTTCACGCTTAGGATCCCCGGAACACAGCGGCTGGATTGCTAATCACTCGCGCTCCAAAGAATGCAAGAATGATCGTCTTCCTTCGAGATTGACCAAGCCTTGGCTTGAAAGTAGGATTTGGCTGCCATTTCGTTGGCTTCGCGCAAATTTGAGGAAACGTTCAATTCAGTATAAAACAGGATCCGCTGTGTACTGTTCCAAATGTGGTGCCCAGATGCAAGAAGGAACGGCATTTTGTTCCAATTGCGGCCAAGCCTTCTCCGTCGCCCCCGCAATGGCGAGGGTTCCCCCGATGACCGGTTCGATCGCGGCGCCGGTCTACTCGAGCGTTCCTCGCGTGGAGTATGCGGGTTTCTGGCTGCGCTTGCTGGCGTACCTGATTGACAGCGCGGTGATCGGCATCGGATTTGTCGTTATCGTGATCCCGCTGATCTTCCTGACTGGGATAGGCGATCTACTCAGCAGGTTTCATCCCGACGAAGACATGAACGATGTTGGATTATTCTTTATCTTCGGCGTCCTATTTCTTGCCGCAACAGCCAGTCTGGTCTTGACCTGGCTCTACCACGCTTTGATGGAAAGCTCAGAGTGGCAGGCCACCTTGGGGAAGAAGTTCCTTGGGCTGGCGGTCACGGACATGGCAGGGCAGCGCGTCAGTTTCGGTCGCGCGACGGGACGCCATTTCGCGAAGATCATCACGAATATGGTTCCGCTGCTCATCGGCTACCTTATGGCCGCCTTCACGCAGAAAAGGCAAGCGCTGCACGACATGATCGCCGGCTGTTTGGTACTGCGCCGCGGCTAGTAGATAGTCTGCGGAGATTCTTGCGCGACAATCCAGAAACGCCTTTCAGAACCGGGAACAACGGAAAGCCCCTCACTCTAGCAGCGTGGGCGTGCTAGCCATAGCTGGTGACAAAAAGGGTGCAGAAACGGAAAGGCTCACGGGAGGTTTCCTTGACTTGGCGCGGTAGCGACTGAATAATGGTAAAGCATGAGCGTACGCGCCGGAGGCGCTGCTGACATGTTCCTTGACGTTAAGGAATTAGCCGTCCGAAAGCTGCGCATCCGGAAGAGTTACGCCCCGGGCAGCATCGATTTCCATTCGGCGGAAATCAAACAGGTTGAGCCGCTAGAAGTAACTGCCACGGCGGAGCTCCTCGAAGGCCAGATTCGTGTCGAGGGGCAGATTGTAACGAAAATCGAGCTGGTCTGTGCTCGGTGTCTCGAGCCAGTGGTGGAAGAAGTGAGCCAGTCGTTTGACTTGTTTTATGCCCCGCTGCCGAAGGATGCCAAGCCGAAAGAAGACCGGCTCAAGGATGACGACACGGAGATTGGTTTTTACCAAGGAGAAGGACTCTTCCTGGCGGACGTGTTGAAAGAGCAGGTGCTCCTGGCGCTTCCATTGAAGGTGATCTGCCAAAGCGATTGCCGGGGGCTGTGCCCGAATTGCGGCGCGAACCTGAACCATGAAGAGTGCCGGTGTGAGACTCACGCGACGGACCCACGAATGGCCCCTCTCGCGCGCCTCAAGCAGGACTGGCTGAAAAAACAATAGTGTTCCCGGGCTGACAAGCCCGATATAATCCGCCCACTGCGGCGGGAACGAGGTGTATTGCTATGCCTAACCCAAAACGACGGCATTCGAAGCGGCGGACCAGCACGCGGCGGGCGCACGACTTTTTGACCAAGCCCGCACTGGGAAAGTGTCCGAATTGCCATGAGATGAAGCAGCCGCACCAGGCTTGCCCCAATTGTGGCTATTACAAGGGCAAAGCCGTCAAAGAGTCGGCCTAGGTTTCGTTTCTCCTGAGCCAGGCTAAAAACCCCATGATCACCATCGCCGTTGACGCCATGGGCGGAGACCATGCGCCCCGCCCCGAAGTCGAAGGCAGTGTGCTGGCGGCACGCGAGTTTGGCGTGCGCGTTTTGCTCGTAGGTCAGCCGCAAGTGGTGCGCGCCGAACTGGCAAAACACGCGGCGCCGAGCCTGCCGATTGAGATCGTCCCGGCCAGCGAGGTGATCACCATGAATGATCATCCGGCGCAGGCCTTCCGGCGGAAGAAGGACAGTTCCGTGCACGTGTCGGCACGGATGGTGCGCGAGGCCAAAGCCGATGGCATGGTCAGCGCGGGAAACACGGGCGCGGTCATGACCGTGTCGAGGTTTTTGCTCGGGACGCTAGAGTCTGTGGACCGTGTCGCACTGGCGGCACCGTTCCCGAATGCCAAAGCTGGCGTCTCCGTCCTTCTGGATGTGGGCGCCAACGTGGATTCGAAACCGGAGCATCTGGTGCAATTCGCCGTGATGGGCGAGGTTTATTACCGCGCGACGTTTGGCAGCAAGCGCCCCCGCGTCGGACTGCTCTCCGTCGGCGAAGAAGAGATCAAGGGCAACGAGCTGACCCGCGAGGTCTACACCCGGTTGAAAAAAAGTTCCGTCCACTTTGTGGGCAATGTCGAGGGCGGTGATATTTTTTCGGGCAACGTGGACGTCATCGTTTGCGACGGTTTCGTCGGCAACATTGCTCTGAAGATTTGCGAGGGCCTGGCCGTGCAGATTTTCGGCTTGCTCAAGAAATCTCTCAAGGAATCGCCGTTTTCGCGAGTAGGCGCCATGCTTTCGCAAGGCGCCTTCAAGGGTCTGAAGAAGACCATCGATTACACGGAATACGGCGGCGCTCCGCTTTTGGGTGTGCGCGGCGTCTGCGTCATCGGCCACGGCCGTTCGAACGCCAACGCGGTGAAAAACGCCATTCGCGTTGCCGCGGGATTGGCCCGCGCGCGAATGAACGAAAAAATCGAACAGGAGCTCTCCGCCACCGCGATCCTCGCGTGACGGCGCTAGAGAGGAATCAACCATGGGCAAAGTCGCGTTTGTTTTTCCGGGACAAGCTTCGCAATACCCGGGCATGGGCAAAGAGCTGGCGGGAAAATACACGGCAGCGAAATCGGTTTTTGACGAAGCCGACACGGCTCTGGGCTTTTCCATTTCGAAGATCTGCTTTGAAGGCACAGAAGAAGACCTGAAGCTGACAGCCAATACCCAGCCGGCGATTTTGACCGTGTCTGTTGCCGTCTATCGCGTGCTGGCCGAAA
Source organism: Candidatus Acidiferrum sp. (assembly GCA_035704085.1). Classification (GTDB taxonomy): domain Bacteria; phylum Acidobacteriota; class Terriglobia; order Acidiferrales; family UBA7541; genus Acidiferrum. Next base: position 31,612 of record DASSXG010000073.1, on the reverse strand, counting down.
AGGGTATCACGCCCGATTTTGTCGCTGGCCACAGTTTAGGCGAATACTCCGCGTTGGTCGCGGCAGACGCCCTGAATTTCTCCGATGCCGTGCAGTTGGTTCGCAAGCGCGGCACGTACATGCAGGACGCCGTTCCGCAGGGCGTGGGCGCCATGGCCGCGATCATGGGCTTGTCGCCGGCGGTTGTGACGGATGCTTGCAAGCGCGCGGCCGAAGGCGAGATCTGTGCGCCTGCAAATCTGAATTCGCCGGAGCAGACCGTGATTTCCGGTCACGCCGGCGCCGTGAAACGCGCCGTGGAAATCGCGTCTCAACTCGGCGCGAAACGCGCCGTGGTTCTGGCTGTCTCCGCGCCGTTCCATTCCGCTCTGATGATGCCGGCTCAGCAAAAACTCGAGAAAGATTTGCGGGATACTCGGTTCTCGAATTTGCAGGTTCCCTTGGCGACCAACGTGGACGCGGACACCATCGAGACCGGCGAGGAAGCGCGCGAAGCTCTGATCCGCCAGGTCACCGCCCCTGTGCGCTGGGAAGAGTCCGTCCGTCTGCTCATCGACGAAGGTGTAAACACCTTTGTCGAAGTCGGGCCCGGATGCGTGCTCAAGGGGTTACTCCGCCAAATCGAGCGCTCCGTGGCCGCCCTGAACGTCGAAGACGAAAAGAGCCTGGCAACGACGCTTGACAAAATCGCCGGAGCGAAATCCGACGCCGCGTGAGCAGCACAGACTTTAGTCTGTGCTCTTCGATTTTTCGCTTAGTAGGAGAACAAGGTGCACAGGCTAAAGCCTGTGCCACACAGAGAGCCAATGTTCAGCCTGAAAGACAAAGTAGCCCTGGTGACCGGCGCTTCGCAAGGAATCGGACGCGACACGGCGCTCGCGTTATCAGAAGCGGGCGCTAGAGTCGCGGTCGCCGCCCGCAATGAAGAGAAGCTTGCCGCGCTCGTGAGGGAAATTGCGAACGCAGGCGGAACCGCTTTCGCCGTGAAGATGGACGTGGCCGACCCCGAACAAATCAAGTCCGGCTTCAAGCAAGTCCTCGAAAAGTTCAGCCGCCTGGATATCCTGGTAAACAACGCCGCCATCACCCGCGACGGCCTCGCCCTGCGCATGAAGCAAGAAGAGTGGGACGCCGTGATTCGAACGAATTTAACCGGCGCCCACCTCTGTATCCAACAGGCAACGCATACCATGATGCGCGCCCGCGCAGGGCGGATCATCAACATCGCCTCCATCGTCGCTCAGATGGGCAACGCCGGCCAGGCCAACTATGTCGCCGCAAAGGCCGGCCTGATCGGCCTGACCAAGGCCATTGCCATCGAGATTGCTTCGCGCAATATCACTGTGAATGCCGTCGCCCCCGGCTTCATCGAAACGCCCATGACCGATGTTCTGTCGGCAGAAGTGAAAGAAAATTTGAAGACGCGAATTCCGCTGGGCCGCATGGGTTCGCCGCGTGACGTTGCCGCCGCGATCGTTTTTTTAGCTAGCGATGAAGCCGGCTACATTACCGGCCATGTCCTCGACGTCAACGGAGGCATGTATCTCGCCTAATGGATATCTATGATCACAAATGGCGGCAGTATCGGCGGCTTCGAAATCAAGTCTTGGGGGGTGCTCCTCTTTGGGCTCATTGCAGTCAGATTTGCTGCACTCTCCCCGGCCGGTGTCCGGCGCGAACTTATGTTTGGCGTGCTCGCCGTTATCTTTGCGGTTGCTGCGGCAGGAGATTCGTTTCCAAATGGATGAGTGGTTGGCTTCTTTTCTTCGCGAAAGAGTGCTCGAACTGCGGACTTCGAAAATTTGCCAGTCACGGAGGCGTCGAAAGTTGACCTTGCGGGGATGCCTGACTAGAATGGGCAGGTTATCCAGAGGGGCAATTTTAGGGCAATTGTGTCGCGACCGCGCCGGGCGGTCACGAATCTGAGTGAGCAGCGTGAACAGCACGATTTTGGCGCGGCTGTACTCCGCGCAGGCAGTACAGGCAATCCAGCCTGGGGCAAGCGAAACGAAATCAAAGTGACAGCGATTCAGAATCGCGGAGGAACAGGAATGGCCAGCGTAGAAGAACGCGTAAAACAGATTATCGTCGAGCAGCTCGGCGTGGACGAAGCCGAAGTCACACCCACGGCGTCCTTCGTGGACGACCTTGGAGCGGATTCGCTCGACCAGGTAGAATTGGTGATGGCGTTTGAGGAAGCCTTCGGCATCGAGGTGCCGGATGAGGACGCCGAAAAGATGACTACGGTGAAGGACGCCGTCGAATATATCGACAAGCACGCCAAGGGTAAGTAAGCCACGAAATTATCACTTCCAAAGGGAGCATTCGAACGTTGACTCGCCGAGTGGTGGTTACGGGTGTTGGGTTGGTCTGTGCGCTGGGCATCGGCACGGAGGAAAGCTGGAGAAACCTCGTCGGCGGATGCAGCGGCATCGGATTGATCACGCAATTCGATACGAACGGCTTCGACTGCAAAATTGCCGGCGAAATCAAGAACTTCGACCCCTTCTGCTGGATCGAGAAAAAAGAGCTGAAAAAGATGGGCCGCTTCATTCAGGTGGCGCTGGCCGGCGCGGATTTTGCGGTGAAGTCCGCAAACTGGAAGCCCGAAGATTCGGACCTCGATGAAGTCGGCGTTTACGTCTCTTCCGGCATCGGCGGCTTCGATATCATCGAACGCGAGCACTGGAAACTCGTCCAGGGCGGGCCGGGCAAGATTTCTCCTTTCTTTATTCCATCCGCCATCGTCAATCTTGCCTCGGGGCACATTTCGATTCGCTACGGCGCGCGCGGCCCGAATTCCGCGACTGCCACAGCCTGCTCCGCCTCGGCTCACGCCATCGGCGATTCGTTCAAAATCATTGAGCGCGGCGCCGCGGAAATGATGATCTGTGGCGGCACAGAAGCGACCATCACTCCGATGGGCATCGGCGGCTTCGCGGCCATGAAGGCGCTCTCCACGCGCAACGACGATCCCTCCCATGCTTGCCGGCCTTGGGACTCGGGTCGCGATGGCTTTGTGGTCGGCGAGGGCGCTGGCATTTTAATTCTCGAATCCCTAGAGCATGCGCAGAAGCGCAATGCCCCGATCCTTGCAGAAATCGTGGGCTACGGCATGTCCGGCGACGCTTTTCATATCACCCAGCCCGCGGAAAATGGCGACGGCGCATTTCGGGTCATGCGCGCGGCCATCAAGGACGCGCACTTGTCGCCGGATGACATCGGGTATGTAAATGCGCACGGCACTTCGACGCCGATCGGTGATGTGATCGAAACACGCGCTCTCAAGAGGCTATTCGGCGAGCGAGCCAAGAAAGTGCCGATCAGCTCGACCAAATCCATGACCGGACATTTGCTCGGCGGCGCGGGAGGCTTGGAAGCCGGCATCAGCGTGCTTGCCCTGCATGGTCAGATTCTGCCGCCCACGATCAATTTGGAGAATCCCGATCCCGAATGCGATTTGGATTATGTTCCCAACCACGCCCGAAAGGCGTCAGTCGAGTACGCGCTTTCGAATTCGTTTGGTTTTGGCGGCACGAACGCCGCGCTGATTTTCAAGCGTTGGTCCGGCAAGTAACACCCACTGGCCATCGTGTGTCATCCTGAGCGAAGCGAAGGATCTCAACTTCCGCATGGCCAGCATCCGGGTCCACGCAGAAACTACCCAAAAACAGGAAGTATCCTCGTGAAAATAATCGTGTGTATCAAACAGGTTCCCGCGAAGGACGCCCCGCTAGCCATCGCCGGAAACTGGATCAAGGAATCCGACATCGGCTTCGAAATGAACGAGCCGGACAGTTACGCACTGGAAGAAGCGCTGCGCCTTAAGGAAAAACACGGCGGCGAAGTGATCGCACTCTCGATGGGCCCGGAGCGCGTCAAGCAAACGATTAAGGAAGCGCTTGCTAAAGGCGCCGACCGCGGCATCCACATTGCCGATGACCACTTCGCGCAACTCGATCCGCTGGGCTCAGCGAAGGCGCTCGCAGCCGCCATTCAGAAAGAAAAGGCAGATCTCGTTCTAACTGGCTTGCAAAGCGACGATCATGGCTTCGGCCAAACCGGCGTGCTCCTCGCGGCGCTCCTCGATTTGCCCCACGCCACCATCATCATGCAAATCGAAGTGGAGGACGGAAAAATGCGCTTGAAGCGCGAGCTTGAATCCGGCTGGTTTCAGCATCTCGAATGCCCGCTCCCGGCCGTGCTTTCCATTCAATCCGGCATCAACAAAGTGCGCTACGCCACGCTGAAAGGCATCATGGCCGCTAAGAAAAAAGAGATCGCGGCGTTGACTCGTGAGTCGCTCAGCGTCTCCCACGAGCCCACGCAGAAAATCGAAAGGATTTATGTGCCAACGAAAACGAAGAGAACCGAGTTCCTCACCGGCACACCGAAGGAAGTGGCAACCAAGCTAGTCGAAAAATTGAAATTCGAAGCGCGGGTGATCTGACACACCGCCGGCAGCTTGCCGGCGGTGTTCAATTTTTTTTGTTTTTTTGTGTTCTTTCTGGATTGTTTCGCTTGTCATTCTGAGGCGAACCGATGAGGTTCGCCGAAGAATCTCAACGTAGTGAGTGACCAGGGGCTACGCGGAAGTTGAGATCCTTCGCTCCGCTCAGGATGACTACGCGTTATTTGAAGGGAATAGACAGATGAAAATCCTAGTCGTCACCGAACTGCGCCAGGGAAAGTGGAACAACGTGAGCTTTGAGACCCTGGCGGCGGCACAACAAATCGCAAAAGACACATCGAGCACCGTCAGCGCAGTTGTGGTCGGCAAAGGCGTGGCAGCATCCGCTGCCGAACTCGCAACGAAAAACGTCACCGAAGCTCTTTGCGTCGAGCACGATCTGTTAGAAGCCTACACGCCAGATAGTTATTGCGTCGCGTTGAAGCAAGTAATCGAATCCACAGAGCCGGATCTCGTTTTATTTCCTCACACCTATCAAGTTCGCGACTTCGCGCCGAAGCTGGCCGTCTCGCTCGGGAAAGGCATGATCGGCGACTGCATCGGCTACCGCAACGAAGGCGGAAAATTGGTTTTCGTGAGGCAAATGTTCCAGGGCAAAACGGTGGCCGACGTAACCTTCACTGGCCCTGCACCCTGGTTCGCCTCCTTTCAGTCCGGAGCGTTTCGCGCGGATTTGCTCGGCGCACATCCTTCAGGGAAAGCGCCCGTTAGGGCGGTCACCGTGACGGTAAACGCCGAACAAATTCGCACCAAGCCCCTCGATCTCTTCAAGGAAGCCAAATCCGCTGTAGACCTCACGCAAGCGCCCCTGATCGTCGCCATCGGCCGCGGCATCAAAGCCCCCGAAAATATTCCCCAAGCCGAAGCTCTCGCGAAAGCCCTTGGCGGAGAAATCGCGGCCTCGCGCCCGATTTGCGACGAAGGCTGGCTCCCCATGGAGCGCCAGATCGGCAGCTCCGGCCAAACCGTAGCGCCGAAACTCTATCTCGCCCTCGGCATCAGCGGTGCTATTCAGCACGTTGTTGGCATGAAAGGCGCGCGCACCATCGTAGCCATCAACAAGGATTCGAACGCCCCCATCTTCGAAATCGCCGACTACGGCGTCGTCGCCGACATCTTCGAAATCATGCCCGCCCTCACGGAAGCCCTGGAAAAAGCAAAATCGGCGTAGGGGCATGCGGTCATTTCTAAAACGGCGGGCTCATTTTGTTCGCCGGTGCGTCTTCCCTTTCACGAATCACGCCAGTCTCGTCTGTATAGAAATGCCAGCGTTTCGGCCAACTATCAATTGGATCTCCATGAATCTCGTAACCCTCGACTAGCCCATTTTGACTCCAGATTCGCGGGAGATACGTGTATCGATATCTATTTTTCAGGCCAAGCCTTAGCGTGTCGTTGATCAAACCAGCGGCGTACATCTCGTCAATAGACCGCGGGAATCCGGTCTTTGGATGGGCAACCGCATAGGCCTGCGCGGAGTTGTTTAACTCTCGCAGCGAGCCAATCGCCGAATCCAAATAGCCCAGCTCCCGTGCGTTGAACAGGAAGAAGGCCAGATAAAAGAACGCACCAAGCAAGACCACTGCAGAAAGGACTTTCGCTGGCTTATTCATTAGCGACCCGCTGCCTACTACCCATTCGGCAGACAATCAATATACTCGCTGGCTGCTCAATTCCTCTCTGCTAAAATGCACACATGGCCGCACAACGCGAGCAACTGGAAGCGGATGTGCTGATTGTGGGCGCGGGGCCGGCGGGCCTGGCTTGCGCGCTGCATTTGGCGAGTCTCATCAAGAAGCACAAGGAAGCCGGAGGCTCCAGCAAAAACGGGCCACAGCTTTCCGCTGAAAATATTTATGTGCTCGAGAAAGGGCGCGAAATTGGGGCGCACCAACTTTCGGGCGCGATCATGAATCCGAAAGCGCTGGCGGAACTTGTCCCAGACTTTGAAAAGAGCGCGCCGCTGGATACGCCGGTGACCGATGATGCGGCGCTGCTCTTCACGCGAGGATCGTCGTTCCGGTTTCCGATTACCCCGCCGCCATTCAAGAACAAGGGCAACTATGTTGTGTCGCTCAGCAAAATCACGAAGTGGCTTGGTGGACTGGTGGAAGCCGCAGGCGTCAATGTGTTCAAGGAATTTGGGGGAGCCGAATTGGTGTACGAAGGAGATGGAATCGGCGGAGTTATTACGGAAGATAAGGGCGTCGACAAGAACGGCAAGCCGAAAGACAACTACACTCCGGGATACGAGTTGCGGGCGAAAGTTACCGTGCTGGCGGAGGGCACGCGCGGCTCGCTCACTAAGAAACTTGTTGAGAAGAAAAAGCTCGACAACATTAATCCGCAGAGCTACGGAATCGGCATCAAGGAATTGTGGGACGTGCAGCCGGGGCGAATCGCGGCGGGTTACGTGGCGCACACGCTCGGCTGGCCCGTTTCCATGGACATCTACGGTGGCGGCTGGATTTATGGATTGTCGAACAACCGCGTTTCCATCGGACTGGTGTTGGCGCTGGAATACGCGGACCCGCTGTTCGATCCGCATGCGGCTTTTCAGACCTGGAAGACGCATCCCTTCATAAGAAACATTCTTGAGGGCGGGAAGTTGGTGCGCTACGGCGCGAAGTCGCTGCCGAACGGCGGATGGTACGCGATGCCGCGGAGTTACGTTGATGGCGGTCTGATCATCGGGGATTCGGGGAGTTTTCTGGATTCGCAGCGGCTGAAAGGCATTCACCTGGCGATGAAGAGCGGGATGCTGGCCGCAGAAATGATTTTCGAGGCGCTGAAAGCGGGAGACTGCTCGTCGAAGACGCTGAGCGCCTTCCCGAAAAAAATCGAGCAAAGCTACATCAAGAAAGAACTGTGGCAGGTGCGGAATTTTCACCAGTCGTTCCAGCATGGGATGCTGCGCGGATTTGTTCACACCGCCTTTCAGCAGATCACCGGCGGACGCGGGCTGATCGATCCGATGAGGGCTCACCCGGGGCACGAGGCCTACAAGAAAATCAACGGCCGCCCTGCTCCGGAAAGATTCAAAGGTGACGGCGAACTCACGTTCGATCGCCTCACCGACGTCTACCACTCCGGCACGCGCCACGAAGAAGATCAGCCGTGCCACCTCAAAGTAGCCGACAGCAATATCTGCGCAACAAAATGCGCCGAAGAGTACGGCAATCCCTGCCAATACTTCTGCCCCGCAGCCGTCTATGAAATGGTCAAGGAGGCCGACGGCAAATTAAAATTGAAAATCAGCGCCGCTAACTGCGTCCACTGCAAGACCTGCGACATCGCCGATCCCTACCAGATCATCGACTGGGTCGTCCCGGAAGGCGGCGGTGGACCCAACTACGAAGGTATGTAAGATTGTTTTCTGTACAAAATTTCTTGAAATCGAAAAGATCGGACACAAACTACGAGCCGCGTGACCAAAGTTTGCGCACATAATTCCTTACGCGATCTGCAAATGATCCACTCGCGGTTGTCGCCGTCTTCGTGGCGGTCCCTGCGGACGACGATACGGGCGCTGGAGGAGGAGTGGCTGCGGCGACTTGTTCGCCTTCCACGCGCCCCTGGAAAATAAGCGTGGGCCGGACGCGCACTCGGCGCACGAGAATAATGATTCTTGGATCCACTTCGGGCTGAACTTTGGCTTTTGCATCGTAAACCAGAGGCGGCATGAAGACCTGGTAGATGGGCTCTTCCTTGACCGCGGGCTTCTCGGTCGCTCCGATTGAAGCATTCGCATTTGCTTCAACAGTTTGACTGCGATTTTCCTCTGTCGTAGCAAGTGAACCGGTTTCGGACGGTTGTGGAGGAGCAGCTTTCGTAACTTCCAATTCGCACGAGCAGTGGCCGGCGCTGCTGCGCAGGCTGTCGAGCTGCCCGTTGAGGAGGAGCACGTCGCCAGTTTGCGGAATGATGACGCTTTGCCCGGTCAATTGCTGCTCGATGCGGATCGCACCGCGCGTGGCGCGAACACACATCGCGCCCGGTGATTCGAACCCCACCAGCACGTCCTGCGGGCCATCGCCGATGGAGATCGTTCGCGCTTGAATCTGAGCGGTGTAAACGGTTAACGCCGGTTCGCGTTCGATGCGCGCGTGAAGTATGCCGATATCCAGAGCCACCGTCAGCGAACCGCCGGATTTGAGCAGCGAAAGATGTGCAGGGCCGCAAATGGTGATCTGGCCGCCCTCGATCAGGTCAATACGCGCGGCGCCGGACTTTACGCGGACGTCACTCCCGCTGCGCAGCACTGTTTTCACCAGTCCGTGGACGGTTTCGACGCTCATGGGACCGGATACAACGATCGCTTCGCCATCAATGAGGCCGATAGCATCCGAGAGCGGCTCATCGAGCCGCGCGGCGGCGAAGTGCGCCACGCACAAAAGAAGCGCCGCTACGGCCAGAACAGCGACGCACGAAACTCGTATCAAATTCGAATGAAACGCCACGCTGCCATACTCCCGGTCACGTCCGCGGAAACTCTCACCTATACTATACTTCGGCCTCTTTGAGGCCGCACTAGAAGAAGATGACCACACCCGACGCAGCGGCCGATGCCGCCAAACCAGCCAGCCAGGAACCGCTGAACGTGCATTACGACACGCGGCTGCCGGACTTGCCATGGTCGCGGCGCATCCAGATCCCAATCATCGCCGCCGCCGTTTACAGTTTGATCCGAACGCTCGGGCCTACTCTGCGCTACGAAGTGCACGGCTGGCATCATGCAGAAAAAGTGCACGCATCCGGTAAGCGCTGCATTTGGGCCTTCTGGCACCGGATTATTCTTCCGATTGTGTGGTGGCACCGGAATCGCGGAGTAGTCGTGATGAACACCACAGCGTTCGACGGACAGTGGACGCGCAAAGTGATCGAGTGGCTGGGATTCGGCACGGCGCAAGGAAGTTCTTCGCGCGGCGGTTTGCGCGGTCTGGCCGTGATGGCCAGGCGCTTAGAAGAAGGGCTCGATTGCGCGTTTACGATCGATGGGCCGCGCGGGCCTCGCTACGTGGCCAAGCCTGGGCCGGTCATGCTGGCGCGGAAAAGCGGATGCCCGATCCAGGTGTTTCACATCGGTGTGGAGCGCGGAAAAACGTTTGAGAAAACATGGGATCACTTTCTGCTGCCGAAGCCGTTTTCGCGCACAGTCATTCTTTTTGCACCGCCGATTTATGTCCCTAAGGATGCCAACGCCGAAACAATGGAAGCCAAGCACTCGGAAATGCAGCGCGAACTCGAACGCGTCCGCGACATCGCCGAATCCTGGTATTCGTCGAGCGTAGAAGAGCGTGCGAAGCAACGCGCCGAATTCGACAAATAATTTATTGAGCAAGAAACTCGAAAATAGAAAATCGTACTCAGTTGCCGGTTCGTTCGCCTAGCTTCACGGAAATGTCCATTTTTTTGCCGCCGCGAAACACGGTCACGTTCACGGTATCGCCCGGACGCTTGCGATTCAGGACCACGTTCACGTCGAACTGGCCGGCGACTTTTTGCGAATCAATCGCGACGATGACATCTCCCCCAATGTAGATGCGGCGCATCCCAGCCTGCGCTATGCGGTCGCCGCCATGAATCCCGGCAATGGCGGCCGGGCCACTTTTAGTCACCATCTCGACCAGCAATCCTTCTTGCACCGGAAGATCGAGCGCCTGCGCAAGATAGTCGTTTACGGGAAGCGTCTCTACGCCGAGAAAGGCGCGATGAACGCGACCGTCGGTGATCAAGTCATTGGCGATGGCCTTCGCAGTGTTGACGGGAATGGCGAAGCCGATACCCGCCGTTGTGCCGCTGGGCGTGTAGATTGCGGAGTTGATGCCGATCACTTCGCCGTGGGTATTGATGAGCGGTCCGCCGGAATTGCCGCGATTGATGGCCGCGTCGGTCTGAATGGCTTCGTCAATAAACGTGGTCTGGCTGGTCTGCACCGTGCGGCCCAGGGCGCTGACGACTCCCGTGGTGAGCGTTGATTGGAATCCGAACGGATTGCCGATCGCAAGAACTTTCTGACCGACTTGAAGCGAACCTGAATCGCCTAGCGGCAGCGCGACGAGTTTCTTGCCCTTGGGATCAATTTTGAGCAGGGCCACGTCATTGCGCTGGTCGGCGCCGATAAATTTGGCGGGATACCGCGATTGATCTCCGAGGACCACTTCGATGGATTGCGCCCCACCGACGACATGAAAATTCGTAAGAATATACCCGCGGGTATCAATCACGAATCCGGAGCCAGCACCTTCCACGGGCACCGGGTCCATGAAGAAATCGTATTCGGTGGCTTTGGTGAGAATGTTTGCGACGGCGGGGGATGTTTGCCGGTAGATGCGCACGTTGATGGATTCGTCGGTGGTGAGGGCGGCATCGCGCTGCGCGGCCGCTGCGGCAGAGAGGGAACGCACAGGCACAGCTTCCACATTGATGGGCTCGCGAGCGCCGTAGCGCGCACCGGCCCAGTAGGCGGCAAGGAGCAGCGCCAGCGCCGCGAGTATGATGCGCGCGCGATGAGACGTATTTGGTGGGGTCATAAGTATCGTCCCTTCTGTTCCATTTGGTGCAATTGTATAAGAAAAATCCGCCCGGCGTTCATCGCCGTGACTGAGCACGGCGGAGATTGGCGGCGAGGACTTCAACCTGGCGGCGGGTTTGTTCGAGGGGGCCGGAACAGTCGATTTTCTCGGTGGCGTAGCGCAGTTTTTCTTCGACTGGCATTTGAGCGGCAATGCGCCGACGGGCTTCCGCTTCGCTGAGGCCGCGCGCGAGGAGGCGGGCGAGCTGCTGTTCGGGGTGGCACCATGCCACGACCAGGCCGTCGAGCGTCTTGTGGATGTTCGATTCGATCAGCAGGGCCGCTTCCACAAACGCGGCGTCGCGCGTGCCATTGCGTTGCCATTCGTCGAATTGGCGAAGGATGATTTCGGCGACGCGTGGATGAACGATGGCGTTGAGGCGGTCCAGCTTGGCGCGATCGTTGAAGACAATGGCGGCGAGTTTGGTGCGATCTACGCGTCCGCTGGCGCCAGCGATGGAATGGCCGAACTCGTTGAGGACTTCGGGGTAAGCAGGCTGGCCGGGCTCGATAAGTCTGTGCGCCAGGGAGTCCGCGTCGAGCACCGCGAAGCCCATTTCGCGGAGCATGGCTGCGACGGCGCTTTTGCCGCTGGCGATGCCGCCGGTGAGGCCGAGTCGGAGCATGTTTCCCAAGTTATCGCGCGCTGGCGGACGATTGCGTTGCAGAAATTCTGGGCGAGGCGCGGCGGAGTCGGGCCGCTTTCACTGTGTTGCTCATGAGCATCGCGATGGTCATGGGGCCGACGCCGCCGGGAACGAGCGTGAGCGCGCCGGCCGTTTGAATGGCATCCGGATGAACATCGCCCACGAGGGCGCTGCCCTTGGCGCGGAATTTTTCGAGCCGCTCCGGGAAGTTGCGAAAGAGGCGTTCAGCTTCGGCGGGATCGGATACGCGGTTGGTGCCAACGTCGATGACGGCGGCCGTGGGTTTAATCCAATCGGCTTGCATGTAGCCGGCTTTGCCCATAGCGGCGACGATGATATCCGCGCGGCGGACAACGCCGGGCAGATCGCGCGTCTTGGAATGGCAGATAGTGACGGTGGCGTTGGCGTGCATCAGCAACAGCGCCATGGGTTTGCCGACGATGTCGCTGCGGCCAAGGACGACGGCGTCGGCGCCTTCGATTTGGACATCGTTGCGGCGCAAGATTTCCATGCAGCCGGCGGGCGTGCAGGCCACGAGCCCGGGACGTCCGCTGACGAGCCGGCCGAGATTCACCGGGTGGAAGCCGTCGACATCCTTGGCGGGATCGACGGCTTCGAGAATGCGCTTGTTATCCACCTGCGAGGGAAGAGGGAGTTGGACGAGGATGCCGTCCACGTCGTTGTCGCGGTTTAGGTCTTCGACGACGGCGAGCAGGTCGAGAGTCGTGGCTGTAGCGGGCGGGGTGAGGAGGGCGCTGGAGAGACCGATCTCTTCGCTGGCAGCGATTTTGCTCTTGACGTAAAGCTGCGAAGCGGGATTTTCACCCACGAGGACCGCGGCGAGGCCGGGGCGCACGCCTGCTGCCGTAAGCAGGCGGACTTCGTCCTTGAGTTCAGCGAAGATCTGGTCGCGGATTTTCAGGCCATCAAGGATGCGCGCAGTCATGCGGGGTTCGGCCTCTATTGCTGGACAACGATATGCAAAATTAAATCATAACACACGCAAGAAATGCGGGCTCGCGACCTGGTGGGGAGATTAGGCTTGGTGCCGTTGTTGCGTTCTGATAGCATCCGCGCCAGGTTCGCCAGGAGGTGCGCCATGGCGGTCGTGAAGCGAATCGGTCTGGGCTCCGCATTCAAGATCGGCCTTGTTCTATACGGCATTCTGGGACTGTGCGTAGGGATCTTTGTAGCCATTCTTTCGTCAGTGATGGGTCCTCTGGGCGGTTTGGCGGGGGGAAATCCGGGCGGTGTGCAATCTTGGGATCTGCGATCTTTTGGATTCGGGATGGGAATTGGGGCGGTCCTTTTCTTTCCTTTGTGTTACGGCATAATCGGCGGCCTTTTCGCAGCGATTAGCGCGGCGATCTACAATCTTGTTGCGCGCTTGGTGGGGGGACTCGAAGTCGATATCAGTTAATGTGCTGATGGCAGGGCATGTTCGGCCAATTTCGTTTGGGTGGCCGGGTCCGGCTGGCCCGAATCTTACGTTAGTCGGTAGCATCCAAGAGTAGCAAATTCCTCGTGGTGGTGCGTCTGGGTTTAGGTCAGCGGGAAGGAAATAGTGGACGATGGGATTGTTTGTGGGTTTGGAGCGGAGAGAGCTGGAGAAGAAGGCCAAGGCAGAGGGGCGGCTGCCGCCGGGGCAGTCGCTGACGCTGAAGTGGCCTGTGCTTCATAACGGCAGCGTGCCGGTCTTCGATGCGGCGAAGTGGGACTTCAAGATATCGGGACTGGTGGAAGAGCCTAAGCGGCTGACATGGCAGGAGTTTCGAGCGCTACCGCAGGCGGAAGGGATGTCGGATTTTCATTGCGTGACCCGCTGGAGCCGGTTGGACAACCGGTGGAGGGGCGTACTGTTCACCGAGGTACTGAAACTGGTGAAGCCCAAGCCAGGAGCGCAGTTTGCGCTGGTGCTGGCGGAAGAGGGTTATACGGCGAACGTGCCGCTGGCGGATCTGCTAAGGCCGAATGTTCTGTTCGCATTCGATCACGATGGGGAGCCACTGACGGGTGAACATGGCGGGCCGCTGCGGCTGATCGTGCCGCAACTCTATGCGTGGAAAAGCGTGAAGTGGGTGCGCGGGTTCACGTTGCTGGATCATGACCAACTGGGTTTCTGGGAGCGCAACGGGTATCACGCGTACGGCGATCCGTGGAAAGAGCAGAGGTATTCGGGAACTTAGCGCCCCTTTGAGATGCGCCCGCATCGGAAGGCGGTCGTTATGACATCAACCTCCGTTCGACAGTCGGAGTTACAGAGTTGGAAAAAAGACGCCCGAGCACACTCCGCACAGGGGCGTCTCTCTCACTAGTCCGCGGCGGCTTGGGACTTGGTCGGGTCGATTTCGATGCGGCCCTTGAAATGCGCGCCGTCTTCGATGCTGATCCGCGCGGTAGAGATGTCGCCTATGACTGAGCCATCGGTCTTGACGTCGACGCGGTCTCGCGCATGGACGTTCCCGACGACCTTGCCATAGACAATCACCTGGCCCGCGTGGAGCTCGGAATTGAGCTGAGCCGAAGGGCCAACCGTGAGTTCATGGCCGCGCAGAGTAATCGGGCCATCGACTTTTCCATCGATCTGCAAGTCTTCCGTGCCGGTGATGTGACCTTTGATTTGCAGACCGGCGCCGAGGCGCGCTGAATTGCGCGCAGCGGGAGTTAGCGAGCGAGAACTTGAAGGGGCGCTGAAAGCAACGACTGGAGATACCGAACCTTGCGCGGGCGAAACCGCGGGCGGTTCAGCTACGGCTTGCTGCTTGGACCACATAATGCCTCCCTTATCCGATTGTCAAGGATGGATGTTGCTCCGGGTGGGAGGGAGCAGCGTGCAACCACTCTAGACTTGCGATTCGGCTCGAAGCAACGCCGAAAAGGAACGCGTTTGCGCAGTTTGGAAACTGGCCGTGTGGACAGGCTGGAATAAACCGCAGATTTAAGCTGGGCAAGAAGAGACCGGGGAAGGGCTGTCATGATTTTCTATTCTCTGGCCAAAATCCAAAACGGTGGCGTATGATACGGCCACGTCTCAGGTCCATCCGCGCGGTTGGAGTTTGGCCATGCAATTGTGTACGTTGAAGCACTCCCTCCTCGTCCTAATTCTAGTTTTGCTGTTCGATTTTCCATGGCACACCTCAGCTTACGCGCAAGACCAGGTTCCCGGTCCTATTCTGAGTGAAAGCAGTCGGGGAGTTCCAAACACTGTTGGGCTGAGCGCGCTCGTCGAGACGGTCACGCTGGGCGTATACCTCAAAACACCAAGCGGGAAACCCGCAGAGGGAACGGCAGTCGTCACATTGATTGATTTGTCGGGACAATTCTATCGGCAGGAAACGACCAAGTCGGGCTATGTGCAGTTTAATAGTATTGCTCCAACTGAATACACCATTCAGGTGGTAGCGCAAGGATTTGAGAGCGCGGTGAAAAAGCTTGACGCGAGTGGGATGGAGGGGCGGGCGCTGACCGTCGAGCTGCAGCCCTCGTTGGCGGAGGACGCCGCTATTGGCGCGGAGTTTAATTCGCTCAGCTCCAAAGCACAGAAGGAACTAGGAAAAGTGAAAGAAGCTCTGCGCGTGAACAAGTCCGCCGAGGCGCGAAGCCATCTTGATGCGGCTAACCGGATTGCGCCAAATCATGCAGAGGTCCAATACCTTTACGGGGTTTATTCGTTGCAAACGAAAAACCTGTCTCAAGCGAAGTCGTACTGGATGAAGTCGGTCGAACTGAATCCAAAGTACCTTCTCGCCCTGCTTTCTCTCGCAGAGGCACTCATCCGCGAAAATAGGCCCGCCGAGGCGCGTGAGTATCTGAACCGGGCGGTAGAAGTAGAGCCTTCATCGTGGCGGGCGTATGCGATCCTGGCGGATGCCAGCTTGCGTATGGGTTCTGCGGAGGAAGCTGTCAAGCACGCCGAACGTGCGCTCGAGCTAGGGCACGGGCAGGCCGCGATTGCGCTGCCAGTTTTGGCGTGTGCTTTGGCGAAGCTTGGGGAAAAGGCGCGTGCGATGACTGTTCTGCAAGCCTACTTGCAGGAGCACGCCTCGGATCCCGCTGCCAAGAAGTTGCAAGAAACGTTGCAGACAATTTCGATGACGGAGACGCACACTGAGGCAGGTACGGCAAAAGCGGGAGAGTTGGGTTTTTCTTCTGGCGAGGCAACTGCGCTACCCCTGCCTTCGAATTGGCTGCCCCCCGACGTGGACGAAAAAGTGCCGCCGGTGGAACCAGGTACTGCGTGCGCGCTCGGCGAGGTCATTCAGCGGGCTGGGAAGCGGGTCCAGGAATTTGTCGAAAACGTGGATCGATTCACGGCGAGTGAATTCCTGAAACATGAACCCATCGATAAGTGGGGGTTTGCCGGGTCGCCCGAAACTCGCAAATATGATTATGTGGTGTCGGTTGAGGAAATCAAGCCAGGATCCCTCAACGTGGAGGAGTTTCGCGGCACAGGCAACTCGCCTTCGGAATTCCCGGGCGGGGTAGCAACAAAGGGACTGCCCGCCCTCGTGCTTATTTTTCACCCTTACAATGCAGGAAACTTCGAAATGACCTGCGAGGGATTGGCGCGTTGGAGCGGTGGCCTGGCGTGGCAAGTACATTTCCTGCAAAGGCCCGAGAAGCCCAATACAATGAGAAGATACCGGATCGGCGTCGACGGCCCCTCTTACCCCGTGGCCCTGAAGGGGCGCGCATGGATTTTAGCGGACAGCTTTCAGATTGCCCGGCTGGAAACGGATCTGGTGGCCCCGTTGCCGGAGATCCGTCTGTTTGCCGACCACACCGCCATCGAATATGGTCCTGTAAAATTCCGCAATCGTAACGTGGAAATGTGGCTGCCGCAGAGCGCGGAGGTGTTTTACGACTGGAGGGGGCGGCGGAGTCACCGGCGACACACGTTCAGCAATTATCTGCTCTTCTCCGTGGACGATAGGCAGCGCATCTCGGCGCCGAAAGTGGAAAACTAAACTGACAGCGTGATGAAGATCGTCTACGTGGTCCGCGCTCCGAGGGGGTCCGCCCGGCAGCAGCTCATGCAATCTCAAGCACCCGGTTGAGGAAACCGACCAGATACTTCCACGCCAGGTAGTAGACGATCAGGCCGACAGGAGCGGCGATGGGAAAGAAGTGAGCGGCAAAGGGCGGGATGGGAAAATTCAAGAGGCTTGCGACAACAATGCCAAGCGGAGCCAGGAGAATCGGGAGAAGCGCGCCGAAGATGCCGATGGAAAGTCGCGAGCGGGTGCGGAGCGCGACGAAGAGTATGTTCCATAGCCCCCACACGTTGGGCACCACAGCCATTGGAAACACGATCACGCGCTCGATGGGGACCGGAACGTTGTATACGTAGCGCACGACAGTAAATACCGTGGCCACTACAAGCAGAAAAACCGTGGGCACGGAGATCCCCGCCATATACGCTCGCAGATAAATGTGCTGATTCATAAGAATCTCCTGGGTCACAAGTGGTAGAGCAATGCCGGAATGGTTCCAGGGAAGAAGAAAAGAACCGCCCCGAGAATCGCAGCAAGCGCCCAGTCGAACCAGGGGACGCTGAGCGGCTGCTGATCGAGGCGGCGCAACATTTGCGGCCAGAGGTCGCGTTGGAGTTCGGCGTTTTTTACAGGAGAGACAGCTTGCCGGAGCAGCTGCTTGATTTCTTTGTGATTTTCTTCGTTGCTCATTTTGCAGCGACCTCCAGACCCAAGGAATTGAGTTTCTTGCGTAGCATTCGAACGGCACGAAACACGCGAATCTTAACCAGTGCGGTAGAAATTCCCACGGCTTCGGCGATGATGTTGTAAGGTTCCTCTTCAATCAGCGCCAGCGTGGCGACGAGCCGGTATTTTGCGGGAAGCTCGCAGAAAGCCTGTCTAATCAGCCTGCGCGTCTCGCTGCTCACCGCCGGATCTCTGCCGGCCGCGCCGGGCAGATCTTCCGGTAGCTCTGTCTCGCGGGGCGCTCTGCGCAGATGGTCGAAGGCGACATTCGTCGCAATCCTTCGCGCCCAGGCGCGGAAATTGCCCGCGGGTTCGAACCGCGCACGGGCGCGGTAAATGCGCCAAAAGGCTTCCACGGTTAGATCCTCGGCAATGCCGGAGTCGCGGACGATGCGGACAATCCAGGCGTAGAGTTCCTTCTGGTGCTGCCGAAACAGCACCTCGAAGGCCTCTAGGTCGCCGGCCGCGAATCGCTCCAGCAGCTCCATGCGCAAGTCTCTATACCCAGTTACTCATTCTTGAGAAGGCCGGTTACAAAGATTTTGTCGGACAGACCCTTAAGAGTCTTCGTTGGGGCCCGGGACTCTGTGGCGAGGCCGGCGGTCAAGGTTCTGTGAGGCGGACGCGACGAGGACCGAAGCCGATGAGCCTGGCGGGCAACTTGCCCAGAATGGGAACGCGGAGCAAGGCGCGCATGATCCACGGCGCGCGCGGAAGAGCCTGCGCACCGAGTGCTTTGGCAATCAAATTATTCTGCATCAACGCCTGAAAGCGTTGAATGGCCCGCACCGGCCACTCGCGCTGGCGCTGCACCTCGGCCAAATCAGACTCTGCGACGCGCCCAGCTTGCAGCGGCCTGGTGAGCACATTGGCCGCAACGACGGCATCCTGGATGGCATAGTTGATTCCGACTCCCCCGACGGGAGACATCGCGTGCGCAGCATCCCCGATCAGCAGCAAGCCTGGCTTATGCCATCGCGGGCAGTAGCTGGATTCAACGGAAAGAAGCGAAAGTTGTTGCCAGTCGGTCAATGACTCGGCGTTTTTCGCCAGTCGAGGCTCGACCTCCGCAACGGACTGGCGAATTGCGGCAATACCCTGGGAGCGCAACTCCTGGTAATGGCCCTTGGGAAAGACCATGCCCGTCTGCCAGTAGTCCACACGGTCGAGCACGACGAGCACCCGGCCCCGACCGATGCTGCCAAGCAACCCGCCGGGGACGTTCAGATCTTCCGGCAGCTTGGGAAGCCGGAACCACAGCACGTCCATGGGAGGCGAAGTTTTGACCGGCTCGATGCCCGCTAGTTGGCGCAAGCGAGAGAACCGGCCGTCCGCGGCGACTGTCAGCGGGGCAAGCAGTTCATGCCAGGCGTCATCCAGGCCGAGATAGCGCACTCCACGGACAATACCGTTTTCTTCGACCAGATCGCGCACGTTAGCATGCATCACCAGCCGAAAAGATGGATACTTCGCAGCTTCTTTTGTGATGACCTCAAGAAATTGCACCTGGGGAACCATCAGGATGTAAGGGAACCGCGTCTTCAGGCGTTTCAGGTCGAAAGGCTGAAAAGGGCCGTCGGCGAACTGGATCGTGGGGCCGGAAATTTTGCTGTGGCGCAGCTCGTGGAGTGGAGCAGCCAGGCCGATCTGGTCGAGGATTTCGAGAGTAGAAGGATGAATCGTGTCGCCGCGAAATTCGCGGTCGAAATCCTTGTGCATTTCGAGAAGAGTGACAGGTACGCCGCGGCGTGCCAGCAGCAGCGAGAGGAACGCACCCGCAGGGCCGCCGCCAACCACGCAACAGGAAGTTTGTTCGCTGCTGACGATTTTCTGCGCTGACGTCGAGGCTTGAGAGGAACCAACGATGCTCATCCGGCCGGTCTGCCTTTCGCGCTCAGATGACGGAAGCTGGACGGAAACCTGACGATTTGAATGCGGGAGAGCTTACAGCAAGCCGACAGTCAGACAAAGAAATAAAAACGCCCGAGCGGATGATGCACCCGGGCGTATCCGTTTAAGCCACCAAATTCAATAGATGTCGTACTGTTCCCAGTGGAGGGTGGCGTCGGACTGGATGATCACGTGTTTGTGGGAGTTCTGCTCGAGTTCGTCGATGAGCATGGACTCGCGGGTCTTGAGGGCCTTGGCGATTTCCGGATGCACGCGGAGCGTGAGGTTGGGGTTGTCGGCGTCGGCAGCGGCGGCCATCTTGCGCGCTTCGGCCTGGATTTCGTAGCAAAGCGTAGGGATGGATTTGACCATGCCGGAACCGGTGCAGTACGGGCAAGGCTGGCAGAGCACGCGCTCGAGGGCCTGCTTGGTGCGCTTGCGGGTGATGCAAACGAGGCCAAATTCGTTGAAGGAAAGCGCCTTTGAGGGGGCTTTGTCCTGTTCGAGAGCCATCTGCAACGCGGACAAAACTTTTTCGCGGTTGCGGCGCTCTTCCATGTCAATGAAGTCGACGACGATGATGCCGCCGAGATCGCGCAGGCGGATCTGACGGACGATTTCCTTCACAGCTTCGAGGTTGGTCTTGACGATGGTGTCCTCGAGGCGCGTGGAGCCTTTGCCGACGAACTTGCCGGTGTTGACGTCAATGGCCACGAGCGCTTCAGTGTGGTTGATGACGATATAGCCGCCGGATTTCAGCCAGACTTTCGCGCGCAGAGCCTTGTCCAGCTCGTGCTGGATGCCGAACTCTTCGAAGATCGGGGTTTCCTTGGTGTAGAGCTTGACGCGGTTGACGAGCTTGGGCTGGAAGCGGCTGACGAATTCGACGACCTTGCCGTACTCCTCTTCGCTGTCAATCCAGATGGCGGTGAAGTCGTCGCTAACGTAGTCGCGAAGCATGCGCTCGACGAGGTCGAGATCGCGATGAAGCAGGGCGGGGGCTTTACGCTCCTCGCTCTTCTCTTTGATTTCGTTCCAGGTCTTGCCAAGGAACTCGATGTCCGAGCGAATCTCTTCGTCGGTGGCGTCGCCGGCGGCGGTGCGGACAATGAAACCGCCAGGATAGCTGTTGCCTGCTTCGCTCACGAGACGGCGAAGACGCGAACGGTTTTCCGCGGAAATGATCTTGCGGGACACGCCGGTGTGATGGACCGTGGGCATGTACACCAGGAAACGGCCCGGCAGAGCGACGTGGCTGGTGATGCGCGCGCCCTTCTTGCCGAGAGGCTCCTTGGCGATCTGGATGACGATGTCTTGACCGGCCTTCAGCATTTCGGAGATGAGCTGCGGGCGGCGCGAAGGGCCGGAATGACCGCCTTGGTAACCGCGGTTGTGCCGCGGGCCACCAGAGGAGCGGCGTTCGAATCGCTGGCCACCCGATGGACGGCCACCGCGATCGGGACGACCGCCACGGCTGTCTGGCCTGCCCCCGCGGCTATCGCGGCCGCGATCACGGCCGCCGCTGCGGAAAGGCCGCTGGAATCGCGAACGCGGGTTGCCGCCGATACGAGCGGAGTCACGAGGGAAATCCTCGCGAGGGGCTCCATGACCACCGGTACGTGGCGCGCGTGTTTCGCCAGGAAGCAGAATGACGTCCTCTTCGATGATGGCTGCTTCGGCAATGGGCTCACTGGAGGAAGATGCGATCACTTCGGATTCGGCGTGAACGTGTTCAGCCTCGAGAGGTTCGCCCGGGCCATGCTCCTCGGGTTCGTGTTCGAAAGCATCGTGCTCGGCGTGCTCTTGCTCGGCTTCGTGACGCTCGCCGTGCTGGGCGGCGTGTTCGGCGCTTTCTTGCGCGACATCCGCTGCGAATTCGGCGCGATTCGCTGCGCGGCCGGCTTCGACCTCTTCGGTCTCCTCATCGGAAAGTTCTGAGACTTCTTCTGCATGAGGTTCATCGGCTTCGCTGGATTCTTCCTCGGAGTCTTCCTCTTCGAAAACGGCGCCGCCTACTAAAGCGTCGGCTTCGGCTTCGGCGGTGGCTTCTTCGTGTTTGGCTTCAACAAAATCAGCTGCCAACGCGGCGACCTGATCCTCGTTCAATTCCGCTTCATTGCGAACGGGCTCGGATTCGCGGACGGCATTGTTTGCAGCAGAGACTTCCACGGCAAGAGCTTCTTCCGGGGGCGCCTCCGCTTCCGTGCCGGCATCGGCCAGCAGCCAGCGGGGAAGTCCGCCGGAGAAGCGGCGAGGAACGCCGCCACCGGGGGCGGCAGCAGTTGTATTGCCCGTAGCGCGCGAGGAATTCTCGTGGGCTTCGGGCAGTTCGCTGCGAACTTCCTGTTCCTCAAGAGCAGCCGGCGAGGCTGCCGCTATGGGTTTGCCGCGGTATTTTGCAAGCGACTCGCCCGGGAGGAGGATGGTTTCTTCCGCAGCGTCCACAGGTGGAGGGGCAGAACCGCGCGGGGTTTCCGGGCGGCGATTGTCATAGCTGCGAGGCTGTCCGCCGCGATTGTCATAGCCGCGGGACTCCCCGCCTTGCGGCGGCGCATACTTGGAAGGCGGCAGATTTCTCCCGGCCGGTCCGCCTTGCGGACGGCCTCCGCGACGGCGTCCACCGCGACGGCCCCAGCGGCTCCCCCGGCCGCGATCGTTGCCACGGTCGCCGCCACGATCCTGGCTCCGGCCAAAATTCTGACCCGAGCGGTCGTTGCCGGTGCGCGCCGGATAATTTTGCGTGGGATTGTAATGTGGCGAGAAATTCTGTGGAGCAGAAGCATTCGAATCGGGCTGGCGCTCTTCCGCGTGCTCGGCGCGAAGCTCGTCTCGTGCCGCGGGTTGAAGGTCTTCCTGATGTTCCTCAAAATGTTCGGGTGCGGCGTGGCGTTCATCGTGTGAAACGTGATCCTCGATACTTGCAACACCGGCATGCTCGGAATCATGAACGTGAGATTCTTCCGGATGGAATTCCTGATGCTGAGAATCCGCATGATGTTCGCTGGCGCGCGCCAAGGATTCACCTGGGAGCACTTCGACAGGGGACCCGATGGCCGGGGGGAGCGCCGGTGCGAACCTTTGCGGCTGCTCGTGTGGGTGCCCGGGGTCGTACTCTTCGAGGTTTTCGAAAACGTCGCTGACGTAAAGGAAAGCGTCGCCATCGAGGCCGATATCCACGAAAGCGGATTGCATGCCGGGAAGGACGCGGGTGACTTTTCCTTTGTAGATGCTGCCGACCAGCGCAAACTCTTTTTCGCGCTCGATATAAATTTCGACTAGCTGACCTTCTTCGAGAATCGCGACCCGCCGTTCGTGGGAGGCCGCGGAGATAACCAATTCTTTCGACATGAAAACTCCTTATGCGTGATCCCGGCGCAGCCGGGATTCACAAGACGCATCGCCGCAAGTTTCTGCCAGGCGGAGGTCCGAGAAAGCGGAGCCGGTCCCGGCATTGCCGGGACGCACGCTGGCCACACTGGTAGGAAAGTGGCTTGGCGTTCGAAGCCAGAGGGGAGAAAATTCCTCGGTCTATCGAGGCTGGTCCGTCGCCGGGAACAACCCAGGCGAACGGCGGACGATGCTGTCCTCACTCTAAAATCCTTCTTGCTGGTGATCGCGGGGTGACCCGGATCAACAATTCCAGATGAAATTTCTGTTCCGGCGCGTTCCGCCGAAGCAGGAACGCCACACGGCACTGGCAGCTCGGTCAGTTGACGAAGCGGCGAAGCCGGACATTCATCACCAGGCCAATCGCCAGGAAAACAAATAACGTGGCGGAACCTCCGTAGCTCATGAGAGGCAACGGGATGCCGGTAACCGGCATAGCGCCGATCACCATGGCCACGTTTACTAACACATGGAAACCCAGCGCCGCTGCGACGCCCATGACCAGAAACATTCCCGCGCGGTCTTTCGCGCGTTGAGCATTCTGTACTAAGCGTAACAGAAGCGCCATGTATAATCCTAGGGCCAGAAGCACGCCCTTGAATCCCTGCTCTTCAGCAAACGCCGACATGACGAAATCGGAATAACGAACAGGGATGTAGCCCAGTTGATTCTGACTGCCATTGCCGAATCCTTTGCCCCAGAAGCCGCCCGAGCCCACAGCAATCTTCGACTGCAAGATTTGATAACCGGAACCCTTAGCGTCTTCTTCAGGATGCAGGAAAGATGTGATTCTTTCCCGCTGATACGGCTTGAGGATGCGCCGGCTGATGGGGGGATAAAAAACAGCTCCAATCAGCAGAGCGCCAGCCAAAGTAAACACCGCTGCATGCTGCCACTGCAAACCCGCCAGAAATGCTCCTACGACCAGCATGGGCATGAGCACAAGCGCGGTGCCCAAATCGGGCTGCTTGAGGATCAAAACCAGCGGAAGACCAACCAATAAACCTGCCTTGATCAAATCACGGAGATCGAGCTGATCTGAGCGCACCTCCGCAAAGAAGCGCGCCAATACAATGATTATAATCAATTTGACCAGTTCCGATACCTGAAGAAGCTCTCCGATGGCTGGAATGGAGATCCAGCGTTTCGCGCCGAAACGCGTGTGCCCCACCAGGAGCACGGCGAGCAGAGCAGTAACGCCGAGGAGATAAAGGAGGGGCGCCTGATCGAGAATCAGGTGATAGTCCAACCGGGATAGCGCAAACATCAAGGCGAAGCCGATGACCAGCCACCGCACCTGCTTCATGTGCATACCGGCGAGTGAGCTGCCGTGAGTGGCGGAAAAAATCTCGAGCACGCCAAGCGCGCAAATGGCGGCTAGAATGGCTAGCAGCAGCCAGTCGTAGTCGCGTGTTCCCGGTGCGTCTTTCATAAAGAATCAGTCTTCCGTCAGCGGTCTTTCGTTGTCAGTTCCGAACTATAGGAAAAGAAACCTTGTAGTTTGTTCCGCTACTTTATCCCAAGTTCCGTCCCTTACGTTTCCTCGAATTATTGACACAACACAAATCAAAAATCATCGGTGCGGCTCGGTGTCGGCGCGTAGCGGAATAACATCCGCGGAATCTTCCGGCTTCAGCGCCGCTCGAGGGGCAAGCGCGGCTACAGGAACTGTCCTTTTCTTTGGCGCGTCACTCTTGTTCTCGGCGGTAACCTGTCCTTGCGTCTTCTTGTTCTTCTTGTCGTAATAGGCCTTGATGATGTCTTTTACCACCGGTCCGGCTGCTTCACCGCCATGCTTTCCGCTCTCCTGTACCAGCACGGAGACGACAATCTCCGGATTGCGGCGCGGGGCGTACCCGACAAACCAGGCATTATCGAGAAACTCCTTTTTCTTGGCCATGCGATCGCGGGTCGCGTAACCGATCACCTGGGCGGTTCCGGATTTGCCGGAGAACTCGATGCCCTGAAGTTTGAGGGCCGCGCCGGTGCCGCCGCTGTTGATGACGCCATACATGTCGTCGGTGATTTTTTCTACGGTCGATTCCGAGAGCGGGAACTTGTCCTCGGTGACGTTTTGCGCATCCTTGAGCATGTGCGGCTGCACAAGGACCCCGCCGGAGGCGATGCCGCCAATCATGCGCGCAAGTTGCAGCGGAGTGGTGGTGACCGCTCCCTGACCAACCGCAACCGAAACGGTCTCACCGGGGTACCACTTGCGATGAAAGGCGCGCTGCACCCAATCTTCGCTGGGCATCAAACCGGGTTCTTCCGATGGGAGGTCGATGCCGGTTTTGTGGCCGAGGCCGAGCTTCGAGGCGTAATAAGAGATGCGGTCAATGCCGAGGCGCACGCCAAGAGTATAGAAGAAGATATCGCAGGACTGATTGACGGCTTTATGGATGTCCACGATGCCGTGCGAGCTTTTACCGAAAACCCAGCACTTGAACTGGCGCTTATAAAACGTGCCGTATCCGGGGCAATAGACGGTGAAGCTTTCGGGAACCACTTTCGTCTCGTAGGCGGCCGTAGCCATGATGATTTTGAAAACCGAGCCGGGAGCCAACTGCGCCTGAATGGCGCGATTGAGCAACGGGTGCAGCGGGTCGTCGTTGAGGCTCTTCCACTGGTCCGCCGAGACACGCACCGCGAAATCGTTGGGATCCATCGAGGGATGGCTGGCCATGGCCAAGACTTCACCTGTGCGCGGGTCCAGGGCGACAACCGCTCCGGGGCGCGCCCCTAAAGATTGCTCAGCGACCTGCTGCAGATCGAAGTCAATGCTCAACTGAATCTGTTTGCCGGGGATGGCTTCCTGGGTCGTGAGGCGGCCCACCTCTTTCCCGATGCTGTTGACGATGACGCGCCGCTTGCCGTCTGTGCCCATCAAGACGTCATTGTATTGACGCTCGAGGCCGAACTTGCCAGCGAAGTCGCCGGGGCGGAGTTTTCCGTTGCTGGCCTCAATCTGCTGCTCGCTGACTTCGCCGACGTAGCCCACGGCATGCGCCAGAAATCCATTGGGCAGATAGCGGCGCCGCGAAACCGAAATCATTTCGAGTACGGGAATGTCCGATTTGTGCGATTCGATGAAGTCCCTGTCCGCGGCCGAGGCATCCGGCTTGATAATGATCGGCTGGAATTTAGGGATCGTTCTCGTATTGGTGAGCTGCTCCCTCAAATCATCGAGTGGAATGCTCAGGCCATCGGCGATTTCAAGAAGATGTTTTTCGACCAGAGCCGGGTCTTCGCGCAGCAGCAGGACGCTGAAGGCCGGGCGATTGTCGACGAGCACGCGGCCATCGCGGTCCAGCATGCGGCCGCGCGGCGCGATGACTGGAATTTCGCGAACACGGTTGCGTTCCGCCAGTGAACTGTACTTGTCTGCATCGATGACCTGGAGCTTCCAGAAGCCGAGCAGCAACACGCCAACCATGCCCACGATGACGTAGGAGGCGATGGCCAGCCGCGCTTGCGGCAATCGATTGTCGTTGCGAAACCAGTACGACACGAAAACCCCGCGCGCGAGTAAATGAATTCTCAGGGCTGCTTGCCCGGTCCGGTTTTACCGGACAAAACTCGCGTCACGAAAAACTTTGCAGCGTGGGTTTCAAGTGGATCCCGACCCGGTCGGGATCACGCCGAAAATGTCCGTTGAAAATTTCCTCGAACCTGGGATACGAAAAAATCTCCCGGAGCTCCCGAAATGCCGCCGAACTTTGCCGCGTGAAGCGGTAAAAGTCTTTTTAAACGTAACATTGGAATGGGAGCGCCGCAAGCCGTCCGGGAGGACAGGTTCCAGAGTGACAATGGTTTTTCTTGGAGCGGCGCCGCTGCGGGTGTTGCCCATGCCGCTGGTAACACGCTATTGTAGGAAATTCTCCTATGCCCTCCGAGACGCGCGTGGACAAGCCCCTTCGACTGGCCTTGATCGGCATGTCTGGCGCTGGGAAGACGTTCTGGACAAAGAAGTTAGCCGCGAGCGGGGTTCCCGCGGCCTCCTGCGATGACGCCATTGAGCGGGGGCTGGCGCAGAGACTGGCAGCGGGGGGGTATGCAGGAATCCATGGCGTCGCTGCCTGGATGGGCTGGCCGGACAGCCCAGCATACGCGGAACGTGAGGCGGAGTATCTTGCCGAAGAGATTCGCACACTCGATGAAACCTTGACCGAGCTTGAAAAGCAGCCGGAAAAATCCCTGGTACTGGATACCACGGGGAGCGTGATTTACGCCGGGAACAATTTGTTGATGCGGTTGCGGCGGCAGATGACCGTCGTTTATTTGGCGGCATCGGCGCAGGAACAACAACTGCTCATCGAACGATATTTGAACGATCCGAAGCCAGTGTTGTGGCGCGGCGCGTTTCAGCCCAGACCAGGAGAAGCGCCGCGAGCAACGGTCGCGCGATGCTATCCGGCGCTGATTGCGGCGCGGCGGCAGAGCTACGAGGCGTTGAGGCATTGCACGCTGCAAGTGGCCGAGCTGCGCGACATCGCTCCGAAGGCGGACGCATTTCTGAAAAAGATTCGGGAGAAAACGGAAAGCGCGCGATGAGTGACGTTTCTTGAGGTATCGGAGCACATCACGGCAAGCGCCGCTTACCTCGTTGCGCGGAGCGGTGCTGCGCGGGCTTGCGCCGGACGGCGGGCTGTATATGCCCGTGGAGATTGCGCGGCATTCTCTCGAAGAATTGGAAGAGTTTCGCAGGCTGCCTTTCACGGAGGTGTGTTTTCGCGTGGCGAAACCGTTTGCCACGCCGGACGTTCCGGAAGAAGTGCTGTGGCAAGTGGTGAGCGAGGCTATCAACTTTCCCGTGAAGCTTATTTCGCTGTCGCCCGGGCTGCATCTTCTGGAGCTTTTCCACGGGCCGACGCTGGCGTTCAAGGATTTTGGCGCGCGCTTTCTGGCGCGGCTGATGGGCTATTTCGTGCGCAGCGAGACACGACCGCTGACGGTGCTGGTGGCGACCTCGGGAGACACAGGAAGCGCCGTGGCGCATGGGTTTCTCGGTGTGCCGGGAATTCGCGTGGTCATTCTATATCCCTCGAAGCGCATCAGCGAGGCGCAGGAGAAGCAGTTCACCACGCTGGGCGAAAATATTACCGCGCTCGAAGTGGCAGGCACATTCGACGATTGCCAGCGACTGGTGAAGCAGGCTTTTGCCGACGCGGAGCTCAACAAGCGGGCATTCCTTACGTCGGCAAACTCCATCAACATCGGGCGCCTGCTGCCGCAAATGTTTTATCAAGTGGCGGCCTACCGGCAGCTGCCGGTAGCGTCAGTTCCGCTGATCGTTTCGGTGCCGAGCGGGAATTTCGGCAACCTGACGGCGGGAATATTTGCGAAGCGCATCGGCCTGCCGGTGGCGAAATACGTGGCCTCCACAAACGTCAACGATGTCGTGCCCGAATACTTACGCACGGGAGAGTTTCATCCGCGCGCCGCGCGGGCAACCTATTCGAACGCCATGGACGTCGGCAGTCCGAACAATTTTCCACGGCTGCTCGATTTGTGCCGCGGGCGGCTCGAATACGTGCAGAGGGAAATTTGGGGCCACAGCGCGGCGGACGAAGAAACGCTCAGTGCAATGAAAATGTTGCACAAGCGCTTTGGCTACGTGGCTGATCCGCACACGGCGGTTGGTTTCCTGGGTTGGGAAGCCTACAAGCGCGAACATCCCGAACCGGCGCAGGGTCTTGTGCTTTCCACGGCGCATCCCGCAAAATTCGGGGACGTGGTGATGAAGGCCATTGGCGTTATGCCGTCGCTGCCAGACCGTCTAGCTGCCTACCTGAAGCGCGAGAAGCTTTCCCTGGCGGTGTCCAGCAACTACGACGAGTTCAAGCAATTCCTATTGGCGCACTAATTCAGAGAGCGGTTTTCGTTCAGGAGCGTCTGCGGAGACGGTCCAGCAGCAAGAACAGGAATACGGCAACGACGGCGTTAACAAGCGCAGCGACAACGAGATGCATGGTGAACCACGGTTCGGGTTGCGAGAGAAGAATGCGGCGAGTCAGAACAACCAAGCCCTGATGCGCCACGAAGAAACCTGCGGTGAGCGCGAACCGGGCCGCGGGATGCTCGGTGTCCAGCCGCGCGCCGATGGAAGAAGCGAGATATCCGATAATGGTTTTCGCAATGCCATACAGTCCGAGGGGAACCGTGGGCCCGCTCAGGCTGTCTTGAAAGAGCCCGATGGCCATGCCCAGGAGCAGTCCGGTGGAAGGATTGCGCCGGCTGAGACCGAAGTAGATGGTAACGAGCAGCGGCAAATCCAGGATGGCTGCCTTCGCAAAGTGAACGGGAAACCAAGCCTGGATCACCAGCGCCAGTAACGTGGCGACGATGATCGCACCGGAGCGAAACTTGTGCACTTCAATATGCGATTCGCCTATCCGCAAATCAAACGCGCTATTCATCGCCGCACCGCCGGCGAAGGATTAGCGTTGCCGGCTGCGGACGGCGCCATGTCTGCCGGAGTCCCCTCCTTCTTCATGTCCAGAGGATGTAGCGACAGCAGCACAAATACTTCCTCCAAGCGCTCGAGGTTTGCAGCCGGCTTGACGCGAATTTGCTTGAATGGATTGCCGGCCTTGATATCCGCCACGCTTCCCACCGGCAGGTCTCGGGGGAAAATGCGATCCATGCCGCTGGTGATAACGCGCTCGCCGAGATTGACGTTGTCATCGTTCGGAACGTATTTCATTACCAGCAGCGGCTCGCCCTGTCCGCCGACGGGGCTCTGGATTCGCGAATCAGATAGCATGGCGCCGACCCCGCTATCTTTATCGGTGAGAAGAAGAACCTGAGAAGCGTTCGGATAGGATTCCACGACTTTTCCAACGATGCCGTCGGGCGTGATCACACCCATGTTTCGCCGGATGCCGTCCCGCTCGCCGCGGTCCAGTTGAATCGTCAGGCTCGCTGCACCCGCGCTGGCGCCAATCACCCGAGCCGCGATCATGGGAACATCCGCGTGCGATTGCCGGAATTTGAGCAGGGCAGCTAGCCGGTCCGCTTCGGCCGCTTTGCCCTGAAGCTGAGTGAGCTGCATTTTCAGGCTGTCGTTCTCGCGGCGAAGCTGCTCGTTGTCCTTCGTGGTGCTTTGCAGGGCGAAGTAGTGGCGCCAGATGTCCCGAAACCAGCCGAAGCCGGAAGAGCCGGCCTTCTCAAAGGGCGATACCGCGCCAACCGTCCATACGCGGATTAATCTTCCCTGCGAGTCGCGCTTGATCTGCACAGCCAGCAACACCACCTGCAGCACGATGACTCCTGCGAGCAGGACCAGAGACTTGTGGCGAGACGGAATGGCGGCCATTAAGAATCCGAAATTCGAAATTAGAAACTCGAAACTGGAAAATCGAAATCCCGTTTAACCAACAGGAAGACCTCAGTCAATACACACCATGCGGAGCAATTTGAAATCGCTCAGCATTTTTCCCGTGCCTAAGACGACCGAAGCCAGCGGATCATCGGCGATGGAAACCGGCAAGCCGGTCTCTTCACGGATGCGCTTGTCGAGATTCTTCAGCAGGGCGCCTCCGCCGGTAAGGACAATTCCGCGGTCGCTGATGTCCGCGGAAAGCTCCGGCGGCGTGCGCTCGAGCGCCACGCGGACGGCGTTCACGATGGTCGCCACGCATTCGCTCAAGGCTTCGCGGATTTCGCTGTCGTCAATGGTCACCGTGCGCGGCACACCTTCGATGAGATTGCGGCCCTTCACTTCCATTGTCAGCGGTTTCTCCAACGGATACGCCGAGCCTATCTCCATTTTGATCTGCTCCGCAGTGCGCTCGCCGACCAGCAGGTTGTACTTGCGCTTGAGATACTGCATAACGGCTTCATCCATCTCATTGCCGGCCACGCGCACGGATCGCGAATACACAATGCCGCTCATGGAAATCACCGCAATGTCCGTCGTGCCGCCGCCGATGTCCACGACCATATTGCCCGAGGGTTCTTCAATGGGAAGCCCCGCGCCGATCGCCGCAGCCATAGCCTGTTCCACAAGGAAAACCTCGCTCGCGCGTGCGCGGTACGCGGAGTCCTGCACGGCGCGCTTTTCCACGGGAGTGATTTCGCTCGGCACGCCGATGACGATTCTCGGATGCACCAGCACGCGCCGGTTGTGCGCCTTCTGAATGAAATACGTGAGCATTTTTTCGGTGACTTTGAAGTCCGCGATCACTCCGTCTTTCATTGGTTTGATAGCCACGACGTTGCCCGGGGTGCGTCCCAGCATCTCTTTGGCTTCGCGGCCGACCGCCACCACTTCGCCGCTCGACTTGTTGATGGCCACGATGGACGGCTCGTTGACGACGATGCCTTTGCCGTGAGCGAACACCAGCGTGTTTGCGGTTCCCAGATCAATTGCCAGGTCGGACGAAAAAAGACTGAACACCGACCTCAGGTTGTAACCATTCTTGTTCATTACTGCTTTCCCCCTGCGGAGAGGATCCTGCCCGGTAGGATCTCCGCGTACGGACTCCCCACGGTGCAACGTTCCATTGTCGCCGGATTTCGCGGCCCACGCAAAACCGCGATCCGGTCTCCGGCCCCTACTTAGGTATTACGATCGAAATCTGCTGCTTTGCCGTGCCGCCTCGCCGGTTTGACCCGATCACCACGATGGTGTGTTGCCCCGGTTCAAGCGGCTCGGTGAAATGCCGGAAAGTTCCATCCGGCGAAATATTTGCCACAGGCTGGCCGTTGATGATCAGGGCGGCGCCAGGCTCGGTCTTGCCGATCAGTTCCGCGGAGTGGCCCTGGATTCTAGGCACTTCGATTTCCAGCAGCATTTCCTGGGTCTTGCCCTGGGTGAACAGGCTGAACTTGAACGTTTCGCTGAACTCGCTGGTTTCTTTCTTGGCGTCAGACGCGCTGACATTCCAGAAATATTCCCCGGCCTCGAGTCCCGTAACTTCCG
>DASSXG010000060.1:0-3022 GCA_035704085.1 Candidatus Acidiferrum sp. | reverse complement strand
TTCGCCCAGGGGGACGAAAACCTCCGCAAGCGGCGCGAAGACATGGTCCAGACGCAGATTGCGGCGCGGCGCGGAAGCGGAGTTGAAAGCGTGCAAGACTCGCGCGTCCTCGATTCAATGCGCAAGACACCGCGTGATCGCTTTGTGCCTGCCGAACTCGTACCCTATGCCTACGATGACCGGCCAGTCCCCATTGGTTATGGTCAAACCATTTCGCAACCTTACATTGTGGCTAAGATGACGGAACTCCTGCAGCCGAAAAGGGAACACCAAGTACTCGAAATTGGCAGCGGCTCGGGCTATCAAGCCGCGGTTCTTTCCCCGCTGGTTGCGCAACTGTATACCATCGAAATCATCGAGCCGCTCGGTACCGCCGCCCGCCAGCGATTGGCCGCTCTAGGCTACAAAAATGTTGAGGTGCGCGTGGGTGACGGTTACTTCGGCTGGCCCGAGAAAGCGCCCTTTGACGGCATTATTGTGACCGCCGCAGCTAACCACATTCCGCCCGCTTTGATCGAACAACTGAAGCCCGGCGGAAGGATGGTGATTCCAGTGGGCAATCCTTTCCAAACTCAGATGCTCATGCTGGTCACCAAGGGCAGCAAAGGGCCGCGTGACCTCCAGGTACAGAACTTGATGCCTGTGGCCTTTGTTCCGCTGGTTGGCGGGCCGCGATCGAACTGAAAGCACGGCATCTCACTCGTTTGTTTGGCCGACGGATGGCGAAGCGACTGACGGCAATAAATCTGTGTCTATCTATGATCAGATTCGCTGCATCTTGGTTGGCATGCGGTGCCGCGAAGCAGCGCTTCTGCTGATATCAGCGTCGGTGTTGTCCTACCAAGTCATACTGGTGCGCGCCTTTTCCATTGGCCAGTGGCACCATTTCGCCTACATGGTCATTTCGATTGCACTTCTCGGCTTTGGCGCGAGCGGCACAATGCTCGCGGCCTTGGAGCGGAACCGGACGAACAGCGCCATGTCGTTCTGTGGCTCCCAGGCGGGCTGGTTCGCAATTTCCGCGACATCGTTTGCGGTCGCGCTGCCGGTTTCTTTCTGGCTTACGCAGCGTGTTCCTTTTGACTCGTTCCTGATTGTCTGGGAAGCGCGGCAAGTCGTGTATCTGGGATGCTACTATCTCTTATTGTCTGCTCCATTCTTCGCTGCCGCGACCGCCATCGGTCTCGCGCTTACCAGCGAATCAGAGAAGTGTCCCTGGCTTTACGCCTATAACATGGTCGGTTCAGGCGCAGGCGCACTTCTAGCAGTGGTCGTGTTGTTCGTCGCGCGCGTGGAGTGGGCGCTGGTAGCTGTTATGGGGCTCGCGCAGGGTGCTGCAGTAATTGCCTTGCTCGATAAGAGGCTGTTTGTCGATCGAGGCTCACGCTGGCTCTTTGCCGCCGCTGGCGTTGCGATCATGGCGATCTTGACGATTGCTTACGTGTTTCATACCCCCACCGTCCGCTTGTCGCAATATAAGGGACTCAGCTATGCGCTCAACCTTCCTCACGCACAGGTGGTGGCCGAGCGATCCAGCCCTCTCGGCCGTGTAGACGTCGTTGTCAGCCCGGCCATCCGCGAAGCCCCGGGCCTTTCGCTAGTCGCGCCAACCGATGCAGTCCCGCCACGGCAGCTCGGGCTCTACGTGGACGGGGAAAGTGCCGGAGCTATCACTGCGTTTAACGGCGACACTAGCGCACTCAACTATCTTGACTGGATGAGCACAGCGGCTCCCTATTTCGTTCTCCAGGATGCGCCTCGGGACTTGCGTGTCTGCGTCCTTGGTGCCGGTGGCGGCGCGGGTGTTTTGCTGGCGCTGCGGCACGCCGCCCGTCACGTGGACGCAGTCGAGCTCGACCCCAACGTGCCGGAGTTGTTGCGCGGAGAATTTCGTGACTTCGCTGGCGGGCTCTACGACCGGCCTGAAGTACGCGTCCACCGCGCGGAAGCACGCGCTTTTGTGCAGGCGGCGCACGGGACCTGGGACGTCATCGACCTCTCGCTAGTCGACTCTTTTGCGGCATCGGCGGTGGGCGTTGGTGCTGTAAACGAGAACTATCTTTACACTCGCGAGGCTTTCGAGGCTTTTTTAAGCCACCTCCGTCCAGGCGGCGTGCTAGCGGTGACGCGTTGGGCGCGAATGCCGCCGCGTGATGAGCTGAAGCTATTCGCCACGGCAGTGGCGGCGCTAGAGCGAATGGGCCTGAACCCAGCTGAGCGTTTGGTGCTGATACGAAGTTGGGCGGCGGCGACGCTCTTGGTGAAGAAGGAATCGTTCAGGACTCCAGAATTGTCTGCCTTGCGCCGATGGACCGAAGAGTGCTTGTTCGATGCATCCTATTTTCCCGGCATCGCGGCGGACCAACACAACCGTTTCAATCTATTGGAGCGCGATTACTACTTCGAAGCAGCAAGCGCCTTCCTTGCCGGAGGCCAACGTCGGGAGCAATTTTTCCGCGACTACGCTTTTAACCTAAGGCCCGCCACCGACGATCGTCCGTACTTCTTCCACTTCTACCGCTGGCGCGCGCTTCCCTTAATGCTCCGCACCTTCCGCCAATCGTGGATTCCGTTCTCGGAGTGGGGTTACCTCATCCTGGTCGCAACGCTTGCGCAGGCGACCCTATTGGGGATTCTGCTGATTGTTTCTCCTCTGGCCCTGCTGCCCCGTCGCATCCCACCCGTTGATTCGTCCGTCGCAATGCCGCGATCTCGCGGGACAGTACGCCTGCGAGTCCTTCTTTACTTTCTCGCATTGGGTCTGGGGTATCTGTTCGTGGAAATGGCGCTGATCCAGCGGTTGGTTTTCTTTCTTGCTGATCCCATTTATGCCGTGGCTGTCGTGCTAGCGGGCTTGTTATTTGTCTCCGGATTGGGCAGCGCGTGGGCTGCGCGGCAACTACGAAAGGGAATCTCGGCAACGCGGTTAGCGTGTTTGGCCGCCATTATAGTAGCCGTTACAGGCACCGTATACGCACTCGGGTTGCACACTATACTTACGCCGCTGCTCAGTTGGCCGCTG
>DASSXG010000130.1:0-72977 GCA_035704085.1 Candidatus Acidiferrum sp. | reverse complement strand
CGCCGATATTTACCGCGTCGTCGTTGGGCACGTACTTCATCGCCAGTAGTGGCTCGCCGGTTCCGCCGACGGGGCTCTGAATCCGCGAGGTGCCGAGCATCGCGCCGACGCCGCTGTCCTTGTCGGTGAGCAGCAGAACTTCCGAAGCGTCCTCATAGACCTCGACGACTTTGCCGACCACCCCTTCCGGGGTGATCACGCCCATATTTCTCTTGATGCCGTCCTTGGCGCCGCGGTCCAGCACCACGGTGGCGCTGGCGGTGCCCGCGCTGGTGGCGATCACCCGGGAAGCCAGCATGGGAATGTTCTCGTGAGCTTTGCGGAAGTTGAGCAGTTCGCCGAGGCGGTCGGCTTCGCTGGCCTTGCTTTGCAGTTGGGTAATCTGCATCTTCAAGGCGGCGTTTTCTTTGCGCAGGTCTTCGTTTTCAAGCGCCGCGCCCTGCAGGGCGAAGTAGTGATTCCAGGTGCCGCGCACGTGGCCCACGCCGTTTACGCCAGCGCGTTCGAACGGCGAGAAGGCGCCTACGGTCCACACGCGGATCAAGCGGCCCTGGGAGTCGCGCTTGATCTGCAGCGCCAGCAACAGCACCTGCAGCAGCACCACCCCGAAGAGCAAAAAGAGCGATCTATGCCGGCCTTGTATTCCCGCCATGTGTCCTGAAGCCCAAGAGAATTTGTGTTACCGCGATTCCTGAATTTTTCTCTGCGCGAGAAGGTGTTACGCCGCGCGAGCGGGCTGCCGTAGTCCCGCTCAGTCGATGCACACCTGACGCAGCAGGCGGAAGTCGCTCAACATTTTTCCGGTGCCGAGCACCACGGAAGCCAGAGGATCGTCGGCGATGGAAACCGGCAAGCCGGTCTCTTCGCGGATGCGCTTATCGAGATTCTTCAGCAGCGCGCCGCCGCCGGTCAGGACAATGCCGCGGTCGCTGATGTCGGCGGAAAGTTCCGGAGGCGTGCGCTCCAGCGCCACGCGCACCGCGTTTAGAATCGTTGCCACGCATTCGCTCAAGGCCTCGCGGATTTCGCTGTCATCAATGGTGACCGTGCGGGGCACGCCTTCGATCAGATTGCGGCCTTTCACTTCCATGGTCAGCGGTTTTTCCAGCGGATATGCGGAGCCGATCTCCATCTTGATCTGTTCCGCGGTGCGCTCGCCGACCAGCAGGTTGTACTTCCGCTTCAGATACTGCATGACGGCTTCGTCCATCTCGTTACCCGCCACTCGAACGGAGCGCGAATAGACAATGCCGCTCATGGAGATGACCGCGATGTCGGTCGTCCCGCCGCCGATGTCCACGACCATGTTGCCCGACGGCTCTTCAATCGGAAGGCCCGCGCCGATTGCGGCGGCCATGGCCTGCTCGACCAGGAACACTTCGCTGGCCCTTGCACGATATGCGGAGTCCTGTACCGCGCGCTTTTCCACAGGAGTGATCTCGCTCGGCACGCCGATTACGATTCGCGGATGCACCAAGACGCGGCGGTTGTGCGCCTTCTGAATAAAGTACGTGAGCATCTTTTCGGTGACTTTGAAGTCGGCGATGACACCGTCCTTCATCGGCTTGATGGCCACCACGTTGCCCGGCGTGCGTCCTAGCATCTCTTTGGCTTCGCGGCCGACGGCCACAACCTCTCCGCTGGACTTGTTGATGGCAACGATCGAAGGCTCATTCACGACGATGCCTTTGCCGTGCGAAAACACCAAGGTGTTTGCGGTGCCCAGATCGATGGCCAGGTCGGAGGAAAACAGACTGAAGACCGACCTCATGTTGTAACCGTTCTTGTTCATCCCTACATCCCCCCGCCGAAAAAGACTCTCCGCCGTCCGGCCGGCAATAGCACTGAGCTTCTCGGCCAGCCCATGCACCTATTGTCTCCGGACACCGCGGCCAGCGCAAAGGCGCCTCAGTCTTTCTTCGAAACTTTTTCCCGACGCACCTTATTTCGGCACTACGATGGACACCTGCTTCATCGCTGTCCCGCCGCGGCGGTTCGACCCAATAACCGAAATCGTGTGCTGGCCCGGTTCGAGCGGCCGGGTGAAATGCCGGAACGTGCCGTCAGGCGCGACGATTGGCACAGACTGGCCATTCACAATCAGAGCGGCCCCAGGCTCCGTGCGGCCCACGATCTCCGCGACGCGTCCAACCACCTGAGTGCTGGTAATTTCCAGGACCATTTCCTGGGACTTACCTTGCGCCACGAGCGTGAACTTGAAAATCTCGCTGACGTCACTGGTTTGCTTCTTGCCGTCCGTGGCTGTGACATTCCAGAAATAGTCTCCGGGATCAAGCCCGACGATGTCCGTGGCGGTGCCGCCGACCTTCACTTCCTTCACCGCCTTTGTGAACATGGCCGTCATGCTGATCCGCAGGGTGTAGGCCACCGCGTCCTGCACCGGTTTCCATTCGAAATGCACCGGCGAAGTTTTAGGATTCTCCGCGATGATCGGCGCAAGGTTCAGAGGCGCGACAAGATCCGGAGGCGCCAGCACATTGGATTTTAGAATTGCGCCGTTCTTGGGGATGGTGGCCTTTTCATATTGCGTAAGGTCAATTTTCTCCTGGCCGCGATTCACCTGCGCGGTACCGCTGGAAACCACGATCTCGCTTGATTTGTTTTCGGGATCCGCCTTCACCGCGCCGCGGCTGTTCGATCCTAATTTCGCCCTGGTGTCTTCCACCCGGACCTCCGCTTTCGACGCGGCCAGCGTCCAGGTCGGCGTCGCCCAATCTACGGTGCCGGTGGTAATCCCGATGGCCGAACTGCTTGGCCCGTTAACCTCCGTGGAGTTTTCCTCCACGGTCACCAGCGCGTCCGGCTTCATCGTATACGTCGTGCTGTCGGCGAAGGTGATGCGCGCGTCCCCATCCGGACCGGTCTTGATTTGATCCCCTTTATCGAGCGACATGCGGAAGTCAGCGTTAACCCACTGTACGGAATTCACTTTCTTAACTTCGACTTTGCCATCAAGGTTTACGAATTTCGCGCGCTTCTGTTCCGCATTGACGGAGTCGATCTCCGGGCTCTTCACGACCTTATCGAGTTTGTCGTAGACAGCCATAAAAAGGCCCGGTTTGGCCAGGAAAAGTCCGCCCAAAATAACTGCGGCGAGCAGCAAGCCGTATCCAATCACCGTCTTGTAAGTGACCGCTTTCCAATACACTTCGACGTGCGGGTTTTTTTGATGGGCCTGCGTATACTTTGGGTCGATAGGCGCTTGTGTGGTCACGGTGAATTATGCTCTGAATGCTCCAATTTTCAAATTTAGCACACCGCTCCTCCTGCCGCCGGATTGCGAGGAGGCGCGTTCTCAAATTGCAACTAGCCCAGGGCCACTGGCCGCAACTGTACTCCGCCTGTCCCATGGTTCAGGGACTTCAACGCGGTTGCGAGGATTCGCGGTTGCGGACGAAAAAGTGCGGTTTGTCAAGCGAAGCTGGGACGGCCACGTCCGGATCCGGAGACTCCGCGATTGTATTTGAGCGGCGTGCTCTTATCTCCTATAATTCTAGGTTTGTCTATGGATTGGGGAGATTCATCGGATGGCTGGCGCTAAAGATAGCAGCAAACTTGGGTATCGCATTTTTCTGGGGGTCGTGGTCCTGCTCCTGGGCGGCAGCATGTTGCTGTACCTCGTACCGCAGACGCCGGGCACTGGGGAGGTTTCCACGGACACGGTCGCCAAGGTCGGAGACGAGACTGTCACGGTCGCGGACGTGCGCCAGCAACTCGACCAATACGAGCAACGCAATCAGCTCCCAAAGCAAATGGAAGGCTACGTCGCCCAGCAGATTCTAAAGCAGCTCTTGTTTGAAAAAGAGATTGAGTACGAAGCCAAGCGCCTGGGAATCACCGTTTCCGACCAGGAACGCGCCGACCGCATCCGCCAATACCTCCCGACCGCCTTCAACGGCAACGCGTTCGTCGGGATGGATCGCTACGCTGCCGAAGTTCAGTCGCGCTTCCAATTGAGCGTTCCGGTATTCGAAGAGCTGATCCGCAAGGGTTTGCTGGAAGAGAAATTCAAGAAGCTGGTCACTGATGGGATCAGCGTCGGTCCAAGCGAGCTCCAGGATGAGTTTCGCTATAAGAATGAAAAAGTGAAACTGGAATATGCCTTGATCAAGCCCGAGGACTTGGAATCGAAGATTTCCCCGGATGAAGCGGAGATCAAGGCGTATTTCGAGAAAAGCAGGGCGAAATACCAGGTGCCGGAAAAGCGCGTCGTGCGCTTCGCAATAGTAGATTTAAACCAAATACGACAATCTCTGCAAATTTCCGACGACCAGCTCAAGGTGCAGTACCAGCAGAACATCCAGCAGTATCAGGTGCCGAACCGCGTGCACGTCGAACACATCCTCCTGATGACCGTGGGAAAACCCGATGCCGAAGTGGAAGAAATCAAGAATAGGGCTGCGGACATCCTCCAGCAGGTCAGGAAAGGCGGAAAATTCGAGGACTTGGCGAAGAAATTCTCAGAGGACCCGGGAACCAAGGACAAGGGCGGCGATCTGGGCTGGATCGGTCAAGGCCAAACCGTGCCGGAGTTCGAAAAGACGGCGTTCAGCCTCAACCCCGGCCAGGTCTCGGATCTCGTCCGCACGCAATATGGCTTCCACATCATCAAGGTCCTAGAAAAAGAAGCGGCCCATACGAAACCCTTCGAGGAAGTGAAGGAATCCCTCCGCACGCCGCTTCTGTTGTCGCAAGCGGACAAGCAAACCAGTGACACTGCCGATCAATTGTCGGCTGCGATTCGCAAGTCCAACAAAGTCACTTTGGATGAGCTGGCCAGACAGTTTCACCTCATCGTAGGTGAGACCCGGCCCGTTAGCGCCACCGATCCGCTTCTGGAGCTTGGGAATTCACCGGACGTTAAGGACGCCATCTTCCGACTGCGCGCAGGGGAGCTAAGTCTCCCCGTTCGGACAGATCGCGGGTATGTGGTTCTTTCCTTGAAGGAATCTAAGGCTGCCCATCCAGGTACGCTCGAAGAAGTACGTGACCGCGTCCTCGCCGATCTCAAGCGCGAGAAGTCCACCGAGCTTGCCAGCAGCAAGGCCGAGGAGTTGAGCAAACGCGCCAAAGCCAGCGTGAAATTCGACGTTGCCGCCAAGGCTTTGGGCCTGGAAGCGAAAACCACCGAAGCCTTTGCCCGCAACGGGTCGGTTCCCGGCGCTGCCAGTGGCAAGCAGCTCGCCGCAGCCTTCAATCTAAAGCCCGGTGACGTTGCTGCGCCCCTGAGTTTGGGACAAAACTGGCTGGTTTTCCGCGTCGTGGAAAAGCAAGAGCCCAACTCGGCGGATTTCGAGAAGCAAAAAAAGGAATTGGCCGCCGAAGTCCTCCAAAACAAGCGCAACCTGGCATTCGAGGCCTTCCGTAGTTCCCTGGAGGGTCGGCTCAAACAAGAAGGAAAGCTAAGATTGATGCCCGATAAGCTGAAGAACTTCGGGAGCCTTGGTTAGTCTAAGTTACACAAAATAAGTAGCTTATTTTGCATTAAGCGTGGCCTTGTCTTTCTCCCAGCACCTCGCTACCATATTCGTGTCCCCACTCTAGCGTCTTCAACGTTAAGATATAGTTTTCGAAGGGTGGAGTTGGGTTCGCAGGTCGGTGTCATGAATCCGGAGCTGAACCAATCACGGAACCCAGTGCCGAGTATTCCACGATCGGTGACAAGATCATGCCAACACGCGCTTCAGTAATTCGCAACGAGTATCGCTGCAGTATGGAACGGAATCAATCCGGCAAATACTGCGTCCGTCTTCAGGTGCGCTATCCCCGCCACGCCTGGACGCTCGGCGTATTTTTCCTGGCCTCCTCGTTCGACCGGGCAATGAAGAAACTCGAGGAGGCGCTGGGCTTTCTACAGCGCCAGGAAGAAAAACTCTGGTTCTGGGGCGTGGACCGCGCCGACGATCTTGGGTTTTCGGCGGAGTTCCTGAAGGAAGCGGGCCTGCGGCTGGACCGCCGCACCGAATTCCCTCGCAAGGCCACCAACGTCTTACTCACGCCTGAGCGGGACGTCCCAGCCTTTGTCCTCGGCCCGATGCGCCGTGGTTTGGCAGAATCCGTCGAAATGACTCGAAGCGCAGCTGCCGGCGACTGACGGACCTGCTGAGCAGGACGAAACAGCCGCAACGGGGGATGTCCCCATGGTGAAAATCTTCAAGGGCGCCTGTCTCCTGCTGTTCCTAATCCCATTTTCGCCTACCACTAGTAGCTCGGCCCATCCAAAATCGCCTAAGCCGACACAAGATCAGGCCACCACCGATTCGGCCGCGAACAAGAACACCGCCAAGCCCACGAAATTGGACGCGGGGCCTCAAAATCCGGACTCCGGAAAAGCCCCTGCGGAAAAGGCTCCAAAATCTTCACCCGGGGCAGATCCGTCAGAGAAGCGCTCCAAAACGCCATTGCTGTCCGCCGCCAGTTCAGCGACTACTGTATGGGTGAACACCGACTCAGGCATCTACCACAAACCGGGAAGCCGTTATTATGGTAAGACAAAGAAGGGCAAGTACATGACGGAAGCCGAAGCCCGCAAGGCCGGCTACCGAGAAGCAAAAAAGGAATGAGCGGGCCAGCTGTCTAACAGGAACATAAAGGAGAGAAGACTATGACGAAGAAGAGTTTGTGGCACCTGGGGGCATCCCTGATGCTGTTCCTCGGAGTTTTGGGAACAGTTTCGCAGGCGCAAACGCAGGGCGCTCCACAGGCGAAAGCCGCTCCGCCGGCCAAAACTGCCTCAGCGGCCCCAAACGCGAAGAGCCTAGTGGACATCAATACCGCGACCAAGGAGCAACTCGATGCGTTGCCAGGAATCGGCGCGGCGTATTCCCAGAAAATCATTGACGGACGTCCCTATAAAATGAAAACGGACCTAGTGCGGAAGAAGGTCGTGCCACAGGCCACCTATAACAAGATCAAAGACCTAATTATTGCCAAGCAGCCTAAGGCGCCTGCCGCGCCGAAGAAGTAGGAAGGCCTACTGCTTTAGAAGGCCAGCCTCCGTCCTGCGGCGGCTCGAGCCAAATCACTTGCAAAGGCACAAACGCTCGGGAATTCGCATTCTAGGGGCGCCTCTATCCTTGGCAGCACTATTTCTACCGTAGGATCACTTCGCCATGGCCGACGAGCTGGTCGTTGAGCCATAGCCGGTACTTATATGTGGCCGCTTTGCTCCCGGGGCGGGGCGGACCGCTCAAAAGGCGCATACCTGCCGGCGCTTGAAACACGTTCGAGGAAAAGGGGCAGCGATTTGCGTCGAATTCGACGCGCAAGTTGCCCGCATCGGAGATCCAGGAAACCTGATCGCCTTCTTCGAGGACCACGACTTGTGGAATAAGTCCAACGAGTACCGGTCGTTCAGCCATTTTTCTTTGTGGCCCTGATGTGACGACAGGGGCCGATGCTCCTGATTGAATCAATCCACAGCGACGATAACATACTCCCGCCGAGCCGGTCTTGTGAGCTCTCTCACAACGGCCGTTTGTCTTGTCAAAATTGAACTTCCCTCCGAATCTGCACAACGAACCCGTACCAATGGGCATCTATAACAATGTAACCTGTACTTCGCTGCGCTTGACCGTTCCTCAACGCAACCGTACACTGCAATTGCTCATTCGTGGCGCGAAGCTCCGGCTGGATCTATTGCGCACGCGGAATAAAGCACTGAATAGCGTCCGAACCCGGACGTGGAGGATTTTGCCGGATGGCTTCTGTACCGAGATATCTATCTATTCCGCTGCCGAATGGCTCGCGGATTTCGATTCTTCATTCTTTGCCGTTCTTTCTCGTTCATTTCGCGTCGCTGCTGATCTTTTTCATTCCGTTCCATTGGTATTACCTGGTCACCTGCCTGGCGCTGTTGGTGGTGCGCATGTTCTTTGTCACC
Source organism: Candidatus Acidiferrum sp. (assembly GCA_035704085.1). Lineage (GTDB taxonomy): Bacteria > Acidobacteriota > Terriglobia > Acidiferrales > UBA7541 > Acidiferrum. Next base: position 65,074 of record DASSXG010000130.1, on the reverse strand, counting down.
GCCGGCTACCACCGCTATTTTTCGCACCGCTCGTTCAAGACCAGCCGCGTATTTCAATTTGTCATCGCCTTCATGGCCATGTCTTCTTCGCAGAAGGGCGTTCTCTGGTGGGCCGCGCATCACCGCCACCACCACCGGCATTCAGACCAGGAACTGGATTTACATTCGCCCACGCTGTTCGGTTTCTTCTGGTCCCACATCGGCTGGATCATTTCGGACAAATATAACGATACGCGCATGGATTATATTGGCGACTTCGCGAAGTTTCCCGAGCTGCGCTGGCTGAACAAGTACCACATAGTTCCACCGGTGGCCCTGGGAGCGGCCCTGTGGCTCATTGGCGGGTGGCATCTCTTTGTTTGGGGCTTTTGTCTCAGCACCGTGCTTCTCTGGCACGACACCTTCACCATCAATTCACTCTCGCACCTCTTCGGTTCGCGCCGCTATGAAACATCGGACACCAGCAAGAACAACTGGCTGCTCGCGCTGATCACTCTCGGCGAAGGCTGGCACAACAACCATCATCACTTCATGGCCTCGGCGCGCCAGGGCTTCTACTGGTGGGAGATTGACATCACCTACTACACGCTGAAGGTCATGTCATGGTTCGGCATCGTCTGGGATCTGCGCAAAGTCCCTGCCCATCTGCTCACCCAGGACCGCCTCGCCGCCTAACCTCCTTTTTCTTCACTCCTGACGGAGCGCTCGACTGACCGCGGCGCTCCGCTATTCCTTCTGGGTCTTGAAAGGCCGAGCCTCCTTGGTCGAAAAGCGCTTCTCCAGGCTGCGAATTTCCGCCCGTCCGATGCGATACCGAAACTCCTTTCCTTCGAGGCTGTTCAATAGCTTTTCATCGTAAATGCGGAAGTAGATTCCATCCTTGATGCCGCCGTATTCGGGGACGGGATAGTCGCCAATGAAAAGCTCCATGCCGATCCCCTGATCGTGAGGAAACGTGCCTCTGATCGTGACCAGATACGCGCGCTCGTAGCTCTGTTCTTTGCCTTCCGCGTCACGCAGACGAAAAGGCTTTTTCAGTTCCAGCTGGACGATTTCATAGGAGTGGATTTCCACCAGGGGCTTTTCGTGGCTGCTGGTTTGGGTCCGGGTAGTGGGGAGTCCCGTCACGAGAGAGCAACATGAGAGAGAAACGAGAAAAAATGCCGAAATTCGTTTCACGGCTTCCTCCATTATCGCGCAATCTGAATATCATCGATAGCCACGAGGCCGCTGGGTTTCTGGTCAAACTTCAGGCGAATCTTGCTCAGATTGTGCAAATGCCAATTGTGATGATGTTCGACGAATTCGTGCAAGGGGATGCGCACGGTTTGCAGAACGGATTTTGGGCCGCCGCCCCACGGGCAAGGAGTGGTCGCGACCGGATACGGTAGGACATTGAAAGCCGAAGCGTGCAAAGGGTTCGTGACAACACCAGGACCCAGTTCCAACACAATGCTGAAGTCCTGGTTGACTCCCGGTGTGTTCTTCACCGCGGGAGACTCAAAGACCTGCCCAACGCGTAGGGACAAGACCGGATGGGTGCTGATCTGTGCGGCCAGAGCTGGCGGAACGTCGATTTCGTATTCGGCCGAGGAGCTGTTCCAGCCGCCAACTAGGCCATCGGTCTGTTCCCAGAGGTAGAAAGGAGGCCCGTCGTCCGAAAATGTGTAGTGCTGATAGGGACTCAACAGCCCGCTCACGTTGGCATTGGTCACACCGGGGAAGGAGCCCGTAGCCAGATTGGGCCCCTGCTCGTAGTTGTCAATGAACACTCGGTCTTCACTCTGGTATTGCGTCATCAATGTGATGCCGCTGGGCATGCTGGGGAAACGCACTTTGCCTTCAAAGAGGCGGGCGTACCGGTGTTTGTGCTGGAGTGTCATCTGGAAATAGGCACTGAAAAACGCCTTTCCGATGGATTGCTCGTCAGTCGCAGAAATGATTTGCCCTGCCGGATTGACGAGGCAGGGATCGGCCGTGCCCCACATTGTGTTCCACTGATTGTGGATGGCGCCGTAGACCCATAGCAGCGACTTGGTTGCAGTACCTGGCGAAGTCACAGGCTGGGCGCGGTCGAAGGCGCGGTAGCCTTCAAAATCCGAGACGTCCCCGTCATGAGTACCGTGCATGACGAAATAGTCTGCGTTTTGAATTACCGCGGGAACGTTGGCGTACGGCATCCCAGTGTGTGGATTGGTGTCGGTGACAATCTGGCCGTCCACGGGCGCGATGGCGAAGAGGCTCTTGAGAGTGAAATTGAAATTGTGGTCGGGGTCGGCGGGATTGTTCAGCATGGTGTTGAAAAGCCAGGCGATAGTCACGGCTTCACCGCCGCGCGAGTGGCCTGCTAGCCCGATCCGATTCATATCCACCTTGTGGTAGAAGGTGTTTCCCGGCGCGGAGTTCCATGTGCGCCAGCGCTGCAGATGACGCAGGAGCACGATCGCGCGTGCATCCATTTCGTGCCAACTCCAGCCGTTCAAGAAGTTCTCGTCCACGCTGACGGAGATGAAGCCATGGCTGGCAAGCAGATCGAGCAGGTAGATGTACCCCTGCTCGCTGCTGACGGTCGGATCGTGATTTCCGTGAACAATAAGAACGAGGGGGAAAGGACCGTGGCCCTTGGGATAACGAACAATGCCGTGAAGCGGCACATGGTCCATGGTGTATGTGACTCGTCCGTCTGGACTGTTGAAGTACGCGGAGACGTCCGTCCATAGGGGATCGGCGGGATTGGCAGGTGCCGGCTGGTATTCCCAGGAGAGGACCGTGTGATGACCCGGCACCGCCGGGTCCTTCAGATGCTCGTCATCGCACCCTTGTGCGAGAAATATCCCGGCGACGAGGAGAGCGCAGCAGTGCCAAATAGCTGAGTAGGTGGCCTTGCGGTTTCGAATTGAAAGTGAATTCCAACTTCGTCCAACCCATGTTTTCATCGGCAACTCCTGTCGAGCCAAGATCCCAACACTTATCTTCGCTGCCGGGGAAGCACACACATTTACTACTGTGCGGCCTCACCTGCACCCAGGGTCTCGTTCTTCTGCAAGCAGTAGTGTCCCGGACGAGAATTTCGTTTCGCTGTTGGGCACCGCCCAGGGTGGGAATTCGGGGAAAGACGCAATGTTCCCTTAAGCTTTGTGTGAATGCGGGCCATCAGAAATGAAAGTGCCGGGAAACGTCCCGTCTGTCCACTGGTTCCCCCGGGTTTACGCCTTTGCCAAACCCCAAAAGGACGCGTGGCCCGCCGGACGTAACCGCTTTTAGGCTAGGCGTCGGTTGATTTGCGCCTGTACGATAACTCAACAAAGCCGTTCTTGTAAGCGACTACGTTCTTCAGATGCCACTTCTGCTCGGTACCGGAATCACCGTATAGGTGCAGTCCGTCACCCAATAGGACCGGCGCTATCATCAATCTGATTTCATCCACCAGGCCGAGCCTCAAAAAACTCTGGCCTAACATAGCCCCTCCCACCAGCCAGATGTTTCCATATCGAGGCGCGAGTACCTCACCCACCAATCTCTTGGGATCGCCTGAGTAGAACTCCACGTTCTTCCTCGTGGACCGCAGTTCTCTATTTGTCATCACGACCGTCGGAGTATCGCCATAGGGCCAGCCGAGTTGCAGCGCGTGCTCATAGGTGCGAGAACCTAGCACGTAGCAGTCTATCGCCTGGAGGACTCCTTCAGCGCCGTCGTCAGTAACCCCTCTTTCGTAGACGTCTGAACTATCCATCCACGAAACACTGTTGTCCTTCTTGGCGATGAAGCCATCAAGGCTTGAAACTACGTGTAACGTTACCGTCGATCTCCTTGCGCTCGACATGTTTCCTCCCGATGAGGCCGACGCTAAAGGTTCTCTTGGATGAACCGGGGACTGAGATGAACGTCGAGTTGTACCAGCGGTGAATCACCAACCGCCTTGAAGCTGTGGGTCTCGCCAGCCTTGATGACAAAAATGTCTCCCGCGCTACCCTCGAAGGTCTTGCCGCTTACGGTCCACACTCCCCGGCCTTCGCGGATGAACTGTATCTCGTCATAAGGATGCCGGTGCGGACCCGGCCCCGATCCAGGTTTACCGTGAAATAGGAACACAGAGACACTCGGGTTGCCCTGCTCAGCTCCGACAAACTCATGCGAACTACCAACAAAGGGCAGGTTCTCTTGGCGCACGTGAAACATCTTTCGTCACCCTCCTGCCGGCATTTGATGACCGTGGCCACGGTTTGGCTACGCAAATACCAATGGTGTGCAATCCGGGGAATCGGGAATCAGGGAATCAGGGAATCAGGGAATCAGGGAGGGACTAATCGTGGGCAGATGTTCCCTTAGGCTTTGTGTGAATGCGTGCCATCAGAAATGAAAGTGTCGGAAAAAGCCCCGTCTTGTCCCTGTGGGGCCTCCCTGAGGCTAAGAGAAGAGAGGGCGCGTCATACCACTAGAAATGGTGGGGCAGGAAGGCGGGCACCGCCGCGTCTCTTCCCGCCCCCGGATTTTTTTAGCTCGCAGCTTTTAGCTCCACGCGAACGGACGTGGGAGCGGGCGTCTTCGCCATTTTGACGTTCAGGATGCCGTCCTTCAGGGTCGCAGTCACGTTGGACGTATCGATGTCAGCGGGCAGGTCCACGACTCGGAGAATCTCTCCGGCCGACAATTCGGAATAGATGGCCTTTCCTTTCTTGCTTTCTTCTTTTGTTTCCCGTTTTCCGCTGACGGTGAGGCGTCGCGGTTCGACGTTGATTTCCAGGTCCTTGGCGCTGAAGCCGGGCACTTCGGCCCGAACCGTCAGATGGTTGTCCGATTCCGTGAGTTCAAGGTGCATGGGGTGAAGCAGTTCGGATTCGGCCCGGAGCCAGTTATCCAATTCTCGGCCGGGCCACCGGCCATTGCCCTCAAATAGCTCGAAGGCTTTTCGGGCAATGGAATTGTGGAGCTCCTCCATCCGGTCGAAGATATTCATCGGAGCGGCTTGCTTTGCAGGCGCCGATGTTTTGACGGGCTGCATTGCTGTGGCGGATTGTGGGGACATTTAAAAATTCTCCTTTCGGGTTTTCTCTGTCTGGACCGCGTTGCAGTCAGTCGTGGGGCCGGGGGCTGATGCGCGGCATCCAGCGTGTAGGCTTCCTGAAGGGAACTACGCGGTCGTCACGACGAAGCCGGAATGCGGCTTGGCGTTCCGACACGCAAAATTATACTCCCGCGTGTCAATCCCGTCGCGAATGAATCTAAATGCAGGCATGAGCTTAATGCGGAATCGCTGCGTAGATGCCTCCCGCTCGTTTGCAATCCTCACGGACAAAAGGCCCGAGAGCGATTGCTGCTGCCTGCAGTATAAGTGCTGGCAAAGGGGACTCAACGGCGCTACCATTCGTGGCCATCGGAAGCACGGCCCGGCAGGCACTCCCCCGCGCGGGAAACACACACGGAACCAGTTCACGGGCAAGTTGACCTGATTACATAAGGAGGACTTCCATGTTGCTCCTCGCAATTACACTGTTCGCAGTCGCAGCTCTGGGTGGAATTACCTTGGCAATCCTGCACCTTCGCCACAAGGAATTACCGTTGGCGCTCGCGCTCGCACACGGTCTCCTGGCGGCATCGGGGCTGGTTATACTCATTCTCGTGGTAGTCCGCGGTAGCGCAGGAGGCCTGGCGAGCGTCGCCCTCGGGCTGTTCGTATTAGCTGCTCTCGGAGGTTTTGGACTCTTTTCTTTTCACCTGCGTCGCCAGCCTCTGCCTACGCCTTTAGTTTTTGTTCACGGTCTCGCCGCCGTGATCGCATTTCTCCTGCTCCTGGCCAGGGTTCTGAGGGGAGCATAAAATGGACCAGCAAAGTGGCTCTGCGGGGAGGGGCGCGCGGCTGTTTGGCCATCCATTACATCCGATGTTGACGGATTTGCCGATTGCTCTGTGGTTGATATCTTTGCTTGCGGATCTTGCGGCCTTGTGGCAGCACCGCCCCATTTTCAGGCAATTCGCTTTGTGGAACATCGCGATCGGTCTGATAGCTTCTGCTCCGACCATCGTTGCAGGTCTAATTGATTTTGCAGCCATTCCGCCAAACCATCCGGCACTTAAGGCCGCAAACTGGCACATGTGGATCATGCTTAGCGCGGCGAGCGCCTATGGAGGAAGCCTGATTGCCCGCCTTACTTCCTCGTCGACACTTTCGATGGGAATTGCCATCGGTTTGTCGGCCCTGGGGCTTGGTCTCTTGCTGGTCGGAGGCTGGTTCGGCGGTGAAATGGTTTTCCGTTACGGGCTAGGGTCCGGTGATAATTCCAGCCCGAAATCCACATAGGAGGGACAACTGTAGATTGGCGCAATTTTTTTCGCCCATCGGCACCCTGAATGGCGACGTTGATGCTCCCCGGCGTTTGCGCAACCTCGAAAACATGTAGCCGGGACGGAAGGACGTTATGGCGAAAAGAATTGTGTTACTGGGGATTCGAGTGCTGACGGCAGCGAGTCTTCTGTATGCGGCAATCTTCTTCAAATTTGCCGGAGTGGCGTACTCCGTCGCGCTGTTCACAAAGATGTCAGGAGCGATGCACGGACTAATTTCGCAACCTGTGTTTCGCATCGGAGTTGCGATCGTCGAGACAGTATTGGCGATTTTGTTCCTGATTCCGAAAACGGCGCGATTGGCTGCGGCGCTGATTGCGGTCTATATGATTTGTCCAATTCTGAGCCACGTGTTCGTCCTTGGATATGACTCGGTCTTTGTGGATGCTCTCGTGACGTTTGCTCTGCCCTGCCTTTATCTATTGCTGACACCGAGGCAATCCCATAGGGAACCACAAACCACCTAACTCCTGTTTGTTCCCTTAAGCTTTGCGTGAAGGCGTGCCATCAGAAATCGAAGTGTCGGAAAACGTCCCGCCTTTCCGCGGGTTCCCCCCTGAGTTCCCTCTGGGTTCATGACCGCAAATAATGATGCTTTTGCTCGCTTCATTCATGGTGATGTTGCCGCGCGCAGACTTCAGCGCTGCAACACGCAACCCCTTTCTTGGGCGCCACCAATAGGGACGCGATGAGGGTTCCCCCTATGGCCATGAAGAGAAACACGAGCATTCTAAATGGCACGTTCACATGTGACAGGCGCTTCACATCTTCCGTCGTTTCCTGCATACGCTCGAAGCAGAGAGAATACTGCGCAAACCCGGGGCCGCGAATGGCTCCGCGGTACTGCCGTGCAGGTACTTTCGGCGGAATGGCTGGAGTTCTTGATGGGCTCTGGAATTGGGGACGGACGGAAGGTTCCCTTAAACTTATCTCCTCAGAAGCGGTGACCCTTCTGGGGATGCCACGAAAACAACGTCGCGCAGCCACAGAAATTCCGGGCGTTCCCTCATTCCGACAAGGCTCCCAGCCAATTTGTCGGTTGCGCCCCTTCCGGGATTGCGCGAAAATTATGCTTCCCGCCGAGATGCGAGGAGTCCCCTGGAAAGCACCCGCGGGCCGCCGGAACTCTTTCAATGTCTTCAACAAAGTGGCAACTGCAAGAAAAAGAAGGACAAACTTCATGACGCAACACGTTGGCGAACTCAATCCCCCTGTGCGGTTGATGCTGACTCCCGGACCTTCCTCCATCGACCCGCGCGTGTACCGCGCGATGGCCACGCCGCTCGTGGGGCACCTGGACCCGTGGTTCAAGGGCTGCATGGACGAGACGCAAATCCTATTGCGGCAGATCTTCCAGACGGAAAACCGTGTCACCATGCCGCTCTCCGCATCTGGTTCCGGTGGGATTGAAGCATCGGTGCTGAACTCCCTCGAAGAGGGCGATGAAGCCATTGTGGCCGTCAATGGCGTTTTTTCCGAGCGCATGTATGAGATTGCCACGCGCGCGTCGTCGAAGGTCGCCAAGGTCGAGGCGCCTTACGGCAAACCCGTGGACGCGGAAGACGTGCGCCGTGCCGGCAAGGGCAAGAAGATCAAGATGATCGGCTTCGCGCACGGTGAAACCTCCACCGGCGTGGTCACCGGGATCGATACCTATCGCAAGGTCGCGGACGAACTGGGAGCGCTCTTGGTTGTGGACACGGTGGCGTCGCTTGCGGCCGTGCCCCTCCATGTGGACAAACAGCGAATTGATATTTGCTTTAGCGGCTCACAAAAAGCCATCAGCGCGCCGCCTGGAATGTCGCCGATCACGGTGAGCCCCGCTGCCGAGGAAGTCTTCCGCAAGCGCAAGACGAAAGTGCAGAGCTGGTATTTCGACCTGACAACGGCAATGAATTATTGGGGCAAAGACCGGCTCTATCATCACACGCCGCCCATTTCGCTGATTTTCGCCCTGCGCGAAGCTATGCGACTGGTGCTCGAAGAAAGCCTGGAAGTCCGCTGTGAGCGGCATCGCGTCAATCAACTCGCACTGATTGCCGGCCTCGAGGCGATGGGTCTGGACCTGCTCGTGAAAAATCCCTCAGACCGCTTGCCCACGGTAACGGCCGTGATGGTTCCTGGCGGCGTGGATGACGTGAAGGTGCGCAACCAGTTGCTCGACGAATTCAACATCGAGATCGCCGGTGGATTCGGCTCAATCAAAGGCAAAATCTGGCGCGTGGGTTTGATGGGCTACTGTAGTCAGAAGCCCAACGTGCTACTCTTCCTCGCCGCATTGGAAAAATGCCTGCTCGACCAAGGCGTTCGTGTTCCGAGCGGCGCCGGCGTTGGCGCCGCGATTCGGAGTTACTCTCAAGTGGAGACTGCGGCGGCCGTTAGCCGCTAAGCTCGCGCATCAAACATTTGTTCTGTCATGCTGAGCGGAGCGAAGCATCTCAGAGTAAACTGTTCAGCAAGAATGGATCCAAGGAGACCGCGTGACGACACGCCCCGTACTCGCCAACACCGGCGCGATGAGCCAGTTCATCGGCGCTTTTGAAGTGACTTCCAAACTGACCGGGCAGTCGTATCAGGTCCGTTTCTCGCACATGTGGAACGGCATTGCCACGCGCCACGCGGACACCATCGATTTCAAGTTCTTCGTCGATGGCGAGGCCCATGTGGCAGGGCTGGCGCACACCGCCTTCGTGAAATTTCGCGAAAAGAGCCGCCGCGACCTGACCGACCGCGAAGCGAGTTTTGTTGCCGCCGAGTATTTGCGCGAACGCCTCGAAGAGGATGATTTGCGCCCGCTCTACGACGTCCCCGAAAGCGAAGTGCTGCGCCTGATTCGGCAGGTTGGCATCAAGTAAGGCGAGCTGAAATATCAGCTTGGAAGAATTGAATCTTGAAAAAGGGCGGAATCAAATCCGCCTTTCTTATTTCCTACGAATTTTGTATATCGCTCAATCGCCCGGCTCGGCGTGGAACGCGTCGAGGCATTGATGGCGAAGCCCGTCGCGGCGAATGAAGTGAATGACCAGCAGCATGAGTAGCGCGCCGCAGACTAGCACTGCAACTGCAATCTGCAGCCCGACCTGCAGGTCGCGAACATCGGAGATTCGGCCCACGAGGAAAGGCCCAATGCCGCCGACCGCTTGGGTGGCGAGCATGTAAATTCCGATGGAGGTGGCATGCGCGCGGCGGGGCATCATATCGTGAATCACGGCGGTGACCGGGCCGTGATACCAGGACATGAAAAAGAACGCGACAGACAGACCGATGAGTACGACTGACTTTTCCTCTGATTGGATAGCCAGCAACAAAAAGGGAGTGGCGAGCAAGAGTGCGGCTACGACGGCTAAAATACGTCCGAAGGGAAACCATCGATTGAGCCGGTCCGCCACGAAACCGCCGGTCAGGACGCCAAATAGTGCCGATAAGAGACCGACGATCGCCAGCGTGACGGAAGCTTCCCGCAGGCTGAAGTCCTTGTAGTTGACGGCGAAGTCCGTGCTCCAGGTGAGCAGCGAGACGCTGGAAAACGTGATGCAAATGCCGGCGAAGATCATGGAGACAAACGCGGGAACACCGAGAAGCCGGACGAACGGTACGACTTCAGAACGAGGGCCTCGCGGCGGTTCCTCGACCCAGAAGAGAGCGATCCCGGGAAGAATTCCCGCAACGGCAACGACGATGAGGGCGACCTGCCAGCCGTAGCGTTGGCCAAGGACGCCGCCAGTCACATGACCGCAAGCACCGCCTAGCAGCATGCCGGTGGCGAAAATCGCCTGGGCAAAGGCGCGGCGTTCCTGGGGAAAAGCGCCGGATATCATGGACTGCGCTGCGGGAGCGTAAGCGGCTTCGCCGAGACCGACCACAGCGCGGGCGACCAAGAAGAATAGAAAGCTCGAAGCAAACCCGCCTACCAACGTGGCGGTACTCCATAGCAAAATGCCGATCGCGATGATGGCCTTGCGACTGAAGCGATCCGCAAAGAAGCCGAAAGGGTAGCTGCCGGCGGCAAGAACCAAGAGGAGAAAAAACTGCAGCGACCCGAGCTGGGCGTCCGTCGCGTGGAGGTGTTCCCGCAAAAGAGGAATCAGCGGAACGAAGACCTGGCGCGCCGCGAAGTTGACAAAATTGATTAAAGCAAGTACAGCAAGTAGGCGAATCTGGGCCGACGAGAGCGGAATGTTCTTCGTGGACATGCTGAATTCGCCCGGCGACCCGCGCGCGACCCAGTAGAGCTTGGACGAGAAGGTAACAATCTTTGCCGAGCCTATCAATATTATAGTACGTCCATGAACGCTAGCACTCCCACGAATACGACGACGAGTGACCGGCTGACCACGGTGCTCTCCTACGGCGTGTTGCTTCTCCTGATTTACCTCGTGTTTCGAATCTACGAACCGTTTTTGGCGGCGCTGGGGTGGGCGGCGACTCTCGCGATTTTTTTCTACCCCATGCACCACTGGCTGATGAAGCGGTTTACTGCAAACCGGGCGGCGGTGCTGAGCACGCTGGCGGTGACTTTTCTGCTGATTGTGCCTGCGATCGTGGTGACCACGTTGTTCGTCCGGGAAGCTGTGTCTGTCTCGCGGGGCGTACAGAGCTCCTTTATTGCCGATCACGCGCCCGCGGTTGCGAGAACCTGGGTGTGGATCGCGAAACATGTGCCCGGCCTGGATCCCAATGCCGACGTATTTGCCATGCTGGAGCAGGCCGTCCAGAAGCAAGCTGGCTTTCTCGCCGAGCGTCTCGGCACTATTTTGCGGAATATCGCGGAGTTCGTTTTCGACCTTTTCGTGATGATTTTTGCGATGTTTTACTTCTTCCGCGACGCGGACTCTATTATTCGCGGAGTACGGAGCATTTTGCCGTTTGACGCGGAGCACCGCGATACCATGATCGTGCAAGCACGCGACTTGATTTCCGCCAGCGTGACGACCAGCCTCATCGTCGCCGCGATTCAGGGAGCCCTCGGCGGCTTAGGCTTCGCGCTGGTGAAGTTGCCCGCGCCGATTTTCTGGGGCGTGGCCATGGGGTTCTTTTCGCTGGTGCCGGTCGTGGGGTCCGGTCTGATCTTCGTGCCTGCGGCGCTGTGGCTGGGCTTTACCGGCCATTGGGGACGCGCGATTTTGCTGCTTCTGATTTGCGCCGGAGTATCCACGGTGGTGGACAATGTGGTGCGCCCGTTGCTTCTCGGCGGGCGGACGGAATTAAGCGCCTTAGTGATCTTCATCAGTGTGGTCGGGGGAGTCGGCGTGTTTGGAATGCTGGGACTCGTCCTCGGACCGATTCTGGTGGCCACAGGAGCGGGCGTACTGTCGGTGTATTTGAATGAACGCGAAACTCTCCCGATAACCGCTGGGTAACACGGCATTAGCGTCAGCGAGGGAGCCCCGCTCGGGTGTGCTAGAGTAACGCGCTCGAAGGAATTTCATGGCCAACAAGCCTGCCCCGAAGCATGCAGAGCTGCCCACCGAGCAGTTGCGCTGGAGGTGCGAGCTCTCGCGGATCCCGTTCGAAACAACGGCGCAAGCAGAGCTGCGCGAGGGATTCATCGGGCAGGAGCGCGCGCTCCGCGCACTGAAAATGGGTGTCGAGCTTTCGGCGCCAGGTTACAACGTCTTTGTTTGCGGATTGGCGGGAACCAGCCGCGGCGGAACGATCGCGCGCATGATCGAAGAGCTGCACCCGCCGACAAAAGAATCCCTCGACCGCTGCTACGTCAACAATTTCAAATTGACCGACCGGCCGCGTCTGCTGGCTCTGCCGCGAGGCCAGGCCAATTCCTTCAAGAAGGACATGCAGGCGGGAATCGATTTTCTGCGCCGGCGGATTCCCCAGGTATTCGAAGGCGAACCGTTCCAGCGGCAAAAAGGGCGTATCGTGGAGCGCTTTACCGTGCGGGAAAAAGAGTTGATGGACGATTTCACGCGGCGGATTGCGCGGGAGCAGTTCGCCCTGGGACATATGCAGGTGGGAGCGGTGGCGCTGCCGGAAATTTTCCCAGTGCTCGAAGGCCAGATGGTTCCCATCGAAGACATCGCCAAAATGGTGCACGAGGGAAAACTGGAATCGCCTGTTGCTGAGGGTATCGAGCGAAAATACGAACAGTTCCGCCAGGAATTCACCGTGGTCTACCGGAAGACGCTGACGCTTTCCCGCGAGCTGGCCAGCGAACTGAGCTACCTGGAGCAGGAAGCGGCATCGGTTCTGGTGGACGGCGTAATCGAAGAATTGAAGGAAAAATATCCGGGCATAGGCGTAGCGGAATATCTCGAAGAAGTGCGCCATCACCTGCTGGACAATCTCGATCCCTTCAAGGAGCGCGAAGGCGAAGGGGAGCACGACGAGGAGCCGCCGCCGGACGGTTTGCCGAAGGCGCCCGGAGGCCCGGAGCGCGATCCCTTCCGCGTCTACGGCGTAAACGTCATTCTGGCGCATAACGACGAAGAAAAGTCGCCGGTGATTTTTGAGACCACGCCGACGTATGCAAACTTGTTCGGCACCATTCAGCGCGCGTACGACGCGCGTGGCGGCTGGACGAGCGACTTCATGGATCTGCGCGCCGGATCCCTGCTGCGGGCCGACGGTGGCTTCCTGATCATGTATTCGCTGGAAGCGCTCTCGGAAGTAGGAGTGTGGCGCGCGCTGAAGCGCACGCTGAACCACAACCGGCTGGAGATTCAGCCGCTTGAGATGTTTTATCCGTTCGGCGGAAGCGCGTTGAAGCCGGAAGCGATACCCATCAACGTCAAAGTCATCCTCATCGGCGATCGCGAACTGTACGAGATGCTGTACGAATATGAGGAAGACTTCCGCAAAATCTTCAAGGTGCGCGTGGAATTCGACGAAGAAATGGCCATGAGCGATGGCGTCATCGCCGAATATGCGGGGCGTCTGCGGGCGTTGAGCGAGAAAGAGGGCTTGTATCCTTTCGATCGCGGGGCGTTCGCTGCCATGCTCGAGTACGGCGTGCGCCAGGCGGGCCGGCGGAACAAGGTGACCGCGCGATTTGTGGATATCGCTGACCTGGCGCGGGAAGCGCATTACGCCGCGGCGGCAGCGGGCGAATCCGTGGTGCGCGCGGCGCACGTGCGCGGCGCTCTGTCTTCAAAAATGGAGCGCCACAATCTCATCGAGACACGCATCCGGGAAATGATTCAGGAGGGAACGCTTCTTGTGGACGTTAGCGGAACGCGGATGGGACAGGTGAACGGGCTGAGCGTTCTAGAGATTGGCGGGTATTCGTTCGGCAAACCCGTCCGAATCACCGCGACGGCGGCTCTGGGAAAAGCCGGGCTCATCAATATCGAACGGGAGGCGAACTTGAGCGGCCGCTTCCACGACAAGGGCGTACACATCATTGCCGGCTACCTGCGCAGCCGGTTTGCGCAGGACAAGCCGCTGTCTCTGGCGGCGAGCATCTGCTTCGAACAATCCTATTCTGGAGTGGATGGCGACAGCGCCAGCTCGACGGAAATTTACGCGCTGGTTTCCGCCCTTTCCGGATTGCCGCTGCGGCAGGATATCGCTGTTACGGGCTCGATCAATCAGCAGGGCGACATTCAGGCCATCGGCGGAGTGAACGAAAAGATCGAAGGATTTTTTGACGTGTGCCGGATCAAAGGCCTCACCGGCACTCAGGGCGTGATGATGCCAGAGTCCAACGTGGAAGACTTGATGCTGAGGGAAGATATTCTGGAGGCCGTAGGGGCAGGAAAATTTCACATATGGCCGGTAGCCAAGGTGGAACAGGGCATCGAAATTCTGACGGGAGCGACGGCGGGGCAGAGAAATGGCGAGGGATCGTTCGAAGCTGGAACCGTCTTCGCGCTGGTTGATGAGAAACTGGGTCATATGGCTCGGACATTGAAAAAATTCGAATAACCTCGAAAATATTCACCTGTCCCGAACGGGAACTCACGCGCGATGAAATGCTCGACGACATTACGCTCTACTGGCTCACCTTGTACCCGCATTCCAAAATCGACTTTGAATCCGATTGGATTGAGTCAAATGTCCCGTTACGCGCATCTAAGCGATGCAACCGATAAGCGAAAGGGGCAGCGAGCCATGTTCGGTCGCCTCGCCAGTATCAGCAAGTGCTCTACAACAATCTCAGAAACTCATAGGAGGACATATGGCAACGACAAGAGTCGCAGTAAAACCAATGATGGTGGCACAAATTCCAAAGGCGGGAGCAGGTTTCCAGGTCGTCGAGCGCGAGATTCCTGAGCCGGTTGCGGGACAGGTGCGGATCAAGGTGCAGGCCTGTGGCGTCTGCCACAGCGACATGGTCACAAAAGAAGGCCTCTTTCCCGGAATTGAGTATCCCCGAGTTCCAGGGCATGAAGTGGCGGGCATCATCGATGAACTGGGCGCCGGCGTTTCCGAGTGGCAGAAGGGGCAGCGCGTCGGCGTCGGTTGGCACGGCGGCCATGATGGCACCTGTCTCCAGTGCCGGCGCGGAGACTTTCGCAATTGCCGAAATCTGAAAGTTCCGGGCATCAACTATGACGGCGGATATCAGCAATACATGGTGGCTCCGTCCGAGGCAGTGGTGGCGATACCGGAAAGTCTAAGTGACGTCGAAGCAGCGCCGCTACTCTGTGCCGGTATCACGACCTACAACGCGCTGCGACACAGTGGTGCGTTGCCCGGCGACCTGGTTGCCGTGCAGGGGATCGGCGGCCTGGGTCACCTTGGAGTTCAATTCGCGAATAAGTTTGGTTATAAGGTCGCGGCTATCGGGCGCGGGTCCGAAAACGCGGCGCTTGCAAAGAAGCTTGGAGCGAGCGTGTACATCGACAGCAAATCGACGAACGCAGCTGAGGAATTGCAAAAAATGGGCGGCGCACTGGCAATTATAGCGACAGCGCCAAACTCGAAGGCAATGTCCGAACTGGTTGACGGTCTGGCGCCGAATGGCAAGCTCATGGTGCTCGGTGCGACCTTTGATCCCATCGAGGTCACACCGGTACAGCTCTTTCTTCTAAGTCGATCAATTCAAGGCTGGAACACTGGAACACCAGCCGATTCCGAAGATACACTGCGCTTCGCCGAACTGACAGGCGTGCGTCCCATGATTGAAACCTATCCGCTCGAAAAGGCGGCTGAGGCTTATGCGCGCATGATGAGCGGCAATGCGCAGTTTCGCGTCGTTCTGACCATGTGAAGCGGGCAACAGCGCCATTGAGAAACACTGCGAGCACTGGTGTAACGCTGGCAGACCGGAGAATGCTCGTACTGGCGTAGTTGCTCAAGATGATAAGTTCGCCCGGCGGAGAAACTGCGCAAACCGCGGGTCGCTGCGGATCGGATCGAAGACGGGATGTACTTTGAGGAATTGCATGATATTCGATCGCTCTTCGGCGGCGCGCTCCATCCAGACAAATGCTTGCTCCGTGTCACCGAGTCCCAGGTAAGCGTTGAGGAATGCTGCTGCCGGGACGTAGCCCTTCTGTCGCCGCCGGTGAAGCTCATCAAGAACCCGCAACGCTTCGGTACGTCGTCCGGCACCGGCGTAAGCTCGGACAAGCACGCCCAGCACCGCCGGAGTGCGATCCGTTAAGGACGCGGCTTTCTCCAGCGCGCGGATGGCTTCATCGTACTGCTGGGCACCGTTAAGGGAGAAGCCGAGATACCATAGAGCGAACGGATCCTCAGGTTCCATTGTCAGCACAGTCCGCAATTCTCGAATGGACTCATCGTACCGCCCTGCGTAAAAAAGGAGCGAGCCGACCTGAATGTCGTCGTGAAATGCCAGCGGGTCGAGTTCCCGTGCTCGCCGAGCCGAGGCCAAGGCTTCCTCAATACGGCCCTGGCACAGGAGCCAATCGGCCAAGCCCGAGTGTGCGTCGGCATCGCTGGGGCTCAGTTCCAGAGCCCGCCGGTATTCGGCCTCCGCTTCCGCCCAATGCCAGTCTTTCTGCAGCGCATTTGCAAGAAGTGCGCGCGCCTCAGCGAGCTCAGGTTCCAATTCCAATGCTTTCCGTGCCGAAACGAGCACTTTTGGGCGGGTCTCGCCAGGAGGTTCCCCGTAGAAAACAAGCCCTAGAGCGGAGTACGTAGCGGCCAAGCCCGCGTAGGCCGGAGCAAACGTGGCGTCCGCATCGACCGCAGCCTGGAACTGCAGACGCGCTTCATCGAGCCCGGCCCGGCTGCCCTTATTCAATGCAAAGCGCCCCTTTAGATATGCGTCATAGACCTGGGGCGCGATGGCACGCGGAGCAACGGACGGGCTCCTTTGGGAGCCAGTCACCGCGATCTCAATGTTGCGCGCAATGCCGAGGGTCACATCGCGTTGCAGAGCCAGCACGTCCTGCAGTTCGCGGTCATAGGTATCAGACCACAGGTGCTCGTCCGTGCCGGCTCGAATTAATTGAACGGTGATACGAATCTTGTCTCCCGACCGCAGCACCGAACCTTCGATGACCGCATCAACGTTCAGTTCCTTCCCGATCGCAGGCACGGACTTCCGCGTGTGCTTGAACTGCATCGCCGAAGTGCGCGAGATCACCCGCAGGCCGTGAATTGTCGAAAGCCGCGCGATCAGCGCCTCCGTCATGCCATCGGACAGGTAGTCTTGCTCCGGATTGCCGGAGAAGTTCTCCAGGGGAAGTACGGCGAGCGACCGGATGCCGCCGCTGGCGCTTGCCGGTCTGGCGCTCCGCTCGCGCGCAAGCCATAGCAAACCAGCGACCAACGTCAACGCCAGTGCGGCGAGTGCGACGACCGTACGGGTACGAGTCCCTTGCCGAGCGATTTCTGAGATCGAGCTCGCATCGGGGTCCTCGCTTGTAGGCGCCGGCACCCGTTTATCCCGCCACGCGTCCAGTTCCGTCGTGTAGGCGTAAACCGAACCAAGTTTGCTGTGGAGGAGACGATAGACCGGCAGCCCCTCGCGCTTCTCCCACCGGCGGACGGTCGTGACGTCACGCCCTAGATAGACCGCAATTTCCTTCCAGGATTCCAGGCGCTCTCCCCGGGGGTCAGGATGGGTCTTAGGCCTGGATATCACCTCGACGGACATGCGTCAGGAGCTCCTGATGGGTGTTGCCGAAGATTATCACATCGGTTGGTTTCCCTGGCAATTACGAGGTTGGGATTAAAAAAAGGAGCGTTTGCCGCACTTTGCCGCAATTTGCCCCGCTTTACACGTTGCATCGCGATGGAACTCCGGTCCAGTATCCCGGCACGAGCGATCCAGCCCCGGGCGCGACCACGCGTCGCGCGTACTCCCCCGGATTTGACGCTTAGTTATCAACTATCAGACAAAGAGAGGTCCTTATGTCCAAGACTCGAATTTTGGCAGTGTTTCGGTCGGGAGTCCGCGCGACTCTTCGGAGCGCAGTTCTTGTGCTGGTTGTGGTGCTGCTCGCTGCTAATTCCTTGCCGGTCTCGGCTGCCACGCCAGACCCGGTGCTTGAGTGGATCGGCATCATGAACACGACGGTTCTTACGGCCGGCACCGCTCCAAATGTAACCGGCCGCGTGGTCGCATTAGTGTCGGTTTCAGTATTCGATGCCGTGAACGGTATCGAGCCACGCTTCCGTCCGCTCCATGTGAGGCCGGACGCGCCGCATAATGCGTCGCAACGCGCAGCTGCGATTCAGGCAGCCTATGTGATTCTCATGAACCTCTATGGAACGTTGCCGGCCGGCGCGACGCTCACCGCGCAGCGGAATACGTCCGTCGCGGCGCTTGCGGCAACTGAAAATGCCAATTCTATCGCCGCGGGTGTCGCTTGGGGCCAAACAGTCGCCGACGCCATCTGGGCCTGGAGGCTGACCGACGGGTTCGCGCCCACGCCGGCACCGCCATTCTTTGGCGTGCAGAGCATCGCCGGAACCCCGAATGCCTTCGGGTTTTGGCGCCCGACACCGCCGGCTAACGCATCGGGCGCGACACCGCAGCTCGCCACGATGACGCCATTTGTATTGACGCGACCATCGCAGTTCCGTTTGCCTCCTCTCATGGCCCTCACCAGCCCAGAATACGCCGCGGATCTCAACGAAGTGAGGGTTATGGGTACCCGCACTGGCTCGCCGCGCACTCCGGATCAGTCGGAGCTCGCCTTGTTTTGGGCACTGAACACTCCGCTTGCTTGGGACCGTATTGCAGCGCAGCTTTCCGCGGCGCGCGGGCTCAGTCTGACCGAGAATGCGCACCTCTTTGCGTTGCTGAATGTCTCTATGGCCGACGCGATAATCGCATGCTGGGATAGTAAGTACCGCTATGTTGCTTGGCGGCCAGTCACCGCCATCCGCACGGGTCTCACGCCCGCGGATGCCGATCCACTGTGGGAACCATGGCTGAACACTCTAACCGGCACTCCAGCTCATCCCGAATATCCGTCGGCGCATGCAAGCTACAGTGGATCCGCCGCGTTCATTCTTGCCGCGGAATTTGGGGAGAACACCGCCTTTAGCCTCACCTCCGAGATACGTCCGGGCACTCGTTCGTTTGCGAGTTTCTCGGACGCATTAGCGGAAATCGCCGATGCGCGCGTCTTTGGCGGCATTCACTACCGGACCAGCTGCCTGCGCGGAAATGCGCTGGGTGGAGCTGTGGCGGATTACGTGTCGAGACACGCGATGCGCGCACGAGACGACGACCAAGACGATGAATAAGACTAGCCTCAAACGGTCGTTTATTCAGTGGGGATGATTGTTCTCTTGTTCGTCACATAAGGCGATCACTGGGTCGACCTTCATGGCATGACTTCCCATTACGACAGAGAACAACTGCCCCTACCGCCGGGCTGGCGCGAGATATGCCCGGCGATGATCCACGCGATAGGCAGCGGCGGGAGCCTTCGATGATGCTTTTTGCTGGGCATCCACACGAACCTCGATGGCATGCACGAGGCCGTCGCTCACGGGTGGAGCGAAGGCCAGGCTATATTCGTGGCGGACAAGTTGCGCGATCTCCGCGAAAACAGCTTTGAATTCCTTGCTGTTCGAAGGGAAGTAAGCCCTGCCCCCGGTTGCTCCGGACATTTGTTTCAGGAACTGCTCCGCCTGTTCGAACTGCTCAGTCATTTGACTGGGAATTCCCGCCGGCGCTTTTTTCTTGCCGGCGGGCGGAGGATTTTTCAATCCGCTCGCGAGGGAAACGGCCAGGAGTCTTACTTCGCTGGTCCTGAGTTGCGGAAGCAGCAATGCCGATTCATTCGAAGCAGAAGTGTCCACTCCCGTCGAAAGCAGAACGATGGTCTTTTTGCCTCGTACGCTCACGAGCCACTCGAGTACTTTCGAAAGACTGGAAGCAAGGTTCAGCGAACCGAAGCCGAGATTGAAGCTCAATTGGTCGAGGGCAGCTTCAGCAGCCTGCTTGTCTGGAATGAAGTCGAGGATCGCTTGCGGCGCTTCCGCGTATTTTACGACGGCGATGCGGTCATCGGCGGACAAGCCCTCGAGCAGCGCATAAGCGGCGCGCAAATGGCTGTCTTCGAGCAGGTAAACGGCGGGGCCGGCTTCGATGAGAAGAAGTAGTTGCGCTGGCTCCTCTACGGCCGCGAAATCCGTCAATGGCTGCTCGACCCCATTATCAAGAATATGGAAGTCTTCGCGATGAAGTCCTTCGACCAGGTGCCCGCGCGCATCGGTGACGATGACTCCGACGTTGACGCGGTCCACGCTGATTCGAATCGCTTGCGCCTCCTGCTGCGGAACACCCTGACAATGTGCGACTGAGGAGAAACAGAGAAGCACAGGAAAGAACGACCCCATCAGAGAAAAACGAAATGACGGCATCTTCCCCTTACTCGAGCCACTGATCCCAATGGATGCCTTTGGAGTCCTTCCAGGAGACGCTCGAAGAATAATGAAGATGGCGCCCAATCACTTGAAGGTTCGCTTGTGCGAGCCAGTCTGGCACCGCGTTGCCTGCCTGATCCGGTTCTTTCGCAAGACTGGTGGCCCTTGCTGCCGCGGCTTTCTTACTCTCATCAAGCCAGCGGTCTTTCACCGCTTGCCAATCGATTTTTTGAAAATCGACATAGCTGAGGCCGCTTAGATTTTCCGGATATTTCGCCCGGCCGGCTTGAAATTGCGGCACGGAGGAGAGACCTGCGGAGACGCCTCCTTTGGCTCGATACGCCAGGACTTCGCGAATCGTTTCCTGGCGGCTCGCGCCGATAACCATCTCCGGCGTGACGGCGACATGGAAAAAGCGCCACTGGGCCACGCCCGCGTTGCTCTGGTTTCCGCCCAAAGAGATTTTCAGGAAGGTCGTATCGCCTTCGTTGCGCTCCGAGGTCAACTGGTCGCTGAAAATGGTGTGAAAGAGTCTGAGGACTTCTGGTTTCTTTCGAATGCCAAAAAAGTAGACTTGTTTCGCGCCGTCCATCGAGGGGCTGGTTTGCATGGAGGCAAACTCCCCGGTCATCAACGCCAGGGCATCCGGCAGGGGCATCCCCAGACGCGCCTGCGCCACGGTATCGAGAATATCCGCATTGCCCTGCTGGCCTTGTGGAAATGCTGCCCGCGCCACGCGCTTCACCAGGCTATAAATTCCCATGAGATGGATCTGTGTTTCCGTGTAAGAGACGGCCTCGGCCGGAACGAGCGCCAAGGAAGCGGGCGAGGCTTGGCCCTCCGACCAAATATCGAAGAGCGTGCCGTGATCGGCGTCGCCGAGGACGGCGGCCTGCACGTGAGTTTTCGCTCCTTCCAATGTGATATGTCCGCTGATCGAGTGAACGGCCTCAAGCTTGACGGCGTCCACCATCGGCCGGACCTTGAAAGAGGTGGCGTTCGAATCCAACATCAGATCACTCAGGCTCGGGATTCGAACAAAGAATTCCAGCACGCCACTGCCGGTGATTGGCTGGGCTTCTTGGTAGGTCGCAGATTGCGCCAGTGACGCGGCGGCCGCTTTCTTGTTGAGACGGCCCAGTATTTCTTCCATGACGGAGGGTTCACCGGATGCGATTGCATACTTGCCGGATTCCGCCCAGTAGGTGACGCCGGACTTGTGCTGGATTTTCAAGACTTGAACGCCTGCCAGCGTCACTTGCGCCAGGGCCGGCAGTTCTTTCTCTCCGGTCCGCATGCGAACCGCGGCCTTGGTCAACAAGGCTTCCTTACCGGTCCGGTCGTAAACAAAAAACATTCCATTCCAGGCAGGAATCTTTGCTTCCGTTGCAGCGCTTGAATTCGAAGCCGCGCGTTTCAGTGGCTCCGGGAGATATCCGAGCGTGAATGAATTCTCCAGGAGTGGCACAAATTCTTCCATCTCTTGCTGCGTAAGTTTTTGCTGCGCGGATTTTTCTTCCGTCGAACTGAATAGGCCCGCTGCCACGGCGGAGCGCACGGGAACAAATTCCGGATCATCCCAGAGCGCCAGCAGCGAATTGGCCTTTCGAACGTCCAGTGACGGAGCGCCGCGCCAAATCAAATAAAAAATAGTGCGCGGAGACATCTGCGCGGGTTCGAACGGCGCTTGCGCATACGCGGCGCCTGAGCCGAAAAGAAGAATAGCAACGGTGATGACGGATACGATTCGAAGACTGGTCACTTTCATGGAAGCACTCCACGGAAAACCGTTCGGGAGAAGAACATCTCTTTGATGTTAGCGCCGCGATGAAAAAGACAGAAGCTCTGTCCCGCGCGGTGTTTCCAGAACGCAAAACAGGCCACCGTGAAAATCAAACTCGGTGAAAAGTGCGAAGTTTTTTTGAGAAAGTTAAATTCGCAAAGCTAAAATCCAAAGCTTCCTTGAAAAATGATTTCGCCGAGGGCGAAAAAGACGGCAGCTTCTTTGAAAAATAATTTCGAAGAGGCTAAGGCTTGGTTGGAGTAGCCGCAGGGGCGGCGGGCGCCGCGGCCGGCGCGGCAGAAGCGCCGCCTTCCTTCGGAGTGGCTAGGTAGCCTGTGATCTGATTTTTGCCAACGTCGAAGACCACGATTTCGTAGGGGGCCATCCGCGTGCTGCCCTTTACGTAGAATTGCACCGGCTCGCCCGAAGTCTTGTCCTTCTTCTCGATGGTCTTATCGTCGGCGATGACCGTGAGGGTGTATTTCGCTTTTTTCGGGTCGGTCCTGTTAAGAGACATTTGCACAGGGCCCACGCGCTGGGGCGCTTTGGTCCTTTGCAAATTGAATTCGTAATAGTTGCGGTCGCCGCGGCGCCTCAAATCTTCGAGGTCGTCGCGATTGCGGGCGATGAGGCCACTCATGACGTTCATGTCGCCGAGGCTGCGTTCGAGTTTGCCCTTAGTGGCTTCGAGGTCGTTCTTTGTGGCTTCGATGTCTTTCTTTGCGCCGCCCACTTCGGTGGCTACAGCGCCGAGTTTTTCGTCGCTTTCTTTCTGCACCTGAGAGAGCTGCGCGGTGAGCTTCTGGTCGGACGATTGCTGCTCCTCGCGGATGGCTTCGGCGCGGCTCTTGGCTCGGGCGAGCTCGGATTGCGTCAAACCAATTCTCTGGGTGGTGACTTCCATCTGGCTTTTCAAATCGGCGATCCGCGAATTCGCCTGCTCGAGCTGAGCGCTAAGAATCTTGTTCTGATCCTGCTGCTTGGAGAGATCCTGGCTCAGCCGCGACTGCGTGGAGTATCCCGCATAACCCAGCACGGCGATCAGGGCGATAATGACGCCGATCAGCATCGGGATCCAGCGAGGCGTGCCCGCAGACTCGTATTGATAGGACTCCTGCGCACTCGGTATGTTTGGAGAAATGCTCATTCTCCCTCCTCAATCATGAGTTGCAACGTCAGCGATGGCGCCAAACAAGAATTATGGCGTGCAATTGGCCGGTTGTCCACCGCGCCGGGAGAGGGGAAGAGATGACCTAAGGAAGGAGCGAAAGCAAAGGGATGCGCCATTCCGTTGCAACTTGGGACAAGAACGGCCCCGGACCAGTTGTAATCTGCCCTCGATGGGGCAAGAATGGTCGAAAGTCAGCGAGGCCTACCATGAGAAAAGCCGTTGCTCTTAGCGTCGCCATTTTCCTGGCCTGTCCCGTGTTCGCGGCAAATGAAAGCAGGGAACAAAAGCGCCTTGAATCGTGTGGCCAGGTGTTCAAGGAAATTATGGACATCCCTGACGGGATTCCGAAGGACCTGCTCAACAAGGCCGAATGCGTCATCGTGATTCCTTCGGTCCTGAAGTTCGCGATCGGCGTCGGAGGCGACTTTGGCCGGGGAGCGATCACCTGCCGCACCGGCCAGCATTTTACGGGGCACTGGAGCGCTCCCGCCTTGTTCGCACTTGAAGGGGCAAATATTGGATTGCAGTTGGGCGGCCAGGCTACGGATTTCGTCTTGCTGGTCATGAATCCCAAGGGAGCCAACTCCATATTGAGCAGCAAAGTGAAACTCGGCGCCGATGCCTCTGCTGCGGCGGGGCCGAAGGGGCGTGCAGCCGCTGCGGATACTGACATCGTGATGAAGGCGGAGGTTCTCAGCTATTCACGCTCACGGGGCTTGTTTGCTGGGATTTCGCTCGAAGGGTCGACGCTGCGCTCTGACGGCAGCGCGAACAAGAAACTCTATGGCCGAGACCTCAGTGCGAAACAGATTGTCCGCGAAGGCAAGGTCGGCGTCCCGCCTTCAGGCCGCGAATTCATCTCCCTGTTGGATAAGAAGTCGCCAAAGAACCAATCCGATCCCGTATCGTTGAAGGAGTAGGCTGCCCAATTTCTCGACCAGCCCCGGGGCAATGGCGTAACATGTCCGACTGGCGACTTCGGCACGAGGAGGAGACATGGCGGACATCGAGCGAATCAGCGCGCAACAAGCGCGTGCAAAAGGAAACCAAGCGCTGCTCGTCTGCGCCTACGAGGACGAGGCCAAATATCAGAAGTTCAATCTGGCCGGGTCCATTTCGCTGGCCGCCTTTCAGTCCCGCGTGGCCTCCCTGCCGAAAACCCAGGAAATCATCTTTTATTGAGCCTGACCCGCTGAAGCGAGCGCTGCCGGTCTGGCAGCCAAATACCGGGCGCAGGGCTTTACCAACGTCAAGGTGCTAGAGGGCGGCGTCGCAGCCTGGAAAGCTGCCGGTTACTCGATGGCCGCATAAAGAGGCTAGCGAAGACAGCGCTCCGCTTTGCCACCCGCCGCTACAGATTCTTCCGGTTGCAATCCTGTGCGCTTGGCGATACGTGCCAGCATCCTCGGGCCTATCTTGACGGCCCTCGGCTCCCGATAAACGGTCAATGACACGGCGTGCACAACGGAACTTCTGTCCGAGATTAGGGTTACTAAGTGTATCCACCCGCCCAGACCGTGGGGACAGGCCGAGCCTGGCTGAAGGATAATCGGTCGAAAGGAAACCAAACCATGCGCCTCATTTCCGTTATTCGCTACTTGTTTCTTGCGCTGTTTCTGCTGGCCGTTTCTTCGGCTTCGTTCGCGCAAGTCAGCATTGGCATTTCGGTTGGCTTTGCTCCGCCACCCATTCCCGTTTACGAACAACCCATCTGTCCGCATGAAGGCTATATCTGGACTCCCGGCTACTGGGGCTGGGATCCCGAGGACGAAGACTATTACTGGGTTCCCGGAACCTGGGTCGCAGCTCCCGATGTCGGCTACCTCTGGACGCCTGGCTACTGGGGATGGCGCGACGGTGGCTATTACTTCTATGAAGGTTATTGGGGTCCGCATGTTGGCTGGTACGGCGGCATCAATTATGGATTCGGCTATTTCGGCCACGGCTATGAAGGCGGCCGCTGGGATCGCGACCGCTTCTACTACAACCGCTCCGTGACCAACGTGAACATCACCGAGATTCATAACGTGTACAACACCACCATCATCAATCGCAACGAAACCCGCGTTAGCTACAACGGCGGCGATGGCGGTATCCGCGAGCGCCCCTCCCGGGATGAAGAAAACTATTCTCGCGAACGCCACATTGCGCCGGTCTCCGTGCAACATGAGCATGTTCAGGAAGCGCGCGGCAATCGCGAATTGCGCGCCTCGGTCAATCAGGGCAGGCCTCCCATCGCCGCCACGCAACGCCCCGGTTCATTCAGGGGCTCTGCTGTCGTTCCCGCCAAGGAAGCTGGCGGACGCTGGGAGCCGCCGGCCAATCGCCGCGGCAACGACAGCGCTGGCCGTCCCGATAACAATGCCACCCGCCCGTCCAACGGGCGAAACAACAGCGATCGTCCGCCAAACGCGCGAGACAATGGCAACCGTCCGCCAAACGCGGTAAACAATTCCAACCGTCCCCCTTTCTCTCACGCCAGGGAAATTACGCCTCACGATCGGCCGGCTCCGCCGAACACGGGCAATCCCAGGCAGGACCAGAAATACCAGCAACAGCAGGACAAGCTCTACAGGAAACAGGAACAAGAGCATCAGAAGCTCCAGCAAAGACAGGAGCAGGACCACCAGCGCCTCGCCCAGCAAAACGCCAATGACGCCAGAAGGCAGCAGGTCGAACAGCGCCAGGCCCAGCAAAATGCCAATGACGCCAGAAGGCAGCAGATGGAACAGCGCCACCAGCAGCAAACCCAGCAAATGGAGCAACGCCACACCCAACAACAACAGCGGCAGCAGGAAAAACAACAGCCGCGGCAGCAACAACAGCCGAGGGGTCAGTCCGAAGACAGAGGCAAGCCCAACCGTCCCTAGTTCCTAGAGATAGGGGCAGTGCGAATTCCGCATTGGAGACAGAGAGGTCCTTCGACTCGTCCGCCGCGGCGGACTCGCTCAGGATGACTATCCTGGTCGGATAGTCAGTTTGTTTGCTGAGAGATGTAGGCACCGAATTTTACGAGGTTGGGCAGGGAGAGGTTCTTCGCCTCGTTGCGCTCGCTCCCCGACGCTTCGCACGGGGCAGGCAGGATGAGTATCCTCATCGGATATTCCGTTTGTCTGTTACGGGATGGCGGGGTGAGATTCAGAAGGAGGTTGAGAAAAAGTCAAAAGCCCCACACGCAAACCCGGCGTGATGGGGCACCCCATTCACACAAGAACTCATTGTCCGGGCCACCCGCCACGATCCGCGCGAGCATACATCTGCCCAGGCATGGAGGCGCCTGTCTCATGTCATCACCCTAAAAACCCCAGGGTGCAGCACCCCCCGGCGTCTGCCCCACCCGCCGACCGTTAGAGATGTCAAGCTATTTGGCTGCGCAGTATCAGTGACGGCGAGTACCTTTGCGGCGTTGGGCGTGGCTGGGGAGGGCGGGCCAACGGGAGAAGATGGAAGTGGAGAGGCCGCCGCGGGGAGTGAATTCGCCGCGGACGACGCACCACTCCGGCTGGACGGCAGCGACGATGTCGTGGAGGATTTTGTTGACGGCGTTTTCGTAAAAGATGCCGAGGCTGCGATAGGCGAGGAGATACATCTTCAGGGACTTGAGCTCGATGCAGTGTTTGCCGGGCATATATTGGATGGTGATGGTGCCGAAATCGGGGAGGCCGGTTTTCGGACAGACGGAGGAATATTCGGGAAATTTTGTGGTGATGACGTAGCCGGGGAATTGGTTGGGCCAGGTTTCGAGTTCCGGCAGCTTGGCGTTGAAGCCGGCGCGGGCGTGTTCTGCGGTGTATTCGGGCATGTGCGCTCCTAAGAGTATTGTATCGTGACGGCGGAAGAGTTGTTCTTGCCGGGGGCTGGATTTTTGCCTATTCTTGGCGGGGAGAACGTCCATCGGAAAAGCTCCGCTGACCTGCCCGAACTGTCACGCGACAAACACGCGGCGCTCAAAACGCCGATCCCTAGCAGACCATATAATGGGAGTGGCGGGCTTGCTGCCCTGGCGGTGCGAGAACTGCGAAACGCGATTTCGAGCGCGGCAAATACCGGTGCGCGATCTTTATTATGCGCATTGCAGAATTTGCGGCAACCTGAAATTGCAGCGAATTTCGGGGGAGTACGTGCCGGGATTCGCTTCGAGCCTCGGGCGTATGCTGCGGATTCCCGCGTTGCGATGCGGACCCTGCCGGAATAAATTTTTCTCCGTGCGTCCGCTGCGGCGGGAGAGAAGCAGAGTAGCGGCAACGGAAAGCCAGTAGGAGCCGCGTACCAAGAACGTACCTTTCGAGTCCTTCCTCTCCAAGTACCCAAGACTGATTTTGCGGTACCTCCGTTCCCGTACGATTTCGAGCCTGCCCTTCGTCCTCCTTTTCCTCTAGTCTCCACAACTCTGGAGGAGCCATGGAAACAAGCGTCCGCGTGCTGGTCGCCAATCGCCCCAGGCTCCTGCGAGAGCTGGTGCTCTCGACGCTCTCCGAGCAGGCCGGGATCAATGTGGTCGGAGAGGCGGAAAACGAGCAGGACGTGCCTTCGATGGTGGCGGAGACCAAACCCGATTTTCTGCTGATTGCGCTGGACGAGTCGAAACGCCGTCCTGCGTTATGCGATTTGCTGCTTCGGGATTTTCCAGCGCTGCGGATTATCGCCGTGGCGCCGAATACGAATTTGGGGATTTTTTATTGGGCTTCGTTCGAGATTCACTCCGCGACGATGGAAGCGAGCGAGGAAGCGTTGCTCGACTTGATGCGAAAGGGCCTGTCCCGGCCAAGGGGAGGCGCGGTATGAGAGACGCGCGGGATTTTTCAGGAGGGGATCTGGACGAGCGAGGGTTCCCCAAGTGGGAGATGCTGATTTTGCTGGGAGCAACATGTTTTCTTTTTACATCAGCTGCCCAGGGCCAGCAGGCTGGGGGAGCCCAAGGAAGCCGTGGCTCGGAACAATCCAACGGGAGAGCGGCCGCCAGGAACACCGCCGAGCGGATGGCGGGACGCGGCGGGGACATCGTGGCGGATAACCTGGACCGCGTGGCCGCCACGGCCGAACAAATCCTCGAAGTCGTGAACCGAGACGCCGGATTGATGGTGGAGCTGAAGCGGGCCATCGCGCAGGATGCTGGAGAAAGCGGGCAGATCATCGAAGAGTCCGACTTGAGCAATAACGCGCTGGCGGAGCGTCTGAGGGAAGATTTGCGCAGCCGGGTGCTGGCGACGCGCCTGCTTCGAAGGTATGGATACCTGCTGCCAAGAGTTAATCCCGATTCCGAATTGGCGCAAGAGCAGAAACTCCTCTTACAAGAGCGAGCGCAACAACTGTCGCGGGCCGCGGAGAGCAATCATGAAACCCGAGGTCAGACGGAAGAGGAATTCCAGGCCAACTGCGATCCGCATTGGCAAACCGGGTGCGAGGCGCCGGGCCGTTCGCTCGAGAGAACGCGGGTGCGCGGCAACTTTGCTGACAGGGAAGGTGCGCCTGCCGAGGCAGTACCGCAGCGTGAAGACTATCCGCAACAGCCTTCGCGGCCGAACAGCTTGAGTTCTCCGCGCGAGCTGTTTGCCGACTCGCCGGTGGCGGGGCCGCCGGAGACTCTGCTTGTTTCGTCCCCACCGCTGAATCCCGATGGAATGTCCCCTTTCACGAGTAGGGGTGCGGGACTTTCTTCGGAGGGATCGCTGCCTCCGATGATGGCCGCCAATGAAACTCCAGGGGACGCAACCGTTGCGGGAGATCGCACGATGAATGCCGCGACGCGGCGATCCAATGCCGTCGAAGTCGAACGGCGCTACGCCCGGCAAGGTGGCGCCGCTGGACTCGCGATGGAAATGGAACCGGGCCGCATGGTGCACCGCTCGAATCCGTATGCGGATGCTCCGTCGCTCTACGACCTCTACGTGCAAGCCAGCCCGCCGACGCAGCGCACGGTGCGTTTTGGCCTGGATGTGTTTCACCACAGCGTCGTGAATCCGGACGTTCTTCCCATGGATCTCCCGGTAGGGCCGGACTACGTCCTGGGGCCGGGCGACAGCTTGTCGATTGATCTGTGGGGCGGGATTTCGCAGCGGCTTTTCCGCACCGTCGATCGGGAAGGGAAACTCGCGCTGCCCGAGGCGGGACCGCTCCTTGTTTCCGGAAAATCGCTCGGCGAAGTGCAGGAAGCGGTGCAGCGGGTGCTGCGCACGCAGTTCCGGGACGTTTCCGCAGACGTATCGCTCCTGAAGCTCCGCACCGTGCGCGTGTACGTGGTCGGCGAAGTTGGTTCGCCGGGCGCCTACGATGTCAGTTCGCTTTCGACGCCGCTGAACGCGCTCTTTGCCGCGGGCGGCGTTACCGCGAACGGCTCGCTGCGCCGGTTGGAGCACTACCGCGGAAAACACCTTTTGGAAGAGGCTGACGCTTACGACCTGCTGCTGCACGGAATCCGCGGCGACTTGAAACGGCTGGAGAACGGCGACTCGCTGCGCGTGCCACCCCTCGGGGTGACCGTCAAAGTGGAAGGCATGGTGCGGCGTCCGGCGCTGTACGAGCTACGGGGAGAAAAAAATCTTAACGAGGTCCTGGAACTGGCGGGAGGAATTTTGCCTGCAGCGGCGCTGCGCCACATCGAGGTGCAGCGGTTGGACGCCCATGAGAAACGGACCATGCTGAGCCTGGAAATCGGCGAAGGGACCGACAAGGAAGCGTTGCGCGCGACGTTCGAGAAGTTCAGCGTGCAGGATGGTGACGAGATCCACATTTTCCCAATTGCGTCTTACAACGCGGGCGCCGTCTACCTGGAAGGACACGTTTTACGGCCGGGGCGTTACTCCTATCACGAAGGAATGAAATTGACGGATCTGGTCGCCTCCTACAGCGATCTGTTGCCGGAGCCTTCCGGGAGTTACGGTGAAATCATCCGCATCATAGCGCCGGAAAACCGCCCGGTGGTCGAGACTTTCAATCTCGCAGCGGCTTTGGAGCATCCAGAGAGCGCGCCGAAACTCCAGCCACTCGACACCGTGCGCGTTTTCAGCCGTTACGATTTTGAGGCCGAACCCGTCTTCTCGGTGTTCGGAGAAGTGCACCATCCGGGTCGATTCCGCAGCTCGGGGCAAGCGCATTTTCGCGACGCAATCTATGAAGCCGGCGGAATCACGTCCGAAGCGTGGGAGGAGAGCGCGCAGCTCTTCCGCTCCCGGCCCGATGGCACGACAAAAGTTTTCAACATTTCCCTGGGGGACGCGCTCTCAGGCGATCCCCTGAACAACATACTGATCGCGCCTGGCGACCGCATCCTAGTGCATCGCCAGCCGCTGCACGTGAATCCGACAAGCGTATACGTGCGCGGGGAAGTGGCGCGGCCGGGACGGTATCCCCTCGTCGCAAACATGCGAGTCTCTGATCTGTTGCGCTCTGCGGGTGGGCTCCTGCGCAGCGCCAATGCGGCGAGCGGCGATTTGACGCATTACGCCGCGACGAGCGGAGGGCGGGCTTCAACACTTGCGACCGAATCGCAACCCATAAATGTTCCCGCGGCACTAGCCGGCGAGGGGGCCGAAGACCTAGCGCTGCGCGACGGTGATGTGCTGACGATCCCGCAACAAACGGGCTGGAAGAATGTCGGAGCCACCGTGACACTGAAGGGAGAAGTTGCAAAACCCGGAGTCTACGGCATCCAGCCGGGAGAACGAGTCAGCTCGCTGCTCCACCGCGCCGGTGGCTTGCTGCCCACCGCTTATGCACAAGCGGCCGTTTTTGAGCGCGTTGACGTGCGCGAGATGCAGGAAAAGAGCCGGCAGGAATTGATCCAGCGTCTCGAGCAGGAATCCGTGACGGTGAAGGCTGCGGTGACAGCTTCGGGTTCGGACGAAGTTGCACTTCAACAAGCCGCCCAACAGCAGCGCCAAAGGATACTTGACGGGCTGCGCAGAGCCCCGGTATCCGGCCGGCTGGTAGTGCACCTCCGGCAAAGCCAGAGGGACTTCGCCGGCTCCGCGGATGACATCGAACTCCGCGCTGGCGACACTCTGGAAATTCCAGAGCAACCCGGCTTCGTGGTAATCGTCGGGCAGGTATACAACTCGAACGCCATCACCTATTCCCCCGGAAAGAATGCGGGCTGGTATTTATCCCGCGCTGGAGGTGCGACGTCGCTGGCCAACAAGAAAGCCATCTTCATCATCCGCGCGAACGGGTCGGTCACCAGCGGCGGAAGTATGTGGTCGGGCGGGGTGCTTTCCGCAGCGATTGGCCCGGGAGACACGATTGTGGTTCCGGAGAAAGCCGTTCTCGGCGGCAACGCCTGGAAGAATATCGTGGCGGTTGCCCAGATCGCTCAAGCAGCTGCGCTGGCCGCGGCCGTGGCGATTCCTTGATGAGGCGGGAAGCGCTCCGGGCCAGCGATTCAAAAAGCTCATCGGGAGAAACCTATGGAGAGAAAGGAGGAATGCCCGCATGGACATGGCGACCGGTGATCCAGCGTCTTTGCCCAGTGAGGAGAATCCGCGGACAACAAAGGAGCGCAGGGTCGAACAACTGCGCCTGCTGTGGAGCAGCCGCAAACTGCTCCTAGGCTCGCTGCTGCTTGGCACCATCGTCTCGACCGGCCTCGCGCTCAGCATACCTGTGCGCTACGAAGCGACGGCGCAGCTCATGCCGCCCGATGGGCAAGCTGGTTCAGGCATGGCCATGCTCTCGGCGCTGGCGGGACGAAGCGGAGGGCTCGGTGGAGTGGCGGGAGACATCCTGGGGGTAAAAAATTCCGGCGCCTTGTTTGTGGGGATACTCGGAAGCCGCACCGTACAGGACCGCCTGGTCGAAGAGTTTGATCTGCGCCGGGTGTACGGTCTATCGAAGATGGAAGACCTACGCCAGGCGCTGACCTCGCGAACACACATCAGTGAAGACCGCAAGAGCGGAATTATTTCCATCACAGTAACCGATCACGAGGCGGGCCGCGCGGCGGCCATGGCCGAAGCGTATGTGAACGCACTCAACCTTCTGGTGGAACAGGTCAGCACTTCCTCGGCACGGCGAGAACGGATATTCCTCGAAGAGCGTCTGGGAAGCGTGAAGCAGGATCTGGACAGCGCGGCGCAAAGATTCAGCGTGTTTGCGAGCAAGAACACCGCAATTGATATCCCCGCGCAAAGCAAAGCGATGGTGGAAGCCGCGGCCACGCTGCAAGGACAGTTGATCGCCGCTGAATCGGAATTGCACGGACTGGAAACCGTGTACACGCCGCAAAACGTCCGGGTGCGTTCGTTGCGGGCGCGTGTCGCAGAACTTCGAGCGCAGCTTGGAAAACTTGGGGGGGACGGCAGCTCCTACAGCGGCTCGGCGGGGGATTCCTCACTGTACCCGGCAATTCGCCAACTGCCGCTCCTCGGCGTGACCTACGCCGACCTCTACCGCCAGACAAAGATTCAGGAAACGGTGTACGAACTGCTCACGCAGCAATACGAATTGGCCAAGGTGGAGGAAGCAAAAGAAGTGCCCAGCGTAAAAGTGCTGGACGCCGCAGTCGTTCCCACGAAGAAGTCCTTTCCACCGCGGCAACTGTTTGCCGAAGGAGGCACGCTGCTGGCTTTTTTCGCTACGTGCGCGTGGATCCTTGCGAAAGCGAAATGGAATGGAATCGACTCAGAAGATCCCGGGAAGAAATTCGCCCAGGAAGTGGCCGGCACTTTGCGCGGAGAGGTTTTGCGAGTGGCCGCGGCTGCGGCGATGCTGCGCCCTGGGTTCACACGGATCGCTTCGGGAGCCGCCTTCGTTCCGAAAGCAACGGATGAATCAGAGAACGAGGAATCGCGGAAGAACGCCGCATTGGGGAGCGCGGCCCGCAACAGTCTTGGGTAGCTGGAGAACAACAGGGAAAGAAAAGAGGAGGAAACATGAATTGGCAGCACACAAAAGCGCTGGTGACGGGAGGCGCATCGTTCATCGGTTCAGCGCTGGTAGATGCCCTGGTGGCGCGCGGGGCGAACGTGAGGGTAATCGACAACCTGTCGAGCGGGAAGCGCGAGAACTTGCTCCCGCATCTCGACCAGGGAACGATCGAATTCGTCGAGGCGGATTTACTCGAAGACGGCGTGGCCCGAAGAGCGGTCCGGGGGAGAGATGTCGTATTTCATCTGGCCGCCGACCATGGCGGGAGAGGGTACGTCGACCTGCATCAGGCGGCTTGCGCGGGCAACTTGACGCTCGATGGCCTGGTGTTTCGCGCGGCGGTGCAGGAAAACGCCGGGAAAGTCGTCTACGCTTCGTCCGGCTGCATTTATCCCAACTACATCCAATCCGACCCGGAAGAAGTGTTGTACCTCACGGAAGATAAAGCCGGCCCTCCCTATGACGCCGACAATCTGTACGGCTGGGCGAAATTGATGGCGGAGATGACGTTGCGAGCGTTTCACCAGGAATTTGGATTAAAAGCGGCGTCGTGCCGTTATTTCACGGTGTACGGCCCGCGGGGCCACGAAAATCACGCTG
This sequence comes from Candidatus Acidiferrum sp., assembly GCA_035704085.1. Classification (GTDB taxonomy): domain Bacteria; phylum Acidobacteriota; class Terriglobia; order Acidiferrales; family UBA7541; genus Acidiferrum. The sequence continues at coordinate 31,562 of DASSXG010000130.1, read as the reverse complement.
TCATTGCCATGATTGCGCGCGCTTTCATTGGCCAAAATCCCTTTGCGGTGTGGGGAAACGGCCAGCAGATCCGCAACTGGACTCACGTGGACGACATCGTTTCCGGAACGATTCGCGCCGCCGAAGTCATCGACGACGCCACCGCGGTGAATCTCGGCACCATGGAGCGCACCCGCGTAATTGAAGCGGTGCACGAAATTCTCGCCTACACGGGACACCAAGCCGAGATCGAACTGCATCCTGAAATGCCCACCGGACCGCTGAACCGCGTCGCAGACAATTCCCTGGCCAAGCGGCTGCTGGGCTGGGAACCGAAAATGAAGTTCATGGACGGCGTGCGCAAAACGGCGGACTGGTATTTCTCGACGAAAGATCGCGCAAGAGTAGCCGCGGCGCTGGAACGACTGCTGACCGAGCGAACCGTCAGTCCAGCGGAAAAGTCTTTGCAGCGCATCGGCACAGCGGCGGCGGACTAAGAAATGCATAAACAATAAAAGCAGAGATCCCTGATGAATGGAACAGTGACAAGTCCGGCGTCGGCGTCACCCGCTTCGGAGTGGAAGCCGGAGGTGGCGGCAGAAACATGGGTCCCTCTCGAACGGGCTCACCCGGCGCGATCCCGAGGCGCAAAGGCGCAGGGGGGAGCGGCGCGACAGGCCGCCTACGTCGCGATCGATTTCACACTGGTCTGCCTGTGCGGGGCAGCGGCGTACTGGTTGCGATTCGGCATGGGCAATCCGTTCGGGACTCCCCGAGCCCTTTGGAACGAAGTTTGGACACCCCTATCCTCGCGGATGTATCCGGGGATGCTCCTTCTTTATGGCGCCTTGCTTGTGCTGAGCTGCCTCAGTCTGGACTTGTATCGAACAGCGCGGAGCTTGCGGGCGCGCGATGAAGCGATCAAGGTCATCAAAGCCGTCTTCCTTGCGACCGCGTTGCTGTCCCTCTTCCTATTGACTTCCGGCAACAAAGAGATTTCGCGTCTGGTGATCGCTCTAGCAGCGGCGCTCAATGTTTCGACGCTGGCCGGATGGCGTTACGCCAAACGGCAGTACGTGCTCCGCCGGGCCAGGCAAGGGGAAGGCCTGGCGCGCGTGCTCATTGTGGGCGCAGGAAAAACCGGGAAGGCGCTGGCCGAATGGCTCCGAGAGAATCGTGAGCTCGGTTATTCGGTCTGCGGATTTCTGGATGCGCATCCCAATGGTGATCCGCGGGTGCTGGGCACGATTCATGACTTGCGGCACGTGGCGCTGGAGCAGTTCGTGGATCAGGTCTTCGTCACGCTGCCGACGGACCGTGAAATGGTGAAGGAACTGTTTCTGGAATCGAGGCGTTTGCGGCTCATCTTGAACGTGGTGCCGGACCTCTACGACGGGTTGGCGTGGAGCGCGCCGGTGCAATTAATCGGCGGCTTGCCGGTCATAGAACTGCACGGCCAGCCGATACCGGTTCTCGGGCTAGCGGTGAAACGCCTGATGGACGTCGCGGGCGCATTGGCGGGGCTCGCGCTGACCGCACCGGTGCTGGTTCTCGCTGCGATTTGGATTGGGCTGGATTCCCGAGGACCGGTGTTTTATTCCGCACTACGCGTCGGACGAAAGGGCAAGAGATTCTGCTGCTACAAATTGCGAACCATGGTGGCCGAAGCGGAGGCGCAAAAAGAGCGCTTACGGTGCGCCAACGAGCGCAACGGCCCATTTTTCAAAATGGAGAACGATCCGCGGGTCACACGGTGCGGGCGATGGTTGCGGAAGTTCAGCGTGGATGAATTGCCGCAGCTTTTTAACGTGCTGCTCGGAGAAATGAGCCTGGTAGGACCACGGCCGCATCCGTTGGACGACTTCGAACGCTACCACATCGAGCATTTGCGCCGGCTGGATGTAAAGCCCGGCGTAACCGGCCTGTGGCAAGTGAACGCGAGGAGCGATCCGTCGTTCGAAGCCAACATGAAGTTCGATCTTCACTACATCGAGGACTGGAGCTTGTGGCTGGACTTGAAGATCCTGGCGAAAACGATTCCCGCGGTTTTGCGTGCGGAAGGGCACTGACGATAGGCCGGGCAGGAACATGGAAGAACAAGTTGCATGGCGAGTGGGTGAGTCCACCGCGGAGAGAACCGCGGCGACGGCAACGAGCGTGCTTGCGGAGCTCGCGCTGACACCGGCCCGGCTGCGAATGCTTGCTTTTTTCCCGATAAATGCATGAGACGGTGCCTAATGGGTTTTGAACTGAAAGCGGGTTTCTGGTCGATGCTGGATCAGGGCGCGGTGTCTGCCGGGAACTTCCTCACCGCGATCCTGCTGGCGCGCGCATTGGTGCCCGCCGAGTACGGCATCTACGCGCTCCTCTTCGCGCTGATGCTGTTCGTGGTCAGCTTGCACGCAGCGCTCATTGTGTACGGGCTATCCCTTGACGGAGCGGCCGGAACCGATGCCATGTTGCGCCCACTCACGGGTGGATCCCTGGTTCTGACTGCAGGGCTAGGGACTGTCCTCGGAGCGGCGATAGGCGCTGTGGCGATGCTCTTTCACCGGATATCGCTTGTCCCGTGGATTCTGCTGGCTGTTCTATTTTGGCAACTCCAGGAGACGACACGCCGTGCACTCATCTCCCGGCTGCGCCATCGCGATGCTGTTTGGGGCGACGCATTGAGTTATCTTGGCCAGGCGGCTTGCATTGCCTATCTCTTTGTCGCGCGTCGCCTGAGCCTGGTCTCTGCGTTCGAGGTAATGTCTCTGACTTCGGCTGCAGCTTGGCTGTTTCAGATTAGTCAGTTGAAGTTAGCCTTTCGTGACTTCCGCGGAGCGTTGCGGCTACTACAGAGGTTTTGGGGTGTGGGGCGGTGGATGCTGCTCACCAACATCGCTCAGGCCTTTATAGACCAGGCCCTGTTCTGGTTCCTCGCGCTCCGCGGGACGGCGGAAGTGGCGTCGTTCCAGTCCATTGTCAATTTGGTTCGCGCAATGAATCCGGTGATGTTCGCGATCGGCAGCGTGTTGCTTCCGACCGTTGCCGCCCAGCGGGAGAACCCAGCTGCAGGATTGCATGCAGGGCGGCGCTACGGCCTGTTGGGTGGGCTTATGCTACTGCCCTACTTCGGCATGATATTCACCTTTCCCGGACTGGCGCTGCGGTTCCTCTACGGGCCAAACTCGGCTTACTCAGGATTGGGGCTGGAATTGAGGCTGCTGGTCATCGCATCCGCCTTCGTCTACGCGGCGTACGTATCAGGCGCGTACTACAACGGGCTTTCAAAGAGCTACATAGTGCTTCGTTTCCAGTTGGTTGCGGCCGTTACTGCGGTCGTCCCTGGTTTTGTGCTAGTCACGCAGGCGGGGGTAATTGGCGCGGCATTGGCATACGATCTTGCGTTTGCCGCACAGACAGCTGCTTATGTTTGGTTCTTGAGGCGATCCGCTCTTTCGCCCAGCCTTGAGCCACTGAGTATCGATCCGGCGTCACAAGTGGAGCAGCCGTGAAAATCGGGTTGGAGCGGAGTCTTCGATTCCTCGCGCGTCCAGGTCGCGGGCAAAGGCTGCTTTCGGCCACGCGCGAGGCTTGGGCGGCCTGGGTTCGGAGGGAGCCCTATGCGCTCGCACACTGGCGCTGGCGCTTGGACGGGGGCGATGAAACGCTCAGACTCGCCTACGCGTTGGAGCCCCGGAGCGTCGTCCTTGACGTGGGCGGCTTCTCGGGTGACTGGGCGGCATCGGTCGTCGAACGGTACCGGTGCTCAGTTCTCGTGTTTGAACCAATCCCCGAGCATTTCGACACTCTGCGAAAACGCCTCGGAGGTGTGCAGGGGGTCGACTTGTATCCCTTCGGCCTCTCCGACCGCACGGAGCGTAGGGCCATGGCCGTCCTCGGAAATGGGAGTAGCGCGTTCCGCACATCTGGGCCCGCAAGAACAGTCCGAGTTCCCCTGGTCGATATCGCAGAGTTCTGGAGCGATCGGGGGCTTGCCCACGTTGATTTGCTTAAGGTCAACATCGAGGGGGGAGAGTTTCCTCTCCTCGAAAGAATGCTCGACACGGGCTTAACGCGCCGCTGCGCAAATATCCAGGTCCAGTTTCACGCCGACTATCCGGACGCCGTCGAGAGGCGGGAAAGTATCAGAGCCCGGCTGGCTAAGACCCACGAACTAACCTGGGACTACTTTTTTGTGTGGGAAAACTGGCGAGTGCTGCAGGCTGCTGCAGGCGCGGCACGTAGGGAGGAGTCTTAGTGCAATGACTAGAGCACAAATTGGAGTAGTAGTTCCGACGCTGAACAGTGCGGCCACGCTAACCTGGACGCTATGCTCTCTGCGTAGCCAGAGAGATATCACTGTCGAAGTCCTTGTCGCGGACAGCGGTTCCGTAGATGGGACACTCGACATTTGCAAGTTTTGGGATGTGCAAACGATTTACGTCCCGCCAGGGAATATGTATCGAGCCATTAATGCCGGTCTCCGTCAGCTCGATGCCGAATGGGTTACATATCTCAATTCGGATGACATCGTTTACCCCCAGTCCTACGCGCGGATGGTGGCCTGCGGTGAGGAGCAACGAGCTTCGTTCGTTTACGGGGATTGCGACTTCGTGGATCATGAGGGCCGGTTCCTGTTCGTGATGAAATCGCCGCCGGCCAGCCGGCTTCCTGGGATGGTTCGGCTTAGCCCAGTCTTGGGCGGCCGCGTAGGGTTCGGCCAGCCCGCCGCAATCTATCGAAAAAGAGTTCTCGAGGACATGGGCGGGTTCGACGAACAATACCGCAATATCGGGGATACCGATTTCTTTTTTCGCTTGATTACCTCCGGCCGTGTCGTCGCCAAGCTGGGCCGGCCTCCGGTTGCGGCATTTCGTCTTCATGCGGCGCAGCTCAGCAACCGCCTGGCGACCAACATGTGGGAAGAGTTAGCCTCTTTCCGAAAGCGGACAAAGGTCCGAGCCTCGCTGGGAGATTTTCTTGATGTCCTTTCCTGGCGCCTGCAGAATTCGCCGATTTATGTTTGGCGTCTCATGGGGCTAAGGCCCTAGGCCACATGGCGAGTGCTGTATTGCAAACTCGGCAGCTGACTTATCCTCGCGGAGGCGGATCGCTCACCGACAAGTGGGCGAGACTTACTCTCTTTCTTGTCATCGGGTATCTGGTCGGTGGCAGGTCCTTTGCCTATCTTGGGCTGCCGTGGTTCAGCCTTTACATTGGCGAGATGGCTCTGGCGGCGTTCTTGCTCTTTGGGCCCAGGACACGGCTGGGCCTGTGGCTGCGGATTGCCCTACGCATCCCAGAACTGAAGCACTTCTCACTGTTGCTTATCCTTTTCTTGGGCTATGGCGCCTTCCAGGCGCTGCGCGGAATTTTGTCGGGCTATCCGGCGTTTACAGCCGGTCGCGATACGGCGTTCAATTATTACCCCTTATTCCTCTTCCTTGGCATCTGGGGCGGGCTGCGGGACGTGGATCTCCTGCGGCACGTTGTTCGAGGGTTGGCCTGGTGGAATGGATGCTATGGCATAGCCTACGTGCTCTTTCTGAACGGGTTACCGTGGACAATGCCGGGGACGGCGAATGCACCGAGTGAAGTGCCTCTCTTCTGGGAGCCACTCGGATCTGCGATTTCGCTGCTCGGCCTCTTCGCTCTCGAACCGAAGCTCGGAAGCGTTCGGCACTTGCTCGCCTTCAACGCGCTTGTCATGCTCTGGGTCCAGGTACGGGCGGAATGGGTTGCGTTTATAGCGGGGCTTCTCGCACTCGCTTGGTGTACGAAGCGGGTCAGACTTGTTCTCACTGCGGGCGCTCTCTTAGTATCTCTGGTTGGAGTCATGTATCTAGCCGATATCGACCTGCCCTCGCCGAGGGGGCGGGGTGGTCAGATTTCTGTCAATGGTCTGGTCGCCAGGGCCGTCGCGCCAGTCAACAAGGATCTCGCTGACAATCTGGCGCCCTCCGAGGACGTCGGCGGCTATGAAGGAACGGCGAGGTGGCGCCTGGTCTGGTGGGCTGCGATTTGGGAGGAAGTGCATGCGAACCCCGGCCGCGCACTGCTTGGCTTCGGGTATGGATATCCCATCGGCGACTTGAATCCATTTATCGAACCCGGAACATTTATCCAGACTCCCCACAGCGATTTCCTGTATGCACTGGGATTTTCCGGGTGGGTCGGCGTAATGCTCTTTGCTTTTCTCCAGATGGAAATCCTGCGGTTGCTTTGGCGGAGCTATCGGCTGACGAGCCAGCCGTTCGGTCTGATGTGCTGGTCGGCGTTGGTGGCCGCCTCTTTCTTCGAGACTTTCTTTGATGCGCCTATGGGGGCGATTCCGTTTTTCCTGCTGGCTGGAATAGCGCTCGCCCCCGGGCTGGCTCCTGCCAGCGCCGCCCTTGTCCAATCAAAGGCGCTCATCGCATCGCCTCACGCGGAGATAGCCGAGCCATGACCGCGGAGGCAGCGCGGGAGTGCAAATGAAGGTCCTCTGCGTCCACAACCGGTACCAACAGCGCGGCGGGGAAGATGCCGTCGTTGAGGCGGAGGTGCGGCTGATGGAAGCACATGGGCACACGGTGGTGAGGTACGAGCGGCACAACGATGAGTTGCGGGAGCGCGGCGCGCTGGGCGCCATTGGAGCTGGAATCGAGACAGTGTGGGCTTCGAGGTCGTTGCGCGAAGTAAAAGCGCTGATCGCGAAGGAAAAGCCGGATGTGGCGCATTTCCACAACACATTTCCACTGGTTTCGCCAGCGGCGTACTACGCCTGCGCGGAGGCAGGAGTGCCGGTGGTACAGACGCTGCACAACTACCGTCTGCCCTGTCCGTCAGCGACGTTCCTGCGCGACGGCAAAGTATGCGAAGCATGCCTCGGGCGGAGTGTGGCGTGGCCGGGGGTGGTTCACGGGTGCTATCGCGGGAGCCGTCCGGCGACAGCGGCGGTGGCATCGATGCTGACGACGCACCATGCGATGAGGACCTGGCAAAGAAAAGTGAATGTTTATATCGCGCTATCGGAGTTTGCCCGGAGGAAATTCATCGAAGGCGGGCTGCCGGCGGAACGCATCGTGGTGAAACCCAACTTCTTGGGCGGCGAGTTTGGGCCGAAGAGACAACGTGGAGAATACGCCCTATTTGTCGGGCGCTTATCCGAAGAAAAGGGGCCGCAAGTGCTGCTCTCTGCATGGCGCGGCATGCAGGCGAAGATTCCCCTTCGCATAGCGGGGGATGGGCCGCTGCTGGAGAAATTGTCGCGCGAAGTTGAGACTTCTTCGCTCGCTCCGACTGAGCTGACTGGCCGCCGCACCCCGGGGGAAGTCCGTGCGCTGATGCTCGGCGCACGCTTCCTAGTTTTTCCGAGCATCTGGTACGAGGGTTTTCCAATGACGATCGCCGAGGCGTTTGCCTGCGGGCTTCCGGTGATCGCTTCGCGGCGCGGCTCGATGACGGAGATTGTGCAAGACGGCGTGACTGGGCTGCACTTCGAGGCCGGAAATGCCGCTGATCTGGCCGCCAAAGCGGAGTGGGCATGGAATCATCTCGAGGAGCTGGCACGCATGGGCCGCGCCGCCCGCGCCGTTTTCAAAGAAAAATACGGAGCCGGGGAAAACTACAAACAGCTCATTCAGATTTACGAGAAGGCGCTCGGATTGCCAATCCAAGAAAGCACAAGAGCAGCGGCGGCGGATTGAAGCGATGGCGAATCCGTCCTCGTTCAGCGGCGAATCACTCGTGGACCGGATCTGCCCAAGTCCTGAATCCTCCTTCCGAGTGTTGGGAGTACGTGTGGACGCGGTGCAGATTCCGCAGGCAGTGGCGCGGATGGAGCATTGGATCACGCAGCGCGAAGGCTGCCGCTATATCGCTATGACCGGGATGCATGGAGTGACAGAGGCGCAGCACGATCAAAAATTCAAAGAAATTCTGCACGCGGCGGCAATGGTGGCACCAGACGGATTCCCGCTTGTGTGGCTCGGCCGGCGAAAAGGATTCGCCCTGGTGCGGCGCGCTTATGGCCCGGAATTGATGGCCACCTTTTGCGCGCAGACCGCGGAAAAAGGATACCGCCACTTTTTCTACGGGGGCGCGCCGGGCGTGGCGGAGGACTTGGCGGTGCGGTTCGCGACGCGGTACTCGGGACTGGAAGTAGCCGGGACGTATTGCCCACCGTTTCGACCGCTGACGGCGGAGGAAGATCGCGAGGTGGTGGAGGTGATAGAAGGGGCGAGGGCGGATATTGTGTGGGTGGGGCTGAGCACGCCGAAACAGGAGCGCTGGATGTTTGAGCACAGGGAAAGACTCAGTGTGCCGGTGCTGATCGGTGTCGGTGCGGCATTTGATTTTCATACCGGGCGCGTGGCGCGAGCGCCTGATTGGATGGGCGGGCACGGGCTCGAATGGCTTTTCAGGTTAGTCATGGAACCGCGCCGCCTTTGGCGCCGCTATCTTTTCTATGGCTCTGAATTCGCCGTGCTGGTGGCGCTTGAGTCGTTTGGGATTAAGAAGTTCCCTTGAGCGAAGAGAGTGGCGTGCCCGCGAAGATTGGCCTTCGAGGGAACCCACGCGAAGAAGCTTGGCATGATATACTTTGCGGTGTGGCCCGGTAGTGTAATCGGTTTAACACGCCGCCCTCTCAAGGCGGAGACTACGGGTTCGATTCCCGTCCGGGCTACCAAAGTCTTTCTTCGCACCCCGCTTGATACACAGACAAGCTCAAGGCGCTTGAATGCTGGGTATCGCCCGCAGCTTGGGCGCAGACTTTGTCCCAGTGACAGCCCGCCGAATTGGTTTTCAACAGATTCTATTTCTTGAATCCGATGCATCAGGTCTTTCGATTGACGGTCGGAAGAGCCACGCGATACCCTAATGCCCGGCTGGCTAGTCAGTTTCCGGCCAAGAGTTTGCCCTGAGCTTGTGTCCATCCCAATTTGAGGAGATTCATGTCGAACGAACTGCGCAATTTTCTCGCCCTTTCCTATGACGAGTTGGAACAGCTGAATCTGAAGGCCAAAGAGCAGCGCAAGAATCGCGTCGCAGTGCATAAAATTCAGGAAGAGCGCATCAAGTATTTGACGGACGAAAAGCGCATCAAAGCCGTGACCGTCCTTTTCAGCGACCTCGAAGGCCGTCTGCACATGCTCGACTATGACAAAAAGTTCCTCATCAAGAGCTGGGACAACCTGACGTTCGACGGCTCCTCGATCCGCGGTTTTACGGCGCAGCGCGAGAGCGATCTAAGGCTGGCGATGGATTGGGGCTCTTTCTATTGGGCGCCGGCGGATGTGTTTGGATCCGGCAAGGTGCTTATCTTCGGCCACGTCATCGACAAGGATGGCACGCCTTACGCCGCCGACATTCGCGGCGTACTGAAGGGCTATGCCGACGGTCTCTACGATAAGAAAGGCTACACGCTCAACGCCGCCAACGAAATCGAAGGATTCCTTTTCAAGGGCCAGAACGCGGAGCGGAATTACAACGAAACCGGCAAATTCGAATACGTCAATACCGGCGGCTACTACCATTCACTCCCCGGTGATCCGCTCCGCACGTTTATTGATACCACCGCCGAAGTCCAGAGAGCGATGGGTTTCCAGAACGAGAAAGATCACCCGGAAGTGGCGCCCTCGCAGTTCGAAATCAACTATGGCTACGGCGAAGTCGTGCAAGCGGCCGACCAGATCCAGCTTTACAAGCTTATTTGCCGCCAGGTCGCCACCAACATGGGGTTCACCGCTTGCTTCTTGCCGAAGCCTGTGGTCGGGGTGAACGGCAGCGGCATGCACACGAACGTCTCTGTCAGCAAGGACAACAAGAACCTGTTCTGGGACCCCAAGGGTGAAGAAAAACTGAGCAAAATGGGCTGGGATTTCGTGGACCGCATCCTCACGCATGGCAACGACATCTGCTTGCTCTTCAACTCGAGCGTGAATGCCTATCGCCGCCTTGACCCGCACTTCGAAGCGCCCAACCAGCTCAACGCTTCGCCCGTCAACCGCGGAGCTATGGTGCGCATCCCCATCGGCAACGAGCGCAGCATGCGCACCGAAGTGCGCGCGGTGGCTCCCGATGCAAATCCCTACATGGTGATGTACTCGATCTTCAAAAGCGGGCTGGATGGCGAGATTGCGAAGATCAGAGATCTCCGCTCCGCAAAGCGTTATCTGCCGGACAACATTTATACGGCGCTGGAAAACTTCGAACAGGCCGAGTGGACAACCAAGCTCTTTGGCGCCGATGTTAAAGGCCGTTACGCCGAGCTGAAGCGCATCGCCGCGGATCGTTGCCCTCGTTCCCTTGGCACGGTGGTAAAGGCTCCGGAGGTGCAGTTCCACCACGAGGTTTACAACCAGTTCCTCTGGAACCTGTTCTAGAAGAGTTTTGTCGGCGAAATTCGAAAACAAAACGCCCCTGATTCTTCAGGGGCGTTTTGCTTTTGCTGCACTTTTTGTGTGCTCCCGGCGTTGGTGGGCGCGAAGCCTGCGATTCGGGCCACAAGAGAAAGGCGGCACTCCAAAGACGCGGCTAGTGCGGCTTGTCGAAGGGGCGCGAGGCGGTGATTCCTTTTCCTTCGATCACAGTGATTGATTGGCTGGCATTCACGTTGGAGAGACGGTCGAGTTGGCCGCTGGGCCAGCGAATCTCAATGCCGTCGGCCTTGTCGCGCTGGGCGAGGCCAAAGGTCAAGACAAGCTCGCTGGCAGAAAGATAGCTGGAGCCACTGCGGAGCATTTGCGTCTGCGTCTCTCCGCCCGAAACGAGCTTTACGATCGCGCCGATGCCGTTGCGATTGGATTTCGTGCCGATCAGCTTCAGGCGCAGACTTCGGTTCAATGCGGCTGTCCCATGCGCTACATTCAAAAACAAATAAACTGGGCCACCGTTGGTGGACAGCAACAGGTCCAGCCGGCCATCGTTATTGATATCCCCGTAGGCTGCGCCGCGGCCGACGCGCGGGGATGAAAAGGCTTGCCCGAGCGACTTAGTGACCTCTTCGAATTTCCCTTTGCCGAGGTTGCGAAAAAGATGAGGCGGCATGGCGTACTTCACGTTGGCCTGCACGCGCTGGATGTCGGCATCAATGTGGCCATTGGCTACAAGAACGTCGGGCCAACCGTCGAGGTCATAATCGAAAAAGAAGCAGCCAAACCCAAGAGTAAGAAGAGAGGCGCGGCCAATTTCCGAGCGCGGAGCTTCGTCCACGAAGAGGCCTTTTCCTTCGTTGTGATAGAGCGAGAGCATTTGGTTTGAAAAATTAGTGATCAACAGGCTGGGATAGCCGGAATGATCGTAGTCCGCAGCGTCCACACCCATCCCGGCGCGGGCCACACCGTCTTCACTGAAGGCGACGCCTGCGACGACGGCTTTTTCTGTGAACGTTCCGTTGCCATTGTTGCGATAGAGCTTGTTGGGCTGCGTGTCGTTGGAAAACAAAAGATCGGGCCAGCCGTCGTTGTCATAGTCGAGGACCGCGACACCGAGTGTCTTGGACGTGGGATCGCCGAGTCCCGCTTTTTGTGTGGTGTCTTCAAACGTGCCATTGCCGCGATTGTGCCAGAGGCGCACTGACGTGCCCTTGTAGGATTCCGGCGTGCAGTAGGATTTGCTCTTCCCATCGAGCGTGCAGTAGAGGTCGGTTTCCGGCGACCACTGGACATAATTGGCGACGACGAGATCGAGATGGCCGTCCTTGTCGTAATCCACCCAGGCGGCGCTAGTGCTGAATTCCTTGGGGTCGAGCAGCCCGGCTTTTTGCGTAACGTCGGTGAAGGTACCGTTGCCGTTGTTGTGAAAAAGATGGCTCTGGCCGTAGGCGGTGACAAAAAGATCGTCGTTGCCGTCGTTGTCGTAGTCGCCGACGGCAACGCCCATCCCGTACATTTCGATGTCGAGGCCCGCCTTATGGGTCACATCGGTGAAGGTACCGTCATGATTGTTATGAAAGAGTTTGGGGGTGGAGTGTTTCTGAACGTGGCCGGACCAGTCCCTGCTATTGACAAGAAAAATATCGGACCAACCGTCGTTGTCATAGTCGACGAAGGCGACGCCGGGGCCCATGGTTTCGGGGAGAAATTTTTTGCCGAAGGCACCGTTGTTGTGGACAAAATGAATTCCCGCTTGCTGAGTGATATCGCGAAACGCAATAGACGAAGCATCTGGCGGGGCAGGAGCCGCTACGATGGACCAGTGGTTTGCAAGAATAAGGCCGAAGACAGATAAAAGAATTACCAGGAGAAAGCGCTTCACTCGGGCCTCGCGATAGGGTCGCGGCCAACGCCGAGAGCGTCGGCGACCTTGTTGATGTAGTTGAACCAGGCGGCGATCAGAGTAATTTGAAGAATGCCTTTGTCGTCGAAGCCGGCGGCGCGCAGTTTTACGTGATCTTCGGGCGAGCATTGCGTGGCGTCTTTGGTCAATTTCACGACGTAATCGAGCATAACGCGATCCTGTCCGCTGATCGGGGCGGTCCGATAGTCCTTGCGAAGCGCTTCAATCATGTTTTCGTCCAACGTGACTCTGCGCAGAAACTCTGCGTGAGATTCGATTCAATAATGGCACCGATTTGTGACCGACACGACGGTGGCGATCATTTCGTGCTGGTGACGCTTTAGCGGAAGGTCAGGCGACAACATAGCACCATAGGCCGCGAACGAATGAAAGAGTGCGTCAGGGATCAGCGAGTGCGACGCTGTGATGCTGTTGGCTTCGCCACGGTCCACCGAAGGCGCGGGAGTGCGGTATTCCTCGGGGTAGAGCCTGCGCTCGGCCTCGATGGCCTGCTTCACGCGCTCGTCTTCATCCATTCGAACAGTCTTGATCCAGGTCATCGGGCCTCGTTATTTAATCGGGGATTTTTGCCGGCGACTATCGTCCACCACCAGGCTTCACGTTATCTGTCGGTGAAGTCTTCATCGCGACTCTTCCTGCGGCCACTTTCTTCTGCGGCGGAGTTGCGAGCGCGACGCTGACATGTTCGTGAATCGGCTGCCGCTCGTTGTTGTCCTCGGGATGCGCCTGACGATAAGGACCGGTGATGGCTTGCGACGATTCGTCAACCTTGAAACGCAAATAGCGGGTCTTGTGCTCCTCCGCTTTCGCGTCATTCCCGAGACCGTTGTAGCAGAGCATCAGGTTGTAGTGGGCCTGGAGATCCTCGGGATCGATGGAGAGAGCTTGCTCGAATTCCTTGACGGCATCCGCGTAGCGCTTCTGAAGAAACAGAACGCGGCCGAGTTCGTTGCGCACTACGCGGTCGCGCGGAAACTGTGCAAGCACCGTCTGCAAGTGAGAGATCGCGCCGTCGTAGTCGCCATCTTCTTTGAGAGCGCGAGCGTAAAAGAAATTCGTGCGCGCCAGTCTTGAATCGATGGCCAGAGATTTCTCAAGCACTTTTCTCGCTCCAGCCGTGTCGCCTTCCTGTACCAAAACGCGGCCGATGTTGGTCCAGCCATCGGAGTTCTGCCCATCGGCCTCGGTGATTTTTTCGAAGGCAGCGGCGGCGGCCTTTAAATCGCCCTGAAGGAAAAGGCCGATGCCGTAGTCGTTCCAGCGAGTCCAATCCTCTTTAGTGGCGACGATCTTCGGCTGGGGAACAGGAGCGTTTCGCGGGAGAACGCGTAACGTCTTGGCATCTTCGGCAACGACGATGATAGGAAGATCGGGAATCGCCTTGAGATTGCCGGAAACCTGAGAGGTATCGCCGTTCAAAGCCCACTTGCGGTCGTCATAGTCGGGTGTAGTTGTTGCCGTGCTCACGAGAGTTGATCGCGCTTTGGTTGCTTCTACGCCCGCAAAGGAGAAATGCGTATTGAACCAGGAGAACTTGCGATAGTTGAGCCTGGCACGCAGTGTGATCTTGTCGCCGACATTTTCGGGGATGTGCAGCCGATAGTGGACAGTGTCCGCTGCGCCGGGAGGGATGAGATGCACGTAAACCACCGAGCGGGTCGCCCAGGCATTGCGCTTGTTGATGGGATTGCCGTGTGCGTCTATCTGTAGGGAGCGATAAAAGTGCGCGCCCAGCTCGACGGGGCCTTTGCCATCGTCTTCGACGTTTCCACTCCAGAAAATCGTTCGGCCTTTTTCATCGCTGGCTTGCAATTCCAGCCACACATCGAAAGCATCCACGGTGCCGCCGGGGAAGAAGTGCCCAACTTTGCGGGTGCGCACGACGACGTCCACGCGGGCGTCATCGCCGCGGCGCACGGCGGCATCCGTGCGATCGATGGGAGCGGTGATGGGACGGACCTCGCCGGCAGGGCCTTTGGGCAGTGAAATATCAGATTCTTCGCCAACGGCGAAAGCGGTCGAAAGTTCCGGAGCCCCGCCTGCACTTCGCAATTGCGAGCTGTTTCCTTTTTCTGCCGGCGATATGGCAAAAATATCCACGCTCAGTTGGTTGTCCTGCAAGAATTTTTTCGCGAATTCATACTGCGCCTGGTCCTCATTGGCAGTAGGCACGGCAGTGTTCGCGCCAGGGAAGCGGTGCGAGTGGACGAGTCCGTTCACGTTGCCGGCGTCGTTCGAAAGCACCTGCGGCATGTGGCAATCGGCGCAATTCATCGGCGCTTTCGGATAATAGAACGCGCGCGCGCCCTGGCCGGAAACGCCGCTGGCCTGCCAGTTGTCGTATTCGTTGAAGCCGCGAATCCAGCGGTAGTGATTCACGGGCACATCGAGATGGACTTTGTGACAGGAAGAGCAGAACTCGGCGGTATCCGCGCGCATGAAGGGCTTCAGGAAAGTGCGGCGATGCGGCTCGGGGTTCAAGCGAACGACGAAATCGTGCAACTTGCGGACGAGGGGATTTTCACTGGCCGCGAGTTCGTGCAGCTTGGGGTATTCCAGGAAAAAGTCGCCCTGGCCCATCGAGCTTTTCACCTGCACGATGCTATGGCACATCAAGCAGCCGAGGCCGGCACGGGCCTCGGGGCGGTCCACAATTTGCTTGATGGGCGTATCAAACAAGCCGCTGTAGAGCAGCGCGGGATCGTGGCAGCCGGCGCACCACTTCGACGAGCGGACGCCGGCGACTTCCTGCATATATTCGATGCTTTTGCGGTACCACTGATTATTGAAAGAGGAAAAATGGTGCATTGAGCTGTTCCACTGGTCGTAGATGTCCGCGTGGCAACGCTGGCAAGCATCGGATTTCATGAAGTATTGCGAGGGGATATTGCCGCCGTGCTTGGTTTGAGCGGAGCTCGGGAAGAATTTCCCTTGTGGGCCGTCACCTTCGCCATCCATGGATTCCGGCGGCATCAAAGGATTTGAGATGCGATTCGCCACCGCATGGCGCCAGCGCAATTCGCGGGTCCACCAAGCGCCGGCGGCGATACCAGCGGTGAGGAGTGCTAGAGCGGCAAATCCCAAGGTGCGCCGTGCTAGACCAGTCCCAAACCATCCGAGTGACAAAACCCAGGATGCCAATACAAACAGCGTGCCCATCACACAGAGTGCGATATGCGCGTAAAGCCAAATCCTCAACCGGATTGGCGTGCCGATCTTGATGAGAACAATGCCCAGCAGTCCTCCTGCTGCTAGCAGGATCCAGCCAAGGCGGGCGAGGGACGAAGCTTTGGGAAGCAAGCGGATCAGTGTGAAGAGGAGGAGGACTATGAAGAAAATTCCTGCGGCGATATGAAATAAATCCAGGACAGCATAAGAAATCGTGGCCGAAGGATAGGCGTAAAGGTAGACGGCGCTGAGAGCCAACGCGACGAGCACGTGCGGCAACCAGCGCTCCGCAAATCCATTCGGCATCGTCACAACCCCCGGTTTCGATCCATGGATCTTACGACAGCGGCCGGACGTTTGAGAAACATCCGGCCGCAATTCAGTTTGGGGTGCCTCTCGCCAAGCCGAGCATGGCTCATCAGGAGGCGATAGTGCTGTTGCGCGTATTTATATTTTCCTGGCCTGATGGTGGCAATACTGCAAAAGTATTAGAAGCCGGGGAGGGCCTCTATCCCCTTTGTTTCCAGGCACTCATAGGTTTTTCCCGAAGCTAAACCTTTGTATTCTTCGGTGCGTCCGCTGGGCCAATCAATCACAATACGGTCGATCTTTTCACGTTGGCCGAGGCCAAACGTCACCGGCAATTCCGATTGGGAGAGGTAGCTGGAGCCACCACGAACCATCCGGGACTGCATTTGGCCATCATAATAAATCCTAACGGAGGAGCCGATGGCGTCGCGATTCGACTTTAAGCCCTTCAAATGAAATCGAATGCTGCGGGGATGCGCGTCGTGATCGTTTCTATATAAGTATGCGGGTCCGTTATTGGTGGTCATCAAAATGTCCAGGTCACCATCGCGATCGAAATCTCCGTAAGCTAGTCCACGCGCGACTTTCGGTGATTCGAATCCTCCGCCAACTTCCTGCGCAACATCACGAAATTTTCCGTTTCCGAGATTAAGAAAAAGCTGCGGCGGCTGCGCGTAGCCGACGTTTCCGCGAATATTGCGTACGGTCTCGTCGATGTGGCCATTCGCCACCGCGAGATCCAGATAGCCGTCAAGATCCACGTCCAGGAACAGACAGCCGAAGCCGAGTGTGTTTCTTGAGGCGGCTCCGATTCCGGCGATTGTTGCAATGTCATCGTAGACGCCGGTTTTCGTCGCGCGGTACAAGCCGGTCATTTCGTTGTCGAAGTTGGTTATAGCCACTCCGGGCTTGCCGGAATTCTCGAAATCGCCCGCGTCCACGCCCATGCCCGCTCGTGCTTTTCCTTCGGTGCTGAATGCCAGACCGGCTTCCACGGCGACGTCTCTGAATTTGCCGTTGCGCAAGTTGCGGTAGAGCTTGTTGGGCTGCGTGTCGTTGGCAACCAACAGGTCCGGCCAGCCGTCCTGGTCGTAGTCGAACATTGCGACGCCGAGCGATTTTGAGCTGCTGTCGAAGATGCCGCTCGTCGCGGTAACGTCTTCGAATGTGCCATCGCCGCGGTTGTGGAAGAGCCAGCAGGTATCGCCGCGATACGCTTCCGGTGTGCAGTAGGATTTGTGACTGCCGTCGAGACTGCAGAAGACGTCGTGTTCCGGCGACCAGCGCACATAGTTGCAAACAAAAAGATCGAGAAGGCCATCGCGGTCGTAGTCCAACCACACCGCCGAAGTGCTAAAGCCCTGGCGCCCAAAGAGGCCGCTAGAACGGGTGACATCAAGAAAAGTGCCTCTGCCGGTGTTGCGGAAGAGACGGCTCTGGCCGACACAGGTGATGAAGATGTCGGGGAAACCGTCGTTGTTGTAATCGCCCACGGCGACACCCATTCCGTACATTTCCATGTCCAGGCCAGCGCTTTTCGTCACATCAGTGAGAGTCCCGTTGCGATTGTTACGGTAGAGCCGGAGCGTAGAGCGCTGGCGCTTGTGCCCCGGCCAATCCATTCCGTTCACAAGAAGAATGTCCTGCCAGCCGTCGGCGTCGTAATCGAGAAACGCGCATCCGGAGCCGAGCGTCTCCGGCAGCAACTTCCCGCCGTAACCGCCGCTTTTATGCTGAAACTGGATCCCTGCTGCATTGGTCACATCGGTAAGATGGAACCCCAAGGAAGAAGCCAGGTTCGCGAAACCCCAGGGCGAATAAGCGCTGGCTAATCCTGTGCCGAGCGCTGTGAAAAGGAAGTCTCGCCGGTTCACGGCAAATTTACCAAACCGTTTCGAATGGCGTAAACGACGAGCTCTGCCGTCTTGTGAATGCCGAGCGTGTCCATGATGTTGGCGCGATGAACCGCGACGGTGTTGACACTCAGATTCAATTCCGCGGCAATTTCCTTGTTGGATTCGCCGGCCACGATGTGCTTCAGAATTTCCAATTCACGAGGTGTCAGTCCGCCGCCGCGTTCTCCTTTGAGGTGGTCGGGGCGGGAGACTTGGGGATCCAGAACGGTCATGCCTGCTGCAATGCTCTTCACCGCGCTGACCAGGTCCAGGTCCATCGCGTTTTTCAGCACGTAGCCGCGCGCGCCTGCTTCCAGGGCCTGGCTCACCAAGGTCTCCTCTGAATGCATGCTCAGCATAAGGATTCCGGCTTCAGGAAATCTTTTCAGAATCTCGCGGCTGGCTTCGATGCCGCTCAGTTCTGGCATCGCGCAGTCCATGACGATAACCTGGGGCCGCAATTCGCACGCAAGACGCACGGCTTCGTTTCCGTCGCTGGCTTCACCGACGACGGAAATGTCTGCATCATCTTCCAGCATGCGGCGGAATCCACGGCGCACCAAGGCGTGATCGTCAACAAGCAGAACGGTGATCTTATCGGCCATCGGCCTCTGCTTTTTCCCGAGGAATCTTCAGACGAACCAGCGTGCCACCCTGGGACCCGGGGGAGACAGCCAGCGCTCCGCCAATGAGCTCGGCGCGCTCCCGCATGGCGACCAGCCCGATTCCACGCTGCGTTTTTTCTGCGATGAAACCCTTACCGCGATCTTCCACTTCCAGCTCCAGGAGTTCCGCCGAAAAGTTCAAGCGTATCCAGGCCTCGCGCGCGCCGGAGTGCCTGCTTACATTATTCAACGCTTCTTGCAGCACACGATAAATATGCACTCCCGCGGCGGTTTCGACCGGGAAAGAATTCCCGGTCCGCTCATAGTGAAGCGTGAGCCCGGCCTGACGCTCCACGTTCGGAATATACCAGTCTAGCGTGCGTTCCAGGCCGGCCTCTTCCAGCAGTACCGGGTGGAGCGCTTGGGAGAGAGTCCTAATCTTGTTCAAAGTCGTTTGCGCGATTTCTTGCACTTCTTCCAAGTCCTCGCGCATCGGCGAATCTTTGGGCGTGTGGTGGCCCGCGCGTCCCAGCATGGACCCTATCGCCGTAAGGACCTGGCCGAACTCATCGTGGAGCTCCCGTGAGATGTGACGCAAGGTTGATTCCTGCGTGGAAATCAATTTTTGCGCCAAGTCGCTGCGTTGTTCGGACAGCTCCGCCAAGCGCGCAAAAATCTGCCGGTTGCTTCGGATCAGGTAGAGGCTCGTAAAGACAATGGCGATCAGCGTGGCCGCAAGAAAAATATAGAGCTGACGCTGCACGCCGTCGTAAATCATTTCGATTCGTGCTGCAGCCTGCTCTTCGCCTTCGTTATTTTCCACCAGAAGCCGGGAAACACCGGTGCTCAGCGCCTGCTGGCGCGCTTGCAGCGACAGGCGAATCTGTTCGCGCGCCTCTTGTTCCTTGCCCTTCTGCTCAAGCTCGAACATCCGACTGACGGCATCCCAGAATTGCGCCATGGATTGCGCGAGGTATTGCCGCTGTTCCGGGGTGCGATTCACCACCGCAAGGCTTTCTTCCAATTTCAGACCCGCGTCCAAATCCTGGTGAATGCGGTCAAACTGCGCCGACCAGGCCGTCAAAGGATAGTGCTCCGTGGTGTCCAGCATGTCTCGCATGGCCAGCGCAATGGAGTTCAAATCGTTTTGAATGCGCAGAAGCTGGAGCGAGTCCTTGCGGTTCCGGTCGACCATTTCGCTTTGTAGTTTTCGCAGACCACCGAGCTGGACAGTAATGTAGCTCGCGTAGGCCGCCACAGCGGCCAGCGTGATGACCAGGCCCAGCAGCAATCCGATTGTCGGTGAGCGCTGCGGGGAAGAACCATTGCGCACGGGCTAAGAATACATCAAGCCGTGGTTTGTTTGCGTAACAGCAGTACGATGCTGAACATCACGACTACAGCGACGAGCGGGGCCAGCAATCCTACTCGCAAATTGCCGGAGAGTTTCGAAATAAATCCAACCGCGCCCGGCCCAGCGGAACCGCCAAGGGATGCGAGGGCAAACAGAACGCCACCGATTCGCTTTGCACGCGCACCATACCAACGAGAGAGCCACGCGATATAAATAGGGTAAATGCTTGCGCATCCGAGGCCGGCAAAAAAAACCGCTGGGAGGGCGGTTTTCAGAGTTGCGGACGCGATCAACAAGGTGATCCCAGCGGCCGCCAAGCTCAGAGCGCCAAGCACTAGTTTTAGTTCAGATACCCGCCGCAGTACCAGAGGCGCCCAAGCGCGGCCCGAAGTGAGACCTGCGTAGAAAAACATCGGCGCAAGCGTGGTCAGGCTTGTCATGCCATGTGCCAGTCGCTTGGCATACTCCGCTGCCCAGATACCGATACTGGTTTCCGTACCCACATAAATGAAAAACAAGGCGGCCAATGCGACGGTGACCGCCAATCCAATTCGAGGTTTTGCCGAACTTGCTGCGCTGGCATTCGCCTCGTGATGTTCTGCACCGAACGGCGTGACCAGTAGACCCAGAACGATGACGCCGCCAAAGATCGCAAAGCCGACTAGCATGCTTGCAAGGCTGTCGCGCCTTAGGGCGAGGGCGATCAATGGTGAGCATGCCATCGCTCCCGCGCCCCACGTGAAATTGAGCAGGTTTAGAAGGGAAGCGCTCTTTGCGCCTCCCAATTCCGCCACGAACAAATTTGTTCCCGGAGTGATCAGCCCATAGCCCAAGCCAAATGCGGCGGTAGCCTCCAAAGCAACCATATGCGTGCTTGCGTTGAGACCCGCAAGCCCGCCACCCATCAGCGCATAGCCCAAAACCAAAGCTGGACGGTATCCACCCCAGGAGGCAATAGCACTGGAAGCCAGCGTTCCCGCCAGCGCAGCAAGAAATTGAATCGAAGAGAAAAGACCTGCCTGCCCGTCGTCGAGAGACCATCTGCGGATGAACACGGGCAGCATCGGGCCGATGATCGTGGTGGCTATCCCGCTCAGCACGAATCCCGCGAACAGGAGAATCAGGAGGTTGCGGTGTCCATCATCTTTTGCGGGTGAGGCGGTTTGTTCGCTCATGAGGGCTATGCCATTCTGAAGGAGGCGGGCAGTTCAGGCAACTTCGCGCTGCGGAAAAATCCTGCCTCTAAGAACTCGAAAGTTCGATACTCTTTAGCGTTCACAAATGAGGATTGATGGACTCCCATGATTGAAGTTGGCCTCGTAGGATTTGGACTGGCGGGCAGGGCGTTCCACGCGCCGGTGATCCGCGCCGTGCCAGGTTTGCATCTGGCCGCGATTTTGCAGCGGCGGGGCACCGAGGCGGCAGAAAAATACCCTGACGTTCGAATTGTCCGTAGCCTCGACGAGCTTCTGGCGATCAAGGAGATTCGCCTGGTCGTTATCGCCACGCCAAACGACACTCATTATGAGCTCGCGCGCCAGTGCCTGATGGCAGGACGCGACGTCGTCGTTGACAAACCGTTCACGACAACACTCGAAGAGGCCAAGGCGTTGGTGCAATTCGCCACTGATAGAGGCCGCTTGCTGACCGTTTATCAGAACCGGCGGTACGGTGGCGATTTTCAAGCGATCCGGCAACTTGTGGCCGAGGGCGCTCTGGGTCGCATCGTGCGATTCGAAACCTCCTACGACCGCTACCGTCCCCAGCTCAAGCCGGGTGCCTGGCGCGAAACGCGACGGCCCGGCAGCGGAATTTTGTTTGACATCGCGCCGCACTTGGTCGACCACGCACTAGTCTTGTTTGGACTACCGGAAGCGGTCACCGCGGACGTTAGAATCGAACGGGAAAGCGCGGTGGCCGACGATGCCTTCGATATTACGCTCCACTACCCGAAGGCGATGCGCGCAGTTCTTCGATCAAGCATTCTCGCGGCCGCGCCGCGGCCACGTTTCGTTTTGTTTGGCTCGCATGGCAGCTTCGTGAAGCAAACATTCGATCCACAGGAAAATAATCTCCGGCACGGCCGCATTCCGGTGGACACGGCGTGGGGTGCAGAGCCGGAGGAAAATTGGGGTGTCCTGACGGTTCCCGTGGGAGATTCTTTCGCACAGCGGCGCATTCCTTCGGTATCCTGCGATTTCCGAGACTACTACGCGAACGCTCGCGACGCGATGTTGGGGCGCGCGCCGCTCGCGGTGACTCCGGAGTGGTCGCTCGACGTGATGCGCCTCCTGGAGATGGCGCGAGAAAGCAGCCAGAAGCACTGTACACTCCCGTGGGATTCGGGGCGAAAATAAGAGTTTGACGGAACCGGAGCTCCATGGAAATGCTGAGCCCGGACCGTAAAAGAGGTAAGGCGCTTGCAGGACGGGAAGAGAATGAATTCTTTAATGGACGGTCAGCGTGACGTCGAAGGAGGCGGTGCAATTGTCCGAAGGATCATCGGTGACCGTCGTCGACACCGTGCCGCTCTTGATGGAAAATTCGAGGGGCTTCTTCGAGAAATTGGGCAAGCCGGTGAAGCGCGCTTTGCCGTCGCTGTTCGTGCCGACTTCGAGCTCCGTCTTCCGTTTGCTGAAGAATCCGTACTTGATGGTGACATGAATCTTGGCGTCATAGATAGGCTTGCCCGAGCCGTCCTTTACAGTGAAATCCGCGCGGCAAGAGCCGAGGCCGCCATCCACAACCGGAACCTCAGGCGAGTTGGCGGCCACGAGCCCGCCGCACAGCGCCAGAAAAAGTACCGGGCTCAGGAATCGAAGGGACAGAGCTTGATGGACGCGCATTGTTGGTTTGCCTCTTGCACAAAAAACATACGCCGGTCAATTGCTAGTTGCAATTGTTCCTTGCCGGATTTTTTTCAGAGCTTCGCGTTTCCGGCATCAAGATACCGTTCCGCGTATAATCGCCGTTGTCACGGAAGGAAAGGAGCCGCCCGACGCCCATGACCGTTGAACTGGCACCTTCGATCTTGTCCGCCAATTTCGCCGCGCTCGGCGCTGACGCGAAAGCCGCCCTGGACGGAGGTGGCACCGTGCTACACGTGGACGTGATGGACGGCCATTTCGTGCCGAACATCACAATTGGGCCGCTGGTCGTGGCATCTCTGCGAAAAGCTCTACCGAATGCGGTTCTCGACTGCCACCTGATGATCGAGAATCCCGACAATTACATTCCAGCGTTTGCCGAAGCTGGCGCGAGCTGGATCTCGGTGCACCAAGAAGCCTGCGTGCATTTGCACCGCACGCTGCAACTGATCGAGTCACATGGATGCGAGCCCGGTGTGGTGATCAATCCTGCGACACCTGTTCACACCCTGGACGAGGTGCTGGATATGATTCATCACGTGCTCGTGATGTCCGTGAATCCGGGATTCGGGGCGCAGAAATTCATTCGCGGCGCGCTGCAAAAGATCAAGACCCTCGTCGAAGTCCGCGAATCGCTCGGCCTATCCTATCGTATCGAAGTAGACGGCGGCATTGCGCTCAATACTGTCGGAGACGTCGTGCGCGCCGGCGCTGAGTTGCTTGTAGCCGGAAATGCCGTCTTCGGCAAAGGCGACATTCGAGAAAACGCAAGAAAACTTCTGGAAGCCGCGCGCGCCGCGACGCGCTCCCACGCTTGAACGAAACAGCCCCCACAATGTTTTCGCTCTGCTTCGGCGAGCCAAATCGAGTTTCTACTGCTCTTGATAATTCCAGGTCAGTCCACCGTCCACGAAGAATGTTGTGCCGGTGGAGTAGTCGGAGCCTGAAGAAGCAAGGAACGCGGCCAGCGAGGCCACATCTTCCGGCTTGCCGAGCCGCTTCAGCGGAATATTTCCAAGTAACGCGTTCAATTTCGCCGGGTCGTTTAGCAGCTTCGAGTTGATGGGCGTTTCGATCGCTCCGGGCGCAATGTTGTTGATGGCGATGCCAAGCGGCGCGAGCTCGATGGAAAGATTGCGCGTCAGCATTTTCACGCCGCCTTTACTCGCGCAATACGAAGTGAAATGCGGGAAAGGAAGCTCCTCGTGCACGGAGCTCACGTTGATGACTTTTCCACCCTTCTTTGCCTGCATGCGATGCTTCACAAACGCCTGCGTGATGAAGAACACCGCCTTCAAATTGACGTTCATCACCGCGTCGTAGTCCGCTTCCGTGGCATCCCAGAAATCGGCGCGGCGCTCGAGTCCCGCATTATTCACGAGGATGTCAATCTCACCCAGCGCGGCCACGGCCTCGGCAATAAAGCGTTGCCCATCCGCCACTTTGCCGACGTCGCATTGAATCGCGGCGGCCTTGCGCCCCATTGCTTGAATTCCGGCGACAACCTCTTCCGCCCCCGACTTGTTTGCGCGGTAGCAGATCGCTACGTCCGCGCCTTCCTGTGCGAGGCGCTCGGCGATGGCACGTCCAATGCCCTGGTCACCACCCGTAACCGCGACGGCCTTTCCATTCAAATTGTTCGCCACAAAGTCTCCTTATGTTTCTCAATGGCGTGTGATTCGGGAATCGGCCTTTTGTTTCAAGCAATCTTGATGCGAAAGGAAACGCCGCTGAGTTTCCCCTGCCTGAGCTTTTCGGGAACTCAATTCCGCGGCGCGATTCTGATTTTGCTTGGCCAGCTCTAGGCGACAGTTACTTCGGGGCTGAGGTAGACGTCCTGAATGGCGTTGAGGAGCTGGACGCCTTCTTTCATCGGGCGCTGGAAGGCTTTGCGGCCAGAGATGAGGCCGGTGCCACCAGCGCGCTTGTTGATGACGGCGGTGGCCACGGCTTCCTCGAAGTCGTTTGCTCCGGAAGCGCCTCCGCTGTTGATTAGGCCGGCGCGCCCCATATAGCAGTTGGCGACCTGATAGCGGGTCAGGTCGATGGGATGGTCGCTGGTGAGTTCGGTGTAGATGCGCTTGTCGAATTTGCCGTAGCTGGAATCGCCCATGTTGAGGGCCTGGTAGCCGCCATTATTTTCCGGAAGCTTTTGCTTGATGATGTCGGCCTCGATGGTCACGCCGAGATGATTGGCCTGGCCGGTGAGGTCGGCGGAGACGTGATAGTCCTTATCCTTCTTGAAGGCGCTGTTGCGGAGGTAGCACCAAAGGACCGTGGCCATGCCGAGCTGATGGGCGTGAGCGAAGGCCTGGCTGATTTCGACGATCTGGCGCGTGCTTTGGTCGGAGCCGAAATAGATTGTGGCGCCAACGGCGGCGGCGCCGAGGTCGTAAGCCTGCTGCACGGTCCCGAAGAGAACCTGGTCGAAGCGATTGGGATAAGTGAGCAACTCGTTGTGATTGATCTTCACGATGAAGGGAATTTTGTGGGCGTACTGGCGCGCGACGGAGCCGAGCACGCCGAAGGTGGAAGCCACGGCGTTGCAGCCGCCTTCGATGGCCAGCTTGACGATGTTTCCGCCGTCGAAGTAATCGGGATTCTTGGCGAAGCTGGCGCCGGCGGAGTGCTCAATGCCCTGGTCCACGGGCAGGATGGAGAGATAGCCGGTGCCACTGAGGCGGCCGTGGCTGAAGAAGCGCTGGAGATTCGCGAGCACGCGGACGTTGCGGTCGGTCGCGGCGTAGACGCGGTCGACAAAGTCCGGGCCGGGAAGATGCAAGCGCTCCTTAGCGATTTTCGGGGATTTGAATCCCAAGAGGGATTCGGCCTTCGCACCGAGGTAAGTTTCGATTTTTCCGGAAGTCAACGTTGTAGCCATTTCGCTCTCCTCAATCTGTCCGCGACGGCGAGGCTAGCTATTGTACTGCGACTGCAAGGCCGTCCGCTAATCGCGAGTTCCTGATGTCAGCATGCTGCCGGCGGCAGCGTCCACCAGCCAAAGCAATTTTCCATTTTTGGGCTGGAGCAATTGCGCCGGCAATTGCTCCGGCTCAAAGGGACCTTCCAGCACCGCTTTCAGCGCCGGGGTCTTGTCCGCGCCGGTCACCATAAACATAATTTCCGCGCTGTTGCTGGCTGTCGGAGCGGTGAGTGTAATCCGGTCCGTGTACAACTTGCCGATCCAGTTTCGCGCAACCAGGCGCTTATCGGTATGAAGCGCTTTCGTGCCCGGGAAAAGCGAGAGTGTGTGACCCTCGTTGCCCATCCCAGCGAGAAGGAGATCAAAACGCGGATACTCTCCATCCTTCAGCTTGAAATATTCGCGCAGAGCTTTTTCGTATTCCAGTGCGGCTTGCTCTGTATCGGGATACTCGCCCTTGATCCGCGTGACTTGTTCCGGCTTCAGAGGCGCCTTCGAAATCATCGCTTCCATCGCCATGCGGAAATTGCTGTCCGCGTGATCGGGCGGAACATGGCGCTCGTCACCGAAGAACAGATGCATTTTATCCCAGGGGACCTGCGAGCGCAGCGTCTGATCGTTGACCATGAGGCTGTAAAGCGCTTTCGGGGTCGAACCGCCGGAAAGGGCCACGGCGAAGGAGCCCTTCGCGCGAACTGCGGCGACCGCTACCTGGACGAACTCTTGCGCAGCGCGCCTGGCGACCGCGGCGGCATCCGGCAGGATTCGAATCTCGCGGTCCACTCGCGCTCCCTAGGTAATGATGCCAAGGCGTTCCGGGACGGCGATGCGCCCGCGCTTGTCGACTTCTTCTTCGCCCGGCCGGCGCCAAGAGCGGCCGTCCTTTTCGAGTAATTCATCAGCCTCGATGGGCCCCCAGGAACCGGCTGCGTAGTTGGGGAATCCGCGCGCAGGCAGGGCGTGCCACACGTCGAGGATCGGCTGGATGACGCTCCAGCCTGCTTCGACCATGTCCGAGCGCTGGAAGAGCGTGGCATCGCCGGCCATGCAATCGCGCAGGAGCCTTTCGTAGCCGGTACTGTGTTCCGCGCCGAAATAAGTGCGGTAATCGAAATCCATGTTGACGAGGCCTAGTTTCATCACCGAGCCGGGAACCTTGGCGCCGAAGCTGAGGGAGATGCCTTCATCGGGCTGAATGTGAATGACCAGACGGTTGGTCTCCAGATTTCTCACCGTGGTATTGCGGAAAAGGACGAAGGGAGTGCGACGAAACTGGATGACGATCTCGGTCATGCGCTGGGCGAGACGTTTGCCGGTGCGAAGATAGAAAGGGACGCCAGCCCAGCGCCAGTTGTCAATTTGCAATTTCAGCGCGACAAAGGTTTCCGTGTTCGAATCGGGAGCTACATCAGGCTCGTTGCGGTAGCCCTCGACGCGTTGCCCATCAACTATGCCGGGGCCGTACTGTCCGCGCACCATATTTTTCAAAACGTCTTCAGGGTCGAGAGGCTGAATGGCGTGCAGCACTTCGGCTTGCTTGTTGCGAACTTCGTCGGCGCCGAAAGAGATGGGAGGCTCCATTGCAGTCATGGTCAAAAGCTGGAAAAGATGATTGGGCACCATGTCGCGAAGAGCGCCGGCAGTCTCGTAAAAGCCGCCGCGGTGCTCGACGCCGACGGTTTCGGAGGCGGTGATTTGCACGTGGTCGACATAATTGCGGTTCCAGAGCGGCTCGATGATGTTGTTGGAAAAGCGGAAGACCATGACGTTTTGCACGGTCTCTTTACCGAGGTAGTGATCGATGCGGTAGATCTGCTTTTCGGTCAGGACCTGGCTCAATTCCTGGTTCAGCTTCCTAGCCGATTCGAGGTCATGGCCAAAAGGCTTTTCGATAATCACGCGCGCCCAATGGCCGCTCTCTTCTTTTGTCAGACAACACTGGCCGAGCATCTGGGCGATGGGGGAAAAGAAGCGCGGAGCCACGGCCAGATAGAAGAACCGGTTGCCCAGAGTGTTGTGCTTTTTATCGGCTTCGCTGATCTGCTGGTCCAGGCGCTTGTAGGCTTCCGGATCCAGGAAATCACCTTTGACATAGTAGATGCGCTCGCACATCCAGTCCCAGAGCTTCGGGTCGATGGGTGTGGAAACGTATTTGGGAATTTCTGCGGACAGCATTTTCCGGAAGCTGGCGGTATCAAAATCGTTGCCGGCGAAGCCCACGATGGCAAATTGTTTCGGCAGAACGTCGTCCTGGGCCAGGTTACAGAGCGCGGGAATCAGCTTGCGCTTGGTGAGGTCGCCGGTGGCGCCGAAAATAACCATCACACATGGCGACGCGGTGGGGTTCATGTCCAAATGGTCGAGGCTCATGAGAGAGAATTCCTATTCTCGGGCGCGAAATGGCCCTTGAAATTCCTAATGCCCAGACTTCTTTTCGATGTGTCCGCCGAACTGAAAACGCATCGCGGACAATACTTTTGCGGCAAATTCGTCTTCGCCGCGCGACGTAAACCTCTGGAACAGAGAAGCGGTCAGAACGGGCGCTGCCGCCGTGGATTCAATGGCGGCGAGTATGGTCCAGCGGCCTTCTCCGGAATCGGAGACGCGGCCCGAAAAGCGTTCCAGAGTTGGCTGCTCAAGAAGAGAAATCGCAGTCAGGTCGAGCAGCCACGATGCCACGACGCTGCCGCGGCGCCATACTTCCGTGACGTCGGCAAGATTGAAATCGTACTGATAGTGTTCCGGATTGCGAAGTGGTGTGGTTTCCGCGTCGGTTTCACGCTGAGATTTGCCGGCATTGGCATGCTTGAGAATATTCAGGCCTTCGGCGTAAGCGGCCATCAGGCCGTATTCGATGCCGTTGTGGACCATTTTGACGAAATGACCGGCGCCTGAGGGGCCACAGTGAAGGTAGCCTTCCTCGGCTGTGCCAGGTACCTTATCGCGGCCGGGCGTGCGCTCGGCATTCCCGCGGCCTGGCGCAAGCGTTTTGAAAATGGGATCGAGACGCTTTACGACGGCCGTCTCTCCGCCAATCATCTGACAATAGCCGCGTTCGAGGCCCCACACGCCGCCACTGGTGCCAACGTCGCAATAGTGGATGCCTTTGCCGGATAGTTCTTTGGCGCGGCGAATGTCATCGATGTAGTACGAATTTCCGCCGTCGATGACCACGTCGTCTTTTTCAAGCTTGCCGACCAGATCATGCAGTGTGGCATCGACAACGGCCGCCGGAACCATGAGCCAAATCGCCCGCGGTTTCTGGAGCTTCTTGATGAAATCATCGAGCGAAGCCGAGCCGGTTGCGCCTTCGCCTTCGAGTTGCTTGACAGAATCCGCACTGCGGTCGTAGACGACGCATTTGTGGCCATTTTTTTGCAGGCGCCGCACCATATTGGCGCCCATTCTTCCCAGCCCGATCATCCCCAATTGCATCGTCTGCGCTCCTCAGCGTTCCGCGAAGTAGAAATTCTTTGCAACTCTAGGCAATCGCTTTTTGCACGGCTTTCGTCAGAGTGGCGAGCCCCGACTTCAGATTCTTACCCAAGTGGACGCGCAAAGCACGGCGGCCGCGCTCGGCGAGAACAGCGAAATCACCGCGAGCCTGTGCTGCCTTGACTATGCCGAAGGTGTACTTTTGTCCGGGCACGGGCAAATCCTTGGCATCGTCGCAGGTAATCTGCAGAAAGACACCGCTATTGGGACCGCCTTTGTAGGCTTGTCCCGTGGAATGCAAGAAACGCGGGCCGAAGCCCAGGACCGTAGCCACTTTTTTCTTGTCACGCACGGCGTGGCGAATCGTTTGCAAGGATTTCTCGTGCGCGGCGTTCATCGTGGTGTAGCCGAGGACGCCAAAATAATCGCCGGCTTTGAGCCGCAAAAGATGCGTCTTCAGAACATCGGCAAGAGTCGGGCCGTGCACTGCGGCTACATTGTTATCGTCGGCGAAAAGCTTTATGCCGCTTGCTTCAAAAAATGGCACTTCTGGTGGAAGGCTCCCTGTGGCCTCGTACTGGCTCGTCAGCTTGCGCGTTTCGATCTTGCTGGCTTCCACGTCGGGCTGATTGAAAGCATTGATGCCGATGATCGCGCCTGCAACAGCGGTCGCGATTTCCCAGCGAAAGAACTCCTGGCCAAGATTGTAAGTATTCGGAAGAGTGATGCGCACGACAGGATGACCGGCTTTCTCGAGAGCGGCGACTGCGGCATCCTGGGCTTTATTGGGTTTCGAAGCCAGGCGTAGGTAGGCGAAGACGCGATCATTACCGTAAGTGGCCGGCTTGGCGAGGCGTTCGCGGTCAACGGGAATAATGCCTTTGCCGATCTTGCCCGTGGATTCGGCAATCAATTGCTCGAGCCACGCGCCGAGGTCAGAGATTCCGGGCGAGGTGATGAAGGTGATTTTGTCCCGGCCCTGATTCGCGGCCGTGCCGAGGATCGTCCCCAGAATCACTCCTGGATTCACGTCAGCGGAAGCAGTTGCGCTGCAGGCTTGAACCATCTCCTGCGTGTTCTTCAAGAACTTCGCGACGTCGAGACCCATCACGGCCCCGGGAACCATGCCGAAATTGGAAAGCGCTGAATAGCGGCCGCCGATGCTCGGAACGCCAAAGAAAATCCTGCGAAATTTGTCGGCCTCCGCCACTTGCTGCATCTTCGAACCTGGGTCGGTTATGGCGATAAAACGGCTGCCAACTTCTTTTTCGCCAACCTTGGACTTGATGCGCTCGAAGAAATACTGTTTGTAGATATTTGGTTCCAGCGTGCTGCCCGATTTACTAGAGACGATGCAAACCGTACTCTTGAGATCCACCTTCGCTTCGATGGCCATGATTTGGGCGGGGTCAGTGGAATCGAGAACGTGCAACTCGGGAAAGCCTTTGATCTTTCCAAAGGTCATGCGCAGGACTTCAGGGCAAAGGCTGGAACCCCCCATCCCGAGAAGCAAGGCGTGCTTGAAACGAGCCTTCTTCACGTCCGCGGCAATTTGCTTCAAGGCATCTATGTGGGCAAGCTGTTCCTCGGTGATGGCGAGCCAGCCGAGCCAATTGCCCTCGTCCGTTCCCGTCCACAGCGAAGCGTCCTTCTGCCAAAGGCGCGCGACTTTATTGTTTTTTTTCCAGTCGTCAATAGACGCCGCTACCGCACCTGCAAGCGGGCCGGGTAACTTGTAGGTCTGGCGGTTCAGGCTCACGCGGGCACACCTGCCGTTTTGCTGACGGCATCCAAGAGGGTCCTGAAGGCGTCGGAAAAAAGTTTGACGCCGTCGACCATCAGCTTATCCGTCACTTCTTTCATGGAAATTCCGGCCTGGGCCAGATCGGCCATGGTTTTCGCGGCGCCTTCCACGTTTTCGGTGAGGCTGTGGCGAACCTTTCCGTGATCGCGGAAGGCGTCTATGGTCGCGGGAGGAATGGTGTCCACAGTGTCCGCCCCAATGAGTTCTTCGACGTAAACCACGTCCCGATATTTCGGATTCTTAGTGCTAGTGCTGGCCCAAAGAAGGCGTTGCGTCTGAGCGCCCTTGGCTGCCAGGGCTTTCCAGCGCGGACCGCCGAAAAGTTCCTGGTACTTCTTGTAGGTGAGCCGAGCGTTGGCAATAGCGACTTTGCCGTGGAGGTTTTCGAGCAGCGCCTTCTGCGCTGGATCTGTCGTGCTCTTCAGTTTTTCATCCAGTTTGCTATCCACGAGCGTATCGATGCGGCTGACGAAAAAGCTGGCGACACTCGCGATGTGGCTGATGTCCTGACCCTTCGCGGCGCGAGCTTCGAGAGCAGAGAGGAACGCTTCGGCGACCTGTTCGTATGCCGACTGCGCGAAAAGCAGTGTGATATTGATGTTGACGCCATCTTCGAGGGCCTGGCGTATGGCGGGGAGGCCTTCGGGCGTGCCGGGAATCTTGATCATGACGTTCGGGCGATCCACAGCTTTCCACAAGCGGCGGGCTTCCGCGAGCGAGGCCTTGGTGTCAAATCCAAGAAATGGCGAAACTTCCAGGCTCACGTAGCCGTCGCGGCGTTTCGTCTCCGCATACACCGGCTTGAAGATGTCGCACGCGTCCTGCACGTCGCGAATGGCGATTTTCTCGAAGACGCCGTTGGCGTCCAGTTTCTTTGAGTCCGGCGACGTGATGATATCGTTGTACAAATTGCTGCCAGTGACGGCCTTCTCGAAGATGGCCGGGTTGGAGGT